>CACHUN010000002.1:27500-272648 GCA_902583075.1 uncultured Pelagibacteraceae bacterium | reverse complement strand
TATTCAAAACTATAAATTCAACAGTACAGAAAGATTTCATCTTGAAGCCGAAGTTACAAAACAAGCTTATAAAGTTAAAGAAACAAGTTTAGGCGACCCAAATTTTGTAGATTTTAATTTAGATAAAATTTTAAGTGATAATAATATTGAGGATATTTTTAATAAAATTAATCTCAATTCATGCAGTGATGTTGGAGATTTAAATATTCCAGCTCACCCGGAAACAATTTATCTAACAGTTGTAGACAAAGACTTAAATAGTGTGTCCATCATTAATTCGGTTTGTTATGTATTTGGATCAGGTATCACAACAAACAAAAGTGGAATACTTTTACATAACAGGGGTACGAATTTCAGAGTAGAGCATGGACATCCAAACTGTATTGAGGGCTTAAAAAGACCATTACACACTATTATTCCAGGTATGGTCATTGACAAAGATAACAACACAAATTTGAGCTATGGAGTTATGGGAGGGCAATATCAACCAGTAGGACAGGTGCATGTTTTAAATAATATGATTGATTACGGCATGGGTCCTCAAGAGGCTTTAAGTTTTCCAAGAGCCTTTCATTTTAACAATATTTATAAGCTTGAAAAATCAGTTGATAATCAAATTTTTAACGAATTGAAAGAAATCGGTCATAATGTTGAGTATATTGATGGCACTCATGGTGGAGGTCAAGCTATTAAAATAAATCGTACAGAAGGAGATCTCTTAGGAGGATCTGATCCTAGAAAAGATGGTTATGCAAAAGGGTACTAAATAATGTCAAAAAAAATTGTTAGAAATATTTTTGAAAATGTGAATGATGAAAATATTGCTCTAACCTCTGAAATCAGTTCGAAACTAAGTTACAAAGATTTAAAATTATTTATAGATAAAATTTCTAAACAGCTGGCTGGAAATGGATTATCAAACAAAGATAGAGCAGCGATAGTTTTACCAAATGGCCCGTATATGGCTTCAAGTTTTTTAGCTATTTCAAGCTATATGTCTGCTGCACCTTTAAATCCATCATATAAATCTGAGGAGTATGAATTTTATTTAAAAGATTTAAATCCAAAAATTGTTTTGGTTGAGAAAAATTCTGAAAATCCAGTTGTTGCTGTAGCAAAAAAATTAAAAATAGAATTATGTGAGATTGATCCAGAAAAGGATGGCCCTTCAGGAATATTTAATATTTATGAAAAAGAAAGTGAATATTCTTTACCTGATGAAAGTGATGAGGCATTAGTGCTACACACATCTGGTACTACATCAAGACCAAAAATTGTTCCTTTAACAAATAAAAATATTTTTTCTTCTGCAGAAAATATTTCTAAAAGTTTAAATCTTTCTGAAAATGACCATTGTCTAAATATTATGCCACTTTTTCATATACATGGTCTTATAGCTATTTTAGCTTCATCAATGAAAGCTGGGTCATCTGTATGTGCATCAAATGGTTTTAATGCTATGAAGTTTTTAGATATAGCTAAATCAGAAAAAATTACTTGGTATTCAGGTGTACCAACAATGCATCAAGCAATTTTATTAAGAGCACATAAAAATTTAGAAATTGCTAAGGGGCTAGAACTAAGATTAATTAGGTCATCATCTGCATCTTTACCACCAGTGGTATTCAAAGATTTAAATGATGTTTTTAGTTGTCCAGTAATTGAAGCATACGGTATGACAGAAGCTACTCATCAGATGACTTCTAATCCATTGCCACCCAAGCAACAAAAAGCAGGATTTGTAGGCCTTCCAGCAGGTCCGGAAGTGTGTATTATGAATGAAAATGGGGAAGTACTAAAACAAGGTGATGAAGGAGAAGTGTGCATAAAAGGTGAAAATGTAACTCTTGGATACGATAATAATGAAGAAGCAAATAAAACAAGTTTTACCAATGGTTGGTTTAGAACTGGCGATCAAGGTTATTTCGATAATGAGGGTTATTTAAAGATTTCAGGAAGATTGAAAGAAATAATTAATAAAGGTGGAGAAAAAATATCTCCATTAGAAGTTGATAATGTATTAATGGACCATCCATTAATAGATCAAGCAGTTTGTTTTGGGTATGAAGATAAAATGCTTGGAGAAAATATTGCTAGTGCAATTATAATAAAAAGTGGTGAGACATGTTCAGAAAATGATGTTTTAGAATATGCTCAAGAAAAACTTGTTAAGTTTAAAATACCAAAAAAAATTTTTTTTGTTGAAGAAATTCCAAAAGGAGCAACAGGAAAATTACAAAGAAGTGTTTTGGCAAAAAAATTTGGTTTAAATAATTAATGACAAAAGTTTGTATATTTGGTGCAGGATCAATTGGGGGATATTTAGCTGCATGTTTGAGTAAAACAAATATTGATTTATCACTTATAGCCAGAGGTCCACACAAAAAAGCTATTGAGGAAAATGGTTTAACATTAATTAAAAAAGATAAAACAGAAAACTTTAAATTAAAAGTAACAGATAATCCCAAAGAATTTGGAATTCAAGATTATATTTTTATTTCAGTAAAAGCTCATGCAATTTCTAATATAGTTGATTCTCTTCAAAGCTTAATTGGAAAAAACACAACTATAATATCTGCTGTGAATGGCTTACCTTGGTGGTATTTTCATAAAGCTAACACAGGGACAAACTTAGATGAGAAACATATAGATAGTGTTGATCCTGATGGTAAAATTTGGAATTCTTTGAAGCCTTCAAGAGCTCTTGGATGTGTGGTTTATCCAGCAGCTGAAATTACTGAACCTGGTGTTATTAAACACAATGGTGGTGAAAGATTTACATTAGGCGAACCAGATGGGTCAAAATCAGAAAGACTTAAAATTATTGCAGACTTATTAATTGCAGGAGGCTTAAAAGCTCCACAAAAAAGTAATCTAAGAGATGAAATATGGATAAAGCTATGGGGTAATTGCTCATTTAATATAGTAAGCGCATTATATGATAAGACTTTGGATGAAATTGGTAATGACCCAGAATTATTAAACACCGTAAGAAAATTGATGGAGGAATGTCAGTTAGTAGGAGAGAAAATAGGTGTAAAATTCAACGTCTCAATCGATCAAAGAATTAAAGCTGCTGTCTCTATTATTGGTCACAAACCCTCGACAACGCAAGACTTACATGCAAAACGTCCTTTAGAAATAGATCCAATTATTGGATCAATAATTGAAATTGGAAATAAAATTAATGTGAAAACCCTTACATTAAAAACTGAGTATAACAAATTAAAAGACAAAGCAGAAAGACTTAGTTTATATCAAAGGACAAATATAATTGAACAGATTACAAGTTAATCAAAAATTGAGAGAAATATCTCTGTGTACTGAATTACATTTTGAAACATAAATTGCTTGCTCTTTTGTAAGTTTTTGTTGTAACCTCAATCCAATAGTTTCACTTAATACAGTTAAGTGATTATTTATTCTATCCATATATTTTTTGTCAAATTCATTTCTCCAACTTACTTCTTGATCAAAATGTGCATAAGTATCACTAGCTATTTTTTGAATTTGCTCTGGATCTTTTTCATCTTCATCCATTATTGTTATTAAATAATCTAATTTATCTGCAAATTCGTCTGATCCGGAAATCTCTCCTACTTTATCAAACATGTTATCAATATGATCAATGGCATCTAAATAGCCTCTATTATCAATTTTAGATTTAAGAATTTTAATATCTTCATTTAATTCTTCAAATTTTTCAGCATCTAAAATAAATAATTTTATCAACATTAAATCATCGTATGCATTGTCTGCAGTTTTACGATATTTTTTTACTGCTAAGTTTTTTGCTTTATTAATCTTGTTAAATTCATCATTTTTAGATTTCCAATCTTTAGAAATCGTGTTTGCTATTTCGTCAATTTCAAGTTTTGTGTTCTCAATTCTTTGTTCAATTTTATTTTTTTCTGAAACCTCATCATCATCTAAATTTCTAATTTCAGCTTTAAATTTATCTATTTTTTTATTGAGTTTAAAAATTTTCTTTTGTTTTTTTCTTGTTTTGAAATGCAAATCTCGATAGTCAACAGCATAATCATTGTAAATAGCTTCGGCACTTTTTACATCATCAACTAATTCAAATGTATAATTTGAATTATCAACATGACGTTGGAAATAACTTAACTTATCGGCTGGTAAATTTGCAAGTATTATTGAATCAAAATCATCTATGCTATTCTTTATTTCATCTGCGTTGTTTGTATATTTTGCAAATTTATATTCTTGCAAACAATACTGAAGTTTTGGATTCATAGGAGGTGGAGCAACATTTGAAGTCAGATAAACTCTATTTGGAAGATAATTTACCAGACTTGGATAGGAACCTACAATTGCTAGGCCAATGAGTTGTAAAATTATAAATGGAACAACACCTTTCCAAATATCTAATGTTTGTACAACTTTTGGAGCAACACCTTTTAAATAAAATAAGGCAAAACCAAAGGGGGGAGTTAAAAAGGAGGTTTGTAAATTAACACCAATCATAACACCTAACCAGACCGCTGTAACGTTTGCTCCAGTCTCAGCTAATAATATAGGTGCAATTATTGGAACAACCACAACAGCGATTTCAATAAAATCTAAAAAGAAGCCAAGTAAGAATATTACAATCATGACAACTACAAACTGAGTCCAAAAGCCGCCAGGTAAATCTTGAAGGAAGTCTCTTACTAATTCCTCACCACCAAATGCTCTAAATCCTGATGTAAGCATTGCAGCACCTAATAGAATAATAAATACCATCGAAGTTGTAACGCACGTTTCAGTTACTACTTCTTTAAGAACATTTTCAGTTTTATATGTTCTCCAAAAACTCCATGCTATTCCATAAACCAAAGTGATTACAAAAATACCAGTTATATAAATTGCTCCTAAATCTCTTTCTTCTATATTTTTTATGTTAAGTTCATAATTTGATGCAAAAAAAGTAATGGGTATTAATGATCCAATTATCATTATAAGTGGATAGAAGGCACTTTTCTTACCTTGAAATAGGCGGTAACCGGCCATTAATGTTGCTCCAATTGCTCCAATAGAACCTGCTTGGTTCACAGTTGCAATACCCATAAGAATCGATCCTAAAACAGCAAAAATTAATGCAAGTGGAGGAATAATTATAACAATTACTCTCATCCAAAATTTGAAATCAAATTTTCCTTTAAATGGAACAGGTGGGGCAACTCCTTTTTTTATTCTTGCATAGAAAAATACATAGATCATATATAAAGCTACAAGAACTAATCCTGGTAAAAGTGCTCCAAGGAACATGTCACCGGCACTAGATGAACCTACTCTAAATTCACCTGGCATGTTAAATTCGCCTGTTAAAGCTTTATAATCGTTCTGCCTCATGTTATTGGCAACATCTGATGCGCTCGCTAATTGGTCTGCTATAATAATCAATACAATCGATGGCGGAATAATCTGTCCAAGAGTTCCAGAAGAGCAAACAATTCCACTTGCAAGTTTTCTGTCATAATTGTTGTTTAACATTGTGGGTAATGAAATTAATCCCATTGCAATGACCGTTGCTCCGACAATACCTGTTGTTGCAGCTAATAATGCACCAACAAATATAACCGAAATACCTAAACCACCGGGTATCGGGCCAAATAATTGACCCATAGTTATTAATAAATCCTCAGCAATTTTTGATTTTTGAAGCATAATTCCCATAAAAATAAATAAGGGAATTGCAATCAAAGTGTCGGTCTCGACGTCCCAGTAATTACTTCTAAAATTTGTGATACCGGCAACAAGCCATTCGGTTGGACCATCGACAGCGAAGTAAGCATCAACATCACCAGCAAAAATATACCCAAAAAAAGCTGCTAAACCGATAGATATGATAGCTGAACCAGGAAGAGCAAAGGCAACTGGATATCCTGAAGCTAGAGCTGCAATCATAATTAAAACTAATATAGCTAAAAAAAATAATTCCATTATTTGCTGCTCTCTATATTTTCAATACTTACGTCATTTTCTTTATTTACATTAGAAATATTCATTTCTTCCTCGTCTTGAAGGAGTTTGTGACTACTACTCATAAAATAACTTGTGAATTGTAATAACATCGTAACTGCAAAAACTGCTAAATAAACTGCCATTAAATAAAGTAGATACAGTCCATTAGAACCTTGTTGAGTTACTTCAAAAGCAACCACTGGTCCATTAATAATGCTTGCCTTACCGTTTAAACCATAAAAAATAACTATTAAACAAAGTGGTACTCCAAGAAGTGCTGAACCTATCGAATTAGTCCATGCTTTTTTTCTCTCACTAAAAGAAGAATAAAGGACATCTACTCTTACGTGACCTTCGTGTATTAGAGCATATGCACTTGCAAATAGATATAGCGCTGCATACCAAAATCTCACAAGGTCTCCCTGAAAAGCTTGCTCATAAGAAAATATAAATCTTGATAATACTATTACAAATTCACTTAGAACGACTAGAACTGCAAGCCAAATAAATCCGACTGATTTTGTAAAATATCCAATTATGAAAGATCCTAAAATAATTGGAAAATGTATAAATGTAATTCTTTCAGGAGCTTTAACCATAAAAGCTTTAACCTCAGGGCTAAAAATAGCTTCCCATAGTCTTTCCACAACCATGAATGAAATTATAAAATCAGCAACACCAACTAGAAATACAGCCCAAAAAGATGATCTAACTAAATATGCAGAAAATTTTGATAATATTTCTGAATCATGTTCCAATGTCTGAGAATATGTTTTAAAAACGTATAAAATAACTCCAGCAATACAAATCAAATAAATTCCAATTTGCAAATAACCATAGTTTAATTCTGATCCTTGAAGAGCTTTTTGTTTAAAACCAAATAATTCGTAATGAGAAAAAATTTTTTTTACTCCTGGCCAGTCGACCCAAACTGTAAGAACATTATTTATTAAAAATGCTAGAGTAAAAGCTAATACAGAGTAGCTTAAAATTCTTAAATAACGTGCTGTAATCTTACTTTCGGAATCCATAGGTTTTTTTTTAATACTAAAAATTTACTTTTATTGAAACTAAAAAAAAGGGCCCAATTAAGGGCCCTTTTAATTACATAAAAGACGTAATTACATTCCTAGCACTCTGTTTCTTTGCTGAATGTAAGGTGAGTCTGATAGGTTTGTCCAAGCACCAATTTCTTTTCTAGCTTTTAAGAAACTTGTGTGGATTCTCTCAGCGAGACCACTACTTGCTCTAGTTTCCTCAAAAACTTCCTCTGCTGCTTTTCCAAAACCATCGTAAACTTTATCACTAAACTTCTCTAGTTTAACACCATGGTCGTTTATTAATCTAGCTAATGCTGCTCCGTTTTTAGCATTGTACTCTGACATCATAACGTCGTTTTCAGTAGATGCACAAGCTTCGATTAACAACTGATCTGATTTTGATAAACTCGTAAACCAAGATTTATTACATCCACAAGCTAACATTGAACCAGGTTCGTGCATTCCAGGATAGTAGTAGTATTTAGCTGCTTCTTGGAATTTCATTGCTTCATCATTCCATGGACCAACCCATTCTGTTGCATCAATTGCACCAGACACTAAGTTTTCATAAATTTGTCCACCAGGAAGTGAAACTGGAGATCCTCCAAGTTTACCAATAACTTGACCACCTAATCCAGGCATACGCATTTTTAAACCTTTAAAGTCATTTGGACTTCTGATTTTCTTGTTAAACCATCCACCCATTTGAACTCCTGTATCACCACACATGAAATTTTTTAGACCAAATTTATCTGCTAATTCATCCCATAATTGTTGACCACCAGCAAATCTGATCCAAGCATTCATTTCTGTGTAAGTGAAACCGAAAGGTACTGCAGTGAAGTAACCCCAAGCAGGATCTTTTTTCACCCAGTAATAGTCTGCAGCATGATACATTTGGGAGTTACCTGAAGCAACTTCATCAAATGAGTCAAATGCCTTAACTCTTTCGTTAGCAGCATAGTAAGTAACTTGAATTCTTCCATCACTTACATCACCAATTCTTTGCGCAAATCTTTGTGCACCAGTACCTAGACCTGGGAAATCTCTTCCCCAAGTTGCTACCATTGAAACTTCAATTCTGTCTTTGGCAACAGCTGGAGCAGACAAAGATGATGCAGCTACAGCGGCAACACCTGTTGCAGCAGCAGCTTTAAAGAACTTACGTCTTGAAGGCGTTTTTTTTACCTTCATTAGTTTTTTGTCTTTAATCATTTATTTCTCCTCTTTAGTTAATTAACTAATGATAATTAAACATAAATGTAACTTAGAGTCATTTTAAAAATTAGGACAAATAGGTTAAATACAACTTGTGATTGTTAATTGACTTTATTTTTGCAATTTCCTGTCTTAAAAAATTCATCAAGGTTGTCTATTGCTAAATTAGCCATTGCTGTTCTAGTTTCCTTGGTTGCACTACCTAAATGTGGAAGAATAAACGCGCTTTTATGCCTATAATAACCTTTGTTTAAATTTGGCTCATTTTTGTAGACATCTAATCCAACTGCATAAACTTTTCTTCTATCAAGAGCATCAACCATTGCCTCATCCTCTATTATATCGCCCCTTGCAACATTAGTTACAATTGCTCCTTTGGGCAAATATTCTATTGTATCTTTGTTTATCATGTTAATTGTCTCTTTCGATGCTGGACAGCAAACAGATAATACATCTGAAACTGATAACAAATCTTTTAGGTTGTCATGATAAACTGCTCCCTGCTCCTTATCCTCAGTTAGCTTTGATCTATTGTGATAATGAATAACCATACCTAACGATTTAGCAACTTTTGCAATCTTTTGTCCGATTCTTCCCATTCCTAATATTCCCAATCTAGTTCCAGTTAATTGTTTTCCAATTAATAAATCTGCTGACCAAACCCATCCACCTTCTCTAGCTCTTTCAATTCCCTCAGAAGCTCTTCTGCAAGCACCAAGAATTAACAGAACTCCTATTTCTGCTGTTGCATCAGTTAAAACATCTGGAGTATTAGTTACAGCTATTCCCCTTTTTTTTGCAGCCTCTAAATCAATATTTCCAAATCCAACTGCAAAATTAGAAAGTATTTTTACTGAGTCTGGTAATTGATTGATGGTCTCAGCATCAAGCTTGTCTGTTAAAGCTGATAGTATTCCATCACATCCTTGACTCAATTCAATTAATTTTTTTTGTGAATATAGTTCGTCATTGAGATTTAAATTTACATCAAAGATTTCTTTTGCTTTATCCTCGCAAGATCTTAACAATCTTCTAGTAACCAATATTCTTTTCATTAAATTAGATTAATTTAAATCGAAAATTTTACCAGGATTCATTATATTATTTACATCTATTGATCGTTTAATAGATTTCATAACTGGCACATTATCCGGATGTTCTCTAAGTAAGTAATGTTTTTTTTGAAGCCCTATGCCATGTTCTCCAGTTATAGTCCCTTCAAGTTCAAGTGCTTTATTGATTAAATCATCACTATACTGTCTTATTCTTTTTTGTTTATCCTCATCATCTGGATCGTAAAGAACTATAGAATGGAAGTTTCCATCACCAACGTGACCTACCATTGGAGCAGTTAGGCCTAACTTTTGAACTTCTTTTTCTGCCCATGAAATGCACTCAACTAATCTTGAAATTGGTACACAAACATCTGTAGAATAAACTTTCATATCATTTCCTAAAGCTTTTACAGAGTAATAAACGTCATGTCGTGCTTTCCATAATTTTTTTTGCTCCTCAGGAGATGATGCCCATTGAAAATCGCTTCCACCATTACTTTTTGAAATTTCTTCTACAATTCCAATATTTTCATTATTTGATGCTTCACTACCATGAAATTCAAAAAATAGAGTAGGTGATGCTTTTATATTTTCTAATTTAGAATATTTAATACTAATTTCCATTTGATCTTTATTTAGCATTTCAATTCTCGCAATTGGAACACCATACTGAATAACTTCTTGCGATGCTTTAACTGCAGAGTCTAAATCTGGAAAATAACATACTGCACTCATTATACTTTCAGGTATTGGTGATAATCTTAATTGTACTTCAGTAATTATTCCAAGCGTTCCCTCTGAACCTATAAATAAATTTGTGAGATTATATCCAGCAGAAGTTTTTTTTGTTCTAGCTCCTGTTTTAATAATATCTCCATTTGGAAGAACAACTGTCAGACCTGAAATTACAGTTCTCATAGTTCCATATTTCACAGCCATTGTTCCTGAAGCTGATGTAGCTGCCATTCCTCCAAGAGCAGCATCTGCGCCTGGATCAATTGGAAAAAATACTCCATCTTCTCTCAAATATTCATTTAATTGTTTTCTTGTTACATTTGCTTGAACCCTACAATCAAAGTCTTCAGCATTTACACTTAAAACCTTATTCATTTTTTCTAAAGAAATTGTTATTCCGTTTTGATTTCCAACAACATGGCCTTCTAAAGAAGTTCCAGTACCAAAAGGAACAACTGGTATTTTGTGTTCATTACATAGTTTTAATAACTGAGAAACTTCTTCATTTGTCTCTGGAAATACTACAGCCTTTGATAGAACTGGGTCGTATGTATCTTCACCTCTAGCGTAGTTTGAGCGAGTAGACTCTGATGTAGAAAATCTACCGTCAAAAATTTTTTTTAATTCAGTCTGAACAATCTCATTCATAATTAAATATTATAGAAATTTCGATTAAAAATACAGCCTATTTAGAAAGCATTTTGCCTATATTTTCTAAAGCCTGTTGTATATTATCTCTAGATGCGGCAAAACTAAACCTAACATAATCTTGGCAAGTTTGACCAAATGCTGTTCCGGGCACAATTGCTACACCTGCTTCATGCATTGCCTTTTTACAAAATTCTGCACCTGTCATTCCAGTACCTTTTACATTTGGAAATGCATAAAAAGCTCCACCTGGGAGACTGCATTCTATTCCTGGTAGATCATTTAAACCTTTATGAATTAAATTTCTTCTTAAAGTAAACTTATCTAGCATATCTTTAATTGAATCATCTGGTCCATCCAATGCAGCTATGCCAGCAAATTGAGCTGCTGCATTTACACAAGATACACTGTTAATTAATAATTTATTCACATGTTCAACTAGTTCTTTTGGCCAAAAACTCCAACCTAATCTCCATCCAGTCATTGAATATGCTTTACTCCAACCTTCTAATACAATTAATCTGTCTCTTAAATTTTCATAATGAAAAAACGATGGCATTTCTTTGTAGTCAAAAATTTGTCTACTATATATTTCATCACTTAAGATTGTAACATGCGGATGTTTTTCTAACTCTTTAGCAAAATAATCTATGACTGGTTTTTCAACAAAACTTCCTGTTGGGTTATTTGGGTTAATTAAAATTAACAATCTAGTTTTATCAGTAATCAAAGATAATATTTTATCTGGATCAAATTTAAGATCTTTATCTTCAGTAAGATCGTATGGTACTGGTGTTGACCCCGTATAATTTATCATTGATTCATAAATTGGGAAAGCAGGTGTAGGATGAATTATTTCTGCCCCTGGTTCACCAAAACATTGAATTGCATAACTCATTGTTGGCTTTCCACCTGGCATAATTAAAATTCTTTCAGCATCAATATCTGTATTATATCGTTTTTTAATCCATCTTGTTACAGCTTCTCTGCACTCTGGAATTCCATTCGACATTACATATCCATGATGACCATCATCCAAAGCTTTTTTCGCAGCTTCAACTACATGTTTTGGTGTTTTAAAATCTGGTTGACCTAATCCCAAATGTATCATTGGATGACCCTTTGCTTCTAATGCTTTAGCTTCAGCTAGTACACTAAAAGCAGACTCTGTTCCTAAGTTTTCTAAATTTTTTGCCAGTATCATAATTTTATTTTTTAAATTGAGAAAACTAACTGAAAAGGTTAACTATGTCTATTAATTAAAATTTTTTATCTTCTATAAATAATTTTGGACTCATCTAGATCTTTTATACTTTTGCATCCCATCAATATCATATTTCTTCTTATTTCATCATGCATATTTTGCAGTAATCTTTCTACTCCTTGTTGTCCGCCAGCTCCAAGACTAAACAAAAATGCTTTTCCAAAACTACAAGCTGTCGCACCTGCTGCTAATGCTTTTAGAACATGTGTTCCTCTTCTCACTCCGCCATCTAAAATTACCTCTAATTTATCTCCTACAGCATCTCTAATAGCTTTCACTTGATCAAAAGGAGATCTAGACCCATCAAGCTGCCTTCCTCCATGGTTCGATATCATTATTGCAGTACATCCTATGTCTATTGCTTTTTTAGCATCATCAACTGACATAACTCCTTTAAGTGCAATTGGGCCGTCCCATTTTTTTATACAATACTCTGCGTCTTTCCAATTCATGGCAGGATCATATTGCTCATTTATATATCCCATTACGGATTGGGCAATATTTGTACCTTTATCAACTTTATCTTTAAGATTTGCTAATTCAAATTTCTTATGCGTAAAATAGTTAAAGACCCACTGAGGTCTCATAGCAAAACTCATTAAACTATCTAAAGTAAATTTTGGTGGTGTTGTAAAACCTGTTCTATGATCTCTCTCTCTATTTCCAGCAACAATAGTATCAACTGTAATACACATTCCATTAAAATTTGCTCTTTTACATCTATCAATTAAGTCATTAGTTATTGATTGATCCTTATGAATATATAATTGGAAAATTTTTGGCCCACTTGAAAGATTTGCAATTTCTTCAATCGAAAAAGAAGCCATAGTAGACATACTATATATCGTACCAAATTTTTCTGCGGCGCGAGCAGAAGCTTTATCTCCATCTGGGTGATATAAACTTTGCATAGCCGTAGGTGATAAAAAAATTGGCATATCCATCTTTGTTCCAAAGACCTCTGTTTTTAAGTCAGGTTCACCAACACTATTTAAAATATTTGGAATTAGATCACAGTCATTAAATGAATCTGTATTTCGACTCATTGTAACTTCATCATCAGCTCCTCCATCTATGTAATGGAATATAGGTGCTGGAAGTTTTTTTTTTGCTAACTTTCTAAAGTCATCAAAGTTATAGCAATTTTTTAAACTCATTGTCCTCTAAATCTTAAATTACCTCTATTTAGATCACTAATTTTTGTACAACCCATTAATTTCATATCACGTTGCAATTCAGTTTTATATTGATTTAGTGCTCTCTCTACACCTGCTTGACCTGCAGCAGCTAAAGCATAAAGATAAAGTCTTCCACCTGAACAAGCTTTAGCACCCATAGATAATGCTTTAAGCATATGAGTTCCTCTATGTATTCCTCCTTCACATATGACATCAAGTTTGTCTCCAACTGCATCAACAATTTCTGCTAATTGATCAAATGGTGACCTAGAACCGTCGAGTTGTCTTCCTCCATGATTAGAAACCATTATACCTGTACATCCAATATCTACTGCTCTTTTAGCATCCTCAACACTCATAATGCCTTTAAGTGCAAAATGACCTCCCCATTTGGAACAAAGATTTTCAGCATCTTTCCAATTCATAGATTGATCTAGCATGGTAGAAAAATACTTTCCAATCGAAGAGTTAGTACTTGTACCTTCTTTAACAAAATCTTGAAGATGAGGTAATTCAAATTTACCTTTTGTTAGATAGTTTATTCCCCACATTGGCTTAGTAGCAAAACTAAATAAACTTGATAAAGTTAGTTTTGGTGGAGATGTAAAACCAGTTCTTAAATCTCTCTCTCGGTTTCCACCCGTAATAGTATCTACTGTTAAAGCCATTACATCAAATTTTGCTGCTTTCGCACGCTCCAAACAAGAGTCGTTAAGGCCTCTATCTTTGTGAAAATAAAATTGGAACATCTTAGGTGTGTCAATCATAGAAGAAATTTCTTCTACACTAACAGTAGCCAAAGCTGAAACACCAAACATAGTATTAAATTTTTTAGCTGCTTTTCCAACTGCTCTTTCTCCATCATAATGAAAAAGTCTTTGTAATGCAGTAGGTGATAAATAAAATGGTAAATCCAATTTTTTTCCAAAAATTGTTGTTGAGAGATCAACATTTTCAACTCCCCTTAAAACATTTGGAACTAAATCAACATCGTCAAAAGCGCTAGTGTTTCTAGCATAAGTTATCTCATCATCTGCTGCACCATCTATGTAATGAAAAATTGGAGAAGGTAATTTTTTTTTTGCCAATTTTCTAAAATCACCGTAATTGTGACAATTTTTTAAATTCATATTATTAAATTAAAATTTTTTTATATAATTAAACATATAACTATTTGCCCCAGGATTTTTATCTCCAAGGCTCGCATTAGATATATGATTATAAGACACAGCTATTTCGCTATTTGATGAAAATTCATACGAAATTTGTATCTCTGTTTTAAACTCTATAACATGACCTAAGTCCTTACCATCACCTTCCGAATATAGCCCAGGCGTAAAACTTGGTGTAAATCTCAAAGGACCCTCATTATAAATTTGAAAGCCTGTATATACATATGCTGCGTTATCAGCCGTCACCATTAGGCCTGTTACTGGTTGAAGAATTCCTAAAAAACTTTCTTTATTTTTCCCAGTGTTAATATGCTGTATACCAAATAAAGTTGACTTTTTTCCCTCATCGCTAAAATCAAAAGTTCCAGTATAGAAACTCCAATTTTCATTAGAGCTATGTCCATCTGCTTTTAATAAGTTAAATCCCAGCAAAAAATAAATTAAAAATATTTTTAATATGGTTTGCATAAAAAAATTTGTATCTACTTTATAGATACTTTTCTAAGAATTAAAATACCGCCAAAAATGAACAAAATCAAAGGTAATACCCAAAGCAAAACTGTGTTTTTGTTAATTTCTGGATCATACACTATCCACTCTCCATATTTGCTCTTAAGAAAATCATAAATCTGCTCATCATTTTTACCTTCATCGATTTTATTTTGTATTAAAATTTTCATACTTAAAGCAAAATCCGATTGAGAATCGTAAACTGATTGACCTTGACAAATTAGACATCTCAAATTTTTGGAAATCTGATCGACCTTTTCAGAATTATCTGCATAAGAAAAATTAAAGAAGCTAACTAACCAAATTATTATAAATATCAAAATTTTAATTTTCATTTTTAATTATCAATTTAAGTTCAGCAAATTTCTCATCATCTAGTGGACCTATATATTTTTTTAAAATAGTTTTAGAATTGTTATTTATAAGAATTGTTTCGGGTACACCATATGCTCCAAGCTCAATTGAATTAACTCCAGAAGGGTCAACTACAATTTTAGAATAAGGGTTGCCCAGTTCTTTAATAAATTTTTTTGCATTAATCTCATTATCTTTATAATTAATTCCTATTATATTTAATTTATCCAATGATTTGAGGTTTAATAGAAAAGAATGCTCATCCCTACAAGGTAGACACCATGAAGCCCAAATATTAATTATTGAAAAATCTTTATCATTTATCAATTCATATAATGTAGTTTCTTCATCAGAGTAAAGAAACTTTGCCTTAAAGTTAAAATCAATTTTACTTGAGTTTAAATTAGGGGAATAATTATTTGTTTTATTCAAGCCTTTAAGAAGAATAAAAAAACTTACAATAACTAAAAAAACTACTGAGATAAGCTTAATATTTTTAACCATTTTTTTTTACAATGCTTAATATTCCTCCAAAGGAAATTAATATTATTGATATCCAAATCCATATCATAAATGGTTTTATTTGATATCTAACATTATAAAATCCATCATTTTTTAATATATTAAACACTAAAAAATTGTCTGAATATAGTGTTGATTTAATATCAGCTTCACTGGTTATTGTCTGTGGCTGATCATAAACTCTAACTTCAGGTTTTAAATTAATCGAATTATTTTTATCTGTAATTTTAAAGTTTGCTTCTAAAGATTGATAATTTTTATTTTCATTAATTTTTAGACTTTCAAATTTGATTGTTTTATTTAAAAATTTTCTTTCATCGCCAACTTTCATATTAGATGAATATTCTTTAGCAAGAACACCATTAATTAAAACACTTAAAATAAACAAACTAAAACCAAAATGAGAAATTTTTTGTGATAAATTTGTTTTTTTTACTGAAAAATCTTTAATAGTAATAAAGAAAAGAAAAAAGCTTGCTATAAAAAGTGGGAGTGAAAGTAAATAGGAAATTCCAACTCTTTTTAAAAAAATAAAAGAAACAATTATTGATAAAATGAAAAATAAAAGTTGCTGTAGATTAATTTTATTTATTTTATCTTTAATCCAATTAAGATTTGGTCCAATTGCCATAAAAATTAAAAAAGGGATCATAAAAGGTACAATTAATTTATGATAAAAAGGGGGGCCAACTGAAATTTTATCATTATTTAATACTTCTAGAAATATTGGATAAACTGTACCAATTAAGACAACTGATAAAAAAAACATCATGAACAAGTTATTGACAAGAACTGCTGCTTCTTTACTAACAATATAAGTTTTTGAGAAGTTGTTTTTGATTTTGTTTTGATAAAAAAAATAAATAAAAACAGACAACGTAATTAATATAAATAAAAAACAAAGAATAAAAACTCCTCTTGATGGATCATTTGCAAAAGTATGTATTGAATTTAAAATACCAGATCTAACGAGAAATGTTCCACTCATACTTAATGAAAAAGTTGTAATTGATAATATTACTGCCCAAGACTGAAACATTTCTCTTTTTTCTAAAATTAAAACAGTATGAAATAAAGCTGTTAAACAAAACCATGGCATAAGGGATACATTTTCAACTGGATCCCAAAACCAAAAACCTCCCCATCCTAATTCATAATAAGCCCAAATAGATCCTAATAAAATTCCAATAGATAAAAATATCCATGAAACTAGAACCCAATTCTTTATGTGCTTGGCCCAAGTTTTATTTACAGAACCTGATATTAAGGCTGCAAGTGAAGAAGAAAAAATAATAGATGCTCCAACATATCCTAAGTATAATATTGGTGGATGAATTGCTAATGCAGGGTCTTGAAGTATTGGATTTAAACCGGTTCCCTCGTTTGGAATTGGAAATAAACTGATAAAGGGATTTGAAGTAAAAAGAATAAATAACAAAAATCCTAAAATTATTATTTCCTGAAAAAATAAAGTTAAAATTCTATATTTGTTTGAAAGATTTTTCGAAGTAATTGTAAAAATTAATAAAAAAATTGATAATACTAATAACCAAAGAAGTAAACTTCCCTCATGGTTTCCCCATGTTCCTGAAATTTTATAGAACAAGGGTTTAGAAGTATGAGAATTATTATAGACTGTCTCATTACTAAAATCTGAGACTATAAAAGCTATTATAAGAGCAATGAAACTTATTATAATCATTAATGATTGAATAGAAATTAGTGAAAAAATTCTTCCACTAAAATTTATATTATTTCGATTTAATAATATTGGAGACTGAATGATTATCAAAATAGACGAGATTAATGCAATATAAAGTGAATAATTTCCAATTTGATTTAGCATTAATTATTCTCTTTTAATGCCTCTTTCACCTCGGGTGGCATATAATTTTCATCATGTTTTGCTAATATTTTAACCGCAGTTAAAAAATTACGATCTTTTAAAAAACCTTCAGCTACAACTCCTTTTCCTTCTTCAAATAAATTTGGAACTGAACCACTATAATTTACAATTAGTTCATTTTTGAAGTCAGTGATTACAAAGTTAACTTCTGACTGATTTACATTAATTGATTTTTCTTTAACCATGCCCCCAACTCTTATTTTTTTTGATGTTAACTCTGTTAAATTTTTTATTTCAGTAGGTGATTTAAAATAAACAACGTTTTCCTCAAGTGATTTAAATATTAAAAATACAATTAAGACCGATGAAAAGAATATAGATAATATGAAGATGGCTCTTAGTTTAACTTTTTTACCATACATGAAAATAAAAATTAAATTTTAGATGCAGATGAAGTAGCTAGTATTTCTTTGTATGTTTCTTGTTTTTTTGCTATTTCAATTTTATCAGTCTCTAAACTTTCAAAGCGAACTTTAAATTTCTTTTGCTCTTTAACTAATTGAAGTTTGATTACTAAATATAAAACACAGAAACAAGAAAGAGTAAATGCAAAAGAAGACCACACATAGAGACCGTATCCATTCATGTATAAAACTTCGTTGATCATAATCTATCTAATCCTTTATTTTTTATTTTTATCAGTTCTGTATTATATTTCATCAAAAATATCAAAAGTGAAAAAAGTGCAAATGCCGCAGTCATTATACCTAAAGGTAACAACATGGATGTATGAATAGAAGACTCTGTAAAAATATTTACTGAGGAGGGTTGGTGCAATGTTGACCACCATTCAACAGAAAATTTGATTATAGGGACATTTATTAAACCTATTATTGCTATGTACGAACTAATCTTTACAGCTTTTTCCTCATTGTCAGTTACCCTCCAACTTAGAAGAAACATCAAATAGAAAAAAGCAAGTAATAACATTGATGTTATTCTTGCATCCCATGCCCACCAGGTTCCCCAAGTAGGTTTACCCCAGATGGATCCTGTAACCAAAGCAATAACATTAAAGACAAAACCAGATGGTGCTAAGCTTTTTGTTATTAAAGAAAGATTCTTATTTTTAAAAACTAAAATACCAAATGACAAAACAGCAATTAAAGAAAAAATTCCAAGAGAAATCCAAGCTGCTGGGACATGGACATACATAATTCTAACTGAATCGCTTTGTTTATAGTCTTCAGGAGAAAGTATTAATGCCTCAACAAGGCCAATGCTTATAATTACTAAAAAAATAATAAATACAAACTTTTGTGTTTTATTTATTATTTTTAATAAGTTGTTTGGTTTTAAATAATTAAACATTTTTGTTATCTATAACACAAATTTAAATTATGAAAATTTTTCTGGTAGGTTATTCTGACCAAGAACACAGAGGGAGATAAAATAAATGGGGATTATAGCATCCTTGGTCAAAATATAATTTATCCTAGACATAATCTATGACGAAGGTTTGCACGAAATGTGTTTAAATAATGTAAATCAACTTAATTAGAAGGCTTAAAGTAACCGGAGCCTTTTTTTCCTGAGAATATCTCGTTGATTAGAGGGTGTTTAATTGGTTCATCAGAGTCATCTACTAATAAATTTTGCTCAGAAACGTATGCTTCGTAAGTGATTTCGTCATTTTCAGCTAACAAATGATAGAATGGTTGGTCTTTTCTAGGTCTTACATTTTTTGGTATGGATTGATACCATTCCTCAGAATTATTAAATTCGAAATCAACATCATAAATTACACCTCTAAAGTCGAAGTGCTTATGTTTTACAACGTCTCCGATAGAAAATTTTCCTTTTTGAATACTCACAAACTAAATATGGATATTTAAAATTAAAAATCAATAAAAAAAATGTGAATGTTTTATTATTCTGCTATTATGTAGCAGTGAATAAATCTGTTTTAAAATTTGTTACTGATTTAGGGCCTTTGGTAATATTTTTTTATTTTTATTATAACAATGATAAAAATTTAATTGTTGCAATACCTCCACTTATAGTTGCAACAATAATTGCGGTTTTAGTTATGTGGATTGTTGAAAAAACAATTCCAAAAGTACCATTAATAAGCGGAATATTGATTACATTATTTGGTGGTTTAACAATTTATTTTGATGATCCTATATTTATTTACATGAAGCCAACGATAATAAATATTTTGTTTGGTCTTGCATTAATGTTTGGCAAATACTTTACAAATGAACCAGTTTTAAAAAAATTACTTGGAAAATCTATGCCCTTAAGTGATGAAGGATGGGAGATTTTAAATAAAAGATGGACGTACTTCTTTTTTGGATTAGCAATTTTAAATGAAATAATTTGGAGAACACAATCAGAAGAATTTTGGGTTAACTTTAAAGTTTGGGGAATGTTGCCAATAACCTTTATTTTTACAGCTTTTCAAATAGGTTTAATAAATAAACACAAATTGAATGAATAGAAATTTAAAATTAGTAGTAAATAATACGAATAAAGATGAAGATAAAAAACTTTTTTTTGAGAGAACTGAATTAAAAATTATTTTAGATCTTTATGCAAAAATGGTTTCCTCGGGCAATTGGAAAGACTATGGTCTTTCTATTTCGGGAAAGCAGGTAAGTTTTAGTGTTTTTAAAAACGCAGCTGAAAAAGCTATATATAAAATTTGTAAAAACTTTAAGCCTTCAAATAAAAATCTTAAATATTTAATTACAGATACTAATGGTAAGATACTAAAAAATTCATATGATCTTAAGATACTGTTGAATAAAGTTGATTGGAAAAAAATTTAATTTTTATCTTCTTTGACCAAATAATCTTAAAAGCATTATAAATAAATTTATAAAGTCTAAATATAAAGTTAATGCTCCCATAACAGCTTTTTTACCCATTAACTCACCACTATCAGAGGCAGCATACATGTTTTTAATTTTTTGTGTATCGTATGCCGTTAAGCCAACAAATACTAAAACTCCGATTATTGATATTGCAAAATACATCATTGATGATTTTAAGAATATATTCACCACTGATGCAATTATAATTCCTATTAAACCCATCATTAAAAAAGAACCCATCTTGGTTAAATCTCTTTTTGTTGTGTAACCATAGATACTCATTGCACCAAATGTTGCTGAAGAAATAAAGAATACTCTTGTTACACTTAAACCTGTGTAAACAAGTAATATTGATGAAAGAGATAATCCCATTAATGCAGCAAATACCCAAAAAGTTGTTTGAGCTTTTGAAGCACTCATTTTATTAATTCCAAAACTCATGTAAAACACAATTCCTAATGGGGCTAACATTACAATCCATTTTAAACCTGATAAATAAATTGCATTCCCAAATTCTGTTAAGCCAACTATTGCTCCGTTTGGATCTGTTACAACAGACATTTTAAATGATAAAAGTGCTATTATTCCAGTAAGCAAGACACCAGTTGCCATATAGTTATAAACTTTAAGCATGTAGGCTCTTAAGCCTTCATCCATAACAACAGTTTGCTTAGCTGTTGTTGCTTTATTTAAAATATTATCTTTATTGAAATCCATATTATTTATATAAGATTTTTTTTTAAGATTTTCAAGTCGTCAAAATAAATGTAACAAATACTACATAAATTATGAATTATAAAAAACTAGGAAATACTGAGCTAAATGTAAGTACAATTTGTCTTGGGACAATGACTTGGGGTGAACAAAATACCCAAAATGAGGCATTTGAACAAATGGATTACTCGCTAAATAATGGAGTAAATTTTTGGGATACAGCTGAACTTTATGCAGTTCCACCAAAAGCTGAAACATATGGTCATACAGAGACTATAATTGGAAATTGGTTTGAAAAAACAAAAAAAAGAAAAGACGTAATACTCGCGTCAAAAGTGGGTGGTCCTAGTAGAAAATATATGAGAAATGGGGAAAATAGTTTTACAGGTAAAAACTTAGACGATGCTCTTCATGGAAGTCTAAAGAGATTAAAAACTGATTATATTGATCTTTATCAATTACATTGGCCTGAAAGAAACGTAAATAACTTTGGAAGATTGGGCTATCAACACAAAGAAAATGACTGGAATAAATTTGAAGATGTTTTGGAAAATTTGAAAAAATTTATTAAGGAAGGCAAAATTAGGTATGTTGGTTTGTCAAATGAAACCCCATGGGGAGTTATGAATTATCTTCAACTTTCTCGAGATAAAGATTTACCAAGAATGATGTCAATTCAAAATCCATACAGTTTATTAAATAGGTCTTATGAAGTTGGTTTAGCAGAGGTATCTATCAGAGAAAATATAGGGTGTTTATCATATTCACCTTTAGCCAGTGGTTATTTAACAGGCAAATATAGAAATAAACAATTTCCAAAAGGATCAAGGATGGAAAGAGATTTTGATTTTTGGACAAGGTATAGAAAACCAAATATGGAAGAGGCTGTTGAGGAATATTACAAAATTAGTCAAAAGTTTGATCTGGATATGAGTCAAATGTCTATAAAATTCTGTGAAGTTCAAGACTTTATGACTAGTGTAATTATTGGAGCAACAACTATGGAGCAGTTGAAAACTAACGTAGAAAGTGTAAAAGTGAATCTTGATAGTGACGTAATAAAAGAAATAAATAATGTACAAAAAAAATATCCAAATCCATGTCCATAGTTAAAAAATTATTTGTAAAAACACTAATATTATCTGTATTTTCAATAACCTTTGCTCAGTCTGAAGATTTAACAAAATTAGGTACATTCAAAGATTGGAATGCAGTTGCAGTTTTTAATGAAACTGGAAAAATCTGTTTTGCTTATTCAGTTCCAGTAAGACAATCTCCTAAAGCAAGTAATAGAGAAGCTAGATTGTTTGTTTCATTTAGACCTGAAGACAAAATTTCAGATGAAGTGAGCATAACATCTGGTTACGATTTTAATCCTCAAAACGCAATTTTAGCTACATCAGGTAAATCTAAATTTGAATTTGATTTACCACAAAATAAATTTGCGTGGATTTCTAGTGGAAAAACAGAACAAAAAATAATTAAAAGAATGAAAAAGGCATCTAGATTAATGATAACAGCCTACAAACAAAGTGGCACAAGAACTACAGATGACTATTCATTAATGGGATTTACCAAAGCTTATAACGCTGCAAAAAAAAGCTGCACTTAAATGAAAAAACAAAAGAAGATTGTACTCGCCTATTCAGGTGGTTTGGATACGTCTATAATTCTTAAATGGCTTCAAGAAAATTATGATGCTGAGGTAATTGCTTATACTGCTGATGTTGGGCAGGAAATGGACAGAAAAAAAATAATAAAGAATGCAAAAAAATTAGGTGTAAAAAAAATTATTATCCAAGATCTAAAAAATATTTTTGTTAAAGATTATGTCTACCCAATGATAAGAGGTCATGCTCTCTATGAGGGTGTTTATTTATTAGGTACATCCATAGCAAGACCACTGATTGCAAAAGATCAAATTAGAGTAGCTAAAAAATTTAATGCTTATGCTGTCTCACATGGTTCGACAGGAAAAGGAAATGATCAAGTAAGATTTGAATTGGGATATCATTACTTTGGTCCTAAAATTGAAATAATTGCTCCTTGGAGGATTTGGAAATTAAAATCAAGAACAGATCTAATTAATTATGCAAAAAAATATGGAATACCAATCCCTAAGGATAAAAAAGGTGCACCACCTTTCTCAGTTGATGATAATTTATTTCATACTTCAACAGAGGGAAAAGTTTTAGAAAATCCTAAAAATTCTGCACCTGAATTTATTTTTCAAAGAACAACTTCTCCTGAAAAGGCTCCAAATAAACCAAGCTTTATCACTATTAATTACAAAAATGGTGACCCTATAGGTTTAAATGGAAAAAAATTATCTCCTGCAAATGTTTTGGATAAACTTAATCAATTAGCAGGGAAAAATGGAGTAGGAAGAGTGGATTTAGTCGAGAATAGATTTATTGGAATAAAATCAAGAGGAGTTTACGAAACTCCAGGAGGAACATTATTGCTTGTGGCTCACAGAGCTATTGAATCTGTAACTCTAGATAAAGATACAATGCATAAAAAAGATGAGGTTATGCCAAGATATGCAGAGCTTGTTTATAATGGTTATTGGTATTCAAAAGAAAGATTTAAACTACAAAGGATTATTGATTTGAAGAAAAATAAAGTAAATGGATCAGTAAAACTCAAACTTTATAAAGGAAATATTACAATTCAATCAAGACAAACTTCAAGTAATGCTTATTCAATGAAAAAAGTTTCTTTTGAGGAAAATAAAACTTTTAATAAATCAAATGTAGAAAGATTTATTAACTTTCATAAAAAAAAATTAAGATAAAAAAAATGGAATTTAAAACTACAAGAGCTTCGGCTATTGAGAACTTAAATAATTTTATTACAAATAATCTAGGAGAATATTCAAAATTAAGAAATTTTGATTTTGGTCCTGATAAACGATCTAATACATCTTGCTTATCACCATATATTACACATGGGGTGATTAATGAAAAAGAAGTGATTAGTAAATCGCTGGAAAGATTTTCCTTTTCAAAAAATGAAAAATTTATTCAAGAAGTTTTGTGGCGGACATATTGGAAAGGTTGGTTGGAACTGAGATCAGGAGTTTGGGATGACTACTTAATAGATTTGAAAAGAATTAAAGAAGAATTTAAAGATAATAAAAATTACTTAAATGCCATTGACGGTAATACTGAAATTGAATGCTTCAATGAATGGGTAAATGAATTAAAGACTTATAATTATTTGCATAATCATACCAGAATGTGGTTTGCGAGTATCTGGATATTTACACTAGACTTACCTTGGCAACTTGGTGCTGAATTTTTTATGCAACACTTATACGATGGTGATACTGCATCAAATACCTTGGGCTGGCGTTGGGTTGCAGGTATTCAAACTCAAGGGAAACATTATCTTGCAAGTGAATGGAATATTAAAAAATTTACAAATAATAGATTTGAAAGTATTAGACTTAACGAAAATGCACCCCCAATAATAAATGATAAAAATTATACTATTCTTCATAAAACTTTTGAAAATCCAATAAATATTGAAGAGAAAAATTTACTAGTTTTTGAAAATAACTTGGCATTTGAAATCACTGACTTTGCAATTCAAAAATTCAAAAAAATTCTTCTTATTGATAATAAAAATGAAAATAGAAATATTAAACTCAGTGAAAATGTGGTGAATTTTAAGTTTAGTTTAATTGAGGAGCAAAAGAAAAGGTTAGAGGAAAAATCAATTAATTGTGAGATTATTGATATAAACGAAATTAAAAACTTAGAAAGTTGTTACTGCCTTTATCCAACTGTTGGAGAAAATTTAGATTACATAAATCAAAACTTGCTTAAAAATATTGAGTTTCTTTATAGAAAGTTAGATCAAAAATCATGGAAGTTTTGTAATAAAGGTTTTTTTAACTTTAAAAAATATATTCCTAAAATAGTAGAAAACCTTGAATAAATTATAATTGAAATTTTTTTACTTTATGAGATAAAAATAATATGCAAAACCCACAAATATTAGAATTAATTGAAAATTTAAAGGGAAGAAGAAACTACGAAGAAAAAAAAGCTTCTAAGTTAGGCTTTAACTCTCTTTATGCACATTTTGAAAACAAACTTTTGCAAGAAAAAACTGCTTTAGAAGAAAGTGCAAGAGAGCAAGAAATAGCTAAAGCTGAAGAAAAATTATTAAAAGCAGAAAAAAGTGAGCCAAAGAAAACTTGTGGCTGTTGTTAAATTCCTAAATTTTTTAAAGACTGAAATTCACCAATTCTAAAAATAACTGCATCTTCTTTTTTAAAACCATATTTTTCTGCATTATGTTTAAATCTAACTGGTGGCTCCATTATTGGCTCCAAAGATAAAACAAAAGTACCCCAGTGCATACCTAAAACTTTTTTACTTTTAAGGTCTCTTGCAATACTTAAAGCCTCTTCAGGGTTGGTATGATAAGAAGATTTATCTTTATTAGGTGATAATGGATAAAAATTATATGCCCCAATGTTAATAAGTGTTAAATCAATAGGTCCGTATTTTTCACCTAAATCTTTATAAATATCTCCAACTCCAGTGTCACAAGCAAAGAGTATCTTTTTGTCCTTGTACTCAATTAAAAAGTTTCCCCATAAAGTTTTATTTGTATCTGTTAAGCTTCTTTTTGACCAGTGAACTGCTGGTAACAATGTTACTTTAAGGTCTTGATTAACTTTAATTTCATCATACCAATCCATTTCCTTCACATCTTTATAACTATTTCGCGTGAAATACTTTCCAAGCTTTAGAGGAAGTAAAACTTTTGCATCCTTAAAAGGAAATCTTCTAATTGTAGTCATATCTTGATGATCGTAATGATTATGAGTTAGAAGAAATAAGTCTGTCCTAGGAATTTCATTTAAATCTAGGGCTGTTTTAACATATCTTTTTGGACCAAAAATTAGTGGGCCTGCATTTTTTGAAAAGACAGGATCAGTTATAATTGTGGTATTTCCAAGCTTTATTAAGAAAGTTGCATGTCCAATCCAACCGACATAATCATCATTTTTTAAATTTTCTAAATTTGAAAGAACTCTTTGTTTATCAATGACATGATCCTCGGGAACAGACATATTAAGCTTTTTCTTTTCTTTGTTGAATACTTTAAAGGACCATTTGAAATTAGAGTTTCTCTCAGGTGAACCCTCTGGGTTTCTGAAGCTACCGTCTGGTAAGTGATGATAAGGTATTTTCTCCATAGCTAATGATAAAGAATTATAGATAAAAAAAATAAGAATTAAAATTGCTAACTTTGGCAATTATCTTTAATTAATTAACGATCTTTTAAAACACTCAATTGTATTTTTTAAAAGACATGCAATTGTCATAGGTCCAACGCCACCTGGAACTGGTGTTAAAGCTTTTGCAACTTTTGAAACTTCTTCAAAATTTACATCACCCACTATACCATTTTCTGTTTTATTTATTCCGACATCTATAACTATTGCATCTTTTTTTACCCAATTTCCTTTTATAAGTTCAGGAATCCCAACCGCAGCCACAATAACATCTGCCTCAAAGCACTCATGCTGAAGATCTTTAGTTTTTGAATGAGTAATCGTTACTGTACAATCTTCTTGAAGTAAAAGCTGCGCCATAGCTTTTCCATTTAGATTTGATCTACCAATCATGACGGCTTTTTTTCCCGTTAGGTTAGGTTCAATTTTTTTTAATAAGTAATAACATCCAAGTGGTGTACAAGGAATTGAACCTTGGTATCCAGACGATAGATTACCCACATTCATTGGATGTAAACCATCTACATCCTTGTGTGGTGAGATAGTTTCAATAACATGTTGCTTGTTGATATGTTTGGGCAATGGTAATTGAACTAAAATTCCTGAAACTGTTTCATCCTTATTAAGTTCCTCTATTTTATTTAAAACAGTTTTTTCATCTACTGTATCTGGATATTTTATAACTTCTGATTTCAGGCCAACTTGTTTTGCTGATTTTTCTTTATTTCTTACATAAATTTGGCTTGGAGCTAAGTCCCCAATTAAAATTACTGTAAGACCTGGAACTTTATTGTGTTTCTGTTTTAAACCCTCAACTTCTTGTTTTAGTTCTTCTCTTAGTTCAGCTGATTGTTTTTTTCCGTCAATTAAAATCATGATATTAAAAAATAAGTGGTGCTATGTAGAGTTTCATACACATTTCTACAAACCAGATCAACAAAAGAAGAATGATAGGTGATATATCAAAAGCACCAAGACTTGGCAAAAAACCCCTTATTTTATTAAGTATTGGATCAGTGAGCTTATAAGTAAACTCTAATATTGAATAAACAAATCTATTTGAAGTATTTAAGACATTAAAAGCTATTAACCAACTTATAACAACGTTAGCGATTACTACATAAGAATACAATTTTAATAATTGTAAAGCTAAGTAAAAAATAGCTATCATTTCTTTTCTACATATACTGAAGTGCTTGGGAAAGCAAAAGATGCTTTATTACCCTCAACAATTTCTTTAATTTTAATTGCCAGTCTTTCTTTAACCAACAACATCTCGCTCCAACTATTTGTTTTTGTATAACATCTTATATACATATCTATTGAGCTATCAGCAAATTTATCAACCCTAACAGAAACACCAACTTTAGTATCATAATCTTGTGAACTATTTATAAAGTCTTCTATCTCATTTCGTATGGTTTTTAATTGTTCAACGGTAGAGTCATACTGAAGTGTTATCGTCCAACTAATTCTCCAATTTGTAATTTGACTTTTATTAATTACAGCATTCTCTGCAAACTGAAAGTTTGGAATAATTGCTAAAGACTTGTCAAATTTTCGTATAACAGTTGACCTAAAACCTATTTTTTCAACTACACCCTCGATTATTCCTTCAACTTCAATCCAATCACCCATTTTAAATCTTTTTTCAACAAGTACTAAAATTCCTGATATTAAATTTTTGAATAAATCCTGTGCTCCTAAAGCAACTGCAACACCAAATAATCCAAGTCCTGCAATAATTGGACCAATTTTAATTCCCCATAACTCTAAAACTGCTGCAGCACCTAAGATTAAAATTAAAATTTTTAATGATTTGATTATCCAGCCAATTAGTTCTCTAGTTAAAATCTTATCAAATCCACTTAGTATATAGGAAATTGGCTCAATAATTTGATGAATAATCCAAAAAAGTAAAATTGTAATCAACGTTCTATTTACGTTGTCTAAAAATAACCTCGTATCTTCCGCGAAAGACATATAATAACTTGCAAAAAATACTCCAAGAACAATTGGAAGAAATCTAGCTGGTCCCTCCATTGCCTTTACGAAGGTATCATCAAGTTTATTGGTTGTTCTTTTTGATATTAATTCTAATTTTTTAATAACTAATTTACTTATTAACCCTCTAAACACTAAGAATATAAAGAATATTCCAAGACCTATTAAAATCTCAACAAAGTTTACGCCTAAAATTCCCTTTTGCCATACAGACAAAAAAAGTCCTGAAAAATTCTCAAAAACACTCATGGCTAAATTTTATATAGCAAAAACTCTTCTTCACCAGAGTTAAATAGAAAAATTTTTTTCCACTTTATCTCATTTAAAATTGCTGATGCTTTTTCACCCATACACATCAAATTTGTTTCCATCCAACTGTCTAAAAGATCATATTTTTTAAGTAAATTTAATAAACTCTTAGCACTATTTTCTGAATAAACATAAATTATATCAGGGATTGAAGCTTTTAATTGTGCTCTAAATTCCTCTTTTATTTCTTGAGTTGATAACACCGTATAGTTAATCAATCTCTTTAAAGAATAACCTTCAGAAATTAGATCTTTATCTAACCTACTAAAAACTATCTCACCACTTACGTAAAGAAGTGATCCATTTTTTGGGTTGAAGTTTTGTAATATTAACTCTTTTAAATTATTTACGTTTCCCTCTGCAGAGATAATATTTTGAAAACCCTTTAGCTTTGCAACTTTTTCTGTTGCAGAGCCAACACAATAACATTCAATTTTTTTATCAACTTTATTTACTTCTAAATTCTTAATCGCATTTGAACTTGTAAATATTATTCCCTTAAATTGGCTATAGTCAGGTTCATCGTATTTAATTGGTTCAACTTTTATTACAGGTAAATGAGAAACTTTATGTCCTAAAGAACTAAATTTTAATATTAATTCTTTACTATCCTCTAATGGTCTTGTTAATAAAATATGCATTTTACCTTTTATAAGATCCCTTTGACTCTGATTTTAATTTTTCTCCAATCTTAATACTTAAATCTTTAACCATTGTTTTATTTTCACTTTCTTCAACAAAAAATCTTTGTTTGCCATCTACTGAAAAAAGTTCAGCTTTTATATTTACAAGATCTTTATCAATCTTTGCATACACACCAACTGCTGTATCGCAGTCACCCTCGAGTATTTTTAAGACTTTTCTTTCAGCATTTGCAATAATTCTGGACTGATCATCATTAATCTTTTCTAAGATATTAATTATTTCTTGATCGTTTTCTCTACACTGTACGGCGATAATACCCTGTCCAGCACAGGGTATTAATTCTTCAGTATTAAATTCATGCGTAATTTTATTTGTCAAACCTAAAGCTTCAATACCAGCTTTAGAAAGTAAAATTGCATCGTAAGCTCCATTCTCTAATTTCTTTATCCTAGTATCCACATTTCCTCTTATTAATTTATATTTCAGATCTGATCTAATACTTTTTAATTGGTATTCCCTTCTGTAAGAAGAAGTGCCTATAATCGAATTAGGTTTAAGGTCTAGAAAATTTATATTGTCGTTGCTAATAAAAATTTCATTGGGCGAATTTCTTTTTAAATAAAAATTTGTTATTAGTCCCTTAGTTTCAATTGATGGCATATCTTTTAAAGCATGAACAGCTATATCAATATTATGATTAATTAATTCTATTTCAATTTTTTTTGAAAATAATCCTTTTCCTCCAATATTTGACAACCTATCCTTTTGGTTTTCATCTCCACTTGTAACTATTTTTTTTGTTTCTATGTGGGTCGATGAAACTTTTTTGAGATGGTTTACTACTTTTTCAGTATAAATTTGAGCTAACTGACTTCCTCGAGTACCAATAATAAATTTATCCCTTTTCATAATTCTTATTTTTATTACATTCTTATAGTTTAATTGTATTAATTATAAATATTTATGAATGAAAAAAAAATAATCCTTGGAATTGAGACAAGTTGCGATGAAACAGCAGTATCAATCATAGAAGAAGATAAAAATGGTAAGATAAAAATATTATCTAATGTAGTTTCAAGTCAATTTAATATTCATAAAGAATTTGGAGGTGTGGTTCCTGAGCTTGCAGCACGATCTCATGTTGAAAAAATCGATTTAATTGCAAAAAAAGCAATTAGTGAAAGCGGTGTGAATTTAAATGATGTTTCTGCAATTGCTTCAACATCTGGACCAGGTTTAATTGTTTGCCTTACTGTTGGTTTAAATTTTGGCAAAGCATTATCTGCTAGTCTAAATGTACCTTTTATTGGTGTGAACCATCTTGAAGGGCATGCCTTAAGTCCAAAACTTAGTACAAGTTTAGATTTCCCATACTTATTATTATTAATTTCAGGAGGTCACACACAATATCTTAGTGTGAATGGACTTGGAAAATATAAAAGATTAGGAACAACAATTGATGATGCTTTAGGAGAAGCATTTGACAAAACTGCAAAGCTTTTAGGTATTGAATTTCCAGGAGGACCAAAGTTAGAAGGTTATGCAAAACAGGGAGATGCAAATAAATTTGAACTTCCTAAACCAATTATAAATAAAGGGGGATGTAATTTATCATTTGCAGGTCTTAAAACGGCTATTTTAAGAATATCAAGCACTTTAAAATCTAAACAAGAAAAATATGATCTTGCAGCATCTTTTCAAAAAACAATTGAAGAAATTTTAGAAGTAAAAACACAAATAGCATTTGATGAGTTCAAAAAGACTTGTAAAAAGAAAAATAAAACTTTTGTAATCGCTGGAGGTGTTGCTGCTAATAAAGGTATCAGAAAAAAATTAATAAAAGTTTGTAATAAAAACGATTTTAAACCAATTTTCCCTGAACCAAAATTATGTGGGGATAATGCAGCTATGATTGCACTTGTTGGTCTTGAAAAGTATAAAATCAAAAAATTTGATAATTTAGGTCTTCCTGCAAGTCCAAGACTACCACTTGACGAAAAAGCAAAGTTTTTAAAAGGAGCGGGAGTTAGATTATAAATGTCAAAAAGATATAGTGGTAAATCATTTAAGGATGCTAGCGTAATGAAACAAGCTAAACTTTCTTTAAAGGAAAAAAGAAAACTTAAAAAAGAAAAGAAAAAGAAAAAAAATTAAATGCAATATTGGTTAATGAAATCAGAGCCAGATGTATGGTCAATTGATCAACAAATCAAAGCTGGAGAAAAAGGAGCTAACTGGGATGGGGTAAGAAATTATCAAGCAGCAAGTAACTTAAAAAAAATGGAAAAGGGAGATCTTTGTTTTTTTTATCATTCTAACATAGGAAAAGAGATAGTTGGTATAGTCGAAGTTATTAAAACGGCATTCATTGATCCAACTGATAAGGAAAAAAGGTTTGTTGCGGTTAAAGTAAGATTTAAAAGTAAACTTCAAAATCCTGTAACACTTGAAAACATCAAAAAAACTAAGGCTTTAGAGAACTTATCTCTAATTAGACAAAGTAGACTATCTGTTATGCCTGTTGATACTAAAAGCTGGAAAATAATTTTGAAGATGGGTAAAATTAATTAAAAAAAAATTCATGCCTAAGAAAAAAAAAGCAAAAAAAGTAATCTCAAAAAAACCTAAAGAGACAATTTATAAAACTAAGAAAGAGTGGATAAGTAAAGCTACAGTTAATAAATCTCAATATACAAAAAAATATAACGAGTCGATTAAAGACAACGATGGATTTTGGAAAAAAGAGGGAAAAAGAATTAATTGGATTAAACCTTATAAAAAAATTAAAGACGTTAAATATAGTAAAGATGATGTTCATATAAAATGGTTCTATGATGGTACTTTAAATGCATCAGCGAATTGCATTGATAGACATCTTAAAAAAAATGCTAATAAGACTGCAATTATATGGGTAGGAGACGATCCTAAAGTTCAAAAAAAAATTACTTATAAAGAACTTCATAAAGAGGTTTCAAAAGCAGCAAATGGATTAAAAAATTTGGGAGTTCAAAAGGGTGATAGAGTAACTATTTATCTTACCATGATACCAGAACTTGCCTACACAATGCTTGCATGTGCAAGAATAGGTGCAGTTCACTCCATAATATTTGGAGGTTTTTCACCAGATAGTATTTCAGGTAGAATTAATGATTGCGAATCTGATTATGTAATAACTGCAGATGAGGGTGTAAGAGGAGGCAAAACAATCCCTTTAAAATCTATTACAGATGAAGCTTTGCAAAGCTGTCCCAACGTAAAAAAATGTATCGTCGTGAAGAGAACAGGCACCAAAAAAATTGATTGGTACAATGATCGTGATGTTTGGTATCACAAAATGACAAGTAAAGTCTCAGCAAAATGTGAGCCTGAAGAAATGAATGCTGAAGATCCATTATTCATTCTTTACACATCTGGTTCAACTGGGAAACCAAAAGGTGTGCTACATACAACTGGTGGATATATGGTTTATGCATCAATGACACACCAATATATTTTTAATTATAAACCTAAAGATATTTACTGGTGCACGGCTGATATAGGTTGGGTTACAGGACATAGTTATATTATTTATGGTCCACTTGCTAATGGTGCAACTACAATTATGTTTGAAGGAATACCTACTTATCCTGATACATCTAGATGGTGGCAAATAGTTGACAAATATAAAGTGAATATTTTCTATACAGCTCCAACAGCAATCAGAGCTTTAATGAGGGAAGGTGATAAACCTGTAAAGAAAACATCTAGAAAAACTTTAAAACTTTTAGGTACTGTTGGTGAACCGATTAATCCTGAAGCTTGGGAGTGGTACTACAAAACTGTTGGTGATAGTAGATGTCCAATTGTTGATACATGGTGGCAAACAGAAACAGGTGGGATTTTGATCAGTCCGCAAACTGGAGCGATAGATTTAAAACCTGGTTCTGCAACAAAACCATTTTACGGTATTAAACCAGAGATCCTAGATAAAGATGGCAAGGTTTTAAAAGGAGAAGCGCAAGGTAGACTTTGTATTTCACAATCGTGGCCAGGACAAATGAGAAGTGTCTATGGAGATCATCAAAGATTTATAGATACTTATTTTTCACAATTTGATGGGAAATATTTTACAGGTGATGGCTGCAGAAGAGATAAGGATGGATACTATTGGATTACAGGAAGAGTAGATGATGTAATTATAGTTTCAGGACACAATTTAGGTACTGCAGAAATTGAAAGTGCGTTTGTAGCTCATCCAAAAGTGGCCGAAGCAGCAGTAGTTGGTTATCCTCATGATATTAAAGGAAACGGGCTATACTGTTATGTAACTTTAAATGCTGGAGAGAAAAGCACTCTTGATTTAGAAAGAGATTTGAAGCTATGGGTGAGAAAACAAATTGGTCCAATTGCAACTCCAGACTTAATTCAGTTTGCTCCAGGTCTTCCGAAAACTAGATCTGGAAAAATAATGAGAAGAATTTTAAGAAAAATTGCTGCTAATGAGCATGGTCAGTTAGGAGATACAACCACTTTAGCTGATCCTTCAGTTGTTGAAAGTTTAGTAGATAATAGAAAAAATATTTAAATCTTTATTAGTTTAGAGAACTCTTCCCTAATATTATCCCATTTTAAAATCATAGAATTAAGGACTATTTTTCTGTCTAAAGATTTTAATTCGTTAGCAACTGGAGCCCAATTATATAAAGCTAATGCGCTTTCGTTAAATGGCCAAGATTTATAATAGTCATCCCATTTTATTTGATCTAATCTTTTCTGAAAACTTATCCGCGCATCATCAACAACTTCTTTAGGCATTCCATTTTCTAATTCTTTGTCCAAGATATTGTTATAGATTTCAGAAGCTTTATTTGTTTCTTTATAATTAAAAAAAACATTTAAATATGAAATTGTATAAAATGACAAATCCTGAAGCGAGATAGCATATATATTCCATTTAGCAGTGTTAATTGATTTTAAAAATATTTCGTCGTCAAAATGAAGAACCCATTTAGTACCCATTCTTGTTTTCAAATAGTTATATAAAGTAACTTGAGATACCCATGCTGATTTTTGCTGAATAAATTCTTTTAGATCTTCAATATTTTTAATTTTTTTTTTTGGCAGAATGCCTTTAAACATTGCAACTAAATAAACCTTGAAGTCTTCAAGTTTTATATCTTTTAAGTTGAATCTGTATTTAAGGGCCATTTGTCTACCTAATATATTGATGTATAATGTAAAAATGACACAATATCGAGTATTTTTAGGGGTTTAAATATATTTGATTATCAGTATGGTTCTTTCTTTAACCTATAGGAGAGAGAAAAAATGTCAAAACAAGAACAACACTGGGAAAAAACCAGAAACTTGCTCTTTATTACATTAGCAATTTGGTTTGTTTTCTCAATTGGCATCTTTCTTTTCGGAGCCGAAATGCAAGAATCAAGCATTAGACCATTTGGATATCCTTTAACGTATTGGTTTACATGTCAGGGATCGCTTGCAATCTTCGTTATTCTAATTTTCTGGTTTGCTGGTCGACAAGAGAAAATAGATGATGAATTCGGATTTACTGAAAGAGAGGGTGATCAATGATAAAAGGTAAATTTATTGATAATCTACCAAAAGTCTACGGAATATATACTGGAGGTTTCCTTGTATTTATTATTCTGATGGCTATAGCTGAACAAGCTGGAATGTCTGCAAAATTGATTGGTATCTTTTTTGTTGCTTTTACAGTTTTGATTTATGCTTTAATTGGTTGGTTGTCTAGAACACTTCAAGTTGACGCTTATTATGTAGCTGGGAGACAAGTTCCGACTGTATTTAATGGAATGGCAACCGCCGCTGACTGGATGTCAGGTGCATCATTTGTTGCTATGGCAGGTGGAATTTATTTCAAAGGCTATGGTTATATGGCTCTGCTTGTTGGGTGGACTGGTGGATACGTACTAGTTGCTTCGTTATTAGCACCATATCTTAGAAAATTTGGATGTTATACAGTTCCAGATTTTATAGGAACTCGATATGGTGGTAACCTTGCAAGATTTAGTGCAGTAATAGTTTTAACAGTTGCTTCATTCACTTATGTGACAGCACAAATTAATGCAACAGGTACAATTGCATCTGTAGCATTAGATATTCCATTTGGAATAGCTGTTTATGTTGGATTAGCAAGTATTTTGATGTGCTCAATGCTTGGTGGAATGAGAGCTGTAACTTGGACACAAGTAGCTCAATACATTGTATTAATTATAGCTTACTTACTTCCAGTATTTTGGATTAGCAGTAAGTTGGGAGCAGGTTTCTTCCCACACTTTATGTTAGCTGACGAAGTTGCAAGAATTGCAGAACTAGAAGGTCAATTTGGTTTTGTTAAAAACTCTGCTGCTGATTTAGCGACAGTTCCAAAAGGTTTAGCTGGAATAACTAAAGCGCACTCATCAGTTAATGCAACTCCTTGGGCGTTTATTTCATTAGCAGTGTGTATGATGGCAGGAACTGCATCATTACCTCACGTTATGATGAGATACTTTACTACTCCAAGTGTAAGAACTGCAAGAAGATCAGTAGGTTGGTCGCTATTCTTTATTTTCCTACTTTACTCTTCTGCACCGATGTTAGCTACATTGTCTAAACTATCTTTAATAGACCCAACACTACCGACTGGAATTATTGGTAAAACAATTTCAGAAGTTCAAGCTATTGATTGGTATCAAAATTGGAATCAAGCAAACTTAATGTTTATCAGTGACTTTAATGGTAATGGAACTCTTGAGCTTAACGAGTTCTTTATGGGTGGTAAGGCTGTTGTATTAGCAACACCAGAGATTGCTGGATTACCTTATGTAATTTCAGGTCTAGTTGCTGCTGGAGGAATGGCAGCTGCAATGTCAACTGCAGATGGATTAGTGTTAGCAATATCAAATGCGTTATCTCATGATATTTACTACAAAATAATTAATCCAAAAGCTGAGACAGCAAAAAGACTAATTGTTGCGAGGGTATTACTTGTATTAATTGGTTTTGCAGGAGCAACAATAGCCGCATTAGAGATACAAGGTATCTTAGGTTCGGTGATATGGGCTTTTGACTTTGCAATGTCAGGACTATTCTTCCCACTTGTACTTGGTGTATGGTGGAAGAGAGCTAATGCACCAGGAGCTGTTGCGGGAATGCTACTAGGGCTTATATCTGGAACTGCTTACCTAATATGGGTAAGAAGTGGAGGATCTGGTTTCTTAGGCATAACTCAACTTACTTTTGGAATAGTTGGAGCGGCTGTGAGTTTAGTTTCTATGGTTGTTGTCAGTTTAATAACTGCAGCACCAGACGCAGCTACTCAGAAAATGGTTGATGATGTGCGTATACCAAGTGGTAAAACGGTACTAGCACAAAAATAAACAATTCAAATTTAGGGGCGATTTAATTCGCCCCTTTTTTTTCTTAAAATTATGTCTGCTAACTTTCACCCTCTAGTCTATATAATCGATTACATTTTAGGTGTCATTATGTGGACTTTAATTGGTAGAGTTGCGATGAACATCTTTCAGAAAGAAGACTCAAATTTCTTCTTTATGAAAGTTTTCGTTAAACTTACAAACCCACTTATAAAAATATTTAAACCAATTACCCCAAGCTTTATCATAGGACCTTTAGTACCACTTTATGTGGCTTGGTTCTTTTACATGGGTCGTTTCTATTTAATGCCTTATTTACTTGGTTATTCAGTTATGGGCATGCTTTCATTCCCTCTTGAAAGTGAAATTGCTAGAGAAATATATAGAATATTCACTAAAAACTAATTCAAATAAAACAAAAAATTGATACTAATATTTTTAGTATCAAATGAAAAAAATTCAAATTTCTCCATCTATATTATCTGCCGACTTCAGTCAGCTTGGCAATGAAATCAAGAAGTTAGAAGAAGGTGGAGCCGACTTAATTCATGTCGATGTAATGGACGGTCACTTTGTTCCCAATTTAACAATAGGACCACCAGTAATAAAAAACTTAAGAAAATATACCAGGCTTCCATTTGATGTACACTTAATGATCTCTCCAGTACATGAGTACATTGAAAATTATGCAAATGTTGGTGCCGATATAATAACTATTCATCCTGAAGCAACTAAAAACTTAAAAGAGTCCATAAATTTAATTAAAAAGTTTGGTAAGAAGGTTGGTGTATCTTTAAATCCAAAAACCGAAATAAAAACTTTAATTGACGAAATACGCAATATTGATTTAGTTCTAGTTATGAGTGTTAATCCTGGTTTTGGTGGGCAAAAATTTATGCCTGAAGTGTTAAATAAAATAAAAGATTTGAAAAAAATAAAAGATAATAACCAATATCACTTTGATATTGAAGTTGATGGAGGAATTAATTTTAGTAATTCAAAAATAGTTTTAGAAGCTGGTGCTGATATTTTGGTATCGGGAACCACAGTTTTTAAAGAGAACAATGGGGATATTAAAACTAATATTGAAAAATTAAAATCAATGTAAAATGTTTTTAAAAAGTTCTTTTAATTATATCAATGAATTTTATTTTGTTTTTAAAAACCAAATACGAAAAATTTATTTAAACTCATCTATTTATAATAAAAAAATTTCAAGAGTTGAAGAAAATGTTTTAGTCTATCAACCAAATCTTAATATACTTAGTTCATTAATAAAATACGAAAAACAAAAAAAGAAGATTGAAGATTTTAATGTTCAATCAATATGGGAAAATAAACCTTCAAAATATAATGATTTTAAAAAACTACATAGTTTTTACTGGTTGTTTTCAATAGATCTTAAATCTTCTAATGAAGTTACTCAGTCAATAATTAAAAAATGGATTAAAAAGAATCAAAACTATGAGGCAAAAAGTTGGGAAATAGATATTCTTTCTAAAAGGGTAATAGCTTGGATCTCAAATTCAAAAATAACCTATGACGAATCTGGAAATAACTATAAAAATAGTTTTAATGAAATAATCAGTAAGCAAGTGAATCATCTAATAAATGAAATTAACAGATCTTCTAATTTAAATGATAAAATGATTGGGTGTACAGCGATAACCCTTGCGGGAATAGCATACGAAAATAATAGGTTTTTGAAGTATGGATTAGATTTACTTAAAAAAATTATTAATACTTCTTTTGATGATAACTACTTTCCAAAATCAAGAAATATAAGACAGATGGTTTTTTATTTAAAATATTTTATTTTGATCAGAGAACTTTTAAAAGATTCTTTGAATGATATTCCAGAATACTTAGATGAAATAATTCATTTTCTTGGCAAATCCTATAATTTTATTTATGGATCATTAGGGCAGAGTTTATTGTTTAACGGAAATAACAATTCAAATAATAAAGACTTTGATAAATACCTATCTCTTTTTAGATATAGGTTTAAGAGTGATAAATTTGAGGTATCTGGGTATACAATTTTAAGAAATAAAAATGCAATTCTTGCAATGGATACTGGAAACAATCCAATAAAAAATTACTCTGAAAATTATCAAAGTGGACCTTTGTCATTTGAATTTTTTTTTAAAAATAAAAAACTAATTACAAATTCTGGTTATTTTCAAGATCATTACCATCAGCTTAACTCTATATCAAAAACAACGGCAACTCACTCTACATTAATTTTAGATAACTCTTCTGCATGTAATTTCAAAAAAAATAGTAGAGGTCAGAGTAGTATTAGCAAAGGATTTAAAACATTTGATAACAAAGTAACTTATGAGAAAAATTATTGGAGTATTAAATGTTCTCATGATGGATATTTATCAAGATATGGAATAATACATCAAAGAAAATTAGAATTTGATTGTGTTAAAAATATTCTTTTTGGAAAAGAAAAACTTATTAAAAAAAAGAATTTTAAAACCACAAACTTTGAAATAAGGTTTCATCTTTTACCAAATATTAAAGTAACAAAACTTCAAGATAATAAATCAGTTTTGATCGAATTAGATAATTCTGGGTGGAGATTCTATTCTAATGATGGATTGATAGGGGTTGAAACTGGGTTATATTTCGGTAATAAAAATAGTTATATTGAAAACAAAAATATTTTTATCTCTGGAATTACTCAAAATAATGAACAATTAGTTGAGTGGCAAATTAGTAAAATATGAGTAAAAAAATAAAGAAAGCAATTATATCTCTTTCAGATAAATCCGAAATTAATTTAATTTTAAATGCTCTTAAAAAATATAAGGTAAATATCATAAGCTCAGGGGGTACATTTAAAGAAATTAAGAAATTGGGCTTCAAATGTACCGAAGTATCAAAATATACTAATACGGATGAGATTTTAGATGGTAGGGTAAAAACACTTCACCCAAAAGTGTATGCTGGTATATTAAGCAAGAGAGAAAACAAAAAACATAAAAAAGAACTTAAAAAAAATAATTTTCACGAAATAGATTTAATTATAGCTAATTTTTATCCTTTCGAAGACACATTAAAGAATACAAAAAATCATAATAAACTCATTGAAAATATAGATATCGGAGGCCCAACTCTTGTAAGAGCTGCAGCAAAAAACTATAAGTATACAACTGTTTTAACATCTCCAAATCAGTACAATGAATTCATTTTAGATTTAGAAAAAAATAAAGGATCTACAAGTCTTGAACTAAGAAAAAAACTATCTCAAGAGGCATTTAATTTAACTGCATATTATGACTCTGTAATTTCGGAATACTTAAATACTCATAATAAAGACTTTTTCCCTCAAAAGAAAACTATTCATGGAAATTTGGTTGAAGTACTACGATATGGTGAAAACCCCCATCAACAGTCAGCAATTTATAATAAAACGGAAAACTTAGATATATTACAGCTAAGTGGAAAAAAATTAAGTTATAATAATTATAATGATATTTATGCTGCTTTAAATCTTTCACAAACACTGCCAAAAAATACTGGAACGGTAATTGTTAAACATGCTAATCCGTGTGGTGTTTCAATTAATATTAATAAATTAAATAGTTATAAAGAAGCGCTAGCATGTGACCCAATAAGTGCATTTGGAGGAATTGTCTCGTGTAATTTCAGAATAAATAAAAAGATAGCGATTGAATTAAATAAAATATTTTTAGAAGTAATCATTGGGCTTGGTTTTGATAAAGACTCTCTAAAAATTTTTAAGAAAAAGAAAAATTTAAGAATAATAGATGCGTCAAAATTAAAGAAAAATGAGTTAAACAATATAACTAGTAACTTTAATTCTTTATTAGTTCAAAGTATTGATAATAAGATTTTTACTAAAGATAATTTTAAAGTTGTATCTAAAATTAAACCAACAAATAAAATATTTAATAACTTATTGTTTGCTTTCAATGTATGTAGAAATGTAAAGTCTAATGCTATTGTTTTAGCAAGAAATAATTCAACTATTGGAATTGGATCGGGCCAGCCAAGTAGATTGGATAGTTGTAGAATTGCAATAGAAAAAATGAAAAAATTCCAAAAAATTCGTCAGAACGATATTGTTATTGGGGCGTCGGACGCATTTTTTCCTTTCGTTGATGGAATTGAAACTTTGGTTCAAAATGGAGTAAGAGCTATCATTCAACCATCAGGATCTATCCGTGATAAAGAAATTATTAGGTTTGCAGATAAATTTGGTATTATTGTAGTATTTTCAAATACTAGACATTTCAAACATTAAAATTAATTTATTTTATCTATTTTAGCGGCTAGAACAAAATCACTTTCATGCAATCCATTAATAGCATGTGTTTGTATTTTAATTTTTGCATATCCCCAACCAAACAATATATCTGGGTGATGTCCTTCTTTCTCAGCAATTTCTCCGACTTTATTTACAAATGATTGGCTTTCTAAAAAATTATCAAAATTAAAATTTTTTGTAATGTAATAATTTTTTTTTTCAACAGACTCCACAGTCCAACCATCAACTTTCTTTAAATATTTATGAATTTCATTTAAATTAAAACTAGGAATGCCCCCTTCACAAGGAATACATTTTTTTTCTGCTAAATCTGTCATAATATTATAATTTTAAATTAATTTTTTATTTTGTAAATTACTATTACAAATATGAGACAATTTTGGAGCGGGCAATGGGACTCGAACCCACGACCTTCTCGTTGGCAACGAGACGCTCTACCACTGAGCTATGCCCGCTTGTTAAAAAATCATTATAGATAGCGGTTTTTAGAAATGCAAGTATTAGTTAAATTAGTAAAATTTATCACCAACTGTGTCGTGAGTGTGTCGAGATTTTTTTAAAACTTTACATGAAAGTTTATGTTGGGGGCTAACGCCCCCACAGGCTTAATTTAGTTATTAATCTAAGCTATAAATTGTAACTGATTTTTCTTTGTCAACTTCATTAGCACTTATAAATAAGTTCCGTTGTGGAATAGCAACCAAACCTTCTGGTCCAATACCCGTTGGTAAAATAGCAACTAATTCTGGGTTTTTCAAATCGTTTGCTTTATAAACACCGATAGCATTTGCTCTTTCAGCACCAACAAAGATATAACGTGTATCACCATATATTGCTACTTCAACTGACTCTGGTTCTACACCTTTTTTCTCTGCACGTTTTTCTGGCCAGTAACCTGCTGAAGCGAGTGCTCTTTCATATGACGAACCTGACTCGTATACCACCGAACCATTTTTATTGAAGATTGTCCATCCACGACTACCACCACGTTTCGCTTGACCTGGTGCTTCATGTTTATAGTCACCTTCATTTGCAGTTGCAAAATGATCATCGTCAATCCACTTAACTGCGTCTGGTTCTCTACGAACATTCTCAATGGTATCAACCATCTTTAGTTCACCATCTTTTTTGTTATCAATACCTACTAATGTTACTAGTCCTGCATCAAACTCTGAAATTACTTTTCCACTTCGATCAATAACCGCCATCCAGTTATTCTCTTGCATAGTAACAACTATTTCACCTAAATTATTGATATCAACAAACTCAGGCTCTGGATCGTTAGGAGCAATAGTTGAAAAACCAACTAAGTCCGCTTTAGTAACACTGTTATCTGCTAAATTAATAATTGCCACAAAACCCCCTGGAAGTTGTGGAATTTTTTCATCGTTGATATCTTCGTTACGTTCATTTTCAATAGCTACTGCCACAAAAGTTCCATCTGGACTAACTGCAACCGAGTCTGGCTGTCCACCTAGTTCTACTTTTGTAACTTCTTTTCCTGAGGCAAGATCAACAACTAATAAGTGACCACTTGGCTCTACATAGTTTGGAGAAGTATTAATACCTACAAATGCTTGTCCATTTTTGATTGCAACACTAGTTGGTTCACCACCTAAATTCATGTGGCCTAATGGTTTCGGATTTGCTGGATCAGTAATATCAATCATGCCTAATGCGTTTGCAGGGCTATCGCTATATACCAGTTTCATGCCATCTGCTGTTGCCGCAATTATTTCTGCTGATGTTTCTTCTGCACTAGGGTTATTTGCTGGTGTTCCAAATTTCCCAATTTCTTTAAAGTCTGCATTTACTGTGCTAACAAATGCGGTTGAGGCCAGAAGGCCTGCTAAGATAAATTTTATCATTATATATTCCTATTTGTTTTTATGGAAAGATATCAAAACAAGATGAAAAATTTGTAACAGTTTAATTACAATTATATTTTATTCCACTCACCATAGTTTTTCTTTTCTGTGTCGAAGTGTGTCGTGAGTGTGTCGAGATTAACTAGACGTTGAGAAAGACTAAGATTAGCAAGGATAAAAAACCAAGGACTACCTCGTTGGCAACGAGACGCTCTACCACTGAGCTATGCCCGCATATTCGAATATTAAATATAAATAATGGGTTTTTGAATCACAAGCAACATATTATTTAAATTATCTAAAATTTTATTTGGTTAATTTTTAGAGTTTCTTGCATAGGTTCTAAATAATCGCTAAATCTTTTCCATTGTTTTGAGGTATCTTTTTGAATTTTACTTCTTACTTGCTCAAAAGAGGCTGTGGTTATGGCTCTAAGATTTTTTTCATAATTTTTTTGCTGATCTTCCCAATCTAAATTTAAAATTTTTAGTATTTTTTTTGTATTCGTCTCAAAGTCATTTACAAAATCTTCATAGTTGATGTTTAATATTTTCTCTTTAAATTTTTCAGACCAAAATTTCATAAGGTTGTCATATAATACGTAATAATTAGCTACATCTTCTTGACTTAAACTAAAGTCCATAACACTATCGATAAATAAAGTTTTATAATTAGACCAACACACCGCCATTGGGTTTCTATAAATATGAATGATTTTAGCTTCAGGAAAAGCATTAACAATAAATCCTATCCACCTAAAATTTACTGGAAACTTATCGATTATAAAAGGTTTGATAGTGGTATTAGATATATTTTGGTGGTAATAATTTCTAATTTCCAAAAAGTATCTTTTGATATCAATATTTTTTTTTAAGCCCATTTTTTCTATTTTATTTTGTAAATAGTATAATTCTCCTGCTCCATGAATTTTCGAATGTGAAGACAAAATTTGTTCTAATAAGGTGGTACCTGATCTTGGCATACCTAAAATAAAGATTGGTTTAATTAAATATTGATCATCAAATTTCAAATTATAGTTATGTGTATGAGAGAAGAATCTTTTTATGTCATTAAATCTTTTTTTTTCATCTAAGATTGAAAAATTTGACTTTTCTTTTTTTAAAGAATTTGATTTTGAAAGATATTCAAATCCAAGCTTTAAATTAACTTGATCAAAATAACCTTTACTTAAAGCATTAGTGATTAAAATTTTTTCTTCATGATTTAAAGTGGCTAAATTAATACTTTTTAAATGTTGAAATATTTTATCTTTTTCTCCAATTTTTGTAATACGAACATAATTTCGAAGACTTGGAATATGTAATCCATTAATCTCAATAACCTTCTTAAAATATTCTTTACCTTTCAAAATATTCCCCAAAAATAGATGGGCTGAACCTAAATTATACAAAGTTTTAATATTATTTTTATCTAAGTCTAAAATTTTATTATATACATTAATCAATTCGTGATAATTGCTGTCCTCTTTATATATTATTGATAAATTAAATAGTGCTTGAATATTATCAGCTTTTAAACTGATAGCTTTTTTATAACAATTAATTGCTTGCGCCCTTTCATTAATAATCTTTTTAGTATTACCAAGATTATTATAGGCCTCTGAAAAATTTGGGTTTAATTCAATTGCTTTTTCGTACGACGAAATTGCCTGATTATATTTTTTTAGTTTTTTTTTTATATTACCATTAATGTTATATATTTGATCATTTTGTTTAAAAGATAATAACATATTAATATAGTTTTCAGCATCATCGAATTTTTGAATATTTATATACGCTGAGACTAATAAAAAAATTAATTTGTCATCATTACTTTTTTCACTCAAAAGTTTTTTACCTGCGTCAATAGCTTCCTCAAATTTTCTTTCTTGGAAAAGTTTCAAAATTTTTGTTTTTTTTTGGTCAAATACATTTGAATTCATATATTATCTGTTATATTTTAATTATTATGAAAAAAGAAGATCTTCCAAAAATTTTACCTGTATTTCCCTTATCAAATTTTATTATATTTCCAAGAACAACTGTTCCTTTAAACATCTTTGAACCGAGATATATTCAAATGATTGATGAAAGTATGAAAGGGGATAGACTTATAGGAATGATACAACCACGAAAAACAGGTGAATTGAAAAAACCTGATTTACATAATGTTGGCTGTGTGGGCAAAATAACAAGCTTCAACGAAACTGATGATGGGAGATATTTGATAATCCTAAATGGAATATGTAGATTTAAAATTACGGAGGAAGTTAATAATGGTAATTTATTTAGAGAATGTGAGGTAAAATACGAGGATTTTTTCAATGATTTAGTTGAAAAAAAAGATGAAATGAAATTTTCGGATTTAAAATTAATTTTCAAAAATCTTAAGGATCTTTTTAAAAAGCAAGGATATGAAATTAATTGGAAAGAAATTGAAAAACAGAGCTTAGATCAAACAATAAATACTTTATCTATGGCTTCTCCTTTTTCTCTTGAGGAGAAGCAGGTTTTACTGGAAAGCAAAGATTTAAATGTGCGTAAAGAAAAGTTAGAAGAAATTCTAAATACTTACATTTTGGACAACTTTAACAACAAGACTTTACAATAAAAAATTTAATTTTATCTAGTTTGATAAAAATGTTGCATAATTATTAAGAAATTTATTTTTTTTTAAGATTTTAAAAATAGGATCAGTAAGACTATTTTTTAACTTACTATCAATTTTAAAAAAAGAATTTATATAATCTATCCCTAAACTATAAATAAAATTTAAATGTTTATTTTTGCTCTGAAATTTTTGACTAATTATTTCTCCGTTTTCAATACCTAATTTTATATTCTCGTCTAAAATATAGGATAATGATCTAATATCTCTTATAGTCATATTAAATCCTTGTCCAGCAAGTGGATGAACCTTATGGATTAAATCTCCAAATGATAAAATATTTTTAAAAATGTATTCTCTTAATACAAGAAATTTGATATTAAAATGCTCAACGTTACTAATCTTATTTATCTTATATTTTAAATTATATTTTCTAATAATTTCTAATAACTCTCTTTTGTAAATAATTTTATTTGAATCATTTGAAAATACAATTGATGTTTGGTAACTCGATAAAGGTAGAAATGCCAAAGGTCCATTTTTTGTGAAAATTTGAACTGCAATTTTATTTTGGATTTGTTTATGGTTGATAATTGCAGTATGAGCGAAAGACTTATAATTTTTTTCTAATTTTTTTTGAAAATATTTTTTAGTAATTGGATTATTTTGTTCTGAGTTAATAATTAAATTATAATTTCTTTTTTTGATTATATCAAAACTATAATTTTTTAATTTAGTAAATTTTAAAGATTTGTTTTTTTTAAGTAAATTATATAATTCAATATATTTTAATAAATAAAAATTATTTTGGTTTTTATTTTTAAACTCAAATAGATCTGATGATTGACTTTTTTCAGAATAAATCTTAATGCTTTCTGTTGGCCACCCCAAATTATGTATCCCTTTTATATATTTTTTTAAAAATTTATAATTTTCATTTGAAATGGCAATTGTTCTAATAGTATTCTTTAAAACAGATTTCTTAGCTTGAGAAATAATTTCAACATTAATCTTTTTCTTTAACAATATATTTGCAAGAAGAAGGTTAGTTAAATTGTTTCCTAAAAGGCAAATATTCATAATATTATTTAATTTTATCAACAAAAATTAAATGATACAAAGTGACAAATCATAAATAACAAAATGAAAATTAAAAATTTAGTCGATAAAACAACAAGTTTTCTCTATAAAAGACTAGCCGAAGCTGCAGGACTAGCCTTATTAGTCCTGTCTGTGTTGTTGCTAATATCATTAATTAGTTACTCACCAGAGGATCCTAACTTTATTTTTCCTGAGAATGCTGAAATTAATAATTTGTTGGGTGCTAAAGGTAGTTATACGTCAGATATTTTATATCAATCCATTGGTTTAATTTCATTGTTAGTCCCAATTTCATTTATTCTTATCTCTATATCAGTGATGTTTGATAAAAAAATCCTACATATTATTGAAAGCTTATTTTTTGTAATTTTATATACAATTGTTGGAACATTATTTTTTACAGTTTTTCATACTGAAACATACCAGCTTACGATAAATGGTAATAACGGGTTTATAGGCAATTTATTTGAAGAAACTTTTTTAATTAATTTTATAAAATTAAATAACCAAATAAGTTATATAGTTCTAATACTTTTAATTATTATTTTTTTTCTTTTAAGTATTAATTTTAAATTCAAATATCTTAAAAATATTACTCTAATTTTTTTCAAATCTAAAAAAGAAACAAACAAAATTGTTATTAATAATATTGATGAAAATTTAAGGAATGAAAATGAATACATAAATGCTGAAACTAGAGTTCAAGAAAACTTTTCATTTGATAAGAATGTAATACCATCTGATAAAAAAACTATAAGATATAAACTACCATCCTTAGAATTTTTAAAATTGCCTACAAAAAATGATAGAAATTTATCAGCAAATAAAATTGACGAAAAAACTTTAGAAAGAATTCTTCTTGATTTTGGAGTTGAAGGTGAAGTTAAGAAGGTAAGTCAAGGCCCTGTTGTTACTTTATATGAATTTGAGCCTGCACCTGGTGTTAAAGTATCAAAAATTATTAATCTTTCTGAGGATATTGCAAGAAATACAAGTTCGGAGTCTGCTAGAATTGCAACTATACTTGGAAGCAACACTATTGGAGTTGAACTACCCAAACCACAAAGAGAAAACGTTTTTCTAAGCGAAATAATTTCTGATATTAGTTTTAAAAAAAAAGATACCAAGCTTCCAATTGCCCTTGGTAAAAGTATTTCTGGATTACCAATAACAGGTGATTTAAGTACTATGCCTCATTTGCTCATAGCTGGCACAACTGGATCTGGTAAATCGGTTTGCATAAATACAATTATTTTATCACTTTTGTACAAACATTCTCCTGAGAAGTGTAAATTTATATTGATAGATCCAAAAATGTTAGAGTTATCTACATACGAGGGAATTCCACATTTATTATGCCCAGTTATAACTGAAGCTAAAAAAGCTGCTTCTGTTTTAGGTTGGGTCGTTAAAGAAATGGAAAATCGTTACAAGCTAATGACAAAAGTGGGGGTGAGGAATATTGATGGATATAACGAAAAACATAAGATTTCTATGCCTTATATCGTTGTTATTGTTGACGAAATGTCAGATTTAATGCTTGTAGCTGGTAAGGATATAGAAAATTATATTCAGAAGCTATCTCAAATGGCAAGAGCAGCAGGTATACATATCATTATGGCTACTCAAAGACCTAGTGTTGACGTTATTACTGGAACAATAAAAGCTAACTTTCCAACCAGAATATCGTTTCAAGTTACTTCTAAAATAGATAGTAGAACAATTCTTGGTGAACAAGGAGCTGAGCAGCTACTTGGGAAAGGAGATATGCTTTACATGACTTCTGCAAATAGGATGACAAGAATTCATGCACCATTCGTTGCAGAGGGTGAAATTGAGAAAATAAATAATTTTTTAAGAAATCAAGCTGAACCTGATTATGTAGATGAAATTCTTAATTTTGCAGATGAAAAAGAGAATAATAACGACATGAAAGATAATGAAAACCTAGATGAACTATATAATACTGCACTCGAAATTGTAAAATCTGAAAGAAAAGCATCAACATCTTTTTTACAAAGAAAACTTCAAATTGGTTATAACAGAGCAGCTAGAATAGTTGATCAAATGGAGGCAAACGGAGAAGTAAGTCAAGCAAATCACGTAGGCAAAAGAGAAGTTCTCAAATGAAAAAATATTTAATTTTTTTTTTTATTTTATTTTTAAATTTAAATGCACAAAGTTCAATAAATCAGGAAATTATAAGTCATTTAAAAAAAATAAACTCTTTAGAATTTAAATTTATACAAAAAATAGATAATAATAATATTGAACAAGGTGAATGTATAATTTTATATCCCAAAAAAATTCTTTGTAAATATTATGATATTTATAATAAAATCTTAGTTTCGAACGGTAAATCTTTAGTTATTAATTCAGATAAAATCAAAAATTATTATAGATATCCTTTAGATAAAACACCTTTAAATTTAATTTTAGATAAAAAATTTTTAATTTCAAAAATGAAAGAAGTAGAAAATGACGAAAATTATCCTTTTTATTATGTATTTAATTTTGAATTTGAAAATAATCTAATTAAAGTTTTTTTTGATAAGAGAAGTTTAGATTTAATAGGTTGGGAGACAAAAGACATATACCAAAATCTAATACAGACTTTTTTAAGTGATATTAATATTAATGTTAATGTTGAAGAAAAAATATTTTCTTTGCAAAAATATATTAATTAACCTCAAGATTTACTTTTTCAGATTTAAATACCTGCATTCCTCTGGCTAAATAATTTTTAATTGCATTTTCATGATCTAGTGAACAAGTGTGTAGCCAAACTCTTGTCATTCCTTCCTCAAATAATTTATGAATAGCCTGAGTAAGAAGATAGCCTCCGCATTTCTTTCCAAAATATTCCTCTAAAATCCCAAAATATGCGATTTCAGAATGATTATGGTCAAGATCACGTATAGTTTCATAATATCCAGCTAGATTGTTATTATCCTTTAAAATAAAGGTTTTTATTCTAGGATTTTCAACATACTCAATCCATTTTTTATCTCCCCATGTTAATCTATCTACCCATCTATGCTTTCTTCCAATTTGCTTATAGAAAAATTTGTTCAGATGGAAATCTGGTGGGTCTACTTCACTAATTTTAAAGTTTGAACCTGGACTTTTTGAACGGTTTAGATCACTTATTGAATTTATTTCTAAGAAACTTCTGTCTACATTAATTTTCACGATACCATTTTACCTATTTTCTCTCCACCAAACAAATGAAAATGCAGATGTGGAACTTCTTGTCCTCCGTCCTCACTTATATTTGCCAGCGCTCTATATCCTTTGCCAGTATCAACAGATATATTTAATTTCCTTGCTACAATATTTATACCTTTTAATAATCCAACCATTTCTTCAGGAGATGCATTTCGACTAAAATCATCTAAGTCAACATATTTTCCTTTTGGAATTACCAAAGCATGAATTTTTTTTTGAGGATTTATATCATGAAAGGATAAAATAAATTCATCCTCATAAATTTTATTACAAGGTATTTCATTCCTTAATATTTTTGCAAATATATTATTATCATTATAGCTCATGGTTACATTTTTTCTAAAACTGATTTTACTGTATCACCCATAACAGATGGATTTTTAGAAATTGTAATTCCACATTCTTTAAGAATTTCAACTTTTTCAATTGCACTTTCTCCATAAGCTGAAACAATTGCACCTGCGTGACCCATCACTCTTCCTTTTGGTGCAGTTAGTCCAGCTATATATGCAATAACTGGTTTCTTCATATTTTCTTTTGCAAATTCACCTGCCGCAACCTCTTGTGGACCACCAATTTCACCAATCATCAATATTGCATCTGTTTCATCGTCAGTTTCAAACTTTTCTATTATATCTCTAAATGAGCTTCCGTTTATTGGATCACCACCAATACCAACACTTGTTGAAACGCCTATATTTAAATTTTTAAGCTGTTGAGCAGCCTCATACCCTAATGTTCCTGACCTGCTAATAATTCCAATTCTACCTTCTTTATAAATATGTCCAGGCATTATCCCTAACATTGATTTTCCAGGACTAATAATTCCCGCGCAGTTTGGTCCAACTAATGTCATTTTAGAACTTTTAGTGTATCTTCTCATGTACCTTTTTATTCTGATCATGTCGTGAGAAGGTATTCCGTCAACTATAGCTACACATATTTTAATTCCAGCATCTGCTGCTTCCATCGCAGAGTCTGCTGCAAAAGCTGGAGGTACAAATAAAATTGAGGCGTCGGCTCCTGTCTCATTAACAGCATCTTTAACTGTATTAAATACCGGTAAATTTAAATGTTTTGACCCTCCTTTTCCTGGTGTTACTCCACCAACAACATTTGAGCCATATTTTATCATCTCATCTGCATGAAAAGAGCCCATTTTACCTGTAAAACCTTGAATAATTATCTTACTATTTTTATCAACTAATACCGTCATGATTTATTTGTTTAGTGCTGCAACTGCTTTATTTGCTGCATCCTCTAAAGTATTTGCCTCTATATAATTTATTTTACTCTCTTTTAAGATTTTATTTCCTTTTTCTACATTAGTACCTGCTAAACGAATAACTAATGGAACTTTAATTTCAATTTTTTTTAATGCATCTACAATTCCTTCTGCAACCCAATCACATCTATTGATACCTGCAAAAATATTTACGAGAATTACTTTAACTTTTTCATCCATTGTAACTAATTTAAAGGCCTTAACTATTTTTTCTGGAGTTGCTCCACCTCCTACATCTAAAAAATTTGCAGGAGCTCCTCCAGCTAATTTTATCATATCCATTGATGCCATTGCAAGACCAGCACCGTTAATAATGTTACCTATATTTCCATCTAAACTGACATAGTTTAAACCTCTATCTGATGCAAAAATTTCTTTAGAATCTTCTTGTGTTTTATCTCTTAGCTCTGAAACTTGACTTCTTCTAAACATTGCATTGTTATCAAAACTCATTTTACAATCTAATGCTAAAATTTGTTTTTGTTTTGAAATAACCAATGGATTAACTTCAACCATCGTTGCATCTAATTCACTAAAAGCTTTATAACATCCAATAATTGTGTCTGATGCTCTTCTAATTAAGTCTGGCTCTATACCAAGACCAAATGCTAATTCTCTAGCTTGAAAATTTTGCATTCCTACGGCTACCTCAATTTTAGATCTAATAATTGTTTCTGGTTTTTCCTTTGAAATTTCTTCAACACTCATTCCACCCTCTGTCGATGCAACAACCATAATACTTTCTGAGCTTCTATCAAAAACCAATCCTAAATATAATTCCTTTTCAATATCTGTAGCTTCTTCAATATAAATTCTGTTTACAATTTTTCCTTCAGGTCCTGTTTGATTTGTAACTAATTTTTTTCCTAATAATTTATCAGTTGCTTGAGCAACTTCTAATGGAGTATTGCAAACAATTATCCCTCCAGCTTTTCCTCTAGCACCAGAATGAATTTGAGCTTTTACCACCCATCTTGATCCACCAATTTCTCTAGCTTTGTTCTCAGCATTTTCTGGACTGTATACAATTCCACCTCTAGGAATTGTTACTCCAAAGTTTGAAAGTATTTTCTTTGCCTGATATTCGTGAATGTCCATAATTTTATTTATTTATTATGGATTAACTTATCTATTTTTACAATGTTTTCAGCCATTCTAGCTGATGCAGCATCTATCATCCTGCCATCAAGTTCAGCAGCTCCTTTGCCCTCTTTAGCAGCATTTTCTAACTCTTCTAAGATCCTTTTAGCTTTAGTAACTTCTGCCTCTGGTGGAGAGAATACATTATTTGCTAATTCAATTTGTGAAGGATGTATTGCCCATTTACCCTCAATACCAATTGCAGCACCTCTTTTAGCAGCTGCTGTATAAGCATCTGGATCATTAAAATCTCCAAAGGGTCCGTCAATTGCTCTTATTCCATATGCTCGACAAGTCATTACTAATTCTGATAAACCATGATGCCACTGATCACCTGGATAGTTTTCATTAAGACCACCTATAACAGTGGTTCTCGCTCTTAAACTAGCAGCATAGTCTGCAACGCCAAAATGTAATGCCTCCAATCTTTCACTTGAAGTTGCTATCTCTTTAATATTCGACATCCCTAATGCAGTTTCAATTAAACATTCAATTCCAATTTTATTTTTCAATTTTTTATTTGTTTCAATTTGAGTTAATAAACAATCAACCATATAAATGTCACTAGCAGTTCCTGCTTTTGGAACTAAAATTGTATCTACATTTTCCCCAGCTTGTTCAACGATCTCAATTAGATCTGAATACATATAATGAGTATCTAAACTATTTATTCTTACTGAAATAACTTTACCACTACCTCTCCAATCCATTTCATTCAAAGATTTAATAACATTTGCTCTAGCAGTAATTTTATCATTAGGAGAAACAGCATCTTCAAGATCTAAAAAAACATAATCTGCTGCTGAACTAAGAGCTTTCTCAAACATTTTAGGTGATGAGCCTGGTACTGCTAATTCACTTCTTTGTAATCTTGATCTTGCAGGTTTATAAAATTTATGGCTCATTTTTTTCTTTTATCTAATTCGCTCATTACATCTTCAATTTTAATATTATTGGCCTCAAGGTACATGGCTAAATGATAAAACACATCTGCAGCTTCATGAATTTTATTTGTATCTTCTTCTACTGCCTCTATCAATTCATTTATTTCTTCTAAAATTTTTGCTTTACTCAAAGATTTATCACTCAAAAGTTTATTGGTATACGATCCATCAACTGGTGAAGATTTTCTTTCTCTTGCAAGTTTAAATAGGCTCTCAAGGGTATTTAGCATCTCAAATCCTAACAGGTATTCCTTTTGAGTCCAAATATTCTTTGGCTTCTTTGACAGAATATTTACCATAGTGAAATATAGATGCTGCTAAAACCGCACTAGCATTGCCTAATTTGATGCCATCAACTAAGTGATCAAGATCACCAACTCCTCCTGATGCTATTGTAGGTATGTTTACCATTGAAGAAATTTTAGACATAAGATCAATGTCATAGCCTACCTGAGTACCGTCTCTATCCATTGAAGTGACTAACAACTCACCTGCTCCACTTTCTTCCATCTTTTTTGCAAATTCTAATGCATCAATTCCAGTATTTTTTCGACCCCCGTGAGTGAAAACTTCCCATTTCTCTCCATTTTTCTTAGCATCTATTGCAACAACAATACATTGTGAACCAAATTTCTTTGAGCTTTGAACTACAACATCTGCATTTTGTACTGCAGCCGTATTAATTGAAACTTTATCAGCCCCGCAGTTTAAAAGTTTACTAATATCTTCTACACTTCTAACACCACCACCAACAGTTAAAGGTACAAAACATTTTTTAGAAGTATCTTTCACTACTTCATAAATAGTATCTCTATTTTCATTTGAAGCGGTGATATCTAAGAAACAAATTTCATCTGCACCACCATCGCTATAAATTTTAGCTTGCTCAACAGGATCACCTGCATCTTGTAAATCAACAAAGTTTATACCTTTTACAACTCTTCCATTTTTAACATCTAGACAAGGTATAATTCTATTTTTAAGCATCTATTTCTTTTGCAAGTTCATCTAATTTAATATCACCATCATATATAGCTTTACCAACGATAATTCCTTCAATATTTTTATTACCTAATTCCTTAGCCTTTTTAATATCATCTATTGAAGAAACCCCCCCAGATATAATTACTGGACAATTTGAATTATTAGCTATATTTTCTGTTTCTTCAAAGTTTGGGCTTAATTTCATTCCATCTCTATTTATATCTGTATAAATTAATCTGCTAGCACCATAGTCGTTTACGTCTTTTAAAAATTCTATGGTTTTTAAATTAGAATTTTCTTTCCAGCCAGATATGGATAAATATCCGTCTTTAGCATCTAGACCTAAAGCAATTTTATCTGGAAATTTTTGACAAGCTTCTTTTAAAAATTCTTTATCTTTTATTGCAGCACTTCCTAAAATTACTTTCTCAACTCCTGCATCAACATACTTATGAATACTTTCAAAATTTCTTACACCTCCACCTATTTCAATTTTAAGATCAAATTTACCAACAATTTCCTCAATAATATCAATATTAACAGTCTCCCCTGTTAGTGCTCCATCTAAATCAACTATATGCAAATTTTTAAAACCGTGTTCTTTATATTTACCAGCTTGATCAACTGGAGACATTTCATACTCAGTTTTATTATCAAAATCTCCTTTAATTAACCTCACACATTTTCTATCTTTGATGTCTATTGCTGGAAATATCTTCATTTATTTTTCTCAAACTTTTCATCTTTTTTTGGTTTTCTAAGAATTATACTATCTAGATATACTCTTTGATCTTGCAAACTTTCCCAATTGGAATTCCAATATCCTATTGTTCTGTGTCTATATATTCCCATTTTCATATAACCACCAGTGCATGTATCTGCAAGAGTTTTTAAATTTTTTAGATCTGCTATTACCTCATCATTTTTATAAATTTTAAATCTTCCTGTATTGTCTAGTTTCCATAAAACATGAAATTTTATATGTGTCCATTTTCCTTTGAGGTCTGAAATTTTTCCTATAACTACTGGCTCAGATGAATAGGCTGCTTTACTTGCCCAGCTATAATAGCGTTCACCTTTATATTTAAAATCCTGAAACCAAAAATGGCAACAACTATGACAACCCTTAGCTTTATTATCAGTATGCATTTGACCAATAATAACAACGGCACCTTTTTCTAGAGGTTCATAATTTTCATCAAAATATACTGCATACTCATAAATATATTCTTTATTTTTTAATTTCATATTACCTAAATGTAACTCTTGTCTACTTCGATTTCCTTTTCCATCACATTTAATTTGAGTTGTTTGTGCTTTACCTGTTCCACAACCTGCATCTTCTCTGTTTACTGTAAATTGGATACTAGTATTACCTTCATAAACAGGGTAACCATCGGATTTTTTTACTTCTATAATTCTATTTACTTTTTTTTTATGCATAGAAATAAATTGTTTTTTAAAACCTTTGATATCTTTAAATTTTGTTTTGTGACCATCAGCTGATAAGTGGGTAGAAAAAAGAAAACTAATTAAGAAAAAAATCAGCAATTTGGATATTTTAAAGTTCATGATTATAAATTTATGAAATTGTCTATTATTTTAAGTCCTATTTTATCACTTTTTTCAGGGTGAAATTGAGTACCAAAGATATTTTCCTTTTCAGCAGCACAAACAACATTAGATGAGTAATCAGTTGTTGCTGAAATTACAGATTTATCCTCAGGTACAAATTCATAACTGTGAACAAAGTACATGTGAGATTTATCTTCAATATCTTTAAAAATCTTGCTGTCTCTCTTAATATTAATTTCATTCCAACCAATGTGTGGAAGCTTAAATTTACCGCCTTGGTTATCAATTTTAGAAACTTTACCTGAAATCCAACTTAAGCCTTTAGTCTCAGTTTCTTCATAACCAATATCTGCAAACATTTGAAGCCCAACACAAATTCCAAGAAGTGGTTTTTTATTTTGAATTGCAAATTCATTTAATGTTTCAATCAAACCATTAATACTATTAAGTCCATCAATACAGCTTTTAAAGGAACCTTGTCCTGGTAATACAACTTTATCGCTAGTTTTAATTGTTTCAAGATCTGATGTTACTGCAATATTTACTTTGTCTTTTGCAACTTCTTTAAACGAATTAATTACAGAACTTATATTGCCTGAATTGTAGTCAACAATTGTGACATTCATTAAATTTATAAAGAACCTTTTGTAGAAGGTATTGTAGTTTTATTTCTTGGATCCATTTCTAAAGCGGCTCGTAAAGATCTTGCTAATCCTTTAAAGCAAGATTCGATTATGTGGTGGCTGTTATCGCCGTAAATATTTTCAACGTGCAAAGTAATTCCAGCGGCCTGTGAAAATGCTTGGAACCATTCTTTAAATAATTCTGTATCCATCTCACCTAATTTTTCTACTTTTAATTTTACTTTCCAAATTAAATAAGGTCTGTTTGAAACATCAATTGCAACTCTTGTTAATGTTTCATCCATCGGTATCATTGCATGAGCATATCTTTTAATACCTACAAATTTTTTAGATGCTTTTTTCAAACATTCACCAATTGCTATTCCCGTATCTTCAGTTGTGTGGTGAAGATCAATGTGAGTATCACCTTTGGCTTTAATATTCATATCCATTGATGAGTGTTTCGATAATTGCTCAAGCATGTGATCTAAAAATCCTATGCCTGTGTCAACTTTGTACTTACCCTTACCATCAATGTTTAAATCAACACTGATGTTCGTCTCTTTTGTTTTTCTACTTATTTTGGCTTTACGTTTCATAGCTTGAAAAAGGTATATATCTATTATTCAATTATGGCAATAATTCTAGGTTTGGTCTTGAACTATAAGATTTAGTATCCATCTATAATCCATGACAACAATAGTATTAGTAAGAAAAAACAATGAAGTAGTAGTTGCTGGAGATGGCCAAGTTAGTATGGGAAATACAGTAATTAAGAAAACTGCAAATAAAGTTCGTAAGATTGAGAAAAGAAATGTGATAGCAGGTTTTGCAGGGTCCACTGCCGATGCCTTAACATTATTTGAAAGATTAGAGTCTAAGCTAGAAAAACATGCTGGAAATTTGGCAAGAGCAGCTGTTGAATTAGCTAAAGATTGGCGAACAGATAAGTATTTAAGAAGATTAGAAGCCTTGATGGCTGTTGGTGATAAAGAAAATAGTTTTATTATCTCTGGAACTGGTGATGTTTTGGAGCCTGAAGGAGATGTTATTGGAATTGGTTCTGGTGGAAATTACGCACTAGCTTCTGCAAAAGTATTAATGGATACAGATTTGTCCGCAGAAGAAGTTGCAAAAAAAGCAATTAAAGTTGCTTCTGAAATATGTGTTTTCACAAATGATAATTTGAACATAGAGAAAATTTAAATGGAAAAATCAAACGTTGCAACTCTACCAAACGCAAAAGTAAAAAAAGAAAAAAATAATATTCAAAATTCATTATCTCCAAGAGAAATAGTTTCTGAATTAGATAGATTTGTAGTTGGACAGAATAATGCAAAAAGAGCTGTTGCAATTGCTTTAAGAAATAGATGGAGAAGGCAAGCTTTAGAAGGTGATATGAAAGATGAAGTGCTTCCAAAAAATATTTTGATGATGGGACCAACAGGAGTTGGTAAAACTGAAATATCTAGAAGATTATCAAAATTAGCTGAGGCACCGTTTGTTAAAGTTGAGGCGACAAGATTTACTGAAGTAGGTTACGTCGGAAGAGATGTTGAACAAATAATTAGAGATCTTTTAGAAATTGCTATAGCAATGGAGAAAGTTAAAAAAAGAAAAGAAGTTCATGCTAAGGCACAAAAATTAGCGGAGGACAGAGTTCTTGATGCAATAGTAGGTAATAAAGCAAGTGTTGCAACTAGAGAAAGTTTTAGGAAAAGATTAAGAGATGGTGATTTAGATGATAACGAAATTGAAATAGCTGTAACTGAGAGTGGTGGTGGAATGCCGTCATTCGAGATTCCTGGTATGCCAGGTGCAAACGTTGGAATGATTAACATTTCAGACATGCTTGGTAAATCAATGGGTCAAAAAGCTAAGAAGAAGAAAATGTCAGTAAAAGAGTCTCATGAAATTTTACTTAACGAAGAAGCTGATAAATTAATCGAACAAGATAAAATTATTAAATCTGCAAAAAACACAACTGAGAACAATGGTATTGTTTTTTTAGATGAGATAGATAAAATTTCAGCACGAACTGATAGAGTCGGTGGTGATGTATCAAGAGAAGGTGTGCAAAGGGATCTGCTTCCATTAATAGAAGGGACAACAGTAAGTACTAAATATGGTCCAATTAAAACAGACCATATATTATTTATAGCTTCAGGAGCTTTCCAATTAGCAAAACCATCAGATCTTTTACCTGAGCTTCAAGGAAGATTGCCGATCAGAGTTGAGCTAGATGCATTGAATAGTGAGGATTTTAAGCGAATTTTAAAAGAGCCAGATAATAGTTTAATTAAACAATACAAAGCTTTACTTAAAACTGAAAACGTTGATTTGGAATTTACTGAAGATGGAATTGATACCATCGCAACAATTGCAAGTGAAGTAAACACAACTGTCGAAAATATAGGTGCTAGAAGACTACATACTATTATTGAAAGAGTTTTAGATGAAATAAGTTTTACAGCAACAGATAGAGCTGGTGAAAAAATCAGTATAGACTCGGAGTATATTAAGAAAAATATTGGTGAACTTGTTAAAGACGCAGATTTATCAAAATTTATTTTATAATTCTTTTTTTTTTTTTCTTAAAAAAATATCAAAATTTCCAACGGATGGGTTTTCAACAGCCTCAAAATCAATACTTATAATTTTGCTCATTAAATGATTACTACCTTTTATAAAATTAGGTACTGAGTGTTTTAGTATACTCAAATTGCTAGATTGATATGGGTCATTTAAATTTTTAGATCTAAGACCCTTTCCTGTAATAACACTAATTTTGTTAACTCCATTTGCATAACACTCTTCAATGTAAGAAGTCATCTTTTGATTTGCTTCCTCTAAGGTATAACCATGCAAATCAATAGATCTTTCAATATATCTTTTAGTTGCTATAGATATTTTTTGATCTTTATTTTCTAATTTATCAGAACTATTTAAGAAATTTTGCCAATCTTGTTTATCTTTGTCTGATATTTTTTTAATCAACTAAGCTTGGGTGTCTACTATTAACCAGTTAGGATTTTTTGATGTGCTATCTTTTGTAAATTTCCAAGTATCTAGCACTTTCTTAACTTTTTGAGCATCACCTGATACAACTTTATTATCTTTATCTTTGATGCAAGATATTATTTCACTTACAAATTCAACAGTTACTTCAAGCATATTTTTATTTTGATTATGCTCTTTGATTTCTGCAGAATTAATACCAATAAATGTAGTATCGGATGTAACATTTCTTGATTTTTTATCTTTAATTGCTTCGTCAAATTGATCGTATACCTCTTTTGCTAAAAGATTTTTTATAGATTTTAGATCACCTTTAGAAAAACTAGTAATGATACTTTCATAAGCTATTTTGGCACCATTCAAAAAGTCTTTTTTTGCTGCATCATCAAAAGTTTCAGCATTTAAAACTGCTGAGGCCTTAGTTTCTGGAACTTCCTCATGAGGGAAACTTGAATTGATATTTTCCTCAAATCCTGTTTTTTTACCTAAAATTCCTCTTAATCTAAGAAAAATAAAACCTGCAATCATGGCTAATAATATTATATCGATGTACTCAAAGCTGTAACTCATATACTAATAATATTTACTATGTTGATTAATTTCAACCTGCAATTTACATTATAGACAAATGAACACAGCAATAATTCTTATTTTAGGGATACCTCTTATTGAAATCTACTTATTTATAAAGGTTGGATCAGAAATTGGTGCATTAAACACCATTTTATTAATTTTAATGACTGCTGTCGTAGGTATTTGGTATGCGAGATATGAGGGATTTAACACATTGCGTTCAGGGATGTCCCAATTAGTTAAAAATGAACTGCCACTTTATGAGATAGTTTCTGGTGCAGCAATAGCTTTTGCAGCAATACTTCTAATTTTACCAGGATTTGCGACAGATATAATGGGCATATTATTAATTTTCCCGATTACTAGAAAAGTAATTTTAAGCAAGTATTCAAAAAAATATTCAGCAACAAAAAAAAATGAAAATAAAGATAACAAAAAAAATTATATTGAAGGTGAATATGAGGATATAGAGGACAAAGATGGAAAATAAATATAAAATCGTTGTAAGTTACATTCAAGATTTGTCAGTAGAAATACCTAGTCCAGAGGCCCTGGTAACTATTCGAAATACGATTCCAGAATATAAAATAAAGGTTGATATAAAATCAAAACCATTAAAAAGAAAAATGATTGAAGTTTTGACAACTCTTACTTATGAAAATCCTAATAAAAAAAAAGAGAGAGGTTTTTTTCAAATAGCTTACGCAACTGTAATTGAAATAAATGACATACAAATAAGGAAGACAGAATTAGAAAAAATAATATTAAGTGATCTTCAAACAAAAATATATCCAGAATTAGAGGAAAAATTTTTAACTATTCTTAGAAATTCTGGATTACCTGATTTACAATTTGGTTCAAAAATTGATTTTGAAAAGTTATATAGTGAGAAATTAAATTAAAAATAATTTTTTTTAAGATTTTTTTTTAAAAATTCATCATGGTTAAATAATTCTTGTTTACTTGGAGTTACAATTTTTTTACAATAATCTTTCTCTAAAACAAAATTTGAAGCTTTAATGTCATCTTTCTCATCTAAATTTAATTTTGGTTCTTTTTGATCTATTAAATTGATATATACTTTAGCAAGTAATTCACAATCGACTAAAGCTGTATGTTTTTCTCTTCTAGAATTATCAATTCTAAATCTCTTACATAATGCATCTAAACTAATTCCTGAACCAGGAAATTTATTCCTAGCCAATTCAAGTGTATCAATAATCTTTGCATTACTTATTTTTGGTTTTCTAATTAAAGCTAATTCATTATTTAAGTGGCCAATATCAAATTCAGCATTATGTATTATAATTTTTTTATCCTTGATAAAATCTATAAAATCATCAGCTATATCAGCAAATTTATTTTTTGTAGCTAAAAATTCATCAGAATAGCCGTGAACTTCAAATGCTTTTTCTGATACTTTTCTTTCAGGGTTAAGATAATAATGAAATATATTTTTTGTCGGTACTAAATTATCTAATTCTATACAACCAATTTCAACAATTCTATGCCCATCTCTTACTGATAAGCCCGTTGTCTCAGTATCTAGAACTATTTCTTTCATTTAAAATTTTTTTTTTAATTAGTTTAATTTTTTTTTTCATCACAGTTGCTGAAAAATTATTGTTAATGACATAGTCAGCTAACTTTTTTTTTTTAGATAAGATAACCTGATTTTCTTTAAGATTCCTTATCAATTTTTCATTAAAGTTAGGTCTTTTTTTTAATCTGTTTAAGACTTTGTTTTTCTTTGATTTAATAAAGATAATTATATCTTTTTTTTTATTGAGTTTATTTTCTATTAATAAAGGGATGTCAAAAATAATCATTTCACTCTTCTTATTTCTTATTATAAATTCTTTCATTTTTTTTCTTACCAATGGGTGAACGACGGCAGATATAATTTTAAGATTTTTCTTGTTTGAGTTTATGGAGGATATGAGCTCTTTTTTTTTTATAGGAAATGTTTTTATAAATTTTGGTAATTTTTTTTTTAATTTATAAAAACACTCTTTATTTTTTTTATAAATATATTTTACTTCATCGTCTGCATTAAATACTGGATATCCGAAAAGCTTTGAAATAAAAGACTTTCCTGAACCTATACCACCAATTATTCCAACTCTAATCATATTTAATTTTAAATCTCATGGTTTTATTTTTTTATAAATTCAATTAATTCTTTGTTAATTTCTGGTTCGACATTATGCCAGATATTAAAAGCTTGTTGGCCCTGAAATAAAAACATATTTAAACCATTTTCAATTGTATTACTCTTTGCATTTCCTGCCTTTGAAAACTCTGTTTGAAATGGTGCGTATATAACGTCATAGAAAAACTTATTTTGACCAGCCTGAGTAAAGTCTATGCCAAATTTATCTGCTTTATTTAAACCTAAAGTAGTGGCATTTATAATCATATCAAACTTTGGTAAATCACCCCATTCTATAACATTAATCTCGTTGAATAAATTTTTTAAATTATCAGCTTTTTTTTTAGTTCTGTTACTCAAAAATATTTTCGATACTTTCATCCTTAACAGTGAAAAAATTATTGATGGCACAACCCCACCAGCACCCAATATCAGAACTGTCTTATCACTAACATCATAATTTAATTTTCTTATACTTAATTCAAACCCATTAATATCAGTGTTATCGCCAATTAAATTACCTCTGTTTAATGAGATAGTATTTACAGATTGTGTCCTTAATGCATTATTACTTAAAATATCTAGGTGAGGTATTATAGATTTTTTAAAGGGAACAGTAACATTTAAACCCTCTAAATCTCTCTTTTTGATAGATTTGCATAGTTCAGACAAATCATTTTCATAAGTTTCCAACTTTCCATAAATTGCATCTAAACTATTTTTTTTTATCCAATAATTATGTAACTTTGGAGACAAAGAATGTTCAATTGGATTCCCAATTACTAAAAATTTTTTCATTTTTGCAGTTTTAAATATTCCTTAATTTTTTTAATAGGTAAACCCATTATGGTATCTTCATCTCCATCGATTCTTGAAAATAAAGTTCTTCCCTCTCCTTCAATTTGGTAGACATTATATGCATATAAGTTTTCGTCACTAATTTTACTAAGATACTGTATTAGTTCATCTTCAGAAAAATTTTTCATTGTTAAATACGCCTTATCTGTGTAATTCCAAATCATTGATCCATTTTTAGATATACAAACTGAACTAATTAAAGAGTGTTTTTTTCCATTGAGTTTTTTTAAAATTTTAAGTGCCTCATCCCTACTCTCTGGTTTTGATATTAACTCTCCGGTCAAATCAATCACGCTATCTGCGCCTAAAACAAGGATGTTGTCCATTTTTTTACTTACTTTATTTGCTTTTAATTCAGCAAGATTTTTAGAAATGATTTCTGGCGAAGCCCCTTCTTTTATTAAGCTCTCTTTAATTGGTCCTTCATCTACATTTGAAATTTTAACGTCACATAGGACATTATGATTATTCAGTATTTCTTTTCTAACCTTACTTTTTGATGCCAATATAATACTATGCATTTTTTTTATTCTTTATCTCATAAATTTTTATTACTGATGCTGCTGTTTCCTCAACTGATTTTCTTGTTACATCTATCGTTGGCCAATTATTCTCTTTGAATAATTTTCTAGCACTATTTAGCTCATCTTTAATTTTATCAATATTTACATATTCACTATTTTGATCTTCTTTCAAAGAATTTAATCTATTTTTTCTTAAATCATATAATCTTTCTGCTTCTGTAACCAAACCAACGACACATGGTCTAAAATTTTTTTCAGTAACTTTAGATGGTATAGACTTTTTATTAACTAGTGGAATGTTTGAAGTTTTGAACCCTCTATTTGCTAGATAAATAGAAGTTGGTGTTTTGCTGGTCCTGCTTACACCTAATAAAATAATATCTGATTTCTCTATATCATCCGTTTGATTACCATCATCATGGTTCATCGTAAATTGTATAGCTTCAATTCTGTCATAGTATTCTTCATTTAGAATGTGTTGACCGCTTGGTTGGTGTGAGGCTTTTTGATTTAAGACTTTAGAAAAATTCAGGATTAAATCTCCCAGAACCCCAAAACATGGTATTCCTCTTTCGTACGCTTTTTCTGTAAGATATTTCGCAAGTTTACTATTTACTATAGTATATAATATTATTGAATTTTTGTCTTTTTTAGCTTGTGTTAAAATACTTAGTGTTTGACTTTCAGTTCGTGTGAAAGAAAAATGATTAGTTTCATATTCAAAATTTGGAAATTGAGCTTTTAATGCTAAGAAAATCCTGTCTAATGTTTCGCCAGTTGAGTCTGATATTAGGTAAATTTGATATAAGTTTTTCATGTATAAGATGTTTATAAACTATTAGTAAAATAAGAAAATTACAGATTTATTATTAAATTTAGTTAAGCTTAGTTTTATGTACATAAAATTAACTAAATTATAAAATGTGATTATACTTATACATAATATATATTAAATATGAGAAACTTAGATTTAATGTTGAAATCACTTAATAATTTAAGATCTAGGTTGTTAATAATGAGTTAATTAGATGTGGAAATTGACTAATTTACGTTATTCACAATACATAATACTACTAAATAAATAATATATATCTAATTATATGAGCCTTATAACTAACTGCATTAAAAATAAAGACACTAGAACTAATCCTATATGGTTAATGAGACAGGCGGGAAGATATTTGCCTGAGTTTAGAGAAATAAGAAAAGAAAACCAAGACTTTATAAAACTTTGTTTAAATAGTGATTTGGCATCTGAGATAACTCTACAACCTATAAAAAGATTCGGTTTTGATGGTGCAGTAATATTTTCTGATATTTTGATGTTACCGTACGGTCTTGGCCAAAAGGTAGAATTTGAAAAGAATTTCGGGCCAAAGTTAGGGGAGATAGATTTAAACAATATTAAAAATATTGACGAAATTAATTTTACAGAAAAAGTTTATAAAGTTTACAAAGCAATTTCCAAAACTTCCCAGGATCCTTTGATGGATAGTAGAGATATGATAGGATTTGTTGGAGCTCCATGGACTATTCTTGTATATATGATTAATAGATCATCACCCAAAAAAGGTCTAACAGGTGAATTTTTTAAAGATGAATTTCTAATAAATAGACTATTAGGAATTATTGAAAAATTTTTAAAAGTTCATATTAAAAATCAAGTTGAGGCTGGAGCCAAAGTAATTCAAATTTTTGATAGTTGGGCAGGATTATTAAATGATAAAATTCCCGAATATATTTATATACCCACATTAAATATTGTAGAATATGTTAAACAATTAGGCGTGCCTGTAATTTGTTTTCCAAGAGGTATTAAAGATTACAAAAATTTTTGTGAAATAGTTAAACCAGATGCGGTAAATATAGATTATGATGTTGATCCAGAAAAAATAGTAAAAGAAATAAAAATCCCCATCCAGGGCGGGCTTGACCCTAAAATACTATTAACTGATAAGGAAACTCTAAAAAAACAAGTGGAAAAATATCTTCATATTTTTAAGGATCATCCATACATATTTAATTTAGGACATGGAATCTTACCAGAAACTAAAATTGAAATAGTCGAAGATTTGATTAAAATCGTAAGAAACTTTAAATGAAATCAGACCACCCAAAAGTTAATTATGGCAAAACAGGGGTTTTAATTATAAATCTTGGAACACCTGACTCCACTAGTTGGCTTGATATAAGGAAATATCTAAAGGAATTTTTATCTGATAGAAGAGTTATTGAAGTAAATCCTCTTATTTGGCAAGTCATTCTTAACTTATTTATACTTACTTTCAGGCCATCAAATACCGCTAAAGCCTACAAAGAAATATGGATGAAGGACAAGAACATGTCACCCCTAAGATATTTTACTGAAAGTCAAGCACAAAAATTATCTAAACAAATTGGAAATGAAAAAATAATAGTAGATTTCGCTATGAGATATGGGAACCCAAGCATAAAAAGTAAGATTAACGAACTTCATGAAAAAGGTTGTGAGAATTTAATAATACTACCTCTATATCCCCAATATGCAGCAGCAACTACTGCAACTGTTTGTGATGAGGTATATAGAACTTTAATGAAAATGAGGTGGCAACCAAATTTAAAAATAATTCCTCATTATGAGTCTGAACCTCTTTATATAAATGCTATTAACAACAGTATTGTAAAAAAAATTAATGAAATTAATTGGAAACCAGACTTAATAGTAGCTTCGTATCACGGAATACCAAAAAAATATTTTGATAATGGAGATCCTTATCATTGTTATTGTCACAAAACCACTAGACTAATTTCTGAAAAATATTCAGATATTAAAATCATGACAACATTCCAATCAAGATTTGGTCCTCAAGAGTGGCTGCAACCTTATACAGATAAAACTTTTGAAGCCTTGCCTAAAGAGGGAAAAAAAAATATTTTAGTAATATGTCCTGGTTTTTCTTCTGATTGTGTTGAGACTTTAGAAGAAATATCCATCCAAGGGAAAGAAAGTTTTATCAAATCAGGTGGTGAAAACTTTGAAATGATACCTTGCTTAAATGATAATGAAGATCATATTTCTTTATTCAAACATCTTATTTCAAAGAATTTATAATTTATGAGTGGATATCTTTTGTTTAAATCACTACATCTGATAGCAGTAATTTCTTGGATGGCTGGACTTTTATATTTACCAAGAATATTTGTTTACCATGTAGAAAATTTCGAAAAAGATCAAGCTACTGAAATTTTTGAAACAATGGAAAGAAAACTTTATAATTATATCATGCGACCAGCTATGATTTTGTCCTGGCTTTTTGGAATTATATTAATTTGGATTAATGGAATTGAAAGTTTTGCTTACTTATGGTTACAGCTTAAAATTCTAACAGTTGTGATTTTAACAATATATCATGAGTATCTAGGTAAATGTATGCGATCTTTAAAGTCTAAACAAAACTTAAAATCATCTAGATTTTTCAGAATAATAAACGAAATACCCACAGTATTGCTTATTTTTATTGTTTTTATTGTGGTTTTTAAACCTATCTAGGGTTGAAATTTTTCAACCATTATATATATTTAAATTATCTTTAAAAAAACTTCCACACATGAATATTCAAGAATTAAAAGAAAAAAGCTCAGAAAAGTTAATAACCGAAGCTGAAAAGCTAGGTATAGAGAACGCTAGCACACTGCGTAGACAAGAAATTTATTTTGCAATTTTAAAAAAACTTGCTGAAAAAGGCGAAGAGATTACTGGTGGAGGTGTCTTACAATTACTTCAAGACGGTTTTGGATTCCTTAGGGCAATGGAGTCAAATTACTTGCCAGGTGCAGATGATATATATGTAAGTCCAAGTCAGATTAGAAGATTTGGTCTAAGAACTGGAGATACAGTAGAAGGTCCTATAAGATCACCAAAAGATGGTGAAAGATATTTTGCTTTACTTCAAGTTAGTAAAATAAATTTTGAAGAGCCTGATAAATTTAAACATAAAATAGCTTTTGATAATTTAACTCCACTCTATCCAAATAAACAATTAGGAATGGAAGTTGAAAGTAACAAAATTGAAAAAAAACCAGATTTAACACCAAGATTAATTGATCTAGTAAGCCCAATTGGCAAAGGACAAAGATCTCTAATAATTTCACCACCAAAAGCTGGTAAAACAATGATTTTACAAAGTATAGCAAACTCAATAACTGCTAATCATCCTGAGTGTTATCTAATGGTTTTATTGATAGATGAGAGACCCGAAGAAGTAACAGACATGCAAAGAACTGTCAAAGGTGAAGTTATAAGTTCAACTTTTGATGAGCCAGCTCAACGGCATGTGGCTGTTGCAGAAATGGTAATTGAGAAAGCTAAAAGATTAACAGAACACAAAAAGGATGTAGTAATATTATTAGATTCTATAACAAGATTAGGAAGAGCTTATAATGCTGTTGTGCCAAGTTCAGGAAAAGTTTTAACAGGAGGGGTAGATGCTAATGCACTTCAAAGACCAAAAAGGTTTTTTGGAGCAGCCAGAAATATTGAGGAAGGTGGATCTTTAACAATCATTGCGACTGCACTTATTGATACAGGTAGCAGAATGGATGAAGTGATTTTTGAGGAATTTAAAGGGACTGGAAATAGCGAAACAATTTTGGATAGAAAAATATCGGAAAAAAGAATTTATCCAGCAATAGATATTACTAAGTCTGGAACAAGAAGAGAGGAATTAATTTTTGACAAAAATGATCTTCAAAAAATGAACGTATTAAGAAGAATAATTGCTCCAATGGGATCAATGGATGCGATCGACTTTATTAATTCAAAATTAAAGACAACAAAAAATAATGCTGAATTCTTTAATTCAATGAATAAACCCTCTTAATTTTTTTATTTACAAATAACCTATTTCTTTCATTTCATCTTTAAATGAAAATTCAATTTTCTCTATCATCTCTTTTGGAAGTAATTTTTTCCAACGGTTGTTAAAACCTAAGTTAAAAAATGTTTTAAATTTCTTTTTCTCTTCAGAGTATAACGCTTCACTAAACCCCTCATTTTTTTCTAAATTTTTTAAGACTGTAAAATTTGTAGAGTCTATTGAATTTGCCAATTTTTGTTTATCTACTCTTTCCGTTCGATTAGATATTGCGTTTAAGAAAACTATTATATCTCTAAAAGTCTCATATTTATTATTCTCCAAATCCTCATATCTTACTATTAACTTTCTAAAATTTTTTGTAGTAGCCCACGATTTATAATGATTTGCCCATGAGCTTAAATGAGCAAAGGTCGAAAAATCACTCTTATCAGATTTTGTAAATTTTTTTTCATTTACCATAAAATTATAAGCTTCATCTAAATTTAACGAGAAATGGTTCATTATAGAAGTAATAACATTTCTAGGATCTCTAACAACGTAAATTGCCCCCAAAGTATAATCTAAGGTAGTGAAAGGTTTATTATTAATACTACCCAAAAAATTATGAGTTTTTAAAAATTTAAATTTCTTCTCTTCTCTAATTTTTTTTTGAGCAAAAAGCCAATTATCTGATGCTTCATCTGTATTGTTTATTGGTTTATCAAAAAATTCTGTGTTAGGAAATTGTTTTATATTCTCTAAAAGATCAAAATTAAATTTACCATTTTTAGAAAAGTAATAAGCCGAAAGAAATGATCTAATGTAAGTATTTCCACTCTTAGGGTATGAAGCAATCCAAATTATCATAGAGAAAATTATATTATTTTTAATTATAAAAACTATACTAATAAAATGAACATATTTGCTCTTTCATCAGGATCGGGTGTCTCAGGAGTTGCTGTGATTAGGATTTCAGGCGATAGTGTAAAAGATGTGTTAAATTTATTAACAAATGGGAGTCTACCAACACCAAGAAAAGCCACATTTAAAAAATTCAATAAAATCAATACTTCTGAACTAATTGATGAGGGATTATTACTGTGGTTTCCTGGCCCTGAGAGCTATACGGGCGAGGATATGGCTGAAATTCATGTCCATGGCAGTATAGCAGTAGTTAGATCAATATTAGATCAATTATCAGAAATTGAAAATTGCCGTTTAGCAGAACCTGGTGAATTTACAAAAATCGCTTTTCAAAATGGAAAAATAAATCTTCTCAAAGCTGAGAGTATCGCAGATCTTATATCTGCTGAAACAGAGATTCAAAGACAGCAAGCTGTTAAAATAATGATTGGGAGAAGTTCTAAAAAATTTAATTCTTTAAGAGAAAAACTTTTAAAAATTTTATCTAACGTTGAAGCAAAAATCGACTTTCCTGAAGATGACCTTCCAAAAGATGTTATTAAAAATATTAAAATAGACACTAAAAAAATAAGAAACGAAATTGAAAAAATTTTGAACGATCAAAAAGTTGGAGAAAGAATTAGAGAGGGTTTTAAAATTGCAATTATTGGACCAGCCAATGCAGGAAAATCTTCTTTGTTAAATTATCTTTCCAACCGTGATGTAGCTATCGTTTCAGAAATTGCAGGAACTACAAGAGACGTTATCGAAGCTCATTTAAATTTAGATGGTTACCCAGTTGTGATTTCTGATACTGCTGGGATTAGAGAATCTCAAGATGAGATAGAAAAAAAAGGAATCAAATTAGCACTTAAACGTGCTGAGGAAGCGGATCTTAACATAATATTAATTGAGCCAAAAAGTGTTAATTTTACTGGATTTTTGAATGATTTGATTAGTGAAAAATCAATAATTGTAATCAATAAAATAGATCTTGGTTATAAAGATATCAATCAACAAATTGAAAAGTTTAATCCAATTTTTTTATCAATAAAAAATGAAACAAACTTAGAAGAATTAATAAGTAGAATTAAAGATAAACTAAAAAATAAATTTGTTAGTTCAAACGAAACTCTAATTACGAGAGAAAGACATAGACAAAGTTTAGAAGCTTGTGTTCAAAATTTAATCAACTTTGAGGAAAAAAACTCTCAAGAAGATTTTGATAAAGCTGCTGAAGATTTAAGATTGGCAACCAGACATTTAGGAATGATTGTTGGTAAAGTAGATGTTGAAGAAATATTAGGGTCTATTTTTAATGATTTTTGTATAGGCAAATAAGTAATGAATTTACTTGGTTTTTAGACATTATTAAGTGTTTTCTTGTAAATTTTAAGATCAATAATAAATTACAGCTATGAAAAATGAGTTATCGTTTGATGTGGTTGTAATTGGTGGTGGTCATGCTGGCTGTGAAGCAGCAGCAGCATCTGCTAGATTAGGAGTAAATACAGCCTTATTTACACATAAATTTGATACTATTGGTGAGATGTCATGCAACCCAGCAATAGGGGGACTAGGTAAAGGTCATCTTGTTAGAGAGATAGATGCATTAGATGGTGTAATGGGTGAAGTTGCAGACAAATCAGGAATACAATTTCGTTTATTGAATAGAAGTAGAGGCCCAGCAGTGCGTGGGCCAAGAACTCAAAGTGATAGATCACTATATAAAAAATATATGCAAGAAAAACTTGTAAATTATTGTAATTTAAGCATTTTTTCTGATCCTGTAATAGAGTTTATTTTTGTAAAAAACAATATAATTGGTTTTATTACACAAGAAGGTAAAAAAGTACTATCATCTAAAGTAATCCTTACAACTGGAACTTTTTTAAATGGTTTAATTCACATTGGTGAAGAAAAAACACCTGCAGGAAGATTTAATGAAAAACCTTCAACTGGGTTAAGTGAACAGTTAGAAAAATATGATTTTAAAATTGGAAGATTAAAAACAGGTACACCTCCAAGACTTGATGCAACGACAATTAATTTCGAAAAACTTGAAGAGCAGCATGCAGATGAAGATCCATATTTTTTTTCTTTCCTCACAAAAAAAAATATTAACAGACAAATTTCATGTAGGATGACTTATACCAATCAAGCAGTGCATAAGATCATTTCTAAAAATATAAAAAGTAGTGCTATGTACTCAGGAAGTATCCAAGGAGTTGGTCCTAGATACTGTCCATCAATAGAAGATAAAATTGTAAAGTTTGCAGATAAGCAAAAGCATCAAATATTTTTAGAGCCAGAAGGTCTAAATGATAATACAATTTACCCTAATGGAATTTCAACCTCTCTTCCTGCTGGAATACAGCAAGAAATATGCAATAATATCAACGGTTTAGAAAGTGTCAAAATTTTAAGGCCTGGATATGCAATAGAATATGATTTTGTGGACCCAAGGGAATTGTTCCTAACTTTAGAGACAAAAAAAATTAAAAATCTATACCTTGCAGGACAAATAAATGGAACAACAGGCTACGAGGAAGCTGCAGCACAAGGATTGATAGCTGGCATAAATGCTGCTCTCTCTATTAGGGGTGAAGAACCATTTATACTTGATAGATCTGAAGCATACATAGGTGTTATGATAGATGATTTAGTTACAAAAGGAGTTGCAGAACCCTATAGAATGTTCACATCAAGGGCAGAATACAGATTATCTTTGAGATCTGATAATGCAGATATTCGACTTACTCAAAAAGGAATTGATATTGGTTTAATATTAGATGAAAGGAAAATTATATTTAAAGAGAAAGCTCTAAAATTGGAAAAAAGTCTAAAAAAGATGGAAAATTCGCTAATTTCCCCATCAAAAGCATCTAAATTTGGAATAAACATTGCAAAAGACGGCGTTAAAAGAAATGCAATGGAAATATTAAGGCAAAAGTCAGTAAATATGAGTAAAATTAGGGATATTTGGCCAGAAATTGAATATATTTCACGTGAAATTGATGAGCAAATTGAGATAAATGCTCATTATAAAGGTTATCTAAAGAAACAAAATGCAGATATTTTAGCATTCAAAAGGGATGAGAATCTTAAAATCCCGGAAAATCTAGATTATGATCAATTTTCTGGATTATCAAATGAAGTTAAGTCAAAATTTAAGGAAATAAAGCCAAAAACACTTGGTCAGGCACTTAGAATAGATGGAATTACACCAGCAGCAGTATATATTTTGTTGTCTCATGTCAAAAGAAAGTCTATTAAGCATATAGCTTGATTGATTCGAAAATAATAAAAACTAATAAAATTTATATCCCAAATGTTTCACGTGAAATACTTAAGGAGTTAGGAGAATATTCTCAGTCAATATTGAGCACAAACAAGAAAATAAATTTGATAAGTTCAACAACAGAAAATTCAATAAATACAAGGCATATTTATGATAGTGCCCAAACCATTGAATTTGTTGATAAAAATGACATCAAAGTATGTACTGATCTCGGCTCAGGTGCAGGGCTTCCTAGTATAGTTTTGGGTATTTTGATGAAATCTAAAAAGCAAGGTTTTAAGCTAATTTTTTATGAGAAGAGCTATCATAAGAGCAATTTTTTAAAGGAGATGGTAGAAAAGTTTAAATTGGAAGCAAAAGTTTACCAAAAAAATATATTTGAAGAAAAAAATTTAGTTACAGATGTAATAATTTGTAGAGCATTCAAACCTTTGCCAGTGATTTTTGATATAGCTACAAAAAATTTCAAAAATTTTAAATACATAATTATGTATTTAGGAAAGAGTGGAAAAAAAATTTTAAAAGAAGTCTCTACAAAATGGAAATTTGATATAGAGGAAATGAAAAGTATTACAAGTGATGAGTCATCAGTAGTAAAAATTTCTAATTTAAAAAAAAAATATGAATAAAAAAATTATTTCAGTCATAAATCAAAAAGGTGGAGTAGGAAAGACCACAACCGTCATCAATCTTGCGGCTGGTCTAACCATGAAACGAAAAAAAATTCTTGTAATCGATCTTGATCCGCAAGGAAATGCTACAACAGGTCTTGGATTATCTAATGCAACAAGTTCCGATCAAACAATTTATAATGTATTGAATGGAAATAAAAAAATTTCAGATGTAATCCAGTCTACAAGTTTTGAAAATTTAGATTTGATATCTTCAAATGTTGATTTGTCGGGGCTAGAGGTGGAAACAGCCGGAGATAGCCGGAGAGCCTTTAAATTGAAAGATGAATTAACCCTTATTTTAAACAATTCTGAGCCATCTTATGACTATATCATAATCGACTGCCCACCATCCTTAAGCCTCCTTACAATTATGGCATTAGTAGCCTCCGATGCACTAGTAGTACCACTTCAGACAGAATTTTTTGCTTTAGAGGGACTTACGCAGCTTATGAAAACAATAGAGAGGATAAAATCGAACCTAAATCCATCATTAGACATAAGAGGAATACTTCTGACAATGTATGATAAGAGAAATAAATTATCAGGTGAGGTAGAAACAGAGGCAAGGAACTATTTTAAGGATAAAGTTTACAGCACAGCTGTACCTAGAAATGTCAGACTATCAGAGGCACCTTCACACGGTGTTCCTGTTCTTATATATGACAAGACTTGTCCAGGAAGTAGAGCATATTTTAATTTTACAGAAGAATTTTTAAACCAAGATAAACCAGTGGAGAGTGCAGCTTGATTAATCCGTTTAAATCAAAAAAAGGACTTGGAAGAGGATTGTCTTCCTTAATAGGTGATAGTGAAAAAATTAATGATAAAAAAAATATCTCCATAAGTTCACTAGTTAGAAATAAGTATCAACCCAGAAAAAAATTTGATGAAATTAGTCTTGAGGAATTAACTAATTCTATAAGAGAGCGAGGTATTATCCAACCTATCATTGTAAGACCATCTTCTGATGAAGAAGATAAATTTGAAATAATAGCTGGAGAAAGAAGATGGCAAGCAGCACAATACGCAGGTCTTCATGAAGTACCAGTAGTTGTTATAAATGTAGATAATCTTAAATCTTTAGAATTTGCTATTGTTGAGAACGTTCAAAGAAAGGACTTAAATCCAATAGAGGAGGCAGAAGGTTATAAAAGATTAATCGATGAGTTTGGTTATGATCAAGATAAAGTATCTAAATTTATTGGTAAAAGTAGAGCACATATATCAAATTGTTTAAGGCTTTTATCTCTACCACAAGAAATAATAGAATTAATTATTGAAGAGAAATTATCCCAAGGACATGCAAAAATTTTAGTTGGTCTGGATAATGCTGTTCTCTTAGCAAAAAAAATTATTTTAAAAAAATTATCAGTTAGACAAGCTGAAAGTTTAGTACGTATGTTGAAGTCTAATTCTAATACCTCTTCAAAGAAAAAAGATCCAAATATTGTCAGTCTTGAAGAAGAGCTAACAGATAAAATTGGTATGCGAGTTTTTGTTAAGAACAAAAGAAACAACTCTGGAACTATAAGTTTAGAGTATAAGGGAGTTGATCAGCTTGATAGGCTAGTAGAGATTATTAAAGAAAATTACTAATAATTACTCAGAAAATTAGAGGCGAAAAGCATCGAATTTACTCCATTTTTCTTAACGGACATCTCTAAGTCGTTGATTTTCAATATCATTTTTTTCACCTCATCAGTCGACCATGATTGAGCTTGTTTTTTTACAATATTCTTTTCTTTCCAAAAAATAGGAGGCTTGAAGTTAGATATAACTTGATCAATATTCAAATTATTATCTATTTCTGTTCTTATTTTCAAAAGTCTTTTAGATTTATTTAGTATTGTTCTTATTATCAATATGCAGTCTTCATCAGTATAATTATTTTCATTAAGAATATTAGAAACTTTTTTTGAATTTTTAGCTAAATAATTATCAGACAATTCAAAAACACTATAATTTTCAACAAGATTTGAAAGTTTAAGAACATCCTCAGCACGTAATTTATTTTTACTAATTGACAAATTTTTTAATTTCCACAATTCATTCTTTAAATTAATTCTATCCCCTTTTGATCTTTCAATAAGTATATTTTTCATTTCCTGAGATAAATTTAGTTTATTTTCTTTTAAAAAATTTTGAATAATTAAAGTCAGAGATCTAAAGTCATCTTCATAAACTGGAGTACAAATTAGTTGATGATCTTTTTCAAATAAACTTCTTAACTTTGATTTTTTTTCTAAATTTTGGCATTGAATAATAATTTTAATTTCTATAATTTCCTTTTTTAATAATTCTGCAACTAAATCAATTACTTTTTCTGTAGCCCTAGAAATAATAATCAACCTATTATTTTTAAAAAGTGATTTAGAAAAGAGCTCTGACATAAATTCTTCTTTTCGACTTAATATTTCTAGCTCATCATATTTTAATACTTCACCATCAAAATTTTTTAAATAAAAATTTTTAATTATATCTTCTTTAATTCCCTCATTATTACCATAGATTAGATGAATTTTAGATCCTGAGAACTCAAGTTTATCAAGTTCGAAACTTTTAATTATCATTTAAAGTCACAATAGAAGTTAAAATTACTTCACTAATATTTTTAGAAAGATTTTCGATTATAATTTTTTCATTTTGTTCTAGTTTAAATTTATCAGAGTTATTGTCATAAATGTTTTTTCTTTCAATATTTTTATCAACTATGATTTCTTTATCTTTTAATATTAAATAATTAACAGAAATTATTAATTTAAACTTTACTGGGTCACCTTTAGAGTCTTTTGAGATTACTTCTCTTGTTTTAGCTGTTCTTACACGCAAACTATAGTTTTCTTTTATCTCACCATTTGTCTTTTTGATTAAATCGAATCTATTTTTAATTATTTTATCTACATCTTTCACTCCATTTTCATCAAAAAAAATTTTTTCGATTCCAAAGTTATAATTTTTTTCAGAAAAGATAGGCGTGTATGAACAAGAAAGTGTAATAGATGCAAGTATAAGAAATATAAATTTAATTAAATATTTATTCATTTATTAAAATGTTTATTAATCTGTTTTTTATAAAAATTATTTTATCAATAGATCTATTCTTAATGTATTTTTGAGATATCTTATTAGTTTTTACTTTAACTAAAAGACTTTCTTGATCTAGGTCTCTATTTTCATTTAAAATCAACCTTTTTTTACCATTTATTTGAACAATATAATCTACATTATTTTCTATTAATAACTTCCTGTCTGTTTCTGGCCATTCAACATTATCTATTTTCAAATCTTCCATACATTCTGAAGTAAAATGAGGAATAGTCGGTGTTAATAATATTAATATTTTAAGATAATTTTGTTTAATATTTTCGCTATTGTAATCTATCTCTAAGTGTTTATTAAAAAAATTATATATTTCATAAATGTTGGCTACAATTACATTATAATTAAAATTTTCAAGATTATGAGTTATTTTTTGTATCATTTGATTAGTAAATTTTATTAATTCATCACTTTCTTCAAGTATTTCTTTATTTTCATTTATTTTTGACTTAATTCTTTTGTGAAGTGTCCATAATTTTTGTAAAAATTTATATGATGCAATCATACCTTGCTCTGACCACTGAACATCCTTCTCAGGTGGGCTATCAGATAATATAAATAATCTTACAGCGTCTGCTCCATAATTGTTAATTATTTTCTCTGGATCTATAACGTTTTTTTTTGATTTTGACATACTTTCAGATGGACCAATTTTAACTATATTATTTGGATCATCTTTTTTTTGATATTTTCCTTCAACAATCTGTATCTCATCAGGACTTAACCAATTATTATTTTTATCTTTGTAAGTTTCATGGCAAACCATTCCTTGTGTAAATAGTCCTTTAAATGGTTCACTAAAATTAAAATTTTTATTTTTATACCCTAATGCTTTTGTGAAAAAACGTGAATATAATAAATGTAAAATTGCATGTTCTACTCCCCCAATATACTGATCAACAGGCATCCAGTAATCAATTTCTTCTTTAACAAAACCGTAGTTTTTTTCATCAGGTGAACAAAATCTAAGATAGTACCATGACGAACAAACAAAAGTATCTAATGTATCAGTTTCTCTGGTATATTTTTGTCCGTTGATTTCAATATTTTTCCACTCGTTAACCGAGTCTAACGGGTTTCCTTTGGAGTTTAAATTTACTTTATCTGGAAGTTTTACAGGTAAATTATTTTTAGGAATTGGAATTACATTATTATTTTGATCGTAAGCCATTGGTATTGGGCATCCCCAATATCTTTGTCTGGAAACACCCCAATCTTTTAATCTAAAATTAATCTGTTTTTTTCCAATTTTTTTTTCTTCTAAAAGATTAATTGTTTTATGAATAGATTCATCTGGAACTTTTAAACCATTAAGAAATTCGGAATTTATAATGATACCAGATCCTGAATAAGCCTCATTTTTAACTTTGTATTTATCATCTTCATCTAGAGGTTTTACAACAGTTTTAATTTCTAATTTATATTTTGTTGCAAAATCAAAGTCTCTTTGATCATGTGCTGGACATCCAAATACTGCACCAAATCCATAATCCATTAATACAAAATTAGCAAAAAATACTGGCACTTTTTGGTTTCTATTTAAAGGATTTATTGCCATTAAATTTGTTTTGAAACCAATTTTTTCTCCAATTGCAATTGCTTCCTCAGTTGTTCCAGTTTTGGAACATTCTTCTTTAAATTGAAGAAATTCCTTATTTTTTAAAAAATATTTTGAAATATCATGATCAACTGAAAGAGCTAAAAATGAGAAACCGAATAAAGTATCTGGTCTTGTAGTAAAACATTTAATCTCTTTCACAGGTAAGTCCCCCTCGATTTTGAAAGCAATTTCACACCCGAAAGATTTTCCTATCCAATTTTTTTGCATTACTTTAACTTTATTCGGCCAGTCTTTTAATTTTTCCAAATCATCAAGGAGTTCTTGAGAAAATTTTGAAATTTTAAAAAACCATTGGCTCAATTTTTTTCTTTCAACTGTTGCTCCAGATCGCCAACCTTTACCGTCAATTACTTGCTCATTTGCCAGTACAGTTTGGTCAATTGGATCCCAATTTACATAATTTTCTTTTCGATAAACAAGACCTTTATCATATAGTTCTAAGAAGAATAATTGTTGATGTTTGTAGTAATCTTCTGAGCAAGTTGAAATCTCACGATCCCAGTCAATTGATAGTCCAAGTCTTTTTAACTGCTTTTTCATTACTGAAATGTTTTTATTTGTCCAATTTTTTGGATTTAAATTATTTTCTCTTGCAGCATTCTCAGCAGGCATACCAAAAGCATCCCAACCCATTGGATGTAAAACATTAAATCCTTTCAATGATTTATATCTTGATAGAACATCTCCAATTGTGTAATTCCTCACGTGACCCATATGTATTTTTCCTGATGGGTAGGGAAACATTTCTAAGCAATAAAATTTTTCTTTTGATCTATCAATTTTAGATGAAAAAGACTTTGAATTTTCCCAAAATTTCTGCCACTTTTCTTCAACAGTTTTAAAATTATATCTATCTGAAGTCACTTGTTTTGATATGTTAAATTAATCTTGTTTTCCAGCGCTGCCTGAATACTCTTTAAAGTTTTTATCCTCTTGCTGTTTTTTATAAATTGCAGCCTTGTTAAGAATCTTTCTTTTCAATTCCGCAACAAGTGTTCCTGATCTTTGTGAAGTTTTACAATTCATTACTTGATTACATTTTCTATAAAATACTTTTATATCGAGGGCATCTGTCCTTATTTCATTTGTAAGAAATCTGATTGATATTTTAACTGACTCATCAAGATTTACGGTATCAGTATACCAATCAGTAATTATTATACCTCCACTATAGTTTACAGACGACAAAGGCATGAAATCAATTGTATCTAACGAAGCTCTCCAAAGTTCATTTGAACTAGCAAACTCAAAATCTCCTCCTCTTTTGTTTCCTTTAAAAGCTTTATCTAATGTAAATCCTCTTCCCTCTTCGAGATTTTTTTTCACTCGTAACTCCGGTTGAGGAGGGATTTTTCTGGCATCTCCAGGATTTCCACATGAAGTTACTATCATTAAAACGAATCCTATGTTTATGATTAAAAAGAATTTTCTTAGATTTTTAGAAATTTTATGCACAATTTTTGTTTTAGAGTAAAAAACCTATAAATTAAAAGAAATTTTTGATTATTGCAAGAAATCCCATATTATATGGCTTTTTTGTGATGTAAAAATACAACACTAATGTAAAATTTGCTTAAATTATTAAATTTTATCTAATATTAACCCTATTTATTGGTAAATCTCATCCTGTTTAATATTAAACTAAAAACGAAAGGTAAAAATATGAACAATCTAAAAAAAGTAGGATTGACAGCCTTAGGTACTGCATTAGTTGCAACATCAGCACAAGCAGCTGATTTTACAATATCAGGTGGTACTTCTTTAACATACACAGCACATGGTACAGGTGTCCAGGGTAATAACTGGGGTATGGGCGACTCAATCACATTTAAAACAAGTGGTGAGATGGATAACGGTATGACTGTTTCTTACCAGTATGAAATCGATAACGGTGCAACAGGTGCAAAATTAGTCACAATTGCAACTGATGGAATGGGTACATTACAATTTGCTGGAATGGATAACTCAGGTCCAATTTCTGCATGGGATGATATAACTCCAAATGCTAACGAAGAATCATGGGGAACTGCTACTGGTGCAACTGCAACTGCAGTAGCGAACGGTGCAGGTTCAGGTGAAGTATTCGTTTATGACTATACTGTAATGGATGGCTTAGCACTTAAAGCTTCTTACGTACCTTCAGATGCAGCTACTCGTGTTGATAGCTCATTAGAATATGGTTTGTCATATACTGGTGTAGATGGCTTAACACTTTATGCAGCAACTGGTGAGAACAACAATGCAGCGAACGAGTTCGATAACTCTATGTTTGGTGCAGTGTATGCAATGGGCGGAATGTCTATTGGTTATCAGGTTAACGAAACTGATGGTGGTACTGCAAGCACAGATAGAGATGCAACCATGATGGGTGTTTCTTACGCTGTAAGTGATGATATGTCAGTATCATTAAACAGTTCTGTAATTGACTATGAAGATGCTACTCTAGATGACCAAGAGTTTACATCTTTTAGTGTTTCATACACAACTGGTGGATTAACTATCGCAGCATCACATGGTAGTGGTGATAACATCGGTGGAACTGCGACAGCTGACCACTCAGGTAGTGAAGTTAACTTCAAGTTTGCTTACTAATCTTAGAAGTTAATAATATATTAAAAGGGCCCCTTTTTAGGGGCCTTTTTTTTACATGAAGTAAGAAATTCCAGCATATCCAATTGAATTGGTAAGTAAAACTAATTTTATATTTTGTTTTGAGATACCTCCAAGAGCTACTATTTTTTTTTTTGAAAAATTGGAAATTAATTTGAATTTATTAATACCTAAATAATTTTTATTATTTTTAAAAACTGAAGATATAAAAATTTCATTAACCATTTGTTTCTCTTTTATCTTTATCTCTTTTAAATTATGCGCAGATCCCAACAAGATAAAATTTCTTTTAATTTCATAACTTAGATGCTTGAAATTTTTATTAAATGAAGGAATATATGCTCCATCCAGGTTTAATTTAATTGACAGTTTTATGTTATTAGATAAATAAAATTTCATACCTTTTTTTCTACAATATTTTTTTAAATTAATAATTTCACTTTCATCAAGCTTCTTCGTGTAGTTTCTGTATATTATTGAGGTATTTTTGTCCTGCTTATCGATCTTACTTTTATTAAATTTTTCTATAAAGTAATATTTTTTAAGAAATTTAATATGCATAACACTATTCAAAATTTATTATCTATTCAGGCTTCAATCAAATCAAAATTATTAGAATTAAATGATAGAGGTAAAATACCTAAGATAATAGCTGTTTCAAAAACTTTTAAAATAGATCATATTTTACCACTAATAAAGTATGGACATTTGGATTATGGAGAGAATAAAGTTCAAGAAGCAATTGAAAAATGGATAGATGTTAAGGAGGAAAATGAAAATATTAAGTTACATTTAATAGGTAAGCTACAAACTAATAAAGTAAAATTTGCTGTGAAAATCTTTGATTATATTCACTCATTAGATAATGAAAAACTTGCAAAAAAAATATCTGATGAACAAGAAAAACAAAATGTTAAACCTAAGGTTTTCATTCAAATAAATTTTGGTAATGAAAGTCAAAAATCTGGAATTAATAAGGAAAATTTATTAGATTTTTATAACTTTTGTAGAGATTTAAAACTTAATATAATAGGAATTATGTGTATTCCACCATTTGATGAAGAGCCAACTAAATTTTTTTCTCAAATGAATGTGCTCAAACAAAAGATTAATTTAAATGAGTTAAGTATGGGAATGTCGTCAGATTATCTTAAAGCTGTAGAATTTAAATCAACGTACCTTAGAATTGGTTCAAATATTTTTGGTCAAAGAGGTTAAGCTATTTTAATTTTTGTATTTTTATCAATAAGCTTTAATAAAATTAAAAAGTCTTTTTTTGTGAGGGCAATGCAGCCAGAAGTTGGTTTAAATTTCTTCGTCAAATGAATAAATATTGCACTTCCTTTTCCAATTTTTGGCCTTTTTGTGTTATAATTGATTGGAATTAAGAAGTCATATTTATAGTCATTTCTATATAATTTCTCATGTTTTACATTTTTAATAATATTTATTAATTTATTATAATATTTCTGATTTTTAACATCATCACACCACCCCATATTTTTTTTAATAGGAATACATTTTAGTTTTGATACTGGTTTTGAATTTCTATCTTTCCTATAATATACCTCACCAAGTGAAAATGTTCCTTTTGGAGTTTTTTTATCTCCTTCAATTTTATTTCTGGTTAATCCGTTTTTTCCAATAACACACTGAAAATTAAAATCATCAAAAATAAGTGTCTCTTTATTTTTAAGAACAATTGTCATATTCTTTATTATATATGAATAATCAAATTTTAGTAATTTATGATTTTAAAATACTTTATGAGATACTTTATGAGATAAAAAGTCATATCAAATTCAAGCTATTACATATAAAAAAAATAAGTGATTTTGATGAAAAAACAAATGAAGACTTCCTAATAGTGACAGAAAAAAAAATAAAAAATATTGATTGCCAAATGATAATTAACCATTTCCCAATCAATATTTCAAAATTAATTGAGGGAATAAATATAAATTTTCTTAAAAAAAAATACAATCAGCAATCTGAAATAAATTTTGGAAAGTATAAATTAAATTTAAATTCAAGAAAAATTTTCAATAAAGAAAAGAGTTTAGATTTAACCGAGAGAGAGGCAAATATTATTATTTATTTAAAAAATTCAAAACGGCCTGTTAAAATTCAAAAATTACAAACCGAAGTTTGGGGACATAATTTCAAATTAGAGACACATACAGTTGAAACACATATTTATAGATTAAGAAAAAAAATTTATAAAACCTTTAATGATGATAATTTAATAAAAAGCTCTAAGTTGGGTTATTCATTTTAGTGAAACCAGAAGATAATATAAAGATAAAATTTGATAAAGCTTTAAAACTTCATAAAAAAAAAAATTTTTTTTTAGCTGAGAAATTATATAAGGATATATTAGGTTCTTATCCAAATCATTTGGGTACTATATTTCATTTAGGAACACTATTTGCACAGGTAAAAAAATTTTCTTTAGCTAAAGAACTTCTTTTAAAAGCAAGTAATTTAAAACCAACTGATCCTAATATAAATATCAATCTCGGTAATTTATTTTTTGAAACCGGAGATTTAAAGAATGCATTAAAATATTTCGAAACTTTAACCAAAAATAATAAAAATTTTGCTTTAGCCTTCTTTAATAAAGGTTTGGTACTAAATAATTTAAAAAATTATCAAAAAGCTAATGATTGTTTTAAAAAAGTTATTGAAATTGAGCCTTACAATCTGGCATCTTATAATATTATAGCTAGAAATTTAATTGAATTAGGAGATAAAATTAAAGCAATTTTTTATTTAAAGAAAGCTATAAAAATTGATAACGAAAATAAATTATCAATAAAAATTCTTAGTGAGTTATTAGCATCGTTTGAACTTTTAAACCTTGATATAGATACTAAAGAAAAAATTGAAGATTTATATATTTTCTTATACAAAAGTAATTCAACTGATCATAATAAACTCTTTAATAAATCTAAATTATTTATCTTTAGTAATAAAGATAAAGAAATAGTCAAAAAATTATTTAATACAGGTTCTCTTTTAACAAAAAATCAAACAGTAAAAAAAATTTTGAAAAAAGAAATCTTTAGTTTAATTCTTCAAAAATCTTTAGTGAGAGATAATGATTTAGAATTATTTTTAAATAAAATTAGATGTGAAATTATTTCTTCATCAGAAAATTTATCTGAATTATTAAATTTTATAATATCTTTGGCTGAACAGTGTTTTCTTAACGAGTATGTATTTTTTCAGACTGATCGTGAAATTGAAATGGCTAATCGTTTGTTAAATGTAGTAGAAAATGATCATAATATAAACGAGTTACAAATCGCTATCTTGGCTTGTTATATCCCACTAACAAACTCTAAAATTTTAACTAAAAAATTGTTAAATTATCAATCTCAAAATCAATTATTTAACGACCTAATAAATATGCAAATTAAAGAACCATTGGAAGAACTTGAAATAAAAAAGACAATAAGTTCTCTTGGAAAAACATCAAATATAATTTCGAAAAAAGTTAAAGATCAATATGAAGAAAATCCTTATCCTAGATGGAGATATATTACAAAAGGATTTCACTCAAATTTTTTAAATATTTTAAAAAATGATATTAAACCAAATACACTTATTTCTGAAAATAAATTCTTTAAACCAAAAGTTTTAATAGCTGGTTGTGGGACAGGTCAACAACTTGAAAATGTAATTTGTTATGAGAATTCAAATATTTTGGCATTAGATTTAAGCTTTTCTAGTTTAGCTTATGCTAAAAGAAAAATGAAGGAACTTAAGGTTAATAACATTGAATTTTTACATGGAGATATCCTTAACTTAAATGAAATAGATAAAAAATTTGATGTTATTGAGTGTGTTGGTGTTCTTCATCATATGGAAAACCCAGAAGACGGACTAAAGATCTTGACTGATTTGTTAGAGCCACATGGCTTTTTAAAAATTGGTTTATATAGCGAATTATCTAGAAAGCATATAATAGAAGTAAGGAGTTTAATGAAAAATAAAAATTTTTCTAATACAATTAAAGATGTAAGAGATTGTAGAGAATTCATAAAAAAAAAAAAAAATAATAAATTTTTTAAAAAAATTACTTATAATTATGACTTTTATTCCACATCAAGTATTAGAGATTTAATCTTTCATGTTCAAGAGCAAAGATTTACATTAGATAGTATTTCAAAATTATTAAATAGATTGGATTTAGAGTTTTTAGGATTTACTAATAAAGAATTAAAACAAAAATATTCTAAACATTTTCCAAAAGACACAAAAAATACAAATATTCAGAATTGGGCCAAATTTGAAAGAAAAATCCCTGATATTTTTATTTCAATGTATCAGTTTTGGCTAAGGAAAAAATAAGTATGAGAAAAAAAAATTATATAGCTAAGGACTTATTAACACCAAAGTATAAAACTCGAATAGTAAAACCTAAAAAAGGCAAGGGAAGTTTTAAAAGAAAAAAAAATAATTTTTCTAAAGTCTAGCTCCAATTTGTTGTATAACTTTTGAAGACATTTCAGTTCCTTTATCTAAACTTTCTTTTAATGACATGTTATTTACGTGTCCATGTAAAAAACCTGCTGCGAAAAGATCTCCAGCTCCAGTTAAATCTACAATTTTCAGACCTTCTTTTATTCCACATTCAACAACCTCATCTCCATTAATTGCAACAGCACCTTTTTCACCTCTTGTTAGAACAATTATCTTACCAAGAGATTTTGAGAAACTAATTACCTCGTCAAAAGATTTTGCATCAATTAGAGACATTATCTCTTGCTCATTGGCAAATGTTACATCTAATTTATTTTTAACTAAATCTAGAAAGTGAGGTTTATGTCTATCAACACAAAACTGATCTGATAGTGACATTGCAACTTTTTTTGCACTTTGAATTGCTTTTTCAAATGCTTTTTTGGGTTCTCCCTCGTCCCAAAGATAACCCTCTAAAAGTATTGTCTCACTTTGTTTAATCGCTTCCTCACTTACATCATTTTCATTTATCTTACCAGCAGTTCCTAAAAACGTGCACATTGTTCTTTCAGAGTCAGGCGTAACTAATATTAAACAAGTTCCGGTTGGTAACTCTTCTTTTTTCTTTGAATAAAAATACTTAACATTCTCCTGTTTTAAACCATCTTCGTATTTTCCACCAAGATCATCGTCATTTACTTTACCAATAAATCCAACTTCGTTCCCCAATTGAGATAAACCAACTATTGAGTTAGCAACTGATCCACCTGAAACCGTTTTTTCAATTTTAAGATTTGATAATAAATCTTTAAACTCTTTATCATCAAAAATTAACTTCATGGTACTTTTAGTTAATTTATTTTTAGTGATAAAATCATCCTCTACTTTGCAAATTACGTCTACGATTGCATTTCCAATTCCTAATATTTTCATTATTTACGCTTTCTTGGTTATAAGTGGTTTTTTTCTGTTAGGATAACAAGTAGTACAGATTTTACAAGATAAACCATAGCACTCTCTTGCTTTACAATATTCTCTTCCATAATATATAATTTGAAGATGTAACTTATTCCAATATTTTTTAGGAAAAAGTCTTTTAAGATCTTCTTCTGTTTGAACGACATTCTTTCCATTGGTTAAACCCCATCTTTGAGCTAGCCGATGAATATGGGTATCTACCGGAAAGGCAGCATATCCAAACCCTTGAGACATCACCACGCTGGCTGTTTTATGTCCAACACCTGGTAATTCTTCAAGTTGTTCAAATGTTTTTGGAACCTTACCATTATATTTTTCAACTAAAGTTTTTGATAAATTATAAACACTTTTTGCTTTAATTCTAAAAATACCAATACTACGTATTAGTTTTTCAATTTTTTTTCTTCCCAACTTAACAAAGTGTTCAGGCTTATTATATTTTGGATATATATTTTTAGTAACATTGTTAACATTTACGTCTGTACACTGTGCAGATAAAAGAACAGAAACTAATAAAGTAAAAATATTTCTATGTTTAAGAGGAATTGGTGTTTTAGGATATATTTTATTTAAAGTTCGAAGAACAATTTTTGCCCTTTGCTCCTCACTCATTTAAAGTTTAAAACATCCCGCATAGAATATAAACCAGGCTTCTTTTTCATTAGCCATTTTCCAGCTGTCAAAGCTCCCTCGCTGTATAAAGCCCTATCAAAAGCTTCGTGATTTAATGTAATAATTTCTTTTCCGCTTGAAAATTTAACTTCATGTTCACCAACTGTTTTACCTTTTCGTATTGAGTTAAAATTTATTTTTTTTCCATAAGGAAAACTTTTTTTATTAAGATATTTTTTTCCAAATAAATTATAAAAATCTTTATTTTTGCCAACAGCAATTCCTCTACCCAACATTAACGCTGTTCCAGATGGATAGTCTATTTTATGTTTATGATGAACCTCATATACTTTACTTAAAAAATTATTTCCTAATGATTTAGACGCTATTTCAGTTAAATACATTAACAAATTTATGCCTAAGCTCATGTTTCCAGCTTTCAGTATTGGAATTTTCTTTGAAAATTTTTTAATTAGACCTTCCTCTTTTTTGGTAAATCCAGTTGTACCAATAACAACTCTTTTTTTAAGCTTTGATGCAATTTTAAGAATTTCAAAAGTACAATTAGGGACAGTAAAATCGATTATTAAATCAACATTTTTGAAGGAATATTCATTATTTAAACTAGGTTTAATTCCAGAAATTTTTTTTTTTATTAATTTATTTTCTGTAAGAGTTGTTAGTTTAAAATTTTTATCAACTCTAGAAGATTTTACCAGTTGTTGGCCCATTCGTCCCATGCAACCAGATATCGCTAAATTTACTTTGCTCATTAAATTTTTTTAATATATTTTTAACAATATACAACAATTATGGTTATTAAATACCTTTTAAAATTATTTTTGGTTTTAATTTTTTTCGTGTCTAACAATCAATCTAAAGCTGACTTTTTTAAAGATATAACATCTCTCATTGATAATAACGATTTTAGACTAAGTTATGGTGTGTCTGTCACTGATATAAATCAAGATAATAAATATGAATTTGTCGTTACTGGGTTTGGTTTTCCAAACTTAGCATTGTCTTACCAAAATGGGAAATTTATAAATATAAATAAAAACGAAATCTTTGATGATGCTAAAAGAAAAACTATTGGGGTTGCTGCTTGCGATATTGACCAAGATGGATTTGAAGAAATTTATTTTTTAAATACTGATACCTATAGTGGAGAAAAAAAATACTCAGACAGATTGATTGATAATAGTAGAAATGGTTTCATTGATTTATTTGAAAAAGATATCAACAAAAAAATTTTAAACTTAACTGCTGGTAGGTCTGTTGTTTGTGTTGATAGAAATGGTGATGGAAAATATGGTATATACGTTGCCAATTATGGTGGTCCGACTAGGTTTTATGAACAAAATTCTGGACAAATACTAGATTTAGCAGAGCAGCTAAAAATTGATAAAATAACTGGTGGTAGAGCTGTAGTTGCAGGAAATATTTTATCAGGCAAAACTGACATATTTGCTGCAAACGAAAGAGGAAAAAATTTTTTATATTATAATTCTGATGGTTTCTTTCAGGATATAGCTAAGGATTATAAAGTTGATGATCAATTTGAAAATGGAAGAGGTACAACTTTATCAGACATACTTTATAGAGGGAGATTAGATATAATTACATCTAATTGGAACGGTTATCATAGGGCCTTTGTATTAGAGGATAACAAATTTAAAGATATCGCTACTCCAACCTATAATATTCCTACTAGAATTAGAACAGTGATATCAGCAGACTTTGATAATGATGGCTATGATGAAATATTTATGAATAATATTGGCGAACCAAATAAATTATTCAAAATAAAAGAAAATGGTTTTTTTGAAGAGATAAAAATTCAAAATGCTTATGAGTCAAATGGTTTAGGAACAGGAGCGGCAGTTGCAGATATAGATGAAGATGGAATTTTAGAATTATTAGTTTCTCATGGAGAATCTGGTATGCAACCACTGACAATGTATAAAGCAGATATTAAAAAAAACTTTAATTATATAAGAATTAAGCCATTAAATAAGCATGGTGCACCTGCTAGAGGAGCAACAGTTATACTTAATTCAAACTTCAGAAATCATGCTAAAACCATCGATGCTGGTTCCGGATATTTATGTCAAATGGAACCCGTAGCTCATTATGGCATCAGAGAGAGTGAAAAAAATATTTCAGTAAAAATAGTTTGGACTGATGGTTCTTCACAGTCACTTAAAATAAATGAATTTAATAAAACAATAGAAGTAAATCAGAAAAAATAGGACAATAACACTCAATTCAATAATTAAACTAATTAAAGTATCCTACGTAAAAAAATCATGAGCAAATTAAAATATTTTTCAATTTTTTTTCTACTAGTAACTTTTAGTTCAATAAAACCAACATATTCAAATCAATTTAATTATTATGCTGACTTAGTAAAAGATTGGCCAAAAATTTTCCCCGATCAAAATAGAAATGCTGCTGGTCCAAAATTTTTCAAACATATTTTAACAAAAGACATCACATACCAAGATTTTATAGAATACAACAAGTTATATTGTGCTGTGTCTGGATCCTTGATTGATCCAAATAGCAAACCAGATTTTGTTTATCTTAAAAATGCTGAAAACGACGAGGAAATATGTGGATTTTATCATAAGTGTTGTTATCCGTGTTCATGTGATTTGATGAAATACTCTAAAGTAAAAAAAATGAAATATACTTTTACAGACGGTGAAGAAGAATTTTTTGTTCTCACAATAAAAAATCCCTGTGGTAAAAAAGATTTTCCAACAGAAGTAAATAAGAGTTATTTTTGTGATGGAAAAAAACTCGATAATAATCAGGTATTTGTATTAGATGAGAGACTAGTTATAGGTTTATTTCATAACGCCACAAAATGTAATTCTCAAAGTATTGCTGCTATAGATAGTCATGAGGTCACCGGTCAATACTGCGAACTAAGAAATAATGCACCTCTCGAGGAAGTACAAGGTGGTATGGGAGATATTTTTATAAGATTAGCAAAAGATAATTAAATAATTCCAATTCCCTCTTTATAAAAATAAGCGCCTAGAATCAGAATTGCTAAAACATAAATAATACCAAAAATTGTATATTTAATTTTTTTTTTCATCTAATTTTTCCAAAAACTTTTTGCTTTTTTAAAGAATTTTTTAATACTTGGATTAGATTTTTCATTTTCAATTTCTCTAAATTTTTCAAGTAACTCTTTTTGTTCTTTATTTAAAGATACTGGTACCTCAGTGTTCACTTGAACATAAAGATCTCCATAGTCATTTCCTCTCATTAATGGCATTCCTTTTTCTCTTAATCTAAATTGTTTACCACTTTGTGTTCCAGCTGGGATTTTTATCTTAGCTTTTCCACCATCTATTGTTGGTATTTTTATTTCAGCCCCTAAAGCAGCGTCTGCAATTGATATTGGGCATTCAAAAAATAAATTTTCTTCAGACCTTTTAAAAAGTTCATGAGAATTTACATTGATAAATAAATAAAGATCACCATTACTAGCTCCTCTAGAACCTGCTTCTCCTTTACCTGATAATCTAATTCTAGTTCCATCGTCTACTCCTTTAGGAATAGTTACAGAAAGCCTCTTACTTGCTTGTTTTTTACCTTGCCCGCCGCAACTTGTGCATGGATCTGTGATTTGTTCACCTGAACCTGCACATTGAGGACATGTTTGTTGAACAGTAAAAAAGCCTTGGCTAGAGCGAACTTGTCCATGTCCACCACACATAGAGCATGTGCTTGCACTTTGGCCTGGTTTAGATCCTGAACCACTGCAAGTATCACATCTATCTGATGTTGAGAATTTAATATCCTGTTTTTTTCCAGCATATGCCTCTTCTAAACTTATAGAGAGATCATATCTTAAATCAGAGCCACGGTTATTAGATCTTCTAGATCTTCTTCCACCTCCGCCAAAACCTTCTCCAAAAAAGTCTTCAAAGATATCTGAAAAAGAGCCAGAAAAGTCAAAATTTCCAAAACCACCTCTTCCACCCCCACCTCCATTTTCAAATGCAGCGTGTCCGAAATTATCATAATTTTGTTTTCTCTCGGAGTTTGATAATACATGATAGGCTTCTGAAGCTTCTTTAAATTTTTCTTCAGCACCTTTATCGCCTTTATTTTTATCTGGGTGATATTTTACTGCCTGTTTTCTATAGGCTGCTTTTATTTGATCTGGACCAGCACTTTTTTCAAGACCTAAAATATCGTAGTAATCTCTTTTTGCCATAACCAGTTATAGACAAATGGTTGATAGTTTAGGCGCTTTTTTCTTTATCGTCTTTTACTTCTTCAAAGTCTGCATCAACAACATTATCGTCTTTTTTCCCTTCATCTTTTGCATCTTTAGGTGCATCACCAGGTTTTGTACTTTGTTGTGATTTGTAAATAGCCTCACCTAGTTTCATCGAAGCTTGAACCAAATCTTGAGTTTTCTTTTTAATTTCCTCTACATCAGTTCCTTTTAATGCGTTTCTTACATTCGCAGATGCATCTTCAATAGCTTTTTTGTCTGCATCAGAAACTTTACTACCATGCTCTTTTAAATTCTTTTCAGTAGAATGAAGTAGAGTGTCAGCTTGGTTTCTCGCATCTACAGCTTCTCTTTTCTTTTTGTCAGCTTCTTTATTTGTCTCGGCATCCTTAACCATTTGGTTTATTTCTTCATCACTTAAACCACCTGATGCTTGAATTTGAATTTTTTGTTCTTTACCAGTCCCCTTATCTTTCGCAGAAACATTTACAATTCCGTTTGCATCGATATCAAACGTAACTTCAATTTGAGGAACGCCTCTTGGAGCTGGAGCTATACCTACTAGTTCAAAATTACCTAAAACCTTGTTGTCAGAGGCCATATCTCTTTCACCTTGTAAAACTCTAATTGAAACTGCAGGTTGGTTGTCTTCTGCTGTTGAGAAAACCTGACTTTTCTTAGTTGGTATTGTTGTATTTTTCTCTATCAATTTAGTTGAAACTCCACCTAAAGTTTCAATTCCTAGAGATAGTGGTGTAACGTCTAATAATAGCACGTCTTTAACATCTCCTTGCAATACACCCGCTTGAATAGCGGCACCCATTGCAACAACTTCATCAGGATTTACAGATTTGTTTGGTTCTTTTCCAAAGAAATTTTTAACTTCTTCTATTACTTTTGGCATTCTAGTCATTCCACCAACAAGTATTATTTCATCAATTTCGCTTGCACTTAAACCAGCATCTTTAAGAGCTGTTTCACAAGGTGGAATAGTTCTAGAAATAAGATCTTCAACAAGAGCCTCGAGTTTAGCTCTAGTCATTTTCATATTAATATGTTTTGGACCAGTTTTATCAGCTGTAATAAATGGTAAATTTATCTCAGTTTGAGCAGCAGATGATAATTCAATTTTTGCTTTTTCTGCAGCTTCCTTAAGTCTTTGTAATGCTAATTTATCTGATTTTAAATCAATACCATTTTCTTTTTTGAATTCAGTTAATAGATAATCAACAATTGTATTATCAAAATCTTCACCACCTAGGAAAGTATCCCCATTCGTTGATTTAACTTCAAAGACTCCATCTCCTAACTCAAGAATTGATACGTCAAAAGTACCTCCACCTAAATCATATACAGCAATTTTATTGTTAGTTTTTTTATCTAATCCATATGCAAGTGATGCTGCAGTTGGTTCGTTAATAATTCTTAAAACTTCTAAACCTGCTATTTTACCGGCATCTTTAGTTGCCTGTCTTTGTGCATCATTAAAATAAGCAGGTACTGTTATTACAGCTTGTTTAACTTCTTGGCCCAAATATTTTTCTGCAGTTTCTTTCATCTTTTGAAGAGTAAAAGCAGAAATTTGAGATGGAGAGTATTTGTTACCTTTAGCTTCTATCCATGCATCTCCTTTATCAGAGTTAACGATCTTAAAAGGTGCAGTCTCAACATCTTTTTTTACAGAAGGATCATCAAAATTTCTTCCAATTAATCTTTTAACGGCAAATATTGTATTTTCTGGATTGGTTACTGCCTGTCTTTTTGCAGGTTGCCCAATTAATTTCTCATCATTATCAGAAAATGCAACTACAGAAGGAGTTGTTCTTGCTCCTTCAGCATTTTCTAAAACTTTAGCTTGTGTACCTTCCATTACAGCTACACATGAGTTTGTAGTTCCTAAATCTATCCCTATTACTTTGCTCATTATTTAATACCTCTCCGACATATAAGTGCTAATTATAAGACTACAACCGTCTATAAAATTTAAATTTTTGTTGTTTTTACTGGTTTTTTTCATCTTTTTGTTCTTCTTTTTCTACCTCTTTAACTTTTTTCTTTGAAACACCTACTAGAGAAGGTCTCAATAATCTGTCTTTCATCATAAAGCCTTTTTGAATTTCTTGTACGATGGTTCCTGGATCTTTTGTATCATCCTCAACTTCCATCATTGCTTGATGTAGATTTGGGTCAAGTTTTTCATTAATTGATTTAACAGGTTCAATATTATTTTTTTTGAATATTGAGAGCATATCACCATTTATAATATCTAAATGTTCTATGATTTTTTTAAGTGCATCTGTGTCCTTTAATTTTTCGTCATTTTCCAATACAGCTTTGGATCTTTCAAGATTGTCTAACAAATTGAGTGCCTCTTTTGCAAAAGAGTAGCCACCATACTCATATGCTTCCTCCTTCTCTTTTTCAAACCTTCTTCTCTGATTTTCCATCTCAGCGAATGTTCTTGCTAGCTTATCTTTGAGCGCTTCTAGTTCTTCTTCTGGGGTTAGTTTTTTTTCTTCTTTTTTTTCGGACGTTAAATTCTTATCTTCATTTTCTTGATTTACATCATCATTTTCTGCTGTTTGAGTATTTAACTCAGTTTCCTCAGTAGTGTTTCCATCTATGTTTTCTTTTAATTCTTCCTTGTCCATATTGTTTATATGGTAAGAAAAAGTATAATTTCTAGATGTCTAAAAAAAAAATTAAAGAGATATTCATTGGCTCAAATAATAAAGGAAAACTTAAGGAAATAGCAGATCTACTACCAAAAAGTTTAAAAATTTATTCAAATTTAGACTTTAAAATACAAAGCCCAGTAGAAACAGGAACCACATTTGAACAAAACTCTCTTCTAAAAGCAAAATATTTTTCTAAAAAAACTAATAAAATTTGTATGTCAGATGACTCTGGCTTAGAAATTGATATTTTAGATAAAGCACCCGGCGTATATTCAGCAGATTGGTCAGGGAAAAAAAGAAATTTCAATTTAGCTATTAAAAGAATTTACAAAGAAATTTCTAAAAAAGATAAAAATTGGAAAAAAAAAAAATTAAGTGCAAGATTTATTTGTGTATTAACTATCTTTTGGCCAAATGGTAAGTTTATAAGTAAATTTGGTAAAATTGAGGGGCGAATATCTAATTTAAAGAGAGGAAAAAATGGTTTTGGATATGATCCAATCTTTATACCTAAAGGAAAAAGATTAACTTTTGGTGAGATGGATCCTCACAAAAAATATAGTATAGACCATCGTTTTAATGCATTTAAAAAAATTAAAAAATTTTTTTAAATTTTTTATCTTCAATGCTATAAAAGTTTAGTTGATGAGTAATAGTATTTTTACTTATTTCAAAAACTCCTATTTTGCCTTTAAACTTATTTTTTTTATAAAATATTTTTTTTGAAATTTTAAAATCGTTTTCATAAATTAAAAAATAGACCAATCCTATTAGATCATAACTTAAAAATGAAAGTTGATCTCCATCTAAACCATAAGCGTTTTTAAAATCATTCATAAATAGTTCATAATTATCTTTATTAATTGAGGGAAAATATATTGGATGTAGTGAATCATCTTTTAAAAGACTTTCATCAAACCATTGATTTAAGGTTATATAAGAAATTCTTTTTGATGAGACATCTGTATATAGAAGAGATGTTGCAACACTTTTAAGATTTTCATCAAAATCAGCTATAACAACTGAGTCAAAATTTATATTTCCAAGTGTATCTCTTTTCTTTAAATTTTGTATTTTTTTATCTTTGTCTTTAAATGATAAACTCTCAAGTCTTTGTATTTCAAATTTAAGATTATTTTTCCTTATTTGATATTTAGTTAATTCTTCGATTTGCTTGGTAAGTCTCGTTGGTTCTCTGTCATAATAGAATACTTTTTTATGTTTAATTTTAGTTTTATTAATTGCTTCTTCTATCTCTTTTTTAAATTGTGCTCTTGGAATTAAAATAATACCTTTTGATAAATTTTTTCTATCATTAAATCTTTTTATTGTTTGTACTTGTGATACAGCATTGACACCAGCACTGATTACATTTTTTGGATTACCCATTAATTTGTTGGTAAAAGATATAAAAGTTACATCTTTTAAATCATCAAGATATTTGGTACTTTCGTTATAGACTGGGCCAATGATTATTCTTACACCGTCTTTATATAATTCTTTTGACACTTTTAAAGCATCAATTGGATTTGATTTCGTATCTTTTGGAATTATCTCTACCCTTTCATCATTAATTTTATTTATTGCCATTCTTATTGATTTTATAATTTTCTCACCAATTAAAGAATTTTCACCACTTAAAGGAATAATTAATCCAATTTTAATTTTTTCAGAGGCAAATATGTTTTGACTAAAAAAGGAGATACTTAATGCAATAAACATTAAAAATTTAATTAAAGTTTTCATTTAAGTTTTAATAATATATTTATTTACAGAATTCATATGAATTTAAACAATAATAAATTTAAACCTGGGCTATATTGTGTTGCAACACCAATTGGAAATATGGGAGATATTTCATTTAGAGCCATTAAAATCCTTCAAGAATCAGATTTAATTTTATGTGAAGATACAAGAGTTACAAAAAAAATACTTCAAAAATTTGATATAAATAAAAAACTAATTTCAAATCATAAATTTAATGAAAATAAAAATTTAGAGCAAGTTATAGAAATACTCAAAGATAATAAAATAGTATCATTGGTTTCAGATGCTGGAACGCCTGCTGTTTCAGACCCAGGTAGAGTATTGGTTAAAGAGTGTGTTAAAAATAAAATTAATATTTTTCCTATTCCGGGCGCATCGGCAGTTAGTTCAGCAATTTCAATAAGTGGATTTTCAGATAATTTTTATTTTTGTGGATTTCTTCCCGAAAAACAAAATCAAGTAAAAAAATTATTCAAAAATTTATCAGCATTCGAGGCTTCAATTGTATTTTTCATATCACCAAATAAGTTCAATAAAAGAATTGATGATATAAAAGAATATTTTTTAAACAGAGATATTATAATTTGTAGAGAAATTTCAAAATATCATGAAGAATATATTAGGACATCAATTAAAGAGTTATCAAATGTTAATTTTTCAAGAAAAGGTGAGATAACTGTAGTAATTTCTGAATTTAAAAAGGTAAGATTGAGTGTTAAAGATCTTCAAGAATCAGATAAAAAAAAAATAAATAAACTAATAAAAAAAATGTCCATTAAAGATATTGTTAAAAAAATTTCAGAGGACAGCAAAATTTCAAAGAAACTAATTTATAATTATTGTCTTGGATTGAAGAATGATGATTAAAAGAATAATAATTTTATTTAGTTTTGTTCTAATTTCGGGTTGTGTTGGATATTCTTCAACAGGAGTTTTAGGAACTGGTGTCTCAATTGCTTTAGACCCAAGAAGTCTTGGCACACAAATAGACGATTCGATTATGCAACAAAATTTAAGAGCCAAATTATTATCAACAGATAAAAGTTATATTATTTCTGTAAAGACTAAAATTCTCGATGGAAGAATTTTTCTCACAGGAAAAGTAAATTCAGTTGAAGATAAACTAAAAATTACAAAACTAGCGTGGGAAATTAAAGGCGCAAGATCAGTTAAAAATGATTTACGGATAAAAGAAAAATTTAATTTTAAAAGATCTGCAAAAGATCTCCTTATAACTTCACAATTAAGGGCGGCATTAATTGGTAGCAAAAAGATTAAGGCAATTAATTATAACATCGATACCTATAAAAAAAAGATTTATGTTTATGGAATAGCTCAAAATAAAACAGAAAGAGATGAAGTAACAAAAGAGGCAAAACAAATTCTTGATGTTGAAGATGTTATTACTAGTATTTTTCTAGTTGATGATCTGAGAGTAATTAAAAAATAAAATAATTCTATTTATACTTTTTATATTCAATTATACCAGCTGAATAGGCAGCAACAGAAGCTAAATCTAAAATTTCAGAAGTGGAAGATCTCAGTGGTGCAATTTCTATTGGTTGAGCTAGACCAATTAAAAGTGGACCAATAACTTTAGCACCTCCTAATGTTTTCATAATTTTATTTGAAATTGCTGCACTGTGTTGACCAGGCATTATTAAAATATTAGCATTTCCTACTATTTCTGAAAATGGATACAATTCAGAGTATTCTTCGTTTAGAGCAACATCTGGCTGCATATCGCCATCAAATTTAAAATCTACTTTTTTTTCTTTTAATATTTCTACGGCGTCTCTTATATGTTTTGTTCTGCTTGTTATTGGTTGACCAAATGTTGAATGAGATAAAAAAGCAACTTTAGGATCAAAACCAAATAATCTCACAACTCTTGCTGATGAAATTGCTATATCAGCTAACTCCTTAGACGAAGGATACTCATTTACTGAAGTATCACCAATAAATACAGTCTTACCTTTACTAACTACCATATTTAATCCAAACATTATTTCACCGTCTCTAGCAGGGATAACTTTTTTAATTTTTTCTAAAGATTGAGAATATCTTCTAGTATTACCTGTAACCATAGCATCCGCATCTCCACATTCAACCATGCATGATGCCCAAATAACTCTGTCATTTCTAATAATTCTGTCACAATCTCTCTCAAGTAAACCCTGATCTCTATGTAATTTCTTAAAGAGAAATTTTACATATTTATCTCTCATTTTTTTATTAGTAGAATTTATAATTTTAATATTTAAATTTTCTCCATAACCAATTTCCTTTAGTCTTTGTTTAACTACATTTTCTTTCGCAACAATTACTGGATTTCCTAAACCACCATTTTTAAAGGCAATTGCGGCTTTTAATGTATTTTCATCTTCCCCATCTGCAAAAACAACAGTTTTTGGATTTTTCTTTATTTTAGAGTTTATACCCTGGAGAATTGTTACTGATGGATCCAATCTTTGTTTTAATTGTTCAGAATATATACTGAAATTTTCAATTTTTCTTCTAGCTACACCACTTTTAATTGCCGCTTTTGCAACGGCTACTGGAATTACACTTATCAATCTTGGATCAAAAGTGGAGGGAATTATATAATCTTTTCCATACTTTGGTCTATCTCCACCCATAGCTGCTGCAACTTCGTCTGGAACTCTCTCTCGAGCTAACTTCGCAATTGCATTAGCAGCAGAAATTTTCATTTCTTCATTGATAGTTTTTGCTCTAACATCAAGTGCTCCTCTAAATATATATGGAAAACCAATTAAATTATTTACTTGGTTTGCATAATCTGATCGTCCTGTTGCTACAATTGCGTCTTTTCTTATTTTGTAGACCTCTTCAGGTAGAATTTCTGGATCAGGGTTAGCACACGCAAATATGATTGGATCTTTTGCCATTTGTTTAATCATTTCTTTTTTAAGGATACCAGCTGATGATAATCCTAAGAAAACATCTGCATTTTTTAAAGCATCATTCAGATTTTTATCTTTCGTATCTTTTGCATATTTTAATTTCCACCTATTTAATCCCTTTCTATCAAAATTAATTATTCCCTTACTATCAATCATTATTAAATTATTTTTTTTTACTCCTAGTTTTAAAAATAAATCTGAGCATGCCATTGCCGATGCACCTGCACCATTCACTACAACTTTAATCTTAGAAATTTTTTTTTTTGTTATGTGTATCGAATTAATGAGTGCTGCTGATGTAATAATTGCTGTTCCATGTTGATCATCATGAAATACTGGTATATCAAGTATTTTCTTCAGATTTTCTTCAATTATAAAACATTCTGGAGCAGCAATATCTTCAAGATTTATGCCTCCAAAACTAACAGCAAAGTTTTTTATACTATTAATTATTTCATTAGGGTCTTTGCTATCAATCTCTAAATCAATTGCATCTATATCTGCAAATCTTTTAAATAAAACTGCCTTACCTTCCATTACTGGTTTTGATGCAATAGCACCAAGATTACCCAAGCCTAAAATTGCAGATCCATTGCTTATCACAGCAACCAAATTTCCTTTCGTTGTATAATCATATGCTCGATCAGGATTTTTATAAATTTCTTTTACTGGTGCTGCTACTCCAGGAGAATATGCCAGAGCAAGATCTCTTTTTGATGTCATGGGTTTTGAGGAATTTATCTCAATCTTGCCAGATTTATTTGTATTATGAAATTCAAGAGCTTCTTTGTCTGAATAATGTTCAATTTTGTTTTTTTTCATTAGGTAAATTAATATACTATTAAGGTAAATTTAGGACTAATATGATTTATGAACCTCATTAAGTCAACAAGCACATTTAGTATATTTGTTTTGTTAAGTAGGGTTCTTGGTTACATAAGAGATTTTTTCATAGCAATATATCTTGGTTCTGGACCTTTAGCGGATGCTTTTTTTGTAGCCTTTAGAATTCCAAATACTTTTAGAAGATTATTTTCAGAGGGAACTTTTAATGCTGCATTTGTTCCCTCCTATTCTTCAGAACTTCTTAAAACAAAAAAAAATGCAAACTCTTTTGCAAGTACAATTTTTAATTTATTGTTATTAGGCCTGTTCTTTACGATCTTAATAATTGAAATATTTATGCCAGCTTTTATTAAAGTAATTGCACCAGGATTTTCAAATGACCCAGAAAAATTAAATATTGCGATTGATCTAACTAGAATTACATTTCCTTTTTTATTTTTTATTAGTCTTGCATCTTTTTTCTCAGCAATTTTAAATTCGCATAATAAATTTGCAGCTGCAGCTGCAGCACCAATAATTCTGAATTTATTGTTAATAATTTGTTTGCTATATGCTGAAAATTTAAATGATAATTTGGTTTATTACTTATCTTACACTGTTACTATTGCAGGGCTCCTACAATTTATTTTTTTGTTAATATTTGTAAAAAAATATCTTGTAATAAAAATAAACTTTCATTTTAAAATAAACGATAAGGTTAAAAACTTTTTTAGTAAACTTTTACCAAGCATATTTTCATCAGGTGTAACCCAAATAAATATCTTAGTTGGAACAATTATTGCATCATTTCAAGCAAGTGCTGTTTCTTATTTATATTATGCAGATAGAATTTATCAGATAAATTTAGCAATAGCTGGTATCGCTATAGGTACTGTGATACTTCCAAGCTTAAGTCGAAATATTAAAAGAAATAATTCTTTAAAAACAAAAGAATTACAGAATAAAGCTTTAGAGTTGAGTTTATTTTTAAGTTTACCGGCATCACTTGCTCTCATGGTTGGTTCAGAGCAAATAACATCTGCTTTATTTGGATATGGTTCTTTCGACAAGGTAAGTGTTAGTAATTCTGCAAAAGCTTTATTCTATTTTTCTTTTGGGCTTCCAGCATTTTCTTTGATTAAAATATTTTCAACCTTTTTGTTTGCAAGAAATGATACTAAAACACCATTTAAATATTCTTTAATCTCTGTAATTTTAAATATTACAATCAGTTTAATGTTTTTTTCAAAGGTTGGATTTATTATAATACCAATCGCAACCACAATCTCCTCATGGTTTAATGGAATTATCCTATTAGTTTTCGTAATTAATAAAAATTACTTTAAATTTAGTTTAAATTTTATTATTCAAATATCAAAAATTATCTTTTCAAATATAATCGCAATTTTCATATTTTATTTTTTAATAAATCTTTTAGAAAGATCATTAGTCTATGGAAATAATTATAAATTTATTTTTATTGTTTTAATTGTTTTAGTAACTTTTGTTTCATACATTGGAATTTCAATTATTATAAAAGCCTTTAAAATTTCAGATATTAATTTAAAGTATTAAAAAATGTCCAAAAAAATATTTTCTGGTGTTCAGCCTACTGGCAATCTTCATTTAGGTAACTACCTTGGAGCTATAAAAAATTTTGTAGATTTAAATAATGATAATCAAAATGAATGTATTTTTTGTGTTGTAGATTTACATGCAATTACTGTTAAGCAAGATAAGGATCAATTAAGAAATAATATTCTTGAAACAACTGCAACATTTATAGCAAGCGGTATTGATCCAAATAAAAGTATTATTTTTAACCAATCAAAAGTTCATGCACATGCAGAAGGATCATGGATATTCAGTTGTATGGCACCAATGGGTTGGTTAAATAGAATGACACAATTTAAAGAAAAAGCTGGTAAAGATAAGGAAAAGGCTTCAGTTGGTTTGTATATTTATCCTATATTAATGGCTAGTGACATATTACTCTATGATGCTACACATGTTCCTGTTGGAGAGGACCAAAAACAACATTTAGAATTAACTAGAGATATAGCTCAGAAATTTAACAAAGATTTTAATTGTGATGATTTTTTAAGAGTGCCAGAACCTTTAATTAAAAAAAATTTTTCAAGAATAATGAGTTTAAAGGATGGCCTAAAAAAAATGAGCAAGTCAGATCCATCAGATTTAAGCAGGATTAATTTAACTGATACAAAAGACCAAATTATAAATAAAATAAAAAAAGCAAAAACAGACTCTTTTTCAATTCCTAATGAAGAGGACAAATTAAAAGATAGGCCAGAAGCTAAAAATTTACTTGGAATTTATTCTAGTGTTTTAAATCAAACTTTAGATAAAACTTTAGATGAATTTGGTGGAAAAAATTTTTCTGATCTAAAAAGAGATTTAGCTGAAATTTTGACAAATAAAATTTCTCCAATCTCTGATGAGATTAGAAAATTAATTAATGATCAACAATATCTAGATAAAATCCTTACTCATGGCGCAAACAAAGCCGAAGAAATTGCCGCAAAAAAGATAAATGAAATGAAGAAAATAATAGGTTTTTAAAATTCTTTAAATCTAGGAATTAATGGTTATATAGATACTATGTTCATTCAAACGCAAGAAACACCTAACCCAAATTCTCTTAAATTTTTACCAGGAAGAAGAGTATCTAATGATGGGCCTTATGAATTCTTAAATGAGGACCAAACAGAAATCCCTATATTAAAAAATATTTTATCAATAAACGGTGTAACAGGAATTTTTTTGAGTGAAGATTTTTTGTCAATCAATAAAACTCAAGATGAGAAATGGGAAAATATTAAGCATATAGTGATTTCACAACTTAATGAGTACTATGATGAAGGTAACGAATTTATTATTAATAAAAAAGAAGAGTCACATGAAAGTAAAGATTACGACGAAATTGAAAGTAAAATCATAAAAATTTTAGAGACTAAAATTAGGCCAGCTGTTGCAAGAGATGGAGGAGACATAACATTTAAGGAATTTAAAGATGGAAAGGTTACAGTTATGCTTAAAGGAAGCTGTGCTGGATGTCCATCTTCAACTTTAACATTAAAACAAGGAGTCCAAAACCTTCTTTGTCATTATATTCCTGAAGTTAAAGAAGTTTTAGCTGTATAATATTTTTACAATCATTTATAAGAAATCAAGACATATATGAAAAAAATAAGTTCTAGAAATAAACAAGATGAGAGTAATCTTAATTTTTTTAAAACATTGTTAACAAGTTTATTTGTGATACTTATATTTTCAGTTTTACCAAGTTCACTGAGTCTTATAAAAAATAATTTGAAACCAAAAGAAGTTGTGCTTAATTCCTCAAAACAAAATTTTGATGAAATGATAGACAAGCAGAAAAAACATAATAATAAAATTAAAAATTCAATTGGAGACAGATATACATGGAATATTTTTGAGGATATTGATGTTTTTGGCAAAGAAGAAGAGGATGAAGATCCTCAAAGATTAAGTGCTTCAACAATTGAGGAATTATTTAAACACAATGGATATGATCTTGATACAGTTAAAGAAACTAAATTAGTAAATGCAGGGAATCAATTAACAAAACTACCAAAAGAACTTAAAAATATTGAAAGCCCAAAAAAAAGAAAAAAACTATTTATTAAAATTGTACTTCCATTAATTATAGAGGAAAATCTTAAAATAAGATTTGATAGAAAAAAACTTTTTACGATTTTAAATAAAAATAATACTACGAATCCAGATAAGTCGTGGCTTAATCTTAAATTTAAACAATATGGCATAAAAAATAATGATTTAACACAACTGAAAATACGGATGGATGAAATTCCAGTATCACTAGCAATTGCTCAAGCTGCTAAAGAAACAGGATGGGGAAGTTCAAGATTCGCACAAGAAGGCAATGCCTTATTCGGCCAGTGGACATGGTCCGGTGATGGAATAAAACCATTAGAATTAGAAAAGGATAAAAAACATAAAGTCGCAAAGTTTAAAATTTTAAAAGCATCTGTGAGAGCTTATCAAAGAAATTTAAATACACACTCTAGCTATAAAGAATTTAGAATTGAACGAGCAATCCAAAGAGATAATGAAGAAAAATTAGACAGTTTAAAACTAGTTAACTTTTTAGAAAAATATGCTGAAACAGGAAAAGAATACACTGATGTTCTAAAAAAAATTATTAATCAGAATTCTTTAACAGATTTTGATGAAGTCGACATTTTACCAACAAGCTTGAAAATGAAAAATTTAATTTAAGGTGAACTGAGTCCCAAACCATCTCCATCCAAATTCTTCTTGCATCGAACAATTTATTCTTCCCCTCCTGGGTAAAAATTTTTCACTAAAAACAACTTTAATTTGATGTTTCATATAATTTAGTTTTGAATTTTTCCATTCTCCACCTTCATTTGAAAAACAATTAATTTTATTTATGTAAGATTGCTCATTAAAAAATTCTATTATTAGTTCTGGTGGATTATTAGTATCTAATAAAAATTTATCCTCTGGAATTATAACTTTATATTGGAGTGGTAAAAGATTTATCAAAAATTTAAATCTTTCTAAATCTCCGTATTTTTCGTTTATTGGAAATCTGGGTAATTCATATTTATCTTTATTTAAATCTATAACACCTGAATGCTGACCAAAAGCATATTGAAAATTTTTTGAAATAAATTTTTTTTGATCTAAACTATATTCACCAAATGGATATGAAAAAAATTTAGGATTATAGCCAAGATTTTTTTTAAAAATCTTAATTGATCTAAGAATATCATTGGTAAATTCTTCAAATTTATATTTAACTAAATACTCATGCGTATGTGAGTGATTTCCAATAAATACAAAATCTTCTTTTGATATCTCAATGATTTCATCCCAATTCATATAACCTTTTTTGCCAATAGTTTCTGTTGAAACAAATAAAATAAAAGGAATTTTATTTTTTTTTAGAATCGGCCAAGCATTTTGATAAAAAGAAGAAAATGCATCATCGATAGTAAGTAAAATTTTTTTTTCTTCACTTACTTTATTAAATTCTAATTCGAAATTTTTTGGATTTAAAAAAGCAAAGCTGTTTTCTTTGATTATATTTAAATGTTTTTGAAATACATCAATTTTTATATTAGTGGATGGGTATTTGTTTTCTCCAAATCTATGGTACATTAATGCTAGTATACCCTTTTCTTTTGGTTCATATTTTTTGTTTACAGTTTCAGCATAAGCATTTAAAAAAAAAAAGTAAAATATGATAAATTTGATAATTGATGCGGCTAATGAAAAAATTATTTTTACGATCATTGCTAATGACCAATCATATACCACAAGCTATTTAAACAGTAGAGAAAATTTTGATAAATTTATGAAACTAATTTTAAATTTTTTTAAGAGAAAAAAATTAAAAATTTATAATGTTTCCAGAATTTTTATTAATTTAGGACCAGGTAAATTTACAAGTTTAAGAATTTCTTTATCAACAGCTAAAGCTCTTTCTTTAGCTAATAATGCTAGTTTGATTGGTTTTAAGACCTCTGATTTAATAAAAAAAAATTATGAAAATTTGCTAAATTTAGATGTTAAAAAATTTAAAAATAAAGGTTTGATAAAACCTATATATTAGAGTTAAAATATATTATGTTTGAAAGTATAGAGGAAATTTGTCAAAGAAAAGGTGTAAAACTCACTGATCAAAGAAAAATAATAGCTAAAGTTTTATCAGAATCTAAAGAGATCTATGGCGAGTCCGATCATCCTGATGTTGACGAGCTTTACAAAAGAGTTTCCAAACTAGACTCTAAAATAAGTATTGCTACAATTTATAGAACAGTAAAACTTTTTGAAGAGTCAGGAATATTAACTAAGCATGATTTCAAAGGTGGAAAGGCCAGGTATGAAACCCTAGTTGAAAGTCATCATGATCATCTTATTGATATAAAATCTGGAGAAATAATAGAATTTGTAGACGAGGAGATTGAAAAATTACAGAAAAAAGTTGCAGAAAAGTACGGCTATAATTTAGTAGATCATAAACTCGAGCTTTATGGCATAAAAAAAAAAAAATAAATGGAAAATTTTGAAGTCTTAAAACCTTTCGGTCCTTCAATTGTAAAAATGAAAATGCCTGACACAATGGTAAAAGAAATTAATAACTATGTTGACACGCTAATTTTAGATGAAGAAAAAATTAAGAAATTAGATCAGGGACATATGCTTATAGGAAAAGTTCAGCAAGAATTTTTGATGGAAGTCAATTTTATGAAAAAAATAAAATGGGCTGAATTCTTAGCTTCAAAAGTCTCTAACTGGGTAAAAGAAGATTTAAAAAAAGATATTAAAAACTTTCAATTAATAAAATCATGGGTAGTCAGACAATTTAAAAATGACTATAACCCAGTCCACTGGCATTCTGGAGAAATTTCTGGAGTTGGATACCTCAAAGTTCCGCATAATCTAGGAAATACTTCACAGCCCGATAAAAAGACAAATGAAAATGGTAAATTACAACTAATATTTGGATCTCCAAACTTATTTTCCAAATCAACATTCTTAATCAAACCTGAACTTGGCGATTTTTACTTATTTCCAAACTATTTAATGCATACTGTTTATCCATTTTCAGGAACAGATGAAGAGAGAAGATCAGTATCGTTTAATGCAAAAGTTGAATTTTTTAAATAATTTATGAGTTTCAAAAAAATATTCATTAAAACATTTGGCTGTCAAATGAATGAATATGATTCAAATAGAATTTATGACAATGTAAGTAAGATAGGCTTTATTAAGACAGATGATCAAGCAAATGCAGCATGTTATGTTTTAAATACTTGTCACATTAGGGATAAAGCAAAAGAAAAAGTTTATCACGAAATAGGAAGAATAAAAAAGTTATACCGAGATAAAAAAAAACCAATAATGGTTGTGGCCGGTTGTGTTGCGCAGGCGGAGAACGAGGAAATATTAAAAAGAGAACCTTATATCGACATTGTAATAGGACCACAATCTTATCACAAAATGAATGATTTATTAAAACAGCACGAAACAAATTTAAAACAAGAGGAAACAGAATTTGATACTATTTCAAAATTTGGACATTTTGATAAAATTAAAAATAATGATTCTAAAGTTTCAGCTTTTTTAACTATCCAAGAGGGGTGTGATAAGTTTTGTAATTTTTGTGTAGTTCCTTATACTAGGGGGCCCGAGTATTCTAGACCATTTTTTAAAATTGTAGAGGAAGCAGAACAATTAATTCAAAATGGTGCAAGAGAAATTACATTACTTGGACAAAATGTTAATGCATATTCTTACAAAGAAAATTCAAAAGAATTTAGAATTTCAAATTTAATCAATCATCTTAATCAATATTCAGAGCTGAAAAGGATTAGATATACTACATCGCATCCTAGAGATATGACTGACGATTTAATTGACTGTTATTCATCAAATAAAAAGTTGATGCCTTTTGTTCATTTACCAATCCAAAGTGGTTCTAATAGGATTTTAGAATTAATGAACAGAAAGCATACAGTAGATGATTATATTAAAATTTATGAAAAACTAAAAAAAATCAATAAGGAAATAGAATTTTCTAGTGATTTTATTATTGGGTACCCTGGAGAAACTGAAAAAGATTTTGAAGATACATACAATTTATTAAAAAAAATCAAATTTATTAACTCATTTTCCTTTATTTTTAGTCCTAGACCAGGAACAAAAGCTTCAAAATTAGATATTATTGATAACAATGTTGCAAAACAAAGGCTTACATTAATTCAAGAAAAGCTATTTAATAATCAAATAGAAATAAATAAATCAATGGAAGATCAAACCATCGAAGTACTAGTTGAGAATAAAATGAAAAATCAAAGTAAATTATTTGGAAGAAATAAATATATTTCACCCGTAATTTTTGATGGCATAAATAGTAATATTGGTAAAATTGTAAAAGTAAAAATTCTAAAAAGTAACCAAAATACTTTATTTGGTTTAATAAATAAAAATAAGAAAGCAGCGTGAGTTGAATAATTTAAATAAAAAAACTATTATTTCAGATTTAAAATTCGTTTATTCAGAAAATAATACCTTAAGTATAATATTTCAAAATAATGATTTATTACTTGGTGTAGCAGGTGAGTTTAATAATAATTTAAAGGAATTGGAAAAAATTACAAATACTAGCTTATATTCAAGAGGAAATTCTATACTTGTAAAAAGTGATCCAAAAAAGAATAATATAATAAAAAATGCTATACAATTCTTAACTGAACAATTTTTAATCAATGGATCAATTGAAAAAAAAGATATAATTTCTTCCATAAGTAAATTTATGATTAATGAAAAAAATAGTTCAAAGGAAACAATAGAATATATTATCAAAACTCCAAAAAAATCGGTGATTCCACGGTCTGAAAGGCAGAAAAATTACGTTAGAGCTTTAAAAACCTCAGATATAATTATTTCAGCTGGACCAGCTGGAACTGGTAAAACTTTCCTAGCAGTTGCTGTTGCACTAACTATGTTGTTAGAAAAAAAAATAGAAAGAATTATTTTATCAAGGCCAGCAGTTGAAGCTGGAGAAAGACTTGGATTTCTACCTGGAGATATGAGAGATAAAGTAGATCCATATCTTAGACCATTATATGATTCATTGTATGATTTATTGGATTTTGAAAAGATACAAAAAAAAATTGAAGTTGGAGATATAGAAATAGCACCTCTTGCTTTTATGAGAGGTAGAACATTAAAAAATTCATTCGCTATTCTTGATGAGGCACAAAATGCAACTGATACTCAAATTAAAATGTTTTTAACCAGAATAGGTGAGAATTCTAAAATAGTTATTAATGGAGACCCTTCCCAAATTGATTTGCAAAATAAATCTCACTCAGGTTTAAATAGATCAAAAAAATTGCTTGGACATTTGAAAGAAATATCAGTGGTTGATTTTGATCATAAAGATGTAGTTAGACATCCACTCGTATCTAAAATTGTTAAAGCATATTCTGATAAAATCTCAGAGGAATGATAAAAGCAAATGTGATATCTGGTCATTCTAATTGGCAAAGAATAATCAAAAAACCAAATGAATATATAAATAACAGGCTTAAGATATTATCAAAAGTGTCTTTATTTAAGAGAAAAAACCATGAATTCTCAATTCTTCTTACTAATGCTAAAGAAATGAAAAAATTTAACCATAAATTTAGAAAAAAAAATAAAATAACTGATGTTTTATCTTTTCCAATTAAAATTAAAAACAAAAGAAAACTATATGTAGGCGATATAGCTATTTGTTATGAAATTATAAAGAAAAGATCAAAAAAAACAAATTTTTTTTTAGAATTTGATAAAATGTGGATTCATGGATACTTACATTTGATTGGATATGATCATAAAAAATTAAATGATTTCAAAAAAATGTTTAGAAGAGAAAACCTAATATTGAAATATTTTCATAAAGCAAATTGACTTTGATATATAAAAATAAATTCTTATTATTCTTATTTTTATTGTCAATAGGATTATTCTCATCTTTTAGTCTTCCACCTTATAATTTTTTTTTTATAAATTTTTTTTCATTTCCCGCACTATTATTTGTATTATTATTTTACTCAAAAAATAAAATTATTTCGTTTAATATTGGGTGGATATTTGGATTTGGTTATTTTATTTCAAATCTATATTGGATTATTAATGCATTGAAATTTGATGATATCTTTAAACCTTTAATACCGTTCGCTTTAATTTTAATACCATTATTTTTAGGTCTATTTTATGGGTTATCAACATTAGTTTTTTCACTTTTAAATCCAAAAAAAAATTTTTTGTCTATTTTGATTTTAGCAACTTCTTTATCTATATTTGAATATATTAGAAGCTTTATATTTGGTGGTTTTCCATGGAATCTTATATCTTATAGTTTTGTAAATAATTTAGAATTTATTCAGTTACTATCAATAATCGGAACTTATGCTTTTAATTCAATAATTATTCTATTATTTTTGCTACCAGCTGTATTATTTTTTAATTATGAAAAAAAAATTAAAACTAAAATATTTATTATTACAGTAATTATTTTTTTTACGAATCACTTTTGGGGTAAATCAATTTTGAGTCATTATGAATTAACTGAAAATAGTGATTTAGGATTTACTATCAAGATAATCTCTCCAAAAATTGATATTAATAGATATTTTGAAAATGAAAATTCAAGTAAACTTATTTCTGAATTAATTGATATTTCTGAGCCAAATTTATTTAACAAAACAGTATTTGTTTTGCCAGAAGGTATTCTTTCAGGCATATATTTTGAAGATCTTAAAAAATTTAAAACTCTTTTTTCAAATAATTTCTCAAAACAACATAAAATTATTTTAGGTATGAATATTTATGAAAATGATAAAGTCTATAACTCTCTTTTAGTTCTTAATAACGAGCTAGACATTTTAAACAAATATTATAAAAATAAATTGGTCCCATTTGGGGAATATTTACCATTTGAAAACATATTAAGTAATATGGGATTTAAAAAAATTACTCAAGGTTATCAATCATTTTCGGCAGACAAATTAAGAAATCCAATTAATTTAAACAATTTTAATTTCATTCCGCTTATTTGTTATGAAATTATTTATTCTGGTAAAATTAACAAAACTGAAAAAAATTATGATTTTATTTTGAATATATCTGAAGATGGTTGGTTTGGAGACTCTATTGGTCCACACCAGCACTTTTCACACTCAATTTTTAGATCAATTGAGGAGGGTAAGCATGTTATTCGTTCATCAAATAATGGTATTTCAGCATATATAAATCCAAAAGGTCAGATAATTGATAAGACTTTAACAACTGATAAGGGATTTATCGAATTTAAATCTTTTAAAAAGTCCAATAAAACTATCTTTAGTTCTCAAGGGAATAAGATCTTCTTTTATTTTCTAATTATTTATATTAGTTTAATTTTTTTTTTTAAAATACGGGAGAATCAATGAAAAAAAACTTTTTATTTACTAGTGAGTCGGTGTCTGAAGGGCACCCAGACAAAGTATGTGACAGAATTTCAGATATGGTTGTGGACAGCTTTTTAGCTTCTGAACCACAAGCAAGAGTTGCTTGTGAAACTTTAACAACAACGAATAAAGTTGTATTAGCAGGAGAAGTAAGGGGACCAGAGTTTAAGGATGATGAATTGATTTCAAAAGTAAGAGATTGTATTAAAGATATTGGTTACGATCAAGATGGCTTTTCTTGGAGGGATCAAACTAAAATTGAAACTCATTTGCATTCACAATCAGCTGATATAGCAATGGGAGTAGACTCATCTGGAAATAAAGATGAGGGTGCAGGAGACCAGGGAATTATGTTTGGTTATGCTTGTAACGAAACAGATGTCTTAATGCCAGCTCCTATTCACTATTCCCATAAAATTTTAAGATTGATGGCTGAAGATAGAAAATCTGGAAAATTAAAAGGAATAGAACCAGATTCGAAAAGTCAAATTACCATTGAGTATAAAGATGGCATGCCTGCTGCTGTAAAATCAGTTGTAATTTCTACACAACATTCGAAAGATGTTAATTTAGCGCAAGTTAAAGAACTTTGTATGCCTTATATAGAGAGATCTATCCCAAACAATCTATTAGGAAATCTTGATGAAAAAGAAATTTATATTAATCCTACTGGAAACTTTGTAATTGGTGGACCAGATGGAGATAGTGGTTTAACTGGTAGAAAAATAATTGTTGACACATATGGTGGAGCCGCTCCTCACGGTGGAGGCGCATTTTCTGGCAAGGACCCAACTAAAGTAGACAGATCTGCAGCTTATGCATCAAGATATTTGGCAAAAAACGTAGTAGCGTCAAAAATTGCAGATAAATGTTTAATTCAGTTAGCTTATGCAATTGGAGTGTCTAAACCCTTATCAATTTATGTTGATCTATTTGATAACAACGAAGAAAAGAATCTGCATGTAGAAAAACTAATTAAAGAAAATTTTGATCTAAGTCCAAGAGGTATTAGAGAAATGCTCAGTTTAAATAAACCTATATATGAAAAAACAGCAGCTTATGGTCACTTTGGAAGAACTCCAGAGAATGACGGCTCATTTTCATGGGAAAAAACAGATAAATCTGGAGTTTTTATTACTTAAATATTGTTGATAAACAACAAAAAATAACTATATTTCATTCCATCGTTGAAATTTTAAAATGGGCTTAGGCCCATTTTTTTTTGGTGAAAAAAATTATGTTAAATAGAAGATCTGATAAACTTGAATTACTTCGAATAGCAGAGGCTGTTGCATTGGAGAAATCTATTGATAAAGAACTTATAATAGGATCTATGGAGACGGGTATAGCAAAAGCTGCAAAATCAAAGTTTGGATCAGATAATGAAATCAAAGTAGAGATAAATAGAGATAATGGAGATATAGGCATATTCAGAAAATTGTTAATTGTTGAAAAACCAGAAAACTCAAACATAGAGATTACCCTTAATGATGCAATTAAACTTAATCAAATTAATAAAGATAAAAAAATTGGTGATGAGGTATTACAACCTTTGCCTTCGTTCGATTTTGGAAGAATAGCGGCTCAAACTGCAAAACAAGTAATAAGTTTTAATGTGAGAGAGGCTGAGAGAGAGAGACAATATAATGACTTTATTGATAAGAAAGATACAATTTTAAGCGGGATTGTTAAAAGACTAGAGTTTGGAAATGTTATAGTTGATTTAGGAAGAACCGAGGCAATAATTCAAAAAAATGAAATGATACCAAGAGAGAACATTAAGGCTGGTGATAGGGTAAAAGCATATTGCCTCGACGTAAGAAGAGAACCTAGAGGTCAGCAAATATTTTTATCTAGAGCACATCCAAAATTTATGGATAAGTTATTTATTCAAGAGGTTCCAGAGATTTATGATGGTTTAATTGAAATTAAATCTTCATCTAGAGACCCTGGCAGTAGAGCAAAAATTTGTGTGAAAGCAATAGATACCTCATTAGATCCTGTTGGAGCGTGCGTGGGTATGAGGGGTAGTAGAGTTCAAGCAGTAGTAAATGAACTTCAGGGAGAAAAAATAGATATTGTAAATTGGTCTGATGATCCAGCCATAGTTGTTGCTAACGCTCTTTCACCTGCTGAGGTTCAAAGAGTAAATGTTGACAATGAAGCAAAAAAATTAGATGTAATATTAACTGAGGAAAACTTAAGTAAAGCTATTGGAAGAAGAGGCCAAAATGTAAGATTAGCAACAAAATTACTAAATTATGAAATAAATATAATGACGGAGCAAGAAGACTCTGAAAGAAGGCAATCAGAATTTAAAGAAAAAACAGACAATATTGTAAAAAATCTAGAACTTGATGAAACATTAGGCCAACTTTTAGTTGCTGAAGGTTTTTCCACAATCGATGATATAAAAGATAGTTCACCTGAAGCACTTTTGAAAATAGAAGGTATAGAAGAAGATACTGCTAAAGAACTTATTGAAAGAGCAAAGGAATTTTATGAAAAAGACCAAGAAGAAATATCAAAAAGAATAAAAGATCTAGGTGTACAAAATGATTTAATAAATCATGAAGGTTTAACTCCTGGAATGTTGGTGACCCTAGGAGAACAAAAAATTTTGACTTTAATAGATTTAGCAGATTTAGCTTCAGATGAACTTACAGGCACTTATGATATTATTAAAGGAGAGAGAGTAAAAATTAAAGGATATTTAGAAGACTTTGCATTATCTAAGCAAGAAGCTGATAATTTAATTATGACAGCAAGAGATAAAATTTACAAAGATTGAAAGATGGAAAATGGAAAAAAAAAAATTAAAGTTATCAATATCAGGAAGTTCAAAAAAAACTTTAAATAGTATAGAGCAGGCTAAATCGAAATCCAAAAATACTGTTGTTATAGAAAAAAAAAGCTTGAAGTTTGGAGGAAAGTCTCAATTTTCTCGACAAAATAATAATTTTAAATCAAGTAGCAATACATCAATAAAACCAAATAATTTTAATAGACCCTCCCCACAACCCTCCTCGGATTTTGAAAAAAGGAAATTGGCTGAGCAAAGAGCCACTAGAAGACTAAAGGGTGAAACTACTCAAAAAGAAAATAAACCTAATAAGCTTGGTGGCAAAAAAAGAGAATTGAAATTAACTATTTCAAGGGCACTGAGTGAAGATCATGCAGAAGCAAAGTCAAGAAGTTTGGCATCTTTAAAAAGGGCCAAACAAAAAGAAAATCGAAGTTTAAATCAAGAAGACTATAAAGATAATAAATACAGCAAAGATAACCTTCAGCAAGTAACCAGAGATGTCAACCTTCCTGAAATTATAACAATAAGAGAACTTGCTAATAGAATGGCAGAGCAATCAAGCAGTATCATTAAGCATTTGCTCGGTATGGGAGTAACAGTAACTATAAATCACACTATTGATTCAGACACTGCTGAATACTTAGTAAAAGAATTTGGTCACAATCCAATACGTGAAAAAAAAGCTGAGGAAATAATTGAAAAAATTAAAGAAGTAAAATCTGAAAATTTGCAAAATCGGCCACCAATCGTAACAGTTATGGGACATGTTGATCATGGAAAGACATCAGTATTGGATGTTTTGAGACAGGCTAATGTGGTTTCAGGAGAATTTGGCGGGATAACTCAACATATAGGTGCTTATCAAATCAATTATCAAGATAACAAAATCACATTCATAGATACCCCAGGTCACGCCGCATTTACAGAGATGAGAGCTAGAGGATCTAAATTAACGGATATAGTTATATTGGTTGTTGCAGCTGACGACGGTGTTAAGCCACAAACAATTGAGTCTATTAAACATGCAAAGGCTGCAAAGGTGCCGATAGTTGTGGCTATAAATAAGTGTGACTTACCAGAATCAGACCCACTTAAAATAAAAAATCAATTATTAGAATATGAATTAATTGCAGAAGATTTATCAGGAGATACTTTAATGGTTGAAATTTCTACTAAGACTAAACATAACTTAGACAAGCTAGTTGAGGCAATATTGTTACAGGCAGAATTACTAGATTTAAAAACTGATTTTGAAACAAATGCAAAAGGGATAGTCTTAGAGTCAAAAATAGATATTGGACGTGGACCAGTCGCAAACGTAATTATTACTGCTGGTACTCTTAGAAAGGGTGACTACTTTGTTAGTGGATTGAAATGGGGAAAAATAAGAGCAATAATTAATGATAATGGAAAAAATATTGAAATTGCAGAACCAGCCACTCCAATAGAAATAATTGGTATAAATGGAGCAGCAAAATCTGGTGACGATTTTATAGTTTTAGCTAATGAAAAAGAGGCAAAATCTTTATGCGAGGCTAGAGTTCAAGAGGCAAAAGATGAAAAAATACCACTTAATTTTGTTACTCAAGACTCAGCTTTTCAAAACTCAATTTCAGAGGAGCTAAATATAATTGTTAAATCAGATGTACATGGATCATCTGAAGCAATTAAAAATGCTATTGACCAAATCAAGCATGAAGAGGTCAAACCAAAAATACTTCTATCTGACATAGGTATGGTAACAGAAACTGATGTTACTTTGGCAAAAGCATCAAAAGCAGTAATAATAGCTTTTAATGTAAAGCCTAGTAAAGAAGCAAAAAAAAGAGCTGAACAAGAAAAAATTTCAATTTCATCGTTTAATATTATTTATGAAGTTTTAGATTTTATCAAAGGTAAGATGGCAGGCCTACTTTCACCCGATGTAGAAGAAAAAATCACTGGAAGTGCAGAAATACTTGAAATATTTAAGGTTTCAAAAGTTGGTAAAGTAGCAGGATCAAAAGTAGTTGAGGGAGAAATAACCCAAAATTCAAATGCAAGGATAATTAGAGACGGGACAATAATATTTAATGGTAAAATCGGTTCAATATTCAGAGAAAAAGATCAAACTAAACAGGTTTCAGCAGGTTTGGAATGTGGGATAACCTTGAAAGATTTCGCTGATTACCAAAAAAAAGATATTATAGAGGTTTATAATTCGACAATAACTGAAAGAACAATTTAAATGAAAAATTTGGGCAAACCAGTTACACAGAGACAATTGAGAGTTGGTGAAATGATAAAACAGGCTTTAGGAAATCTTTTTATAAGAGATGAAGCTAAAATACCAAATTTATCAACTAAAGAAATTACTGTTACTGAAGTTAGAATGTCACCTGATCTAAAAACAGCAAAAATTTTTGTCATGCCTCTGGGAGGAAAAAATTCAGAAGAAATTATAGAAAAATTAAAAATATCTTCATTTATGATTAGAAAAGTTTTGTCTAAGAAAATTATTATGAAGTTTTTGCCAAAGCTTTTTTTTGTAAAAGATGACTCTTTTGATTATGCAGAAAAAATAGAAAATTTAATTAAACAAACAAATAAATAAGGAAAAAAATGAAAGAAAAAATAAAGGAACTTCAAATTCATGATAAAGATACTGGATCTTCCGAAGTTCAGATTGCTCAATTGACTGGAAAAATTGAGAGTCTATCGAAACACATTAAACAATTCAAAAAGGATAAACATTCTTCTGTAGGCCTTTTGAGAGCAGTAAATAGAAGAAAAAAATTATTAGACTATTTAAAGAAAAATAATATGGACACTTATAAAGTGGTGTTAACAAAATTAAATTTAAGGAAATAAATGTTTAAATTAGTAAAAAAAGAAATAGAAGTAAGTGGAAAAAAAATAAGTTTAGAGACAGGAAAAATAGCAAGACAAGCAGATGGAGCAATTATAGCTCAATGTGGAGAAACAGTCGTTTTAGCAACAGTAGTTGGTGCAAAAAAAGTAAATCCAGATATGGATTATTTCCCTTTATCAGTGAATTACCAAGAAAAATATTATGCAGCTGGTAAAATTCCAGGTGGTTATTTTAAAAGAGAGGCAAGACCAACTGAAAGTGAAACTTTGATCTCAAGATTAATCGATAGACCTATCAGACCTTTGTTTCCTGATGAATTTAAAAATGAAGTGCAACTGTTACCAACAGTAATATCCTATGATAAAGAAAATGAAGCAGATATTTTATCTATCATCGCCTCTTCTGCTGCCTTGGCAATATCAGGAATGCCATTTATGGGCCCTGTGGGAGCTTCCAGAGTTGGTTTTATTGAAGGAAAATATGTCCTAAATCCATCAAAGACTGAATTAGAGAAATCTAAATTAGATTTAGTTGTAGCAGGAACAAAAGATGCAGTTTTAATGGTTGAGTCCGAAGCAAATGGTTTGACTGAAGAAGAAATGTTGAATGCTGTTAAATTTGGACACGAAGGTTTCGTTCCAATAATAGAAATGATTGAAGAACTTGCAAAAGAATGTAGAAAGCCTGAATGGACAGTTGAGAAGAAAGATTTATCTGAAGTGAAAAAGAAATTAGAAGAAGAATTTACTGAGGATTTAAAAAAGGCTTTCTCTACAACAGATAAGCAAGATAGATCAAATCAAATTTCCCAAATTACTGAAAAGGCTAAAAATTTATATGTAGAGAATGAAGCTTACACTGATTTAGATGTAAATTCTCAACTTAAAAATTTAGAAAAATCCATTGTAAGAACTGATATTCTCAAAAATAAAAATCGTATTGATGGAAGAGGTCTAGCAGATGTAAGACCAATTATGTGTGAAGTCGGAATATTACCTAGAGTTCATGGTTCAGCTTTATTTACTAGAGGAGAAACGCAGGCTATTGTAACTACTACACTTGGAACCTCAGATGATGAACAAAGAATAGAGAGTTTAGATGGTCTTCAAAAAGAGAGATTTATGTTACACTATAATTTTCCTCCATTCTCAGTTGGTGAAACAGGAAGGATTGGAACAGGTAGAAGAGAGATAGGTCATGGTAAATTAGCATGGAGAGCAATTAACTCTTCACTTCCATCAAAGGAAAGTTTTCCCTATACATTTAGGATTGTATCAGAAATAACTGAGTCTAACGGTTCATCTTCAATGGCAACTGTTTGTGGAACTTCACTTGCTCTTATGGATGCAGGTGTTCCGATTAAAGAGCCAGTTGCTGGAATTGCAATGGGTTTAATCAAAGAAGGTGAGGATTTCTCTGTACTATCAGATATTCTTGGTGATGAAGATCATCTTGGAGATATGGATTTTAAAGTTGCAGGAACTAAAGATGGAATTACATCTTTACAAATGGATATTAAAATAACTGGAATTACATTTGAAATTATGGAGCAGGCTTTAAATCAAGCAAAAGAGGGTAGAATTCATATTTTGGGTGAAATGAATAAAGCATTAGACAAATCTAGAGATGATGTTGGAAAACATACTCCGAAAATGGAAAAAATAACTGTTGATAAAAAAGATATAGCTGCTGTGATTGGAAAAGGTGGAGCAACAATTAGAGAAATTGTCGAAAAATCTGGTGCTAAAGTTGATGTAAATGATGAAGGTGTAGTTACAGTTGCTGCTCCAGATGAGGAGTCTAGAAATATTGCTATGCAAATGATTAAAGACATAACAGCAAAAGCTGAGTTAAACAAAATTTATAATGGAAAAGTTATGAAAATTATGGAATTTGGTGCTTTTGTTAATTTCTTAGGAAAACAAGATGGACTTGTTCACATTTCTGAGCTTGCAGATAAAAGAGTTGCCAAAGTAACAGATGTTGTCAAAGAAGGTGACGAAGTAAAAGTAAAAGTTATTGGATTTGATAGAGGAAAAGTTAAATTATCTATAAAGCAGGCCGCTATTTAGATAAATGTCCAACCCATTTATTTTAATTGCAAGAATACGCGTTAAAGAGGGTAAGGTTGAAGAGTATCTCAGGATAGCAAAAGAAGCTGATGAGGCTGTTAATGCTTCAGAGCCAGACATGCTTATTCATACTTTCGATCAAGATCCAACTGATCCTTTAGAATTTACTTGGAGTGAAGTTTATCGAAATAGTGAAGCTATGCTGCATCATCTTAATAATGCCCCAGTCCAAGCTTATGTTGAAAAGCACAACAAAATTGCGGATAGATTCGAAATAGAGGTCTATGGAAATATTACGGAAGAGACTATCAAGGCAATAAAAGATACAAATATCCCTTTCAAGCATTTTAAGACTACTAATGTTGGTTATATTAGAAAAATATAATTACTAACTTTCTGGGATAAAAAGCAAGCAAAGACCATTGCTACAATATCTTTTTCCACCATCTGGACCATCATTGAATACATGGCCGTGATGAGCGCCACAATTTGCACAGCTATATTCAGTCCTCTTCATGCCAAAAGAATAATCAGTTTTTGTTACAAACGCGCCTGGTATTGCCTCAGTGAATGATGGCCACCCAGTTCCACTATCAAATTTTGCAGTGGACTCAAATAGTTTCACACCACAATTAGCACAATGATAAGATCCTTTTCTTTTCTCATAATTTAATTCACTAGTACCTGCACGTTCAGTACCCTCTTCAAACATTATTATTTTTTGCTCATTTGTAAGATCAGGATTAATTATATTGTATTCACTCTCATCTTTCTTTAATTTTTTTTTAAAACCAACTATGTTATTTGCTAAAGATGTTAACGGATAAAATATGAAACTTAATATAGAAGCCCCAGTAATTTTCAAAAACTTTCTTCTCACAACAATTATTTATTAGTTATTTATTTTTTTTCCCAAGCTTATTTATCAAGAATAAAGCTATTGCAGTCAATAGGGCAAAAACTTCTAGTGCATGACCAGAACCCTCTAGAATTAATTGAACAAAAATAAATATTATACAAACTACAAACCAAACTAAAATTAACATAATGATAAAATTTTAAGATATATTTTTTGGATCTGGCATACCTACTTTATTGTAACCAGCATCAACATAGTGAATTTCACCTGTAACACCACCTGCCATATCGCTTAAAAGATATAATGCTGAGTTTCCAACATCGATATTATCTACATTCCTTTTTAAAAAAGAGTGATCAGCATTCCATTTATATAAAAATTTTGCATCTCCAATGGCTGAAGCAGCCAATGTCTTTATTGGCCCTGCACTTATTGCATTCACCCGTATTCCTTTAGCTCCTAAATCTCTAGCTAAGTACTTAACACTAGATTCTAATGCTGCCTTACAAACACCCATTACATTGTAATTAGGGATTGCTTTATTAGCCTCATAGCTAAGTGTAATCATGCTACCACCATTTTTCATGACTTTTGAAGCTTCTTTTGCAACTTCAGTAAATGAAAAGCACGAAATCAGCATACTTCTTAAAAAATTTTCTCTTGTAGTATTTAGATATTCTCCTGAAAGTTCAGATTTATCAGAAAAAGCAATTGCGTGAACTACAAAGTCTATCTCGCCCCATTGAGACTTAACATCCTCAAATAATTTTATTACATCTTCTTTTTTTTCAACATCGCAGCTAAAAGTAACATTAGAACTTAGTTTTTCTGCAAGAGGAACCACTCTTTTTTTAAGAGCATCACCTAAATATGTAAAAGCTAATTCAGCACCTGCCTCTGAAAGTTTCTGAGATATACCCCATGCAATAGATCTTTCATTAGCAACACCCATTATCAGTCCTTTTTTACCTTTCATTAAAGACATAAGTTAGACTTTCTCAAATACTAGAGTTGCATTTGTTCCACCAAAACCAAAACTATTAGACATTACAGTATTTAATGTTGCTTCTGTTTCTGTTTTAGCGACTATTGGAAATTTTTTAGCCTCTTCATCCATTTCGCTTATGTTAGCTGACCCGGTAATGAAGTTATTTTTCATCATAATTAAACAATATATTGCTTCATGTACTGATGCAGCTCCTAACGGATGACCTGATAAAGATTTAGTTGAGCTAATCTTTGGAATTTCATTTCCAAAAGCTTCTTTAACAGCATTCAATTCAGTAATATCTCCAACTGGAGTAGAAGTTCCATGAGTATTTATATAATCTACTTTATTTTTTGAAGTTGCCATTGCCATTTGCATACATCTTACTGCACCTTCACCAGAAGGCGCTACCATATCATATCCATCTGAAGTTGCTCCATAACCTGTTAATTCTGCGTATATTTTAGCTCCTCGAGCTTTAGCGTGTTCATATTCCTCAAGAACTAAAACCCCTGCACCTCCAGCAATTACAAAGCCATCTCTAGTTTTGTCATAAGCCCTTGAAGCTTTTTCAGGAGTATCGTTATACTTAGAAGATAACGCAGTCATTGCATCAAACATGGCAGTCATTGCCCAGTGTATCTCTTCACTACCACCTGCAAAAACAATATCTTGTTTACCCATTTGAATAAGTTCCATAGAATTTCCAATACAGTGTCCACTTGTTGCGCAGGCTGAACTCATTGTATAGTTTGTCCCTTTAATTTTAAAAGGAACAGCAAGTGTTGCTGAGGCGGTACTCGCCATGGTTCTTGGTACAATAAAAGGTCCCATCAATTTTGGAGTTTTAGCTCTAGTTTTATCAGCCGCTAAAATAACATTTTCAATTGAAGGTCCACCTGAACCCATTACAATTCCTGTTTTGAAATTACTTACTTCACTTTCTTCTAAGCCAGAGTCTTCAATCGCCTCTTTCATTGCAATATAATTGTAAGCGGATCCTGAACCCATAAATCTAATTGTTTTTCTATCTATATGATCCTCAAGTTTGATGTTAGGCTTTCCATGAATATGACTTTTAAGATTGTGTTCTTTATATTCTTCAGAAAAAGAAATTCCTGATTTAGTATTTAATAAAGATTGATGAACTTCTTCCTGATTATTCCCAAGACATGAAACAATTCCCAAACCTGTAATTACCACTCTTCGCATTATTTAAATAATCCTACTTTAAGACTGTCTGCAGAGTATATTTTTTTTCCATCAGCAAGAAGAATACCATTCGCTAGTCCAACTGTTGTTTCACCTTTAATCAATATTCTTTTCATATCAATAATATATGTCGCCATTTTGACATCTTTTAAAACCTCTCCTGTAAACTTTACTGTGCTTACTCCTAAAGCTCTTCCTCTTCCAGGATTTCCAAGCCAACCCAAGTAAAAGCCAACTAGTTGCCACATTGCATCCAAACCCAAACATCCTGGCATTACTGGATCTTCTTTAAAGTGACAATCAAAAAACCACAGATCATCTTTTATATCAAGTTCAGCCTTCATTATCCCTTTGTCAAAAGCCCCGTTTTTTTCACTAATTTCAGTAATTCTATCAAACATTAGCATTGGTGGAGAAGGTAATTTTGCATTTCCAGGGCCAAAAAGTTTCCCATTTGCACAGCTTATTAATTCATCATAATTAAAGGAACTTTTTTTCATAATTTTTAATCTTATTACTTGATTTACAAACATTATAATATAGATATTCTTTAGAATAATTATAATTAGTAATGGCTTACGCTGAACAATATATAGAAAAATTAAGAAAATCAGGTCTAAGACCAACAAAACAAAGAATTAAAATTTGTGAAGTGTTGTTTGATGCTGAAAAGACTTTTCACTTTACAATAAAAGAACTGGTTAAAATCATTGAAAATCAAGCAAATATTAAGGTTTCTTTAGCAACTGTTTACAATACTGTTCACGCATTTATGAAGAAGGGTTATTTAAAAGAGATTCCACTAAATGCTTCACAAAGTTATTACGACACAAATGTAACTCATCATCACCATTTCTTTGACGAGGAAGAAAATAAATTGATTGATATTCATCAAGATGATGTTGATGAAGTTAATATTAAAAGAACAATCCCTGGGAAAAAAATTAGATCAGTAGAAGTTATTGCTAAAATTGTGAGTGATAATCAATCTCAAAAATAACTCAATAATATCAATAGTTTAAATAATATATTATATTTATTCTAAACTGTTGACATATTATAATTCCCCTATATATAAACCACTTTAGAATCATTATTAATAGTAGGAGAAAATATGTCATTAAAAGGTAGTAAAACAGAGGAAAATTTAAAAGAAGCATTTGCTGGGGAAAGCCAAGCAAATAGAAGATATCTTTATTTTGCTCAAAAAGCCGATGTTGAAGGCTTTAACGATGTAGCAGCGGTATTTAGATCAACTGCAGAAGGTGAAACTGGACATGCTCATGGTCACTTAGAATATTTAGAAGAAGTAGGTGATCCAGCAACTGGTAAGCCAATTGGTGAAACAAAAGCTAATCTAGAATCTGCAATTCAAGGTGAAACACATGAGTACACAGATATGTACCCTGGAATGGCTAAAACAGCTAGAGACGAAGGTTTTGATGAAATAGCTGACTGGTTCGAGACTTTAGCAAAAGCTGAAAAATCGCACGCTGGTAAATTTCAAAAGACTTTAGAAAGCATCGCTTAAAAAAAATTTGTGGACGAACCCCTCCCGTCCACAAAAACCACATTTATAAAAAATCTATGAGCAAAGAAGGCGGCACACAAGCACCTACAAGACACCCATTAAAATTTAGAGATCCAGATTTTATAAATCCTGAAAAAATTGATCAGGAAATGAGAAGAGTATTTGATATCTGTCATGGATGCAGAAGATGTTTTAACTTGTGTGATAGTTTTCCAAAATTATTTGACTTTATCGATGAAACTGAGGGTGGCGAAGTATCAGATCTTTCAAGTGAAAAGTTTAAACCTGTTGTAGATGCTTGCACTTTATGTGATATGTGTTTTATGACTAAATGTCCGTATGTTCCACCACACGAATTTGATTTAGATTTTCCACATTTGATGTTGAGATATAGAACGGCTCAAAGAAAAAATGGAGATATATCAAAAACTGCTAATCAATTAACTCAAATTGATCGAAATTCAAAAATAGGAATATTTTTTAGCTTTTTTATAAATTGGATTACTAATGTAAAAAATAAATTTGCTAGAAAAGTTTTAGAATTTTTTACTGGAATAGACAAAAGAGTTATTTTACCAAAATATAATAAAGAAACATTCGCAAATTATTTTCAAAAATTTAAAAAAAATATTTTACCAAAATATAAAGAAAGAAAAGTCGTAATATATTCGACATGTTTTGTTAACTTTAACAAGAAAAAAACTGGAGAAGCAGCTTTGAAAGTACTTCATCATAATAATGTAGAAGTAGAACACTCTTATGCGGGCTGTTGTGGTATGCCTTATCTGGAACAAGCAGATCTAGATCAAGTTACAAAGCAAGCAGAGTTAGTCTCTAGAGAATTAATCAAATATGTCGAAAAAGGTTATAAAGTAGTAACCTTAACAGCAAGTTGTGGATTGATGTTAAAGTTTGAATGGCCTTTATTGATGCCAAATGATGGGATAATTAAAAAACTTTCTCAAAACACTCTCGATATTGATGAGTATGTTATGGATATTGCAAATAAAGAGGGTTTAGTTGATGGTTTGAAAGAAATTGATGGAGGAGTAACAGTCCATAATGCTTGTCATGCTAGAGCACAAAATATGGGTAATAAAGCAAGAGATATGCTTAAATTAATTCCAAATATTAAATTAGATGTTGTTGAAAGATGTGCAGGTCATGGAGGAACTTTTGGTATTATGAAAGAAACTCATGATATAGCAAACAAGGTGGGCAAAACTACCGCAAGTACTGTTAAAAGAAAAAATAATAAATATATGGCATCTGACTGTCCATTGGCTGGTAAACATATTAAGCAGTTAGCTGATGATACAAACATCGTAAGTGATGAAGCTGTGCATCCAATTGAGATAGTCTCAAAAAGTTATGGATTATAGAATGTCAAAAGAACAAAAAATTATTACAAAAGAAGATCTTCTTCCTTTAGATGCATACTCAAAGGTTAGAAGACAAATGAGAAAAGAATTAGTTGAGTTTAAAAAAAATAGAAGAATTCTTTTAGGGCCTTATGCAACATTTTATTTTGAATGTTATGAAACAATGATAGCTCAGGTACAAGAAATGCTTTACATCGAAAAGGGTGGAGATGAACAAGTTGCAGATGAACTTGCTGCATATAATCCTCTGATCCCCAATGGCAAAGAGCTAGTTGCCACTCTGATGTTTGAGATAGACAACCCCATCATTAGAGCTGAGTTTCTTGGCAAGTTAGGTGGTGTTGAAAATAATATATTTATTAAAGTTGGAGATGAAAAAATTTATGCAGTTCCAGAAATGGATGTTGATAGAACTTCAGATGATGGAAAAGCATCTTCGGTTCAGTTTATACATTTTCAATTTTCAGATGATCAGGTAAATAAGTTCAAAGACCAAAGTAATTCAATTGAAGTTGGCATTGATCACAAGGAGTATTCACACACGACTAAATTTTCAGAGGAAAATATCAAAGCTCTTTCTGCAGACTTTAATTAACGATACCCCATATATTATCATCTTTCATAATCCAGCCTGAGTAATCGCCTGTCCTAATATTACACCATTTTTCCTCGCATTTAATAACTTTTAAAAGACGACCCTCATCCAATTTAGCTAATGGTTTTGAGTATTTTGTTGGGTTTTTAAATAGAATCTTTTCAGATTTGGTGATTATTGAGCGTGAATTCCTCAATTGTGAAATATGGATCCAACCACTATTTTTTTTATGGTCGATAACTCTTCTGAAATTTTCTTTTTTATCGATTACTTTCAGAGGTAACTCAATCTTTCTATAAACATATTTAATTGGATAATCAAAGCTTGGACCGTATCTAACATTTACTTTTTTATTTTTTAACATCAGAAAATAATTATTTTCTTGAGCGAACGATGAAAATGGTAAAAGAAAAAAAAATGAAAGTATTAAATATTTTCGCATATACATCCTTTTCTTTTTCTAAATAATACTTTTCTAAATTTAAGATTTAATAAATCTATTATTAAAATATGGGAATTTAAATTTTTACCAACATTTAAAATTGCCTTCAAAACCTCATTGGCCTGTAAGCTACCTGTAATAACTGCTGTTGATCCCAATATACCATCTGTTTCACAATCCAAAACTCCTTCTGCTGGCTCACCTTGGTAAAAACATTTTAAACAGGGACTTTTTTTTAAACTAAAATCAAATGTAAAAATATGTCCTTCAAATTTACTTATAGCTCCAATAATAAGTTTTTTTTTATATTTTAACGAAAGTTTATTTAAAAGAAATTTTGCTTTAAAATTATCTGTACCATCAATAATAACATCATACTGTTTAAGAATTTTTCCTAAATTTTTATCTTCTGCTTTAACTCTATATGTTTTTACTTTTACCTTTTTATTAATTTTATTAATTTTTTTTTTTAAAATATTAACTTTATATTTTCCAACATCATCAGAAGTGAACATAACTTGTCGATGTAGATTTGATATACTCACTTTATCATGGTCCATCATGCCAATTTCACCAATACCTGCTCGACAAAGTAAATCAATAACAGGTGTCCCTAAGCCACCACACCCAACAACCAAAACTTTTGCATTTTGAAATTTCTTTTGACCTAAAACTCCAACTTTCTTTAAAATAATCTGTCTTGAATATCGCTCTAGGTCCTTGTTACTAAACATTTACTATTTACCAGTAGATCCAAATCCTCCAGACCCTCTGATTGTCTCTGGTAATTCATTTGTTTCTTCAATTTCTACTTTTAAAATAGGCATTAAAACCATTTGAGCAACTCTATCTTCATCATTGACAGTAAATTCGTCTTTACCATGGTTAAATAAAATAATTTTTAGCTCTCCTCTATAATCACTATCAATTGTGCCTGGTGTATTTAGTACGCTAATACTTGACTTTGCGGCAAGACCAGATCTTGGTCTAATTTGAACCTCTGTATCTTCAGGAATTGCAATTGCAATACCTGTTGGTATCAACATCGACTCATTTGATTTGATTGTTATAGGTTTATCTATACATGCCATCAGATCCATACCCGAAGATCCACTAGTTTTATAACTTGGAAGTTTTGCTTTTTGGTTAAGTCTCTTAAATAAAACCTTCACCATTACTTAATTAAGCTCAGAGATAACTCTATCTACTATCTCAGATGCTATTAAAGATTTGTTTTTCTTTAATAACTTTTCACTTTTTTTATTTTTATAAAATATAGAAACTTCATTATCATCTGAGTCAAAACCTATTGTTTTATCAGAAATATCATTTGCAATAATCCAATCACAGTTTTTTTGGTCTAATTTTCTCTTTGAATTTATCTCAAGATTTTGTGATTCTGCTGCAAATCCAATTGTAATTTTTGGTCTAAGAGAATTATGATTTGATATGTTTGATAAAATGTCAATATTTTTTTCTAACTTAAGATCCAAATGTTCACTTTTCTTAATTTTTTCACTTTTAATCTCTTTAACTTTAAAATCAGCTACTGCTGCATTAAAAATAGCAACATCAGTAGGTAGATTGCTGAGAGTTTCCCTAAACATTTCTTCTGCAGTTTTAACTGAAATAAATTTAACGCCCTCAACTGGGTCTAAATTTGTTTCTCCAGAAATAAGTGTTGTTTCAAAACCATTATCTCTTAATGATTTGGCTATTTCATAACCTTGTTTTCCACTTGATTTATTAGTTATAAATCTTACTGGATCTATAAACTCTTGAGTAGGTCCAGCTGTAACTAATGCCTTATATTTTTTATTTTTTTCAATATTCTTAAAATAATTTTCTATAGTATCTAATATATATGAAGGTTCTGACATTTTGCCTTTTCCATACTCTCCACAAGCCATATCCCCAATTTCTGGGCCAATTATCCTATAACCATAACTTTTTAATTTTGACAAATTATCTTTAATTGATTTGTGTTCCCACATTCTGACATTCATAGCTGGGACCAAAAACACTTGTTTATCAGATGCTAAAACGACAGTGCTAGCTAGGTCGTCAGTTAAACCATAACTTAATTTTGAGATTGTATTTGCTGTTGCAGGCACAATTAAAATTAAATCTGCCCATCTAGAAAGTGAAATATGATCCATTTCAGCCTCATTTTCTGCACTGAATATATCTTCATATACTTTTTCTTTCGAAAGTGATGAAATAGATAGAGGTGTTACAAAATTTTTACCACTCTTTGTAAGTATTGTTTTAATACTTACATCTCTTTTTTTTAAACCCCTTATCACTTCTAAGCTTTTGTAAGCAGATATGCCACCACATATGATTAGAAGTATTTTTTTATTTTTCATGAGGAGAATTAAAATACCAATAGGGTTAAAATTACAAGAGATAATAAGCCAATAATAGACTGGTTTCTAAATGACTTCATTTCTTCTTTTTTAGTATTTAATTCATTGTAAGAGTTTGAATTTTGGGGTATTTGACCACTTGCAAGGTAATTAAGAGCTTGATTTGCTTTATCCATTACTTCAGGTAAATTTGGAAGTCGTTTTAATACTTCCACAGAGTCTTTTAATGTTTCACTAATTGAATTTATAGGATCTTTAGTTTCTTTTAACCATTTTTCTAGAACAGGTTTGGATGTCTCCCAAATGTTGGTTTCAGGGTTTAATCTTCTTGCAACTCCTTCAACTACTACCATTGTTTTTTGTAACATAAGCAACTGAGGTTGGGTTTGCATATTAAATTTTTCAGTAACATCAAAAAGTTGTTTTAGTAGCTTACCACCTGAAATATTTTTTATAGAGTGACCAAAAATCGGTTCACCAATTGATCTTAATGCTTGAGCAAGATCATTGACAGGTACATTATTTGGGACTAGTCCTGCCGCAAGATGTACCTCTGCAACTTTTTTATAATCTCTTTGTATAAAACCAAATAAAATTTCAGCTAAAAATCTTTTACTGACATTGTCTAACCTTCCCATTATACCAAAATCTATTGGAACAATTTGACCACTTTCATTTACAAAAATATTTCCTTGATGCATATCTGCGTGAAAAAAACCATCTCTTACAGCATGTCTTAAGAAATGTTGAATTATGTCAGTGGCAATTTTTTTTGTATCAATTGATCTTTTTTTTAGCTCTTCCGTCTCTCTAATAGAAACACCGTCAATCCAATCAAGTGTCATTATGTTTTCACTTGTATAATCCCAATAGATCTTGGGAACTTCAAAACCTGCATCATTTCTGGTATTTTCTGCATATTCGTTGGCAGCAGCGGCTTCAAATCTTAAATCCATCTCTAGACTGGTAATCTCTTTCAATAAAAAAACTACCTCAACTAGCTTTAATCGTTTAGTTTTTTTAATTAATGACTCGATAATATAAGCAAAAAGCATCAAAGCATCCACTTCTTCGTTAAAAATTTTTTTAATATCTGGTCTTAATATTTTTATTGCTACGTTTTTAATAACTCCATTATCGTTGATTTGAGCTTTATGTACTTGAGCAATCGAAGCAGCTGCAACTGGTTCACTTATATTAATTATTGAATTATATATTTCGCCACCTAAATCTTTTTTAATCATTTCTTTAGCTTTTGATTGTGAAAAAGGTGGAAGTTTATCTTGTAAATTTTCTAGTTCCTTTGATAATTTATCTCCTATTATATCAGGCCTTGTGGCTAAAAACTGGCCAAGTTTAATAAACGTTGTACCCATAGATGCTAATGAATTAGATAATTTTTCACCTTCACTTAAATTATCAAATGACACATCTTTTTTTGTAAAAGAAAAGGAAAGTAATTTAAATATTACACTTATTAATAAAGGTGGTTTATTAAATTTTGATAAAATAGTTAAAACATCGGATTTTGCTAATTTTCTACCGAGTTTAAATAATGTAATTAATCTTTTGAACATTATATTTTCCAAGCAGAATGAATAGCTACTATCCCGCCAGATAAATTTCTATATGAACAATTTTTAAAATTATTTTCTTTCATTAAATCAATCAATTCTTCCTGATTAACAAATTCTTCTATACTTTTGGTCAAATATTCATAAGGGTCTTTATCACCAACAACTGCTTTCCCTATGTGAGGGATTAATTTTGAGTAATTTTTGTATAAAAAGTTTAAATTAGAATTTTGAATTTTTGAAAATTCTAAACACATGTATCTTCCACCTGGTTTAAGAACTCTATAGGCTTCTGATAAAGATTTATCTAAATTTTTTGTATTTCGTAAACCAAAACTAATTGTATAAAAATCAAAAGTATTATTTTTGAATGGTAACTTTTCTGCTTCTGCAACAACCCATTTTATATTTTTATACTTGTTTAGTCTTTTTTTCCCTTTTTCAATCATTTTCTCGTTAGAATCTGAGGATATAATTTCTCCATTCTTATCTGTATAATCTAAAAATAATTTTCCTAAATCACCAGTTCCACAAGCAACATCCAAATAATTTTTGTTTTTAGTTGGATTCATCCAATTCATAAGGTTTTTTTTCCAAATTCTATGAATTCCAAATGACATAAAATCGTTCATCAAATCATATTTATCGTAAACTTTATTAAATACTCCTTCCACGAGTCCTGCTTTATTTTGAAGATTTTGTTGCATATAAATTATATTAAGACATTAATATAGTATGAAATGCCTGAATTACCAGAAGTAGAAATTGTTAAACAATCTTTGAATAAGAGTATTTCAGGAAAAATTATTAAAGATATACTAATAAAAAATAGGAATTTAAGGTTTAAGATTCCAAAAAATTTCAAAAAAAATATAGTAAATAAAAAAATTATTAAAGTAGATAGATTTTCAAAACATATAATACTCAAATTTGAGGATAGTTCTAATTTAATGATACATCTTGGGATGTCAGGAACTATTCATTTAATTAGCAAATCCAGAAAAAAAAATTCTATAACTAATACCAGTTTTTATCATTCTCCATTGTTACCTAAAAAGCATAATCATGTGGAAATGAAAATTGATAACTATAAATTAATTTATAATGATCCAAGAAGATTTGGTTATTTTTCTTATTTTAAAAATGATGATGAAATAAATAATAACTTTAAAAAATATGGACCAGAACCTTTTGATCCTTTGTTTGATAAAAATTATATTTTTCATTATTTTAAAAATAAAAAAAAAAATATTAAAAATTTTTTAATTGATCAAAATTTTGTTTCAGGAATTGGTAACATTTATGCAAGTGAAATATTGTTTTTATGTAAGATTTTACCTTCTAAAGAGGTAAATTCACTTAGTCTAAATGATTGTCAAAAAATTTCGCATTTTTCAAAAGTAGTTTTAAGAAAAGCAATTGAAAAAGGAGGGTCGAGTATCAGAGATTTTAAGAATACGAGTGGAGATCAAGGTTCTTTTCAAAAAAATTTTAATGTCTATCAAAGAGAAAATAAAAAATGTTTAAAATATAGTTGCAAAGGGATAATACATAAAAAATTTATTTCAAATAGGTCTAGTTTTTTTTGTAATTTATGTCAAAAATAAACAATTATTGTATTGACCCAATCATTATCTGAAGATATACACTCACGCTTATGGCGAATACAAAATCAGCAATTAAACGTACTAGAAAAATTAAAAGGCAAACGGCTGTTAACAGATCCAGAAAGAGTCGTTATAGAAGTGCATTGAAAAAAATGAACTCTATAATCGAAAAAAAGGATAAAAAAGAAGCTTTAGCATTTCTACCGAAGTTAAATTCTGAATTAATGTCAATTGCAAAAACAGGGATCATTAAAAGGCAAAACGCCTCAAGGAATGTATCGAGAATTTCAAAAAAAATTAATTCTTTATAACAACCTCTAATAGGTAAAATTTTTATTGTATACAACCTAAACGTACAATCAGCTAACAAATTACTACATCTAAAAGTTTTATTTAAAAAATTACTAGATATAGATTTAGTAACATTTTAGATTTTTAATTTGTTACTCCACTAGGTTGCAAAAATAATTTTTAAAAATTCAATCAGAAATTTATTCAATCATAAATTTTATTTATTTTTGTTTTTATAAAAAAATTTATTGCAATAAAATTTTATAAGCCTTAAGTGGAATTTCTTAATGAAAAATAATTTACAAAACAATAAAGCTCTAGAAAAGAAAATTGATTGGCAGAATATTAAAAAAGAATTACGACAAAAGTTAGGAGATGACATTTTTGAGAGTTGGATAAAAAAAATCGAATTAGTTGAGGAATTTCACAATTATATATTATTCTCAGTCTCAACAAGATTTATAAGAGATTGGATAGTATCAAGATATTTAGACCAAATATTGCAAACAATTAAAGAGTACAAGAAAGATTTGGTAAGGATTGAATTCACAATAAAAAATAATAAAGAAACTGAAATTAGTGAGATAAATACATCATCTCAAAATTCTTTTGAAACTAATAATGATAATATTTCGTTTATAAAAGATTCTTATCTTCAATATAATAGAATAGATCCAAATAAAAACTTCGAAAACTTCATAACTGGAGGAAGTAACAAATTAGCATTTGAGGCATCAAAAAAAGTTTCCAAAGATATAGCTCACTATAATCCTTTATATTTATATGGTGGCGTAGGAATGGGTAAAACGCACTTACTAAATGCTATAGGTCTTAAATTAAAAGAAAAGAATAAAGTTATGTTTATATCAGCAGAAAGATTCATGTACCAATTTGTAAAGTCTATAAAATCAAATGAAATGGTAAAGTTCAAAGAGTACTTTAGAAATACTGATATTTTATTAATTGATGATATTCAGTTTATGAATGGTAAAGAAGCTATGCAAGAAGAATTTTTTCATACCTTCAATGCATTATTAGATAAAAATTCACAGATAATAATTTCAGCAGACAGACCACCGAACAAACTAACTAGGATCCAAGAGAGAATAAAATCAAGATTTTCAGGAGGTTTAGTTGTTGATATTCAAAACCCTGATTTTGAACTTAGATATAAAATTATTAGATCTAAAACTGAAGAACTTAAATTATCTTATTCAAATAAAGTAGTGATTTCAGATGAAATTCAAAAATTTTTAAGCACAGAAATTAAAACAAGTATTAGAGAATTAGTTGGAGCACTAAATAGAATTGTCTCATTCACAAGGATTTATAATAAAGTTCCGAACTTGTCGGAGGTTAAAATAGTTTTAAAAGATTTGCTAAATCTTACTGAAAATAAAGTGAATATTGACACAATCCAGACAATAGTCTGCAAATTTTATAAAATTAGTAAAAATGAAATGCTTTCACCAAGAAGATCAAGATACCTTGTAAGACCAAGGCAGACTGCAATTTATCTTGCTAAAATGCTAACATCTAAATCATTACCAGAGATAGGTAGATCTTTTTCTAATAGAGATCACACAACCGTAATCCACTCTGTTAAAACTATAGAGAGGTTGAGAAAAGAGGATAGTGAATTAAATATTAATATTGATAGTTTAAAAAATAAGATTTTGTATAATAAAGAAAATGAAGTTTAGTTTAAATCAACAAGATCTTCAAAAATCTTTAAATTATTGTCAAGGTGTAATTGAAAAAAGAAGTACTTTACCAATTCTTTCCAACGTTCTATTAGATGCGAGTAATGAAAAGTTAACAATAACAGCGACCGATCTTGATTTGATTTTTATTCATCAAATTCCAAATGTCGAAATAATAGAAGAGGGCAAAACAACTTCGTCTTCATCAATAATGTACGATATCGTTAGAAAGTTTTCATCTGGAAGTAAAATTAATTTTTCTAATCCAAGTGAAAATAAATTGCATTTAGAGTCTGATAAATCTGTTTTCAACTTAAATTGTATTAGTGCCTCTGAATTTCCGTTAACCGACGAAAATTTTAATCAAAATGAGTTTTCGATTAAATCAAAAGAGCTCCTAAAACTGTTAAATAAATGTAAATTTTCTGTATCTAACGATGAAACGAGACATTATTTAAGTGGAATTTTTTTACATCAGACAGAAGTTGAAGATAAAAATTTTTTAACAGCTGCAGCTACTGATAGTCATAGAATGTCTATATCAAAGATAAGACTACAAAATAAAGTCCAATTTGATCAGATAATTTTACCAAAAAAAACTATTTTTCAGCTTTGTTCATTATTGGAGGACTATGAAGGTGAGGTAAAAATATCAAATATAAAATCAAAAATTAAATTTGAAATAAACAATAGTATATTAATATCTAAGCTTATAGATGGAAAATTCCCAAACTACGTACAGGTAATACCTAAAGAAAACCAAAAAAAATTAGAAGTTGATCTAAAATCATTTTTAAATTCAGTAGATAGGGTTGCATCAGTTTCATTAGATAAAAAAGATGGTGTAAAATTTAATCTTTCAAAAGATAATCTTGATCTTTCAGTTAACAATACTAATAGTGGTGATGGTAAAGAAAGTTTAAGTGTCAAGTTTGATCACGAACTAGACATAAGCTTTAATTCTAGGTATTTAATTGATGTTGCTTCCCAACTTGATGGAGATAACATTGAGATTTATTTAAAAGATACGGGATCACCAGCCTTAATTAGAGATCCAGCTGATTTTAATAGCATATACGTTGTAATGCCAATGAAAGGCTAATTCATTAATTTTAACTCATTATATATTTTATCTTCTATATAATTTGTAAAGTCAGCAGATCTCATTCCTGGTTTTACTATTGGGAGGATTGATACAATTATAGTCTGCTTTGAAATTAATTTTCCACTTTTTGGCCAAACATTTCCAGAGTTTATAGCTACTGGTTGGCAATTTATTTTTAATTCATCATAAATTCTGCCAACCCCCTTTTTAAAAGGAACTATTTCACTTGGCAAAACCCTTGTTCCTTGTGGGAATATAATCAGAGGCCTCTCAGTAACTTTCACAGAATTTTTTATTTTATCAATTAGACCTAAATTATCTTTGCTAATTTTATTTCTATTAATTGAAATTGAACCTATCTTTTTTAAATACCACCCAAATATTGGTATTTTGATTAACTCTTGCTTTAAAATAAATATTGGCGCATTAAAAATTGTTTGTAGGTAAAAAGTCTCAAACATAGACTGATGAGAACAAGCAATAAAAAATTTTTCATCCTTGATAATATTGTATCTTCCTTTAACAATAATTTTTGTTTGTAAAAAAATTTTTAAGCACAGAGCGGTCCACTTTCCCATCATTTTTCCACCAAACAAAACTATTTTAGTGGGCATTATAAGTGCTGGAAGGAATATTATTGAAATTACAGATATACCTAGAAAGAAAAAAAATAAAAATAGAAGTTTTCTTATCATTTTTGTCAAAAACTAAATTATATCTTTAAGTTTTTGTCTTTTTTTTATTACGTTTATTTTTGAACCCTTAATTAATATTTCAGCAGGTTTAGGTCTAATGTTATAATTTGAGGCTAAAGATGAGCCATATGCACCTACGTCGCAAATAATTATATAATCTTTCTCATGCAATTTTTGAAATTTATTTGTTGTTAAGAATTTATCCGTAGTCTCACAAATAGGACCAACAAAATCATAGCTTTTATTTGTCATTTTGTTTGTTTTTATTAAAGGAATAATTTTATGTTTAGCACCATATAATGCGGGCCTCATAAAATCGTTCATAGCCGCATCTACAATAATAAAATCTTTTTTTGAATTTTCTTTTATATAAATAATTTTTGAAATTAATATTGCGGTATCACCTACAATTGATCTACCAGGCTCAAAAATAATTTTTGATTTATGCTTTTGTAAAAATTTTTTAATAATTTGATTATATTTTTTATAATTAAATTTTTTAAAGTCCTTATTATAATCAATACCCATGCCACCACCAAGATCGATATACTCAAAATTAAAGTTAATTTTTTTTATTAATTTATCTAGGACGTTAAGCATTTTTTGGTATGGTTTATGATCAAGAATTTGACTTCCAATATGCACACTTAAACATTTTAGATTTAAAAATTTTGAATTTTTAATATATTTTGAAATTTTAATAAATGTCTTTTCATTAACACCAAATTTATTTTCTTTTTTACCAGTTGAGATTTGTTTAATAGTTTTTGCATCGGTATTTGGATTCAATCTAATTCCAATGTCTATCCTTTTATTCTTAGATTTTGCTATACTCTCTATTTCTAGTATTTCACTTTTTGACTCGCAATTAATTAATAAAATATTTTTTTCTATTGCATAAATCAATTCTGCTTTAGTTTTACCCACTCCTGAAAAAACAATTTTTTTGGAATTTATTCCTGCTTTAAGAGCAATCATTAATTCACCTTTAGAGACAACATCAGCTCCTAAACCACTTCGTTTAATTAGTTTAAGTATTTCTAAATTGCAGTTTGACTTTGTTGAAAAACATATAATTGGGGAAAATGATTTAAAACTTTTTTTAAAGTTACTTATGTTTTCATTAATTTTTTTCTCAGAGTAGCAAAAAATTGGTGTTTCAAATTTTTTAATTACTTTAGTAAGTCTGGATTTTTCAATTGTAAAAATATTATTGATATATTTCATCTTTTATTGGCATTTTAAATACATTATTAATATTATTAAATTTCAGAACATTATTATTTAATGATGCCTCATATTTTGGATCATTTTTTCTACCACATGAAGTTAATAAGATTAGACACATAGAAATCAAAGTTATTTTTTTAATCATAATTATTTCTTTTTGTAACTTAATATCATTTTCCTAATGTTGTCGAAAGAAGTTCCGCCGTAAGAAACTTTAGAATTAACAGATTTTTTTAGGTCAAATACTTTTAGAACATCTGAGGTTAAACTTTTTTCAATTTTATTTATCTCTTTTATTGAGAGTTCTGATAATTTTTTTTTATTTTTTTCAGCAAAATTTATTATTTTAGCTGTTTGTAAATACGCTTTTCTAAATGGATAACTTAATTCTCTGACCATGTAATCTGCTAAATCAGTTGCTGTAATGTAGCCATTTTCCGCAAGTTCAATCATTCTTTTTTTATCTGGTGAAAAATTTTTAAGAACATCATTTAGTATAATTAAGGAATTTTTTAATTGATCAAATGATTTAAAAACAATTTCCTTATCATCTTGTAAATCTTTAAAATAAGAAAGAGGTAACCCTTTTAATGTTGTAAGCATAGAAAATAGATTTCCGAACATTAAACCTGTTTTGCCTCTTAAATATTCTAGAGGATCAGGGTTTTTCTTCTGTGGCATGATAGATGATCCAGTTACAATTTTGTCATTCAAATTAATAAGTTTAAAAGCATCTGAATTCCATATGATAAATTCCTCTGCAATCCTAGAGATATGAACAGCACATGCTGAACAAGAATAAAGAAAATCAATTACAAAATCTCTGTCCGAAACAGTATCAATTGAGTTTTTTGTTGGTCTCTTAAACCCTAATTTTTTTGAAGTATAAAATCTGTCGATTTTAAATGAAGTACCTGTTAAAGCAGCCACGCCGAGCGGATTTTCATTTAGGCTCTCTAAATTGTTTTTAAATCTATTTTTATCTCTATTAAACATTTCTAAGTACGACATTAGGTAATGAGCAAAAGAAACTGGTTGTGCATTTTTAAGGTGTGTGAAACCAGGCATAATTGTTTCAACATTTTTTTCTGCTTTTTTTAAAATATTTTTAATTGTTACATCAATATTTTTAACAATTTCTTTATTAGCCTTTCTTAACCAAATTTTAAAATCTGTAACTACTTGATCATTTCTTGATCTTGCGGTGTGAATATAACCAGCATCTTCTCCAATTAGTTCAAAGAGTCTGTGTTCTACATTCATATGAATATCCTCAAGTTTATGATCAAAAATAAATTTTTTTTTTATAATCTCATTCTTAATTCTATTTAAACCCCATACTATCTTATTTTTAATTTTAAAATTTATTATTTTTTGTCTAAATAGCATCTCGACATGCACGATTGAAGCTTCAATATCTTCCTTAAATAATCTTTTATCAATTGTAATTGATCCACCAACCTTTTTAAAATGGTTTTTAGACTCCTTCTTAATTCTAGTGTTCCAAATTGGTTGATTGTTTTTATTTTTACCCATGATATTTAATTATTCTAAATTGTATGAAAATCATTTTTTTTAATTATCTTATAATAATATTTTACTTAATATCATCTAGTGTCTTATATTCAATAGAGCGTCCAGAAATTAAGAATCTTATAGTACATAAAGATAAGAAAAAAATTGAAAATATAGAATTTATTAAATCTGAAGGTGAAAATGTTAGTTTAAATAATTATAAATCAAACCCTTTAATAATAAATTTTTGGGCTACTTGGTGTGCCCCTTGTAAAAAAGAAATGCCATCTTTGGATAAACTTAAAACTTTAAATGAATTTAAAAATATCAATATAATCCCAATTAATATTGGTGGTGATAGTTATAAAAAATCAAAAGAGTTTTTTGACGAAATCAAAATTAAGAATTTAGATATATTTACAGGATCTGGACCAGAGTTTTCACAATTATTTAAGCTAAGAGGATTACCCACAACAATTTTAATAGACCGTAACGGTTTTGAAGTTGGAAGAATTGTTGGGTATATTGACTTTAATGATCAATCTTTACTTAACTGGTTAACAAAAAACTTATGAAATTTTCTTTGAATACAACAATAATAAAACCAGAAAATAATGAAGAAATTAAGAATGCTGTAATTTTACTCCATGGATATGGAGGTGATGGCAAAGACATCAGTACGCTTTCCTTAAATTGGAAAAGATTTTTGAAAAATACGGTTTTTTTATGTCCCAATGCTCATGAAGTGTGCAGTATAAATCCAACAGGGTTTCAATGGTTTGATTTAAACAATGAGGATCCAGAATATACTCTTCAAGAGTCAAAAAAAGCAGAAAACGTTCTAAAGAATTATATTTTAGAAGTGAGTGAATATTTTAATTTAGAATATTCACAAATTTGTATTTCTGGTTTTAGTCAAGGATGTATGATGTCATTAAATGTTGGTCTCATATCAGAAAAAGAATTTAGTTGTATTGTAGGGTTTTCTGGAAGAATTATAAATATGAAAGACCTTTCTCCAAGAATTAAAAATAAAACTAATATTTTAATGATACACGGTGAAAATGATCAAATTGTTTCTCCAAATAATTTATTAGAAGCTCAGGATTTCTTTATTAGAAATAAAATTAAAATTGAAACATTAATGATCAAAAACTGCGATCACCATATTCCCATGGAAGCATCAAGTGCGGCATTAAACTTTATTAAAAAAAAATTAATTAGTTAATAAATATTTAATATAATATCAGATATGTTGATAAAAAATTTATTTAATGTATGTTTTAAGTATGATTGAGCTCTCTGATCAAAATATCTCTTTAGAAAAATGTCCTGCATTAGTTTTAAATGCAGATTATAGACCTTTAAGTTATTATCCACTTTCATTATGGAGCTGGCAGGATTCAATTAAATCTGTTTTCTTAGATAGAGTTTCAATTGTTAGTTATTATGACAGACAAATCAGAAGTCCCTCGTTTAGCATGAAACTTCCAAGTGTAATTGCTCTTAAATCTTACATAAGACCTCAATCAAATCCTAACTTTACTAGGTTTAATGTATTTCTAAGAGATAAGTTTAGCTGCCAATATTGTGGAAGCAAAAATGAACTTACATTTGATCACTTACTGCCAAGATCAAAAGGTGGAAAAACAAATTGGGATAATGTTGTAACAGCTTGCTCCTCCTGTAATGTTAAAAAGGGAGGAAGACTAATAAAGAACTCAGGGATGACATTAAACCAGTGGCCTTTTCAGCCTACCACAGAGGATCTTCATAAAAATGGTAAAAATTTTCCACCAAACTTTTTACATAAAAGTTGGATGGACTATTTGTATTGGGATGTTGAACTTGAACCGTAACTAAATTTTTTCAGAAATTTTTATTGCAACTTTAGAGCTAGTTTTAATTACTTTGTCCATAATTGAGTAAAGACCTTTTTTTGTAGCTCCCTCTTCGTATGCTATATCTTTATGATTTAATTCATCTTGTCTAAATTTAATTATTTTTTCTTTTAAATCCTTTTCATCAACCTCTATCTGATTAATTTGACTTTTGTAATGTTCATCAATCACCTCTTCAACAGATGCTGTACATAACATTGCAGCTTTTTTTCCAAGGATTGTTGAGCCAAACCCAAGACCCAAACCAAGTAAATCCCATAATGGTAGTAATTTAGTTGGCTTAATATTTCTTTTTTCTATTTCATCTTCAAAAAAATTGGAGTGTTCCTCCTCATGTTTTTTCATTTCACTAATAGTTTGTTTTAAATCGTCATTTTTTACAATAGTATTTAAAGCAAGCAATTGACCTTCATAAATTTTAATCGCACCTCTTTCTCCAGCATGATCTACTCTTATAAATTCTTCTAATTTTTTTTTATTAGTTTTTTTCATAAATCAATGTTCTAATAGAAAAAATAACAATTAAAATTGAAAAAATTGTATTAATTGCCGCTAGTGAAATTCCAAGAATTTTAAAAGTAGCATCTTTACAGTTAACAGGCATATTTTTGTTGAGGGACTCTAGTAATTTCGATTTATTTAAAATATCTGATGATCCGCTTGTACAGGCTGAAAACTCATCAAATATACTGTTCTCAATTCCAAAATGATACCCAGATAGTATAGCACTCAAAATAAATATCATAATTGTAACTATTAAAATTTGATCATTGTTCGAATAATTAAATCCAATAAAGCTTACAAATATTGCAGCTAGGTAAGGAAGTCTTTGATAAATACATAACTTACATGGTTGATACAACAATACATACTCAATGTATAATGCTGAAATTATTGAAATTAATGAGATAAAAAAAATAATCAGATAAAAATTTTTTCTATTTGTAAATAAGATCATATTTAATTAATAAAATTATTTAAAAATTTATAAGTAACATATGCAAAAATAATTAAAATTATCGATAAAAAAATGGAGAATTTTAGAAGTTTTTTTTCAATAATTTTTTTCATTGCAGGCCCAAAGTTTCCAACTAAAAATGCAATTAAAAAAAAACGTGAACCTCTTGTTAAAAGAGAAATGATAATAAAATAAAAAATATTAAAGTTTATAAAACCGCTTGTAATTGTAAGTAACTTAAAAGGTACTGGCGAAAAGCCAGCAATTGCTAAGAGAGTTATCCAGGCTATTACGCCACCTTCTGAAGACACTTTATCTTTTAAAAATGAAGCATCATCTACGCCATAAATCTCAAAAATTTTAAGGCCAATTTCGTTAAAGAAAACATATCCTATAAAATACCCAAGGCAAGCTCCCAAAACAGATCCTGTTGTTGCAATAAATGCTATTCTAATCCATTCATGTTTTCGAGCTATTGTCATAGGAATTATCAAGACATCCGGTGGTATTGGGAATATAAAACTTTCAATAAAAGAGATAATTCCCAAAATAGATTTGGATCTTTTATGACCTGCTAGTTTAATAGTTTTATTGTAAAGCTCTCTAAACATATTTTCTTTTAATATAATAAATGATTTAATACTATTAGTTAAAATATGCAAAGTTTTGGGCGAATGGCGGAACTGGTAGACGCGTTGGACTCAAAATCCAATAGTAGTAATACTGTGAGAGTTCGATTCTCTCTTTGCCCACCAAAAATTTATGAGTACACGAAATATTAATAATTTAGTCGAACTGTTTTTTATTAATTATAAAAAACAAAAAAAAAACAATGTTCTTTTAACATCCTTAAAGGATCCCAGTAATTATTTTTCATGGGAAAAAACATTTCATTCAATTAAAAAACTTTCTTCAGAAATTAAAAAATATACAAATAAAGGTGATAGATGTTTATTAATATCTGAAAATAGACCTGAATGGTTTATAACCGATCTTTCAGTGATGTTATCAGAGGCTATCACAGTACCTGCTTATACAACTTATGTCGAGAAAGATTATGAATATATAATTGATAATTGTAAGCCGAAATTAATCTTTGTTTCTAATCAAGAACAATTTAATAAAGTCAAAGAAATTATAAAAAAAAAGAGTTTTGTTGTAAAAATATTTTGTTTTGAAGAATTAAATATAAATTCTGAAACTTATATTAATGTCAATAAATTATTTTCTAATTTAGATTATCAGGATTTAAATTTTCCAGAATTACCAATTAAAAGAAATGATCCAGCTTGTATTATCTATACTTCAGGTACACAAGGTAACCCAAAAGGTGTAATCTTAAGTCATGGTGGTATTTTAAATAATTGTGATGGTGCAAACGATATATTGAAACCTTTGCTAACAGATCAGACTAGATTTTTAACCTGGTTGCCTCTATCGCATTCTTATGAGCACACTGTTCAATTTGTTCAAATAAGTGTTGGTGCAAAAATATTCTATGCAGAAAGTATTGAAAAATTAATTAAAAATATGAATGATTGTAAACCTCAACTAATGACTGCGGTACCAAGATTTTACCAAAATCTTTTTCAGAAAATAAATGCAAGTTTTAATAAAGCAACAGGATTAAAGAAAAGTTTAGTATTAAAAATGTTAGAACTAGGAACTAAAAAGATAAATAAACAATCTTTAACAATTTTAGAAAAATTAATTGATATCATTTTAGAAAAAATTGTAAGAAAAAAAATTAAAAGTCAATTTGGAGGTGAACTTAAAACTTTTGTTTCAGGTGGAGGAGCACTTGATAAAGAAGTTGGTATTTTTTTAAACGCAATAGGACTGCCTACGTTGCAAGGTTATGGATTAACTGAGACCTCTCCAGTCGTAAGTTGTAACCCAATTGATGATATTAGGGTTGATACTGTAGGACCACCGTTTAAAGGCAATGAGGTAAAAATAGCCTCAGATGGAGAAATTTTAGTTAAAGGTGAAAATGTAATGTTAGGTTATTGGAATAATGAAGAAGAAACTAAGAAAGTATTAAAAGATGGTTGGTTACATACGGGGGATATTGGAATTTTTGAAAATGGTTATTTAAAAATTACTGACAGAAAAAAAGACATTTTGATTACCCCAGGTGGAGATAACATTTCTCCAGTTAAAATAGAAAATGAATTGACAAATTCTAAATTTATAGATCAATCAATCGTTTATGGAGATAATAAACCATATTTAGTTGCTTTATTAGTTTTATCTGACGACAATAGGAATGTAACAAAAGATCAAATTAAAAAAGAATTAGAAAATATAAATAAAAATCTTTCTAGAATAGAAAATATAAAAAAATTTTTTATTATTAACGAAAAATTTTCAATCGAGAATGGAATGCTAACGCCGACCTTAAAACTTAAAAGATATAAAATTGTTAAGAAGTATAAAAATGAATTTGAAAAACTTTATTAAAATTTTTTCAAAAAACACTTTATTAATAGCGATTTATTTAACTTTTTTTTTAATTTACATAAAAAAATAAAAAAAAATATTTTTTTTATTTTTTTTAAAAAATTATATGTTTGACATAACTATTCAAAAAAAATAAAAATTACTTATTAACGAATCATAAAGATTCGTTTATAAAAAAAGGGAGCTAAAGATGGCTAAAAGAAAAAAGAAAGCTGCTAAAAAGAAAACTAAGAAAAAAGCTAAGAAAAAAGCTAAGAAGAAAAAAAGAAGATAGTTTAGTATTCTTTTTAACTGATAACGCTTCTCATGGCGCTTGCGTGGGGAGCGTTTTTTTTTACTCGGCTATCTGTTGATTTTCTGGCTCTTCAACTACTGTATTTTCATCAACCTTTTGTGCTTGCTTTTCTAAATTTCTCTTTAGAGCTTTATCAAGTTTTTTCTGCGCATCTTCTAAATTTGATCCCATCACAATCTGGAATTCAGTCAATAGTCTATCGTAAGCTTTTTCAAATAATTGTCTTTCACTGTAAGATTGGTCAATCATTATATCATCGCCTTTATTTAGATCTCTAACTACCTCTGCTAAGTCATAAATTTTACCCGATGATATTTTAGCTTCATATTCTTGAGCCCTTCTACTCCACATTGATCGTTTAATTTTCGGTTTACTTTTTAAAATGCTTACACATTTATTAATTTGATTAATTGTGGCTAAGGGTCGTAGGTGTGATTGTTTGTTTACCGGTACCATTCCATTTGCTTTATCCTTTTCAAATTTCAAGATATATGTTTCTACTTCAATTCCACCAATATTAATTTTTTTAGTTTCTATTATTTGACCTACTCCATGTTTTGGATAAACCACATAATCTTTTACTTTAAATAATCTTTTTTCAGTTTCCTGTTTTTTAACTTTTCTAATCTCAGGTTTTTGTTCATTATTTTTAGGAATTCTAAGTGGATCAGTTTTAACTTCAACTTTTTCTTTTTTTTTTAGTATCTTTGGAATTTTTTTTTTACTTAATTCTTTGCTAATTTTCTTGGCTTTAGTGATTTTGATAGGTTTCTTTAACTTTACAATTTTTTTTACTACTTTAGTTTTTTTCTTAACTACTTTCTTTGATTTCTTATTATTCAAGATTTTCTTTAAAATATTTTTCATACTTATCTTTTACATCTTTAAATTGTTTGTGATCCGCAGGTGGATCTTTCTTTTCATTAATGTTTGGCCATAAGTCAGCATATTTTTTATTTACTTCTAACCATTTTCCATCATTATCATCATCATCAGATATTATAGCATCCACTGGACATTCTGGCTCACAAACGCCACAATCTATACACTCATCGGGTTTAATTACAAGCATATTTTTGCCTTCATAGAAGCAATCCACTGGACATACCTCAACACAGTCCATCAATTTACATTTGATGCATTTATCATTTACTAAATATGTCATCTTTTTTTTTGGCGAACTTTCTCTTTAATATCTCCCACAACTTTTGGATCTAGATAAAGTAAACCAGATAATCTTCTCATAAGGTTTGTTTCATACATATCTGCATCTTCATCTGAATATATGATATCCCATAATGCCTCTATTATGATTTTTTTATCTTCCTCATCAATATTTTTTACCTCTCTTGTAAAATCAAGAATTTGATTTGAGTCTTTTTCCTTTTCTTCAGCATCTTCCAATATTTTATCTATTTTCTCAGTTTCGGCTCCCATTTCAACAATTGCGTCTTTAATTATTTTTTTTTCTTTATTTGAGTAATTTTCGTCAATTTTAGCTGAATGGATTAATAAACAAGCGACCGCTATTATTGATGGATGATTATTTTCTATTTCAGACTCTTCTTTTTTAAAAATATTAAACATTATTTGAAGTTAAGTTCAGAAAGAATATTAAACGGATTATCATTAATATTTTTATTGGTATCTTTTTTAATTGTTTTTCTAAATGGGCTGTATTTGAAGTGAAGATTGTTATCTTTTTCATATGTTTTGTAATCCATTTTTTTTATTAGTTTCACAAAATTTTCTTTATTACAACCTAACAAATTAAGCATCTCAGGAATTAATTTGATCTCATTAATTTTATGTTCTGATTTAGTATTGAAAATCATCAGAAATAACCTTTCTAAAATATCTATTCTAACATAAAGATTTTCAAAATTTTCAAAACCACACAATAGCATTAAATTTTTATTTAATTTTTCCTTTTCCTCTAAAAAGTTTAATCCAAAAGTCGGAGGTGAGAAATCAAAATTTTTCTCATCAAAGTTTTTCCATAAAAGAATTCGCAATGATACAGAACTGGGTTTAAATAATTTAAATAAAAAAACATGATATCTACCAAATTTTACGCCTAAATTTCTCAATTTTTTTCTTTCATCTTGGTTAAGTTTTTTTAAATAATTTAAAACCTCATCCCTTTTAACTACTCCATTATTTTCATAAAGATGATAAGCTAGAGCCCTTATTTCTGGATTATTATCCTTAACATTTTTTAAATCTATTAGACTTTTTAACTCTGTTTCAATTTTATCGTTTATCCAGTTCTGTAAATAAGAATTTAGTCTTAATTTTTCGTTATTCTCAATCATTTCATCAATAATTAATTGGATTTGAGGATTTAAATAATCTGAACCTGGAATTAACTTAGCTATTTGATTGTTATTCCAATAAATTTTGCAATCATTTTTTAGTTCAATCAAACCAGTATCAGTAATTTGCGTAATTCTTTTGATAATCTCGGGAACAACGTTTTGTCTTGCAGCTTTTTTTAAAGATTTTACGTCAGCATCTAATGTATCAACTTTTAGATCTAATTCTAATCTTAGACCTTTTAATCGACCAATGTATTGTTCATTAATCATTACCTCTTCGTCATTAACAATCTCTGTTTCAAACACTATATCTTGTTTTAAACCTCTAGCTAAAACACTTGCTCTTTTATCAATAAAAGTTTTTGTCAATTCTTCATGAAGTCTATCTGATAGCTTATCCTCAAGGTTTTTTGTTCTTTCTATCCAATAGTCCTGATTTTCAACCCAGTTAGATTTATTTGATACATAGGCCCATGTTCTTACGTTAGCAATTCTATTTGATAAAGAGTCGACATTACCATCTAATTTATCTAGCAATGATAGCTGTTCCTTCATATAGTGGTTGGGAACTTTTTTATTTCCACTTGTTAAAAAACTAAAAGTCTTACTCACGACATCAAAATGATGACCGTAAGTTTTTTTTACAAAATCAGGTATTTGGCAACATTCCCAAAGTATTTGCAAAATTTCAGTATTATCTTCAATTTTTATATTTGGACTCTCTTTCAGAAAATATTTTAATACTTTTTCATCTTGGCATTCACTTATTCTTCTAAGCCAATCTTTCTGAGGTCTCTCTTCTAAAGATTTTAATAACGAAATTTTATTAGCAAAATTTAATTTTGAATTTCTCCAAAAGATTGTTTGTATATCTGGAAAATTGTGTCTTTCTAATGCCTCAATCTCTTCAGGTCCTATTTCTTTACATTCTCCTGTTGTGCCAAATATACCATCGTTTAAATATCTTCCTGCTCTTCCTGCAATCTGTCCAGTTTCAGAAATATTTAAATTTCTCAACTTTTTACCATCGAACTTTTTCAAATTTGAAAAATAAACATTGTTCAGATCCATGTTTATTCCCATTCCAATTGCATCAGTTGCGACTAAATAATCAACATCTCCAGATTGATATAAACTTACTTGTGAGTTTCTTGTTTTGGGGCTAAGTGAGCCCATAACGATAGCAGCTCCACCTTTTTGACGTCTTATCAATTCTGCAATAGCGTAAACTTCTTCTGTGGAAAAAGCAATTACAGCACTTTTTCTTTCTATTCTTGAAATTTTTTTGTGACCACCAAAAGATAATTTAGAGAGCCTTTCTCTATTTTTAAATTCAATATCTTCATCAAGTTTTTGGATAATTTTTTTAATAGAGTTTGAACCCATTAGCATGGTAAGCTTTTCACCTCTCATATGTAACAATCTATCTGTAAAAATATGACCTCTCTCTTGGTCATTACACATTTGTATTTCATCTATACCAACAAATTCTAAACTTTTATCCAATGGCATAGACTCAACAGTGCAAAGAAAATATTTTGCATTTATTGGTATAATTTTTTCTTCACCTGTAATTAAAGCAACTTTTGATAGATCTACTTTTTTTATAATTTTGTCATAAACCTCTCTAGCTAAAAGTCTTAAAGGGAAACCAATCATACCAGAGTCAAAAGAAAGCATAGTTTCAATCGCCAGGAAAGTTTTTCCAGTATTTGTAGGCCCAAGAACTGCTGTGATTTTATTTTTTGTCATTTCTAGCTTTGGTATGATTTTTTTTACCAATACTATATATTGTTACCTTTAAAGAACAAAAATGGGCTAAAACTAGTCCGAATCATTAAAGAAAAAGTTCTCATTTTTATTATTTAATGTTTTAAGGTTATCATAATTTCTTAAAATTAAATATATTTTTTTATGCCTCAAAAACTGTGGGAAGCTAATTCTCAAACAAAATCAAAATCAAATTTATTTGAATTTGAAAAATATTTAGCAAAAAAATTTAATTATACACCTAAGAAAAATTACAAAAAATTATATAATTGGACAATCGAAAACCCAAAGCTTTTTTGGTCCTCAATATGGGAATTTTCAAATATAAAAGGCCTTAAAAATGATAAATTTCATTTTCCTGTAGAAATTATTAAAAGTAAATTTTTAGTAAAATCAAAATTAAATTATGCAGAAAATTTATTGTCAAAAAATGATAATTCAAAAGCTGTTACATTTATTAGTGAAAATGGATACCGAGAAGAAAAATCTTGGAAGGAATTGAATAATAATACTTTTAAATTAATAAATTTTTTTAAAAAAAATTACATTAAAGAAAAAGACAGAATTGTGGCATATACAGCCAATCAAATTGAGACAGTTGAAAGTTTTTTAGCAACTAGTGCAATAGGAGCTATTTGGTCATCTTGTTCTCCAGACTTTGGTATACAAGGAGTTATAGAAAGATTTTCTCAAATAAAGCCAAAACTATTAATAGTTACAGATAGGTATTATTATAATGGTAAAGAAATTAATGTACTTGAAAGATTACCAGCTATTCTTAAAAAAATTAAATCTATTAAACGTGTTCTTATTGTTAATTATCCCGGAAAAAAAAGGTTAAAGCAAAAAAAGATTAAGGGAATTAAAATTTTTTATTATAATAATTTAAAACACAAAAAAGATAAAAGGTTCTCATTTAAAAAGTTTGATTTTGATAAAGAGTTAGCAATTTTATATTCAAGTGGAACAACAGGTAAACCAAAGTGCATATGTCATAGAGCTGGTGGTGTTTTGTTACAACATTTAAAGGAGCACAAACTTCATTGTAATGTAAAGTCTGGTGATAACGTATTTTACTTCACAACTTGTGGGTGGATGATGTGGAATTGGTTAATGACTTTTTTAGCATCGAGAGCTTCTATTGTTCTATTTGATGGCTTTCCAATGCACAAAAGAAACGATTTACTATTGAAAATGGCTGAAAAAGAAAAAATTTCGCTCTTAGGTATAAGTGCTAAATATATTGATCAATTAAAGAAGTATAATTTAAATATCAAAAAAAAATATAAACTAAAGTATCTTAAAACTATTTGTTCTACCGGATCACCTTTGTCCTCTGATGGTTTTGATTATGTTTATAAAAATATTAAAAAAAATGTTCATTTAGCATCCATAGCTGGAGGAACAGATCTTGTTTCATGTTTTGTATTAGGAAATATATATTCGCCGGTTTATAGTGGGCAAATTCAGAATAATGGTTTAGGAATGAATACAGATGTTTTTTCTGAAAGAGGAAAGTCCTTAAGAAATAAAAAAGGGGAATTAGTTTGTAAATCAGCATTTCCCTCAATGCCAAAATTATTTTGGAACGACAAAAATAATGAAAAATATAAAAATGCATATTTCAAAAAATTTAAAAATGTTTGGCATCATGGTGACTTTGCTGAAAGAAAAAATAATGGCGGGTATATAATTTATGGAAGATCAGATGCCACTCTAAATCCTGGAGGAGCAAGGTTAGGTACTGCTGAAATATATTCTGTGGTTGAAAAATTTAAAGAGATAAAAGAGGCGATCGTGATAGGTCAATCTTGGGATAATGATGTTAGAATTGTATTATTTTTAGTTTTAGATAAACCAAAAAGTTTAAACGAAGAACTTATTGCCAAACTTAAAAAAAATATAAGGTTTCAAGCTTCACCAAGACATGTGCCATCAAAAATTATCGAAGTTACTGATATTCCTAGAACTAAAAATAATAAAATTGTAGAGCTGGCTGTAAAAAACGTAGTAGAAGGAAATAAAATTAAAAATATTCAGGCATTAAGTAACCCTGAATCTTTGGAGCAATTTAAAAATTTAAATGAATTAAAAAATTGATATTAGCCACCCAAACCTGCATTTGGAAGTGGTCTTCTTAGAATTTTCCAAATTCCAACTGCACTAGCAATTAATTTATTTTTGTACTTGAGTTTACAATTCATAAATACCATTGACTTTGTAACTTTTTGAATTTCGACTGTTCCCAATAATTCGTCTCCAACGTTTGAGGGAGCTATAAATTTTATATCTAATGAAATAGTTACACATGGTTTATTTCCACTTGCTCTATGACAAGCAGTGCCTGCGCCTGCATCAATGATTGTACAAATATAACCACCATGGGTTATTCCAGCTTTGTTTAAATGTGTTTTTTTAATCTTAGTTTTAAACTCGCATTTTTTCTTAGTAATAGACCTAAACAATAAACCGCCATTATATTTCATGTAGCTTGGCTTATTGCTTAATTGCTCAAATTTTTTTTTCATTAAAGGATTATTGTCATAATTAGTATAAATAATAAAACTAAACAAAAGAAATATATTACAGATTTTTCAAGTGATATTTTCATTTATCCTTTCATTTTGGTGCGCCTGCTAGGAGTTGAACCCAGAACCTCCTGGTCCGTAGCCAAGCGCTCTATCCAATTGAGCTACAGGCGCATTTTGTACAGTTTTTATACATAATTAATAATGTAAATTATTTTTTTAGCAAATATTGATATATATATATTACAAAAATGAATCTAGACTTGTTAGTTCCTGATATAGGAGACTTTGAAAACGTTGAAATAATCGAAGTACTTGTAAAAAAAGGGGATAAAATCAATAAAAATGACCCTGTTGTAACTTTAGAAAGTGATAAATCAAGTGTTGAAGTACCATCCAATTATGAAGGCACAATTGAAAATATAAATGTGAAAATTGGTGACAAAGTTTCTAAAGGTGATTTAATATTAACTCTATCTTCAGAAAATAAAGATGAACATGAGAAAATTAGTAAAACTTTAGACGAAAAAATTCCACCTTCAACAGAGAAATTAATAGAGGAAGCAGAAACTGCCACAAAATCTGACACAAAAGTTGAAACAGAAGTTATAGAGCCAACACAAATCAAGCAAACAAGATTGATTAATGAAGTTAAAATGGTTAGTAGTAACGACGATATTGATCCTGTCGAAACTAAAGAGTGGTTAGACTCCTTAAGTGCAGTTTTGCAAAATGATGGTTCTGAAAGAGCTCATTTTTTAATTAAACAATTAATTGATCAATCTTATAAAGCTGGATCTAAAATTCCTCATACTCAAACTACTCCTTACGTTAATACGATACCACCTGAAGAAGAAAAAAGATCACCTGGAGACCAAAACATAGAACGTAAGTTAAGATCATTAATTAGATGGAATGCTGCTGCAATGGTAGTAAGAGCAAATAAAAAACATCCTGAACTTGGCGGTCACATAGGAACATTTGCATCAGCTGCAACATTATATGATGTTGGTATGAACCATTTTTGGCGAGCAAAAAATAATAAATTCGGAGGTGATCTAGTATATTTTCAAGGTCATAGTGCACCAGGAATGTATGCAAGAGCTTTTCTTGAGGGAAGACTAAATGAAAAGCAGTTAGATAGATTTAGACAAGAAGTACAAACTGGTGGACTTTCATCTTATCCTCATCCTTGGCTAATGCCAAAATTTTGGCAGTTTCCAACAGTTTCAATGGGTATTGGTCCAATGTTAGCAATATATCAAGCAAGATTTATGAAATACCTAATCAATAGAGGATTAATTAAAGATGAGGGAAGAAAAGTTTGGGCTTTTCTTGGAGATGGAGAAATGGATGAACCAGAGTCACTTGGAGCAATTGGTTTAGCGGCGCGTGAAAATTTAGATAATTTAATATTTGTTGTAAACTGCAACTTACAAAGATTAGACGGTCCAGTAAGAGGAAATGGAAAAATAATTCAAGAATTAGAGGGTATTTTTAGAGGAGGTGGCTGGAACGTTTTGAAAGTTATTTGGGGATCTTATTGGGACTCACTTTTAGCAAATGATAAGACAGGACATTTAGTAAAAATCATGAATGAGACCGTAGATGGTGAATATCAAGCTTTTAAAGCAAGAAATGGATTGTATGTGAGAGAAAAGTTTTTTGGTAAATATCCTGAAACAACAGAATTAGTTTCATCAATGTCAGATACTGATATTTGGAGGCTTAATAGAGGAGGCCATGATCCTCATAAAGTTTATGCTGCATACGATAAAGCGGTCAATCACAAAGGAAGCCCCACAGTCATAATAGCCAAAACTATAAAAGGCTATGGTATGGGTAAAAGTGGTGAAAGTGTAAACACTACTCACCAACAAAAGAAATTGGATGTTGATGATTTAATGTATTACAGGGATAGGTTTGATGTTCCTTTAACAGATTCTCAAGTCAAAAATATTGAATATTTTAAGCCAGATGAAAACTCTGAAGAAATTAAATACTTAAAAAAAAGAAGATTAGAACTTGGCGGATTTATACCAGAGAGAACATCATATTCGAAACCGATTAAAGCCCCAGTTAAAGATATTTTTGATTTTATGAAAAAGTCTACTGGCGAAAAAGAAATGTCTACAACAATGGCATTAGTAAGAATGTTAACTAATCTTTTGAGAGATAAAAATGTTGCACCAAAATTAGTTCCAATAATTCCCGATGAAGCCAGAACATTTGGAATGGAGGGTTTCTTTCAAAAAATAGGTATTTACGCTCACGAAGGTCAAAAATATGAGCCAGAGGACTCAGCACAACTTTCATCCTATAGAGAAGAAAAAAGTGGTCAGGTATTAGAAGAAGGTATTACTGAAGCAGGTTCTATGTCATCTTGGATAGCAGCAGGAACAGCATATACAAATCATGATATTGAAATGATACCAATTTATCTTTTCTATTCTATGTTTGGCTTTCAAAGAATTGGAGATTTTGCTTGGGCTGCAGGAGATAGTCAAGCGAGAGGTTTTTTAATTGGTGCGACTGCAGGAAGAACAACACTAGCAGGGGAAGGTCTTCAACACCAAGATGGCCATAGTCATTTGTTAGCATCAACAATTCCAAACTGTATTTCTTATGATCCAACATTCCATTATGAATTAGCTGTGATTTTCAGAGAAGGTTTAAGAAGGATGCACGAAAAAAATGAAAATATTTTTTATTATATTACAACCATGAATGAAAATTACTCTCATCCTGAAATGCCAGATGATTCTGAGGATGGAATTCTTAAGGGAATGTACAAAATTAGAGAAACATCAGGTTCTAAAGATGCAAAAATTCAATTATTAGGCTCTGGAACAATACTAAGAGAAATGATGGCAGCATCAGAAATTCTTAAAAAAGAATATCAGGTCGATAGTGAAGTTTGGAGCGTTACTAGTTTTAATGAGTTAAGAAAAAATGGAATGGAAGTTGAAAGATTTAACCTTCTAAATCCTGCTGAAATAAACAAAAAATCATATGTAGAGGAATGTTTAGGAAAACAACAAGGTCCGATACTTACAGCTACTGACTATATGAGAATAAATGCTGATCAAATTAGACCTTTTACAAAAAAGAGTTTTTATTCATTAGGTACGGATGGATATGGAAGAAGTGATACAAGAAAAAACTTAAGAAATTTTTTTGAAGTAGATAAAGAACACATAGTTGCTTATAGCCTTAGCGTCTTAGCCAATGAACAGCTTGTTGCATCAAAGTATGCTGAAGATGCATTCAAAAAGTATAAAATTGATAAAAATAAACCCATGCCAACAAAAATGTAAATGTCTGATCAATCAAATAAAATATCCGCAAGTCCAAAAGTTAGAAAATTTGCAAGAGACCTTGGAGTAGATATAAATAATGTTAAGGGAACAGAGAGATCAGGTAGGGTTGTTGAAAAAGATTTAAAAGACTTTGTCTCATCAAGAATCAATCATCCTCAAAATAATAGTGAAAGACAAAAAGAAAAAATTATTAAAAGGGAATATCAACATTCAGATTTTGGGGAAGTTGAAATTAAAGATATTCCTAGAGTAAAAAAAATTGCAGCTCCACATCTTGTAAATTCGTGGACAAACATTCCACATGTAACTAACCATGATGAAGCTGATATTACAGAAATGGAAGAATTTAGAAGCTCAATAAAAGATAATTATACAGGTGAAAGAATAAAAATTACTCCTCTTGCATTTATTATAAAAGCATTGGTACTTTCACTAAAAAAATTTCCATCATTTAATTCATCAATTGATGATATTGAAAATGGAAAAATTACTTTTAAAAAGTATTTTCATGTAGGTATTGCAGTTGATACTCAACATGGACTTATGGTTCCTAAAATTAGAGATGCTAATCAAAAAGATATCAATCAGATAAGTGAGGAATTAAAAAAAGTAAGTGATGATTGTAGAAATTTAAAAATTGATAAAAAAGAGTTCTTTGGAGGATCAATGACTATCACAAGCTTAGGTGGCATAGGTGGTTCGTTTTTTACACCAATAATTAACTTTCCAGAAGTTGCTATACTTGGCGTTGGTAGAAGTTATAAAAAACAGGTATTTATTGATGGTAAATTTGTTCCAAGAACCATGCTTCCACTATCTCTCTCATATGATCACAGAATTATAGATGGTGCTGAGGCTGCGAAGTTTAATAACGAATTAAAAGATAATATTGGGTCAAATTTTGCATATAACTTGAGTAAATGATTACTAAAATTGAAATACTAGCACATGATGTGCACGTCCACTTTAATGGAGAAAATTCTGAAATTTTTCCTAATATTTGGCTAAGAGATCATGCAAAGGATGAGCAAAATTGGGATAAAAGGTCTAGCCAAAGGAAAACATATACGGCAGCTTTAGATATAAATTTAAAAGTTAAAAAGGCAGAAATAATTGAAAATGGAAAATATTTGTGTCTCTCATGGCCTGATTTAGAAAAACCAGTTAAATATTCATCTGAATTTCTAACTAATAATAAAATAAAAAAGAAAAAAGAAGTAAAATCTAATTTAAAAATCTGGAAAGCTTGTGAAATAAAAGAAGAAATTTTTTTAGATTATAATTCAATTTTATCAAATGAAGGATTTAAAAATTTTTTGAAAAATATTCATGACTATGGATTTTCAGTAATTAAAAATTGTGAAACCAATTTAAAGTCTGTTGAAACAATTGCAAATAGAATTGGTTATGTAAGAAACTCTATATTTGGAGGACTATGGAGTTTTGAGTCAGATGAAAATAAAGCTGATAGCGCATACACTCAAGAAGAACTAAGACCTCATACAGACTCAACATATAGTAATGACGCTCCAGGATTACAATTATTACTATGTACTGAATATAATGCTAGAGGTGGTGAATCGATTATGGTTGATGGATTAAAAATAGCAGAAATAATAAAAAAAGAAAACCAGCCGATGTATGAATTAATGACAAAAATAAATGTTAAGGGAAATTATATCGGTGATGGTGTTTACCTTGAGGCTGAAAGACCAATATTTAATTTAAATGAAAATAATGAAATAGTTCAAGTTAGTTTTAATAATTATGATCGAGCACCATTTAGATTTGAAAAAGATTTAACATTAAAGTTTTATGAAGCGATTAAAAAATTTGATCTTATTGCTAACAATAAAGATTATCAGTGGCGACACATACTAAAACCTGGAGAACTTCTAATATTTAATAATTGGCGAATACTTCATGGTAGAGGATCGTTTAACGGAGTTAGAAAAATGTCTGGATGTTATATTAACAAAGAGGATTTTGACAGCTCTTGCAAGTTAAACGGAATAAATTAATTAATAAAATTATCTAATTAAGTATAATGACAAAATCCCTTTCAATGGTCTGCGCACTAATCACAACTTTTATTTGGGGAACAGCTTTCATCGCTCAAGATACAGGTATGGATAATATCGGTCCATTAACTTTTAATTCAGCAAGATTTATTGTTGGCTTTTTTACAATATTACCACTTGCCTTATTATTTGAGAGAAAGAAAATTAAACTAGAAATATTTTCAAAATCAAAACTTTTTATAAAATATTTAGTTTTCATGGGAGTATCCCTGTTTTTGGGAACTTTTTTACAACAAGCTGCTCTCCAATATACAAATATTGCAAATGCTGCTTTTTTTACAGTGTTTTACGTACCAATAGTTCCAATTTTGTTATTTTTTATCTACGCTAAAAAAGTTCATTGGAGTATATGGCCAGCCATTTGTCTTTGTGTTCTTGGTGTATACCTTCTAAGTGATTTTTCAAACTCAGAAATAATGTTAGGTGATGGTCTAGTTATATTGTGCTCTGTGTTTTGGGCTTTGCATATAATTTTTGCAGGTAAGTTCATGGAAGAATTTGATATCCCAATGTTTTATGCAGCACTTCAAGCATTATTTGTTGCAACACTTTCATTAATCTTTTCTTTTATTTTTGAAGAAATAAATATTTCAAAAATATTAATGGAAAGTAGTTCTATTCTTTACGCAGGAGCATTATCAGGCGGTATAGCCTTTACATTACAAATGTATGCTCAAAAAAACATAGAAGAGGCACCAGCAGCAATTATTTATTCTCTCGAGGGAGTATTTGCAGCTGTAGCAGGCTGGATTATTCTTAATCAATTTCTAAGTACAAATAATATGATTGGCTGTTTATTAATATTGATTGCAGTTATTTCTTCTCAAATTTCACCTAGTACTAAAAATTAGCTATAAGCAATTACAAAAAGAATTAAAGCAATAAAAGTTCTGTAATAAACAAAAATATTTAAATTAAAATTTTTAACATAAATTAAAAAATATTTGATTGTTAAATAAGAAACTATAAATGAAAATATTATTGAATATAAAAATAATATGTTCAAATCAATGTTTGTATTTACCACATCTTTTAAACTAAGTATACTTGCTCCTGCTAACGCAGGTATTGATAAGTAAAAAGATATTTTTGAAGAATCTACTCTATCAAAATTTAAAAACCTTGAAGCTGTAATTATTATACCTGATCTGCTTACGCCAGGTATGATAGATAGAATCTGAAAAATACCGATAATTAAAATATTTTTGAAACTTAAACTGGTATCAATTTTATTTTTTATACTAGATCGGTCTGCAATAAATAATAAAATACCAAATACCAAAGTTGTCCATGCTATAACTTTCAAATTTCTTAAATTTTCAATTAGCCCTGATGTATAAATAAAATAACCAACAATAACCAATGGAAAAGAACCTAAAATTATAAGTAATAATAAAGACTTATTTCTTAAAATATTTACTAAATCCTTTCTAAAATAAAAAATAATTCCCAAAAGGGAACCTAAGTGAAGACTGATATCAAGTTGAAGCGAACTAATACTAAAGTTCGATATTTTTGATATTATTATAAGGTGGGCAGAGGAACTTACCGGTATAAATTCCGAAAAACCTTGTACAAACGCTAAAATTGATGCTTCTATATATTTTGAAATCATTAAGGACTTTCATTAGATAGTTAAAAGATTCCCTAAATAAGGCAATCATTTAAATGCATATTAACTATGCATAAAATAGAAAATGATGAAAAATCAATGTTTTTCGAAAATATATGTCAGTATATATTACCTAGTAATACTTTAACGATCCATGCTCCTGTTGTATAAACCGACTCAAATGACAAATAAAATGCTTAAGTTTGTGGATATAGGTCAACAAAATCCACCTAAAAGAGATAAATCCCAGAGAAAAGAGGATTTTGGAGAGATTTATCAAGAGTTTATTCATGAAAAAGCTAAAGAACAATCGAGTAGGTGTTCACAGTGCGGTGTTCCTTTTTGTCAGGTTCACTGTCCATTAAGTAACAATATACCTGATTGGTTAAAGTTAACTGCTGAGGGAAGATATGAAGAAGCTTACCATCTGTCCCAAAGTACCAATAATATGCCGGAAGTTTGTGGAAGAATATGCCCACAGGATAGGTTATGTGAAGGAAACTGTGTAATTGAGCAATCGGGACATGGAACAGTAACAATTGGTTCAGTTGAAAAATATTTAACAGATAAAGCGTGGGAAAATGGCTGGGTAAAACCAATAAATGTAAAAATTGAAAATGAACAAAGTGTTGGAATTATTGGAGCAGGTCCCGCAGGATTAGCTTGTGGTGAAGAATTACGAAAAAAAGGATACCAAATAACAATTTATGATCGATATGACAGAGCAGGAGGGTTGCTAATATATGGAATACCAAATTTTAAATTAGAAAAACATGTAGTTGAGAGAAGAATTAAACTTTTAAAAGAGGGTGGAATAAAATTTGTTCATAATTTTGAAGTTGGTAAAGATTCTACATTGAAAGAATTACAATCAAAACATGATGCCTTATTAATTTCAACAGGTGTTTACAAAGCAAGAGAGGTTAAATTACCTGGAAATGATCTAAGTAATATTTTTCCTGCAATGGAATTCTTAACAGCTTCAAATAAAAAAGGCTTAGGCGATAAAGTCGAAATGTTTGATAACGGAATATTAAATGCTGAAGGTAAAGATGTAGTAGTAATTGGTGGTGGAGATACTGCAATGGACTGTGTAAGAACCTCAGTAAGACAAAAAGCTAAATCTGTAAAATGTCTTTACAGAAGAGATAGAGAAAATATGCCTGGATCTGCGAGAGAAGTAGGTAATGCTGAAGAGGAAGGTGTAGAATTTATTTGGTTAAGTAATCCAAAAGAGTTTAAAGGAACTAATAAAGTAAATAGTATTATTGTAGATAAAATGAAATTAACTGATCCAGATGAAAGTGGTAGAAGAAGACCTGTTGTAGAGGAAAACTCAGAATTTGAAATTAATGCTGATCTCGTGATTAAATCTTTAGGTTTTGATCCAGAGGATTTACCAGTTCTATTTCAGGAACCTAGATTACAAGTTTCACAGTGGGGAACAATAAAAGCTGACTTTGATACCTTAGAAACTAGTATACCAGGTGTGTTTGCGGCTGGAGATATAGTAAGAGGAGCCTCATTAGTTGTATGGGCTATTAAAGATGGTAGAGATGCTGCGACTTCAATTGAAAGCTATCTTCAATCAAAACAAAAAATGAAGGTTGCATAATGGATATCCAAAACAAAAATCGTAAACTTTTAAAAAAAAATCATGTTTATGGTGAAACTATGGAACATGATGCATGCGGAGTAGGCCTTGTTGCATCAACTGAGGGTCTAAAATCAAGAAAAGTAGTCGAATACGGTATCGAGGCTCTAAAAGCTGTATGGCATAGAGGTGCAATTGATGCAGACGGTAAAACTGGAGACGGAGCAGGCATTCATATTGAAATACCAAATGATTTCTTTGCAGAAAAAATAGAAATAACAGGTCATGAGCACGATAACTCAGATTTATGTGTGGGAATGATTTTCTTACCAAGAAATGACTTTGGGGGACAAGAGCAATGCAGATCAATTGTAGAAAGTGAATTAACAAAAAAGAATTTTAATATTTACGGATGGAGACAAGTACCTGTGGATCCTTCTGTTTTAGGAGAAAAGGCAGAACAAACTAGACCTGAGATTACACAAGTTCTTTTTACTCATAATGATAAGTCAATTCATGGTAAAGATTTAGAAAGAGCTCTTTATGAAACTCGAAGAAAAATTGAAAAAGAAGCATTAAGAAATCAATTAAACAATTTTTATATTTGTTCATTCAGCTCGAAATCAATAATTTATAAAGGAATGTTTTTAGCGGAGTCTTTATCTGATTTTTATCCAGATTTAAAAGACGAGCGTTTCATTTCACGTTATGCAATTTTCCATCAAAGATTTTCTACTAACACCGCTCCAAGTTGGGATTTAGCCCAACCTTTTAGATCGATTGCTCACAATGGAGAGATAAACACTTTAAAAGGAAATATTAATTGGATGAGAATTCACGAAGAGGAAATGTTTAGTCCTTTGTTTGATGATATGGAAAATTTAAAACCGGTTATTCCTGCTGGTAATTCTGATTCTGCATCATTAGATAATGTGTTTGAATTATTAAATATTTCTGGACATTCAGCACCTTTAGCAAAACTTATGCTAATACCAGATGCTTGGTCAAAAAAAAGTAAAGTTCTTCCAAAAGATCATCAACAACTTTTTAACTTTTTAAATAGTACAATGGAACCTTGGGATGGCCCTGCTGCTGTAGCTGCAACAGACAATGAGTGGGTTATTGTAGGTAGTGACAGAAATGGACTTAGACCTCTTAGATATACAATTACAAGAGATAAACTTCTATTTGCAGGATCTGAGACAGGAATGATTGACCTAAATGAGAAGAAAATTATTTCAAAAGGAAGATTAGGACCAGGAGAAATTTTGGGTGTTAGAATTGAAAAAGGAAAAGTTTATACAAATAATCAAATTAAGAATTATTTGTCTAAAGAATACAAACATTTTAACAATCAAATAATTGAATTAGATAAATCATTAACTGTAGAAAATGAAAAAAGTGAGTTTTCAGGCTCTGACTTAAAAAAGATACAACATTGTTTTGGTTATAGCCTTGAAGACTTGGAGTTAATTTTGCATCCAATGGCAGAGGATGCTAAAGAAGCAACCGGGTCAATGGGAGATGACACTCCCCTTGCAGTCTTATCTGATAAATACAGGCCTCTTTATCATTATTTTAGACAGAATTTTAGTCAGGTGACTAATCCCCCGATCGACTCTCTTAGGGAAAATAAAGTGATGAGCTTGAAAACTAGGTTTGGAAATTTAGGAAATATTCTAGATTTTTCTAATCTTACCGAGGAAAATATTTATGTTTTAGATAGTCCAATTTTATCAAACACTCAGTTTGAAAAATTTATAAAGTATTTTGGAGATAACTATAAAATTTTAGATTGTACATTCAACACAGAGCAAAGTTTAGAAGAAGCTATAGAATTATTAAAAAATAACTCTGAAAAAGCAGTTAGAGAGGGTAATACTCAACTTATTTTATCTGATAAAAATATATCTGAAACTAAATTACCAATGCCAATGCTTTTATGTATTGGTGCAATAAATACTCATTTAATAAAATTAGGCTTGAGAGGCTATGCATCAATTAATGTACAAACAGGGGATGCTTTAGACACCCATTCATTTGCAACATTAATAGGTGTTGGAGCTACAACGGTTAATCCTTACCTAGCATTTGATAGTTTGCATCAAAGATATTCAAAAAAACTTTTTGGTAATTTCTCATTTGATGAGTGTGTAACCAGATATATTAAATCAGTAAATCTTGGACTATTAAAAATAATGTCAAAGATGGGTATATCAGTTTTAAGTTCATATAGAGGTGGATGTAATTTCGAAACTGTTGGATTAAGTAGAACAATTGTAAAAGATTATTTTCCTGGTGTATTATCTAAAATTTCTGGAATAGGTTTAACAGGTATTGAAAAAAAAATAAGATCTATACATAAAGATGCATTTGATATTCACTCAAATATTTTACCAATTGGTGGAATCTACAGATATAGAAAAAATGGTGAAACACACCAATATCAAGGAAAATTAATTCATCTTTTACAAGCAGCCGTAGGCTCAAATTCATACGAAACTTATAAAAAATATACTAAGGGTATTTATGGTTTAAAACCAATTAGTCTAAGAGATTTAATTGATTTTAAAAATCAAGAGGCAATTGATATTGACCAAGTTGAACCAATAACTGAGATTATGAAAAGATTTGGAAGTGGAAGCATGTCTCATGGTGCTTTATCAAAAGAGGCACACGAAACACTTGCCATGGGAATGAATAGAATTAAAGGAGCTTCATGTAGTGGAGAAGGTGGGGAAGACGAGGAAAGATTTAAAGTATTAGATAATGGAGATAGCGCAAATTCTAGAGTTAAACAAATTGCATCAGCGAGATTTGGAGTAACTATAAACTATTTAAATAATTGTAATGAAATCGAAATTAAAATTGCTCAAGGTGCAAAACCCGGTGAAGGTGGACAATTACCAGGATTTAAGGTAACAGAGGAAATTGCAAGATTGAGACATTCTACGCCTGGCGTAACCTTAATATCGCCACCACCTCACCACGATATTTATTCAATTGAAGATTTAGCTCAGCTTATTTATGACCTTAAACAAATTAATCCTAAGGCAAGAGTTGGTGTTAAATTAGTTGCCTCTTCTGGTATAGGAACAATTGCAGCAGGTGTTGCTAAAGCTAAAGCAGACATAATATTAATTTCAGGTCATAATGGTGGAACAGGTGCCACTCCACAAACAAGTGTTAAATATGTTGGTATTCCATGGGAAATGGGCCTAACAGAGGCAAACCAAGTATTAACTTTAAATAAATTAAGACACCTTGTTACATTGAGAACTGATGGGGGAATTAAAACAGGAAGAGATGTAGTGATTGCAGCAATGATGGGAGCTGAAGAATTTGGTGTAGCAACAACAGCGTTAGTTGCAATGGGTTGTATTATGGTAAGGCAATGTCATTCTAATACATGTCCAGTTGGAGTTTGCACACAAGATGATGAATTAAGAAAAAAATTTACTGGTACCCCTGATAAAATAGTAAATCTATTTTCTTTTATTGCTCAAGAAGTTAGAGAAATTTTATCAAGTTTAGGATTTAAAAATTTAAACGAAGTAATTGGAAGAACAGATTTACTAAGACAAGTCAGTAAAGGATCACCAAACTTAGATGACCTAGATTTAAATCCTTTATTTGTTCAAGCTGATCCAGGCACAAACAAAAGATATTGTGAAACTCCTATTATAAATGAAGTACCAGATACTTTAGACCAAAAAATTTGGCCTGAGATAGAAAGTTTAATTAACAGAAAATTGCCGTTAGAAAACGTTTATTCAATTGAAAATACAGATAGAGCTGTTGGAACAAGAATTTCATATAATCTATATAAAAAATTTGGAAATAATAAATTAGGGGAAAATACTTTTGCTATTAACTTTAAAGGTTCTGCTGGTCAATCTTTTGGTGCCTTCGGTGTTAAAGGACTTAAACTAATATTAAAGGGAGATGCAAATGATTACGTTGCAAAAGGTCTTTCAGGTGCATCTATCGTGATTAAACTTCGAGATGAAAGTAATTTAATTTCAAACGAGAATACTATTATAGGGAATACAGTACTTTATGGAGCAACCTCAGGATATCTTTTTGCAGCTGGACAGGCAGGTGAAAGATTTGCTGTTAGAAATTCGGGTGCTACTGCAGTTATAGAAGGATGTGATTCAAATGGTTGTGAGTACATGACAGGAGGGTCAATTGTAATATTGGGAGAGGTAGGCGATAATTTTGGAGCTGGTATGACTGGTGGTATGGCATTTATATATGACCCAAAAAGCCAGTTTGCAAAAAAGGCTAATCCTGAAACAATAGTTTGGCAAACGCCCGAGACAGAGTACTGGAAAACCTATCTAAAAGATTTAGTTTTAAAACATTATGAGGAAACCAACTCTAATTTATCAGCACAGATTATTGAAAATTTTGATGATGAAATTAAAAATTTCTTACAAGTTTGCCCTAAAGAAATGTTAAATAAATTAGAAAACCCTATAACAAACAAAAGTTTAGTTGGAAAAGCTAGTTAATTTTTTTGATTATAGATTTTAACTCTTTGCAAATAATATTTAAATTTTTTTTTGATGAAAGGCTATGATCTCCATTTTTTATCACTAGTAGTTTTTTTTCTGCTTTAGGAAAAATTTTTAAAACTTTTCTTGAATACATTACTGGAACCACCTCATCCTTCTGCCCATGAACCATAGTTACAGGATTTGTATTTTGTAATTTCCTATTAAGAACTTTATTGCTAGCTTTTTTTCCGTCTAAAATTAGCTGTTTTGTTATTAAATATTCATAATCACCATTTTTAATTTTTGAGATGCCTTTTTTTAAAATTTCACTTTTCGTTTTTTTTGGAAACTTTTTCCACATAATTCTTGTAAGAAATTCAGGAGCAGATCCAATTCCTAAAAAACCTTTAATTTGTGAACTATAATATCTATGCATTAACAAAGAAATCCAACCACCCATGCTGGATCCAATTAGTACAAAGTCATTCTTTTTAACTATTTTACTTATTGTAATTTTAGCGTCATTTGACCATTTAGTGATATTACCTCTTGTGAATTCTCCTGATGATCTACCATGACCAAAGTATTCAAGGGCTAAAAATCCAAGTTTATTTTGAATGGCAAATTTTAAAAATTTCCTTGGTTTGTCCCCATCAATATCAGATGCGAAACCAGGTAAAAAAACTACGTAAAGATTTTTTTTATAATTATTTGCTATATATCTTAGTTTTTTAGATTTAGAAATTCTTAGAAATTTATATTTTTTCATATAAAGTAATTACATTGACCAAGTATATAATATTATTACCATATGCAGTCTAAAATAAAAGTCCTACAAGTAATTCCTAAACTAGGTTATGGTGGAGCCGAAACTGGTTGTTATGATATTGCCCATTATTTACCAGAAAACAATGTTGGATCGTATTTGATAACAAGTGGTGGTGAATTATTAAAATTTGTTGATAAAAAAAAAGTTAAAGTCATTAGACTACCAGTTCAATCTAAAAACCCTTTTCTCATACTTATCAATTCAATTATTATTTCAATTATTATTTTAATAAATGGGATAAACATAGTCCATGCAAGAAGTAGAGCTCCAGCTTGGTCATGTTTAATAGCAACAAAGATTACTAGAAGAAAATTTGTTACTACTTTCCATGGAACATATAATTTCAAAAGCAATATAAAAAAATTTTATAATTCTGTTATGGTTAGATCAGATTTAATTATTGCTGGATCAAATTTTATATTTTCACACATTAAAGAAAACTATTCAGAATACTTATCAGATAAAAAAAGGTTACTATCCATCTTTCGTGGGATTAATACAGACTATTATGATCCTTCTACAACTCATGAAAATGATGAAGATAACTTATTTAAATCCTGGAATTTAATTGTTGGTAAAAAAATAATTTTATTACCCGGGAGACTAACTGCTTGGAAAGGACAAGAAATGTTTTTAGAAGCTTTAAATAAAGTAAATATTCAATTAGGTAACGATGCTTTCATAGCAGTTATTCTTGGTAATGATCAAGGACGAGAACTTTACAAAAAAAAACTTATTAGACTTGTCGAACAATATAGACTTACAAAACAAATTAGATTTGTCGATCACTGTAAAAATATGCCATTAGCCTACAAAATTTCAGATATAATTATTTCTGCATCTATAGAACCGGAAGCATTTGGTAGAGTATCAGTTGAAGCACAATCCATGCAAAAAGTGATTTTAGCAAGTAATTTAGGTGGATCTAACGAAACTGTAATAGATGGAAATACTGGAATTTTATTTGAAGCAGGAAACTCTGATGAATTATCTGAAAAGATAATTAAAGTAATGAATATGGACTCTGATGAAATCAGCAAAATTGGTAATAATGGAAGAGAAAATGTACTAAAAAAATTTAATGTTGAAAAAATGTGTTTTTCTACTTATTCAGAATACAAAAAACTATTTAATTAATGCCAGATATTACATTACCAGACGGAAAAAAAATCAATTTTGAAAAAAGTATCTCGGGATTTGAAGTTGCAGAAAAAATTAGCAAATCTTTATCTAAGCAAGCTTTGCTAATAAGTGTTGATGGAGAATTAAAAGATTTAAATCATAGTATTTCTAAAGACTCTTCAATAAAGATATTTACATCAAAAGATAAAGAAGGTTTAGAGACCATTAGACATGATACCGCTCACATACTAGCTATGGCAGTTCAAGAATTATTTCCAGGGACGCAAGTTACAATAGGACCAGTTATTGAAGATGGCTTTTATTACGATTTTGTAAGAAAAGAACCTTTTACAACAGAAGATCTAAATAAAATTGAAAACAAAATGAAAGAAATAGTAGATCGAGATGAAAAAACTTACAGAGAAGTTTGGAAAAGAGATGACGCAATTGAACATTTTAAAAAAAAGGGAGAAATATATAAAGCTGAGATAATAGAAAGTATTCCAGAGGGAGAAGAAGTATCTTTATATTTTCATGGAGATTGGCATGATTTATGCAGGGGCCCTCATTTAAGTTCAACAGGTAAAATTGGAAAATATTTTAAATTAACAAAAGTCTCAGGTGCTTACTGGAGAGGCGACTCTAATAATGAAATGTTACAAAGAATTTACGGAACAAGTTGGTCTTCTCAAAAAGAATTAGATGATTATTTAAATAGAATAGAAGAAGCTGAAAAAAGAGATCACAGAAAAATTGGGAAAGAAATGGATTTATTTCATTTCAGAGAAGAGAGTCCTGGATCTGTATTCTGGCATCAAAAAGGATGGAGTCTATTTCAAAAACTCATTTCATATATGAGAATGAAACAAGAAATTGCAGGATATCAGGAAATAAATACCCCAGAAATATTAGATCGCTCCCTTTGGGAGAAATCGGGTCACTGGGAAAAATTTGGTGCCAATATGTATACCTCTACTACACCAGATGAAAAAGTTTTTGCTATAAAGCCAATGAATTGCCCAGGGTGCGTTCAAGTTTTTAATCAAGGCTTAAAAAGCTATCGTGATTTACCACTAAAAATGTCAGAATTCGGAAAAGTTCATAGGTATGAACCATCCGGAGCACTTCATGGATTATTGAGAGTAAGAGCTTTTACACAAGATGATGCACATATTTTTTGTACGGAACAACAAATTACCGAAGAGTGTTTAAGTGTAACTAATTTAATTTTAGAAATTTATAAAGATTTGGGATTTGAAGATGTAATTTTAAAATATTCTGATCGACCGGAATTAAGGGTTGGTGGTGACCAAGTTTGGGATAAATCAGAAGCCGCCTTACTAGAAGCAATTAAAGCAACAAAATTAGAATATTCTATTAATAAGGGTGAAGGAGCATTTTATGGTCCGAAAATAGAATTTGTTTTAAGAGATGCGATTGGTAGAGATTGGCAATGTGGAACGTTGCAAGTAGATTTAAACTTACCGGGAAGATTAGGGGCCTCATTTGTTGACAGCGATGGAAATAAGAAAGTTCCTGTAATGTTACACAGAGCATTATTTGGATCTTTAGAGAGATTTATTGGAATTTTAATTGAAAATTATTCAGGAAAATTACCTTTTTGGTTATGCCCAGTTCAAACAATAGTAATCCCTATCTCTAGTGATTTTGATGATTATGCAAAAGAAGTAAACAGTCAGTTAAAAAAAGTTGGGCTTTCTTCGGACATAGATTTAAAAAATCACAATTTAAATTACAAAATTAGAGAACATTCATTAACTAAAGTACCAATGTTGCTAATATGTGGAAAAAAAGAAGTTGACAGCAACACAGTAACTATTAGAAGATTGGATTCTAAAAAACAAGAAACTATGGATTTAAAAGAATTCTTACAAAAATATTCTGCTCTCAATAAAGCACCTTCAATTTAGTGGCAGATTTAAAACAAAACTACTTTCAGAGAAGAACAAAATCTAGAGGTCCTAGAACAAATCAAAGAATAACTTCACAAGATGTTCAAGTTATTGCAAGTGATGGTGATAACTTAGGAATTCTTAATTTACAAGATGCTATTAGTAGAGCTAAGGAACAAGGTTTAGATTTAATTGAAATAGCTCCAAATGCAAAACCACCTGTGTGTAAAATTATGGATATGGGAAAATATAAATATGATGCGCAAAAAAAAGCGAATAAAGCAAAGAAAAAGCAAAAAAAGATTGAGTTAAAAGAAATTAAATTAAGACCAGTTACAGAGGTACACGATTATACTTTCAAAATAAAAAATGCTCAAAAATTTATTGCTAAAGGAGATAAAGTAAAATTTACAATAAGATTTAAAGGAAGAGAATTGCAGCACTCAAGCTTAGGTAATGAGTTAATGGATAAGATCAAGCAAGATATGGAGAGCGTCGGAAGAGTTGAGCTTCAGCCTAAGTTTGATGGTAAACAAATGATTATGGTAATCCAGCCTTTATAAGCTATATTTCTAGTTGTAAATTAATATTAATATTTGTATAACCCCCTCAAAATTATGCCTAAATTAAAAACAAAAAGTTCAGCAAAAAAAAGATTTAAAATATCAGCTAGAGGTAAAGTAATTACTGCTCAAGCTGGTAAAAGGCATGGAATGATTAAAAGAACTAATTCTCAGATAAGAAAACAAAGAGGTACTACGGTAATGTCAAAACAAGATGGTAAGATTGTAAAATCTTATATGCCGTATAACCTAAGAGGATAATATGGCTAGAGTAAAAAGAGGTGTAACAAGCAGAGCTAAGCATAAAAAGGTATTAAAAGCTGTTAAGGGTCAGTGGGGAAGAAGAAAGAATACTATAAGAGTAGCTAGACAGGCAATGGAAAAAGCTATGCAGTACGCTTATAGAGATAGAAGAAATAAAAAAAGAGACTTCAAATCACTTTGGATACAAAGAATTAACGCTGGAGTTAGATCAGAGGGTTTAACGTATTCTAAATTTATAAATGGCCTAAGTAAAACAGGTATTAAAATAGATAGAAAAATACTCGCTGAAATAGCTTACGATAATCCTGAAGCATTTAAAACTATTGTTAAAAAAGCTCAAGCAGCATTAAATTAATTTTCATTGTTGTTTTTCTAGGGTTAACAAATATTCTGTAAATATGTTTGATTTAAAAAAAATTAAAGATGAATATTTAAATAAATTAGATAGTGATTTGAATATTGAAAGTGTAAATCAGATTAAAACAGAATTATTTGGTAAAAATGGGCAGATTTCTAATTCTTTTAAATCATTAGGATCTTTGCCGACTGATGAAAGAAAAAAATTTGCATCAGACTTAAATTCAATAAAAGACGAACTACAAGATAAAATAAATTCTAAGCTTAAAGAAATTGAAACTAAAGAGATTAACTCTAAACTTGAAAATGAAAAAGTAGATGTAACATTACCTGAGAGAGAATTTAGTCGAGGAAAAATTCATCCTGTTTCACAAGTAATTGACGAGATATCTTCAATATTTTCAGAAATTGGTTTTAGCGTTGAAGAAGGGCCAGATATAGAGAATGAGCATTATAATTTTACTGCATTAAATACGCCTGACAATCATCCAGCGAGAGATATGCATGACACTTTTTATCTAGACAATAATAAAGAATTATTATTAAGAACCCATACTTCTCCAGTACAAGTAAGAACAATGCTAAATGGAAAACCTCCATTTAAAATTATAGCTCCAGGCAGAACATATAGATCTGATAGTGATCAAACTCATTCTCCGATGTTTCACCAAGTCGAAGGTCTTCATATAGATAAAGACATAAACATGGGTCATCTAAAAGGATGCTTGAATTATTTCATAAAATCATTTTTTGAAGTTGATAAAATAAAAATGAGATTCAGACCTAGTCATTTTCCTTTCACTGAACCATCTGCGGAAGTAGATATCGGTTACGAGATAAAAGATGGCAAGATAGTAATTGGTGAAGGAGATAAATGGTTAGAAATTCTAGGTTGTGGCATGGTACATCCCAATGTGCTTAAGAATGTTAAAGTAAATCCAGATAAGTACCAAGGTTACGCTTTTGGGATTGGTATAGATAGACTTGGAATGCTTAAATATGGAATAAATGATTTAAGAGCTTTTTTTGAGGCTGACTATAGATGGCTTAATCATTTTGGTTTTGACCCATTGGATGTCCCATCTAATTACAGAGGTCTTAGCAGATGAAATTTACAATAAGTTGGTTAAAGGAGCACCTTGATACCGAAAAAAAAGATAATGAGTTAATTGAAAAATTAACAGATATTGGTTTAGAAGTTGAAAGTTTTGAAAATGTAAGCTCTGGTTTAGACAGTTTTAAAGTAGCAAAAATTATTAATGCTGAACAGCATCCGAATGCAGATAGACTTAGAATATGCGATGTTGATATTGGTTTGGATAATACTGTTAAGGTAGTATGTGGAGCACCAAATGCAAAAAAAGATCTTTTGACTATTTATGCAGGCCCTGGATCAATAATTCCAAAAAATAACATGAAACTTTCGGTCAGTAAGATTAGAGGTGTTACTTCCTATGGAATGCTGTGTTCAGAGTCTGAACTTAATTTATCAAATGAAAGTGAAGGAATAGTAGAACTAACTACTAGTAAATACTATGATAAAATTGGTAAAAATTTTTTCAAAAGTAATACTGAAAAAGTTGTAGATTTATCAATTACACCTAATCGTCCTGATTGCTTAGGGGTAAGAGGTATAGCTAGAGATCTTGCTGCTGCTGGAGTTGGTAAATTAAAAAAAATTTCACTTAAAAATAAAAAAAAAAATAGATCACAAAAAATAAAAGTTTCAATTACAAAAGATAAAAATCAAGGTTGTACTGTTTTTGGTAGTTGCTTAATTGAGGGTGTTACTAATAAAGAAAGTCCTAAATGGCTTAAAGAAAAAATTATTTTACTTGGTCAAAAACCAATTTCAGCAATTGTTGATATTACAAATTATGTGATGTTAGATTTAAATAGGCCTCTGCATGCATACGATGCAGATAAAATTGATAAAGAAATTATAGTAAGAAATTCAAAAAAAAATGAAACTTTTGAAGCTCTAGATAATAAGGAATATAAATTAGATAATGATATGTGTGTTATTTCTGATAAATCTGGAGTTTTAGGCTTGGGTGGAATCATTGGAGGAACACGTTCTGGAACTGAAACTAAAACTAAAAATATTTTATTAGAATCAGCGTATTTTATTCCTAGGTCTATAAGAAGAACTTCAAAATTATTAAATATTGATACTGATGCAAAATTCAGATTTGAAAGAGGTATCGACCCTCAATCTATCAAATTAGGTTTGTCGAAAGCTGCTGAATTGATATCTGAGATATGTGGCGGTAGAATAAGTAATTTTGATATTCAACAAACTGATAAGCATGAAAATAATAAAATTAAATTTAATATCTCTTTATTTGAAAAAATAACTGGTTTTAAAGTAAATGATAATGAAATAATTAAAATTTTAACTGATCTAGGATTTGAAGTTTCTAAGAAGAAATTAGAATTGGATTTAAAAATACCCACTTGGAGACCTGATATAACTCAACCAATAGATATAGTCGAAGAAATAGTCAGAATTAAAGGATATGAGAACATAGAAACCTTACAACCTGAAAAAACTAAAATAAAAGATACTTTAAACGTACAACAAAAACACTTTCACTTTCTTCAACGTTCTGTGGCATCAAAAGGTTATTTTGAGACTGTAACATGGTCATTTACAGATTCAAAAATAAACAAAATTTTTAAAGAAAATCTAAAAGAAATAAAAATAATAAATCCAATAAGTTCAGACTTAGATGTTCTACGAAATTCGATTTTCACAAATTTGACTTTTTATTTAAAGAAAAATTTAGATAGAGGATTTAAAGATATTTCGCTGTTTGAAATTGGACCAATTTTTAAGGGTAGTAAGCCAGGCGAGCAATTGACAGTAGTTGGTGCAATAAAATCAGGAAAAATATCAAGACTAAACTGGAACGAAAAAGACAGGATAGTTGATGTTTTTGACGTTAAGAAGGATGTAATTCAGACACTAGTCGAAGCTGGATACGATAGGCAAAGATTTTTTGTGAGAGATAAGTCTCCTTCATATTATCATCCAGGAAAATCTGGTTCTGTCTATCTTGATAAGGATGAAATAGACCCTGTTGCTTATTTTGGTGAAATCCATCCAAATATTTTAAAAAAACTTGATATTAAAACTGAAGGTCTGGTTGGTTTTGAAATTTATATGGATTATCTAAGTGAGAATAAAACAAAACTTAAAGATCTAAAAGCAAATTTTGAGTACTCAGATTATCAAAAATCAGAAAGAGATTTTGCATTTGTGGTAGATAAAAGTGTCAAGGCACAAGATTTAATCGAAATAATATCGTCAATCGATAAAAATTTAATAAGATCTATTAAAATTTTTGATGTTTATGAGGGTGAAAACATTCCTCAAGACAAAAAGTCGATAGCTCTCAATGTAACAATTCAATCATCTGAAAAGACTTTAGAAGAGAGTGATCTTGAAAAAATTAATAAGTTAATTATTTCAACCGTAGAAACTAAATCTGGTGCAAAGATTAGATCCTAAATGTCTACTGAAATTGATAATATCAGAAATTTTGCAATCATTGCCCATATTGACCATGGCAAGTCAACTATAGCAGATAGAATTATACATAAATGTGGTGGTTTGACAGATAGAGAAATGAAAGCTCAAGTGCTTGACTCGATGGATATTGAAAGAGAGAGAGGTATAACTATTAAAGCTCAAACGGTAAAATTAAATTATAAATCTAAAGATGGAAAAAATTATATTCTTAATATTATAGATACCCCAGGTCATGTTGATTTTAGCTATGAAGTTAGTAGATCTTTATATGCATGTGAGGGTTCAATATTGATTGTAGATAGTACTCAAGGAGTTGAGGCACAAACATTAGCAAATGTTTATCAAGCTCTTGATATAAATCATGAGATAATACCAGTTTTAAATAAAATTGATTTACCTGCCTCTGATTTAGATAGAACAAACAAACAAATTGAAGAAGTAATAGGAATCGACACAGCTAATGCTGTTCCATGTTCAGGAAAAACTGGTGAAGGTATTGACGATATCTTGGAGCAGATTATTCAAACTCTTCCAGGCCCAAAAGGTGAAAAAGATCAAAAATTAAAGTGTTTATTAGTTGATAGTTGGTACGATACATATCTAGGTGTAGTAATTTTAGTAAGAGTAATTGATGGAAAAATTAAAAATAACATGAAAATAAAAATGATGTCTACAAATCAAGAGTATTTTGTTGAAAAAGTTGGCGTTTTTACACCGAAACCGAAAAATATCGACGAACTTAATTCAGGAGAGATTGGATTTATAACTACCGGTATTAAAGTTTTATCCGAGACAAAAGTTGGAGATACAATCTGCGATGCATCTAAGCCATTATCAGAGTCACTTCCTGGCTTTAAGCCAAGTAAGCCAGTAGTTTTTTGTGGATTGTTTCCCGTCGACAGCTCTGAATATCAAAAATTAAAAGACGGGTTAGCTAAATTAAAATTAAATGATTCTAGTTTTTCCTTTGAACCCGAGTCCTCTTCTGCTTTAGGCTTAGGTTTCAGGTGTGGGTTTTTAGGTTTATTACACTTAGAAATAGTTACAGAAAGACTTGAAAGAGAATTTGATATAAATCTATTAACTACAACACCCGGCGTTGTATATAAGATTCATATGAACAATGGTGAAATAAAAGATTTACAAAATCCATCAAGTTTACCAGATCCAACTTTGATAAAATTTATTGAGGAACCATGGATTAAAGCTACGATTATTACTCCTGATCAATATTTAGGTCCCATTATGAAAATATGCCAAGATAAAAGAGGTATTCAAAAAAATTTAAGTTACTCTGGGAACAGAGCTGTAATAAATTATGAAATACCACTCAATGAAGTAGTATTTGACTTCAACGATAGATTAAAATCAATGACAAGTGGCTATGCAAGCTTTGATTATGAAATAATAGAGCATAGAGAAGGAGACCTTGTAAAAATGAATATTTTAGTAAATACAGAGCCAGTAGATGCTCTAGCAATGATGATTCATAAAGATTTTGCTCAAAAAACTGGAAGAGATGTTTGTGAAAAACTTAAAGATTTAATTCCTAGACATAATTTTATGATACCTGTTCAAGCAGCGATTGGAGGTAAGATTATTGCTAGAGAAACAATTAAAGGTTTTAAAAAAGATGTACTAACAAAAATTCACGGTGGTGGAGCCATTGACAGAAAAAGAAAGTTACTTGAAAAACAAAAAAAAGGTAAAGTAAGAGCAAAACAATTTGGAAAAGTTGAGATACCTCAAGAAGCATTTATAGGGGTGCTTAAAATATCTAAAGAAAAATGATTTATTATTATTTAATATTTATACTTCTAACTTTGAATATTTCTTTAGTGTTATTTATCAATAAAAAAAAAATTAAAAATTATTTATTTAAAAGCAAAATAGAAACAATAAATTTAGATAAATTAGATGACATTTTTATAAACAACAAAATTGATAATAAGTTGTATGGTCCCAAAGAAGACGTGATAATTAAAAGCTTCTGTATTTCTGCAAACAATAATATTGTAGGCATGACGTCTGATTACGAAGCTTGGATAATTTCATCATTGAGCAAGATAAGTAATAATATATTTGAATTTGGTACATGTAGCGGAAAAACAACCTATCTTATGGCATTAAATTCTCCTCAAAATGCAAAAATTACAACTTTAACACTCAAGCCTGAAAATCTATTTGATATAAAAAGAGGACAATTTGATAATAAAAAATCTTTCAGAAATTTAATAAATGAAAGTATTTATGAAAAATTTTTATTTTCAAATACCTTATATGAAAATAAAATTAATGTAATTTTTGAAAATTCACTAAATTTCAATGAAAAAAAATATTTAAATTTTTTTGATTTGATTTTTATTGATGGAGGTCACACTTATTCAATTGTTAAAAATGATTCAGAGAAGTCTTTTAAAATGTTAAAGCAAAATGGAATTATTCTTTGGCATGATTTTGTACCAGGCAAGGAGTCAGCTAAAAATGTAGTAAAATACATTCATAATATTTCTGAAAAAAAAAATATATTTCATATTAAAAATACATCACTTTGTTATTATAGAAATTATTAAATTTGGAGAGGTGGCCGAGTGGTTGAAGGCGCACGCTTGGAAAGCGTGTATAGGGGAAACTCTATCATGGGTTCGAATCCCATTCTCTCCGCCATTAATTCTTATTTGTAAAATAATAATCAAAATCAATTTTCTTAAGTTTTATAAATTTTAATTTTAATAATTTTTTTTTTACTACTTTAATGTTTTTTGGAAGTATTTCAATCTGCAAAATTATTTTATTATAATTCAATAACTCATTTAAACCATCTAAAACTTGTAATTCATGACCCTCAACATCTATTTTTAAAAAAATTGTTTTTTTTTTAAATTTAAAACAATCATCTCCTTTCTTAAAATTAGCTTCTGTTAAAAATTTATTTTCTAAATTATCACCTTTATTTAGAACTCCAAAACCACCCAATTGTGTATGATCATTCTTTACTAGAGCCTTCATTTTAAGTATGGTATTTTTATTAGATAGCCCGAAATTATAGAGTTTAATATTTTTGAAATTTTTGTTTATTTTGATATTTTCAGTAAATTTTTTTAAAGAAGATACTATTGGCTCAAAACTATAAATTTGTAGGTTATTAAATTTATTTGCAAATATTAAAGAATATATTCCACAATTTGCACCTATATCAAAAAATATATCTATCTTATTTTTAGAAATTAAATCAATTGAAGTTTCTATTTGTTCGTTTTCGTAATAATCAAATAACAAAATTGATTTATCAATTGGTTCTTTTATATTTAGCTTAAAATTTATTCCCATAAAATTAACTAAAAAATATTTTTTTTTTGAAAATTTAAATATTTTGATAGAAATTGATGTGTAAATTCTCTTTAAAATTGGAATTTGTCTTAAAATTCTCTTAATATTTAATTTCATCTTGTTTAATTATTATATTTTTATTTAGATGAAATTTATATTGAAATTACTAGCTTTTTTACATTATTTATTTAACTATAAAAATTATAAGTAACCTTTTTTGAATAAAAAATGTTATAATTTTCTCTTTCCATAATTTAAAAATGATAAATAAAACATATCAAGCAGACTCTATAAAGGTTCTAAAGGGGTTAGAAGCAGTCCGTAAAAGACCAGGTATGTATATTGGGGATACTGATGATGGAACAGGACTGCATCATATGGTTTATGAAGTAGTAGACAATTCCATAGATGAGGCTCTTACAGGATACTGTAAAAAAATTGAAGTTAGTATAAATTCTGATGGATCAATTACAGTTCAAGATGATGGAAGAGGAATACCAGTTGATATTCACAAAGAAGAAAAAAAGTCAGCAGCAGAGGTTATAATGACCCAGCTACATGCAGGAGGAAAATTTGATCATGATTCTTATAAAGTTTCAGGAGGTTTACATGGTGTAGGTGTTTCAGTTGTAAATGCTCTTTCTCAAAAACTAGAATTATATATAGAAAGAGAAGGAAAAAAACATTTCGTTGAATTCATTAATGGTGAAACCAAAACTCCTTTAAAAATAATAGGAAAGTCAAAAATTACAGGTACTAAAATTAATTTTTTACCCTCAAAAGAAATATTCTCATCAACAAAATTTAGTTATGTGATTGTTCAAAAAAGAATGCGTGAATTGGCTTTTTTAAATAAAGGAATTAAAATCATACTTAATGACCTAACTCAAAAAAAAATTAAAACTCATGAATTTAAATTTGAGGGCGGCATAAATGAGTTTGTTGAATTTTTAGATGAAAAAAGAGAAAAATTAAAAAATAAAAATGATAATGATTTGTTTAGAAAGCCAATTTATATAGAGGGAATAAAAAGCAATATTGATGTTCAATGTTCATTAAAATGGAATGCAGGATATAATGAGGATGTCTACCCTTATACTAATAATATTTATCAAAAAGATGGAGGAACTCATCTTTTAGGATTTAGAAGTGCATTGACAAGAGTTATAAATAAATATGCATCAGAGCAAAATTTATTAAAAAAAAGTAAAGTTTTATTGACTGGAGATGACGTTAAGGAAGGTTTGACATGTGTTCTTTCTGTAAAAATTCCAGATCCTAAATTTTCTTCTCAGACAAAAGACAAATTAGTTTCTTCAGAAGTGAGAAATATTGTAGAAAGTATAATTAATGAAAAATTGTCAATTTGGTTTGATCAAAACCCATCTGTTTCTAAAATAGTTTTAACGAAAATAATTCAAGCTGCTGTAGCAAGAGATGTTGCAAAAAGAGCAAGAGAAAACGTTAGAAGAAAAGGAGCTTTAGAACTTACTGGGTTACCTGGTAAATTGGCAGATTGTCAAAATTCAAAACAAGAAGGTACAGAATTATTTATTGTCGAGGGTGACTCAGCTGGAGGATCAGCTAAACAGGGAAGAAATAGAGAGTATCAAGCAGTACTTCCATTAAGAGGAAAAATTTTAAATACATATACTGAGATTAATGGTTCTAAAAAAAATGGAAATCAGGGTGACCTAAGAACAAAATCGCTATCAAAGATGATTTCTTCAAATGAAATTGTTACATTGATAAATGCTCTTGGATTAGATCCCAAAATGGAAGAAATAAACTTAGAGGATTTAAGATACGGAAAAATTATAATCATGACAGATGCAGATGTTGATGGTTCACATATTAGAGCGCTACTTTTAACTTTTTTTAATAATATGCCTTTTAATAAATTAATAGAAAAAGGCCATGTCTATTTAGCCCAGCCACCTCTTTTTAAAATTAACAAAGGCTCTAAAGGTATTTACATAAAAGATGAAAAAGATCTTGAAAATTATATAATTAAGAACTCTAAGAATTTAAAAAAAGTTAAGAAAAACTCTAAAGAATTTAATAAAATTATTCAATTAGAAAAGTCTAATCTAAACATTCAACGATTTAAAGGTCTTGGAGAAATGAATCCTGAAGAATTATGGAATACTACTTTAAATCCAGAGACAAGAAATTTGCTTCAAGTTCAATATTCAAAAAATATTCAAAAAGATCAAAACCTAATACAAACATTAATGGGTAACGATGTTGCTTCTAGAAAAGATTTTATTGTAGATAATGCTATAAATGTTATTAATTTAGATATTTAATTAATGGAGTTAAGCAGCAATTCCAAATCATCGTACCTGAACAAAATTACATACGTCAATTTAAGATGGATAGGTGTGATAGGTCAATTTATTACTATAAATGCTGTCGCATTCTTATTTAAATTTGAATTTAATTTTTTAATAGCAAATGTTATAGTTTTATTAGGTGCTTTAAGTAACATTTTCTTATTTTATTTTTTTAAAAAAAATCAATTACAAGAAAAAATATCTTTAACTTTTCTTACACTTGATATTATACAATTAAGTTTTTTACTTTATTTAACTGGTGGTACTATAAATCCATTCTCAATATTTTTGATTATACCAAGTATATTTGCCTCAAATAGCTTAAGTATTAGAACAAATATTTTATTAATAATTTTGACAATCATTTCAATTATTTTTCTTACTTTCTATCATCAAGAATTACCCTCACCATTAAATGAATATATTTTTAGTAATTACTATTATTATTCAGTCCCTTTAGCTTTAATAATCGCACTAATTTTTCTAAGTTTTTTTGCCTTAACTTTTGGAAGCGAGTCAAAAATCAGAAAAGATGCATTAGATAAAATTCAGGAAGTTATTTCTAAAGAGAATGAATTAGTTTCATTAGGCGGACAAGCGGCAGCTGCTGCGCACTCTTTAGGTACTCCACTTTCAACAATTAAAATAATTTCTCAAGACTTGTATGACAATTTCAAAAATAATAAAGAATTAAAAAAAGATGTTGAATTACTTCTAAGTCAAGTTGATAGATGTAATGTAATATTAAAAAAATTATCTTTAAATCCTGTCGTTGAAGATGATTTTATAGACAAGGATATTACTCTGGATAACTACGTGAAAGAAATTGTGAATTCTTTTAAAGAAATATCAGACAAAAATTTTATCATCAATACTGAGCAGAATTATAATTCTTTTGAAATTTCAAAATTAATTGAAGTTATTTATGGTATAAGAAATTTTATTGGAAATGCAAATAAGTTTGCAAAAAAAAATATTTATGTTTCAATAATAAGTGACAGCGAAAACTCCTCGATATCAATTGAAGACGATGGTTTAGGATTTCCAAAAGATATATTAACCAAAATTGGAGATCCATATATAAAATCATTGCAATCTAAAAATAAATCAAGAGCAGGGTTGGGGTTAGGAATATTTATAGGTAAAACTTTATTAGAAAAAAATAAGGCAAAACTTTTGATTAGGAATTCAGAGACCAGAGGTGGTGCCGAAATTAAAATAGAGTGGTCTAACAAAGATTTAATTAGTCTTTAGTGAAGCTTTTTATTTTCAAATAGTCCACTTAATTGATCTATCATAACATCCCCTAGTTCCTGTACATCAGAAATTTTTATAGCTTTATTATAATATCGGGATACATCATGACCAATTCCTATTGCAAGAATTTCAACTTCACTTTTATTTTCAATAAATTTAACAATTTTTTTTAAATTCTTTTCTAAAAAATCTCCTGAATTAACTGATAAAGTTGAGTCGTCGACAGGTGCACCATCTGAAATTACCATAAGGATTTTCCTTTCTTCTTTTCTCTTTTTTAGTCTATTAAAAGCCCACGTTATTGCCTCACCATCTATATTTTCTTTTAATAAGCCTTCTTTTAGCATCAATCCCAAATTCTTTTTTGATTGTCTCCAGTGCGAGTCTGCGCCTTTATATATAATATGTCTAAGATCATTAAGTCGTCCTGGGTTTTTAATTTTACCTAATCTATTCCATTCTTGGCGACTTTTACCACCCTTCCAATTTTTAGTAGTAAATCCAAGTATTTCAACTTTCACAGAGCACCTTTCTAAAGTCCTAGATAAAATATCAGCGCATATTGCAGCAATTGTTATTGGTCTTCCTCTCATTGATCCAGAATTGTCAATTAAAAGTGTCACTACTGTATCCTTGAAGTCTAAATCTTTCTCTTTTTTAAATGAGAGGGAGTTATATGGATCAATAATTATTCTAGGCAATTTTGAACTATCTAACAATCCTTCTTCTAGGTCAAATTCCCATGATCGATTTTGTTTTGCCATTAATTGTCTTTGTAATTTATTTGCTAACTTAGTAATTAAATCCTGAAAACTTGTAAGTTGTTGGTCTAAATTGTTTCTCAGCTTTTGAATTTCCTCAGCTGTATCTAGACTTTCTGCTTTAGCGACTTCGTCAAATTCAGTAGTAAATATTTTGTATTCTTTATCACTAACACTTAAATTTTTTTTTTGTACAATATTTTCTGACTCGGCATCCTCATTATTTTCACTTCCAAGCTGATCTTCTAGCCTAAACTCATTTACGTCATCCTCACTATCCATTCCTTGGCTTATATTTTCATCTTCGCTTGTTTTACTAGAATCGTTATTATCTTTGTCTTCATTGTTGTTAGAATTATTTTGATCTTGCGTATCATCATTTTCATCATTTTCTTTTTCAGTTGTGTCATCATTTTCAAATATATCCATACTTTCTAAAATTTCAGAAAACTTAGCATTATACACTTCTTGATTTTCTAGATTTTGGTTTAAAAATTCAAAATGTTTATCTATTGAATTATTAAAATCTTTCTCCCAAAATTTAAGAATTTCTTTATTCTCTGGGTATAATTCGATATTAAAAAATTTCTTTGTCATATAAATTTCAAAAGCATCAATAATATTTGTATCTTCTTTTTTTGTAACTTTTTCTTGTTTAAGATGTTGAAGTCTATTCTTATAATTATCCTTAAAATTTTTAGAAATTCCTTTAAGCATTTCAGAACCAAGTAATTCATATCTTATCTTTTCTGCAAGCTGGTAGAGTGTTCTGCATGAGGGATTTTGTGGATTGTTTTTATCTAATAATTTTCTGTTCGAAAATCTTCTTTTTAAAGCCTCAGAATCTGTTTCAGCCCTTAGTTTTTTAAATTGATTTTTATCATTAATATTATCAATTTCCCCAATATCATAAACTTTTTCGTCATTTTTTTTATTTTTGACAACCTTATAGTCATCTGAAATTACTTTGTAAGTTGATTGAAGGGCTTGTTTGAATTTTTCTTTAATACTATCTTCTTTGTTCATCAAATTTGAATATTGATCATTGACTCTGGCAATTCATCTCCAAAACATCTTTGATAATATTCAGCAATAGTGTTTTTTTCAGCATCATCACATTTGTTTAAAAATGTTACTCTAAATGCATATCCGATATCTTTGAAAATTTCAGAATTTTCTGCCCAATGTAAAACTGTTCTAGGACTCATTACGGTAGATATATCACCTGCCATAAATCCTTTTCTTGTAAGTGAAGCAACTTTTATCATGTTTGAAACTTGTTCTTTACCTTTAGGATTATTTAAATTTTTGTTCTTGCCTAATATAATTTCCATTTCTTTATCTAAACTAAGATAGTTTAATGTAGATACAATATTCCATCTATCCATTTGTCCCTGATTAATTTGTTGTGTCCCGTGATATAATCCAGTTGTATCACCTAGTCCCACAGTATTTGTTGTTGCAAAAAGCCTAAAAAATTTATTTTGTTTAATAACTTTATTTTTATCTAATAAAGTAAAGCTACCTTCTGACTCTAGAACTCTCTGAATAACGAACATCACATCTGGTCTTCCAGCGTCATATTCGTCAAAAACTAAGGCCACAGGATTTTGAATTGACCAAGGTAATATTCCTTCTTTAAATTCAGTTACCTGTTTACCATCTTTGATTACAATTGAATCTTTACCTATTAAGTCAATCCTACTTACATGACTATCGAGATTAATTCTTATGCAAGGCCAGTTTAGCCTAGCAGCAATTTGTTCGATGTGAGTAGATTTTCCAGTTCCATGGTATCCTTGAATTAAAACTCTTTTGTTAAAAGAAAATCCTGACAAAATAGCTAATGTTGTATCTTTATCAAACTTATAAGTTTTGTCGATTTCTGGGACGTACTCACTTGATTTTGAAAATGCATCAACTTCCATGTCACTTTCGATACCAAAAGTTTGCTTAATAGATAACTTAATGTCAGGGGTATGGTTAATATTTGGTGTCAATTTTGTCCTTATACGTATTTTTTAATTGAGTGTAAGCCAAAGTTATTACTTTAAGCTTGTCTTCAAATTTTTTATTTCCAGAATTCATATCAGGGTGAAATTTTTTGACAAGCTTTTTAAATTTTTCTTGAACTTTTTCCCATTTTAATCCAACACTAATCCCTAATATATTAAAGGCTTTTAAATCGTTGTTATTAAATTTAAATTTATTCATATTATTAAAGTCATTATTAAATTTAAATTTATCCATCTCATCTTTTAAAGCATTACTCCAAAGAACTTTGAAGAAATTATCAGATGAACTAAAACTTTGTGTTGGTTTGTGCCAAGTCATGTCAGACCTTAAAAAATCAATTATTTGTTGATCACTCATACCTGTAAAATAATTCCAACTTTTATTAAATTCTTTAACATGGTTTAAACATAGTAATCTATAATCTTTGCTATTATCTCTTTCTTTAGGCGCTTTAAAAAGACCTTCCTCTGAGCAATTATTCCAATCGCAAATATTTTTCATGATGTATAATACTTTATAAAATGAACATTAATCAACTAATTGAAACTATTGAAAAAAAAATTTTGTCGCAGGATTGTATTTCAAAAGTTTATATAGAGGACAAGTCATTCTTACACAAAAATCACAAATCTAACGAAGATGGAAAATTTCATATTGTTCTTTCAATTAAATCTGATGAGTTAAAGAATAAAAGCAAGTTATATTCAACAAGGTTTATTTACAAAATTTTAGATGATGAATTAAAAAAATATATTCATTCGTTGCAAATCAAATTAATTTAAACTACTAGATAAATATTTTTTTAAATTTATAGGGTTAATCTGAAAGTTAATTATTATTTTTCCAAAATCTTTCACTAAAATTAAGTTAATATTATTTGAATTATTTTTCTTATCACTTCTCATATAATTCATAATTTTAGACACATGTTTTTTTTTAAATAATTTTTCAATTTTTGGTTTCATCTCGATTCTATTAATATGATTTAAAATAATATTAAATTTTTGTTTTGATAAAATTTTTCTTTTAAAACTGAATTCAACTGCATTTTTAATGCCTAAAATTACAGCTTCTCCATGGTTTAATTTTTTAGAAAAACCTAAAGTAGACTCATAAGCATGAGCAAAGGTATGACCTAAATTTAATACCTTTCTGTAATTCTTCTCTTTTTCATCTTTTTCAACAACTCTTTTTTTTAAATTACAGCTTTTAATTATAGATCTTTCAATGAAAGGTGATTTTAATTTTAAAATTTTTTTTAAATTTTTGTCTAAATAGAGAAAATTATTAAAATTATCTATAATACTACTTTTTAATATTTCAGCATATCCACAAATAATTTCTCTTTCCGGTAAAGAAGCTAAAATATTCATGTCAGAAACAACTAAATCAGGTTGATAAAAACTTCCAATCAAATTTTTTCCAAATTTATTATTTACACCTGTTTTGCCTCCTATGGATGAATCTACCTGAGCCAGTAAAGTTGTGGGAATATTTACAAATTTCATGCCTCTTTTAAATGTACTGGATGCAAATCCAACTATATCCCCGATAATCCCTCCACCAAAAGAAATAACGCAATCTTCTCTATTAAACCTATTTTCAAATAAGACTTTATGAATTTTTTCAATTGTTCGGTAATTCTTATTTTTTTCTGATGCTGTAATTTCTATTTTAACAAGTTTATTTGTTTTTAACTTTTTGTATAAGAGTCTTTTAAACTTGTTAGGAATATTTTTATCTGTAACAATTAAACATTTATAAAATTTTAAACGGTTAGCCTTTAAAATTTTATCAATTTTACCAATTAAATCTCTTCCAATTACAATTGAGTAGTTCTTATTGCTTGTTTTAATTGAAATTTTATTTGTATTCATAAATTTCTAATATCTTATTTATAATTTCAACTTTGTCTAATTTATCACAATTAATCCTGTAACTAGATAAACTATAAAATTTTGACCTTTCTTTAATTAAATTATTAATTTGACCCTTAGTAAGATTAATTGCCAATGGTCTTTTCTTACTCTTATATATCCTTTTTATTATTGTTTCATTTTTCCAATCTAGCCAAAAAGATAAACAATTTTTCTTACACATTTTTCTGATTGAGGTATTTATAAAACCGCCTCCACCTAAAGATATTACAGAATTTTCTGAACTTAGAAATTTTAAAGATATTTTTTCTTCAATTTTACGAAAATAATCTTCTCCATATTTATTAAAAATTTCTGATATTTTAGAATCTTCACTTTCTTCAATTTTTTGATCAATATCAATAAATGTTAAATTTAATTTTTTTGACAAAATTTTACCAATTGATGATTTTCCAGATCCCATCATTCCAATTAATACAATATTTTTATTTGATTTCATGAGTTTCTATATTGAAAAAACACAAATATGTCTTATTTTGAAATTATTAAATTATATGCAATTTACAAAAAATACAAGTAAAGACAAAATTTTTAGCTTAAGGACAATTTTAAAAATTGTAATAGCCAGTTTTATAATTGTATTTGGCATTATTGTGATTAACCAGATTAATTTGCCCGCTCCAGACAAACAAATTGAAAAAATTTTACCAAATGAAAATTTCAAAACAATTAAGTAAGATTTTAATTTCCGCTTCTTTTTTTTTGTTTGTTCTATCAGCTCAAGCTCAGGAAGTTAAAGAGATTTGGTCAGAAATAGAAAAAAAAGAGATTAAAAATACTGAACAAAAAAATGATGTAGACACATCTATTAATACAGACCAGATTATTAATACAGACCAGATTGAAGGTGTTAAAGTAAAACTTTCTGATGAAAATATTCTAGTAAATCAAAATTTAGACAATTCAGATATTTTGTTGGCTGGATTATTCGACCCTGATGACAACGATCTAAACCTTAATATGTGGTCAAAAACAGATGGAATAAAAATAAAAAAGTTACTGGAACAAATACAGTCTAAAAATTTATCAAGTTTTTCTGAAAGATTAATGGATGTAGCATTATTAACAAACTCTTATATTCCAAATCAAAACTTTTCATTACATGAATTTGAAAATTTCACACTTGACCATCTAATTAAAAAAAAAGATTTTGATTTAGTTGAGGAGTTTATTCAAAAAAATTCATCAATAAAAGATAAAGAAAGACTCATAAAACACGTAGCTGATTATTACTTGTCATTAAACAAAATAGAAAATTCATGCTCTGCTGTTGATAGTTTAAGTTTAATAACCGATGAATACTTAACATATTTCAAAATTTATTGCTTGATAACTCAGAATAAAAAAGATGAGGCTCAGTTGTTGTTTGATCTTAACTCGGAGCTAGATTCTTTGAATAACTTTTTTGTTAAAAAGTTTGAAGTATTAATGGGATACGAAGATAATAATTTTATATTGTCTGATGAAAATGTTCTTTTTTTTCATTTATCTCACAAAACAGATAAGAAATTTTTATACTATCCATCCGTAGAATCTGAAGAATTTATTTGGAAATATTTATCTAATTGGAATTTACTTAAAAATCTAAAGGATTTTAATCTAAGTGATATTGATCAAGTAAAGTTTTTAGAAAAAGCAACCAGTGAAGGTATTTTTGATGAAAAAGATCTGTTGAATTTGTACAAAAAATTCCAATTTGAAATTGATGACCTTATTAATTATGAAGATGCAGTAAAAAATTTACCTGATTATGAAGGAAGAGCCCTGATGTACCAGAGGTTTTTATTAACAGATAATCTTGAAAATAAACTTTCATTATTATCAAAATTAAATAATTCCTTTGAAAACTCAAATTTTAAAAAATCATTTGACGATGAACTATCTAAATTGTTAAAAAAAATGGATAAAAAAGAAATTCCTTTAAAGTTTTCTGACTTCTACCAAATTAATTTAATTACTGAAGAAAACAGAAAAAATAAAATTAAGTTTAATAATGAAATTTTTCATCAATCAAAAGTATTAAATTATTTTTTGAATAAGCAAAGCTTACCTAAAACACAAAAATTAACTGACAATTTGTTGTCAAAGATGAAAAAAGACAAGAATTACTCTTTTAACTTTAAAGATGTTGTATTATTACAATCACTGAGAGCAGATGGAATTCAAATAGATCAAATTGAAGAACTCTCTCAATATAAATCTGAATTAAATTCTGAAATTGACAAAATGATAGAGAACAATGAATCAGGCATGATACTATTAAAATTAGTTGAAATTATTGGTGAAAAAGAATTGAACGAATTAAATAGTGAGTCACTAAATTTTGTAATTGAAATTATGAATAGAACAAAACTAATTAGCTTGAGAAACGAACTATTGTTGGAAATTCTTCCATTAAAAGTTTAAAATACTTCAATTAATCATGACAATAAAAACAATTATAACTGAACCTAACGAGATTTTAAGACAAGTCTCTAAACCAGTACAAACAGTGGGTAATGAAGAAAGAAAGTTAATGGATGATATGTTGGAAACAATGTATGCAGCTAATGGTATTGGTTTAGCAGCGATTCAAATTGGTATTCCAAAAAGGATTATAGTAATGGATATCTCAAAAAATGGAAAGAAAAATCCAATGTATTTTGTAAATCCTATAATCAAAAACAAAGACAAAGAAAAAACAACATATGAAGAGGGATGTTTATCTGTCCCTAATTATTTTGCAGAGGTTGACAGACCTAAACATTGTGAGGTTGAATATTTAAATTATAATGGGGAAAATAAAATTTTAAAAGCTGATGGACTCCTTGCAACTTGTATACAACATGAAATGGATCATCTTGAAGGAATTTTGTTTATAGACTATTTGTCAAAATTGAAAAAAACAATGATTGTTAAAAAATTATCAAAAAGAAAAAATCCCCCTGATAGAATTATTGTTTAATGAGCAAAAAAATTGCTTTTATGGGTACCCCCACCATTTCTGGGCAAATACTCAAATCATTGTATCAGAATGGTTTTGATATTGAGGTTGTTTATACTCAACCACCTGTTGCATCAAATAGAGGTCACAGATTAAATAAGTCACCTGTTCATATAATGGCTGAAATATTAAATATACCTGTTAGAACTCCAATTGTATTAGATAATATTGAAGAAAAAAATTTTCTTCATAAACAAAATATAAGTTTAGGTATCGTTGTTGCTTACGGGCAGATTCTTAAAAAAGATATTTTAAAAATTCCAAAATATGGATGGATAAATATTCATTATTCACTTTTGCCAAAATTACGAGGTGCAGCTCCTATTCAAAGAGCTATTATGAACAATGAATCATCAACTGGGATTTCTATTATGAAAATTGATGAGAGTTTAGACTCTGGTCCCGTCTGTAATCAATATTCTATAAATATTTTAGAAAATGAAAATAGTGAGGATCTGGCTCAAAGATTAAGTAATTTAGCATCTGAAAAAATTCTTCAAAATATCGATGATATCTTGGATGATAAAGCATCTTTTAAAGAGCAAGATCATAGTAAATCTACATATGCAAAAAAAATTAAAAAAGAAGAAGGAAAAATAAATTGGGAGGACAGTAATTTAAAGATCATAGGAAAAATTAATGGTTTATATCCTAATCCAGGCGGTTGGTTTGAATTTAAAGGAGAAAGATATAAGATACTTAAAGCAGAAAAATCAATTTTAAGTGGAAAATCAGGATATGTCTTATCAGATAATTTTGAGGTTGGTTGTGGTGAACATTCAATAAAGATCATTGAGATACAAAGACAAGGTAAAAATGCTCAAAAAACTAAGGAATTTCTGCGTGGAAGCCAAATTACTAAAGGCACTGATTTGAATTAAATATGTTCAGATATCAAATTCTAATAGAATATGTTGGTTCTTCTTTCATAGGTTGGCAGGTACAAACAAAAGGTAAAACTATACAAGGATTAATTCAAAAAAAAATTTCATATCTTTTAAATGAAAAAATTACACTTATTGGCTCGGGAAGAACAGATACCGGTGTTCATGCAATTGAGCAATCTGCGCATTTTGATATTACTGAAAAAATCCAAAATTTGAATAAATTTTTAAAATCAATAAATTATTTTTTAAATAAATACGAAATTGCCATTCTAAAAATAAAAAAAAGAAATATAAAATTTCACGCACGTTTTTCTGCGAAAGAAAGAATTTATAAATATGTTATTTTCAATCAATTGAGTAAACCTATACTTCAAAATAAGCGAGGATGGTTTGTTATTAAAAAGCTAGATCTAGAGATAATGAAAAAAGCAGCAAAAAAGTTAATTGGAACTCACGATTTTTCAACTTTTAGAGCATCTGGATGTAATGCAAAGAGCCCAATAAGATCAATTAAATCAGTGAAAATAAATAAAATTAACAACAAAATTGAATTTGAGTTTAGATCTCAATCATTTTTAAAACAACAAGTTAGATCAATGGTCGGTTGTTTAAAATATATTGGTGAAAAAAAGTGGACATTAAAAAAATTTATAAGTGTTATTAAATTAAAAAACAGAAATTTATGTGCACCACCAGCACCAGCAGAAGGATTATTTTTGAAAAAAGTTGTATACTAATTTTTCCTACCTATTGAGAATTTTTTATCAATTCTCCACCTTGATTCTGCTCTAACAATATAGCCACAACAATTTTTTGACTTACATTTACAAGGAAATTGTTTGTAATCTTTGTCATAACCAAATCCATAGTCACAAGTTAATTCCTCACCTTTTTTTATATCTTTTATAGCCTTAACCCAAATTTTAAGTCCCTTACCATCGTAGTCACAATTATTTTCACAAGAATGATTTATTAGACCAGCTGTATTCCATGGGAAATCCCCATCGAGATCATATCTTTTATTTACTGTAAACAAATATATTGGCTTACTGTTATCGTATTTATCAGAATTCTCGGTTTGTTTTTTTGTAATTAATTTTCCAATGTAATCTATTATTTTTTCACCTTCTTTTATATCTCTTGTGGCGTAAAGTCCTTTACCTTTTTTATCAATATCAGACTTTTTAATCTTATATAGTTTCATATATTTGTGTGTATTGATTAAAAAAATATTATCAATTAAATTCTATTAACGCATCAACATGTCTTTGGGTACTACTTTGTAATGCTTCAAGATCATAACCACCTTCAAGAATTGAAACAACCTTACCATTACAAAAAGATTTAGAATATTCTAAAGTCCTTTTGGTAATTTTGTAAAAATCTTCTGTACTTAATCTCATTTGCGCTAAAGGGTCGTCAATATGTGCATCAAAACCCGCAGAAAATAGCAAAAATTCAGGTTTGAACTGCTTTATCTTGTTTAAAACATTTTCATATGCATTTAAATATACTTCAGATGTTGTTCCAGCCTCTAGTGGAATATTCAATACATTATTAAATTTTCCATTTTCCTTATGTGAACCTGAGCCAGGGTAATAAGGGTATTGGTGAGTCGAAACGTATAATACCTTTTCATTATCATAAAAAATATCTTGAGTTCCATTACCATGGTGAACATCAAAATCAATTATTGCAATTTTTTTGTATTTATACATTTCAATAAGATAATTAGCACCGACAGCTACATTATTATAAATACAAAATCCCATAGCTTTATCTTTTTCTGCATGATGACCTGGAGGTCTTACAGCACAAAAAGCATTCTTAAATTCTTTATTTTGCACTCCATCTATTGCTGTGATAATTGAACCTACTGCATCTTTAGTAGCATCTTTACTACCAGGGGAAATAATTGTATCACCATCTAAAAATACTAAACCTTTTTTTGGAAAAGACTGTTTAACATGATTAATATATTCTATTGAATGGGTTTTATTTAAAAAAAATTCGTCGAATTTATTTGGTTTTTTCCATATAAGATTTTTATTATCTATTTTTTTAAAGTTATCAATTATTGCGTTAACCCTTTCAATTTTTTCTGGATGACCATTTCCAGTATTATGGTTTTTATAAGTATCTGAAGTGATTAAACCAGTCTTCACTTAAAATAATTTTTTAAAACTTTTGAATATATTAAACTCAATTTTTTTAAATCGGTTAGTGAGACAGCCTCATCAACTTTATGCATAGTTTTTCCTACTAAGCCAAATTCTAAACAAGGAGCTATTTTCCTAATGAACCTTGCATCTGATGTACCTCCAGTAGTTGAAAGTTTAGGTTTTATTTTAGTAACTTTTTTAATAATATTTTGTATCATAAATATAGTACTATTTGGCTTTGTAAGAAAAGCTTCACCTGAAACACTGTAATCAATTTTATATTTAGATTTAGTTTTATTACACACTTTTTTTAAAATTTTATTAATTTTCTTTTTAATAGAATTTGAAGTATGCATATTATTAAATCTTATATTAAATGAAGCATAAGCAATATCTGGAATTACATTGTCTGCGGTATTATTTATATTAATTTTTGTAATTTCAAGATTTGTTGGTTGAAAATCCTTTGTTCCTTTGTCAAATCGTAAATCTTTTAGTTCTTTAAGTATTCTCACTAGAGCAGTCGAAGGGTTATTTGCTCTATGAGGATATGCTACATGCCCTTGAACTCCTGTAACTGTTAATCGACAGTTCATACTTCCTCTTCGACCAATTTTAATCATTTCACCTAATTTATTAGGATTAGTTGGCTCACCAACCAAGCAAAAATCTATTTTCTCTCGTTTCTTTTTTAAATAGTCTACAACTTTTTTGGTTCCATTAATGGCAACACCTTCCTCATCTCCAGTGATTAAAAGACTTATCGATCCATTAAATCCTCTATTTTTTTCAACGAAAACGCTTATAGCTGATACAAATGCAGCTATTGAGCTTTTCATATCATTTGCACCCCTTCCAATTAAATGTCCTTTTTTAATTATTGGTTTAAAAGGATTTACTGTCCAATCTCTTAAATTTCCAGCTGGAACAACATCAAGATGTCCTGCATAACAAAAATTAGGACTTTTGCTCCCTAATCTTGCATATAGATTTTTAACTGGAGCATGTCCTTTTTCTTTGAACTCGAGAATTTTAGTTTTAAAGCCAAGTTTTTTCAATTTTTTTTCCAAAAATTTCATAATTCCAGCATCTGTAGGAGTTACAGTTGGAAATCTAATTAGCTCTTTAGCTAACTGAAGTTCATTTATAATTTGCATCGAAACTATTCTCTCAAGAGATCGTTAATAGAAGTTTTAGATCTTGTCTTTTCATCTACTTGCTTAATTATTACAGCACAATATAGTGAAGGTGCGGTTGGTTTATTTTTATCGGGAAGTGAACCTGGAACTACAACTGAATAAGGAGGAATTTTTCCATAAGTAATTTCTCCAGTTTTTCTATTAACAATTTTTGTAGATTGTCCTATGTACATACCCATACTCAGTACAGATCCTTCTCCTACAATTACACCTTCTACAACTTCAGACATCGCACCTAAAAAGACATTATCCTCGATAATAGTTGGCAGAGCCTGTGCAGGTTCTAAAACTCCACCTACACCTGAACCTGCGGAGATATGACAATTTTTTCCAATTTGGCAACAGCTACCTGCTCTTGCAAATGTATCAATCATTGTTCCTTCGTCTATGTATGCCCCAATGTTTACGTAGCATGGCATTAAAACTGCATTCTTACCAACAAAACTCCCTTTTCTTACTGGGGAGTTAGGTACCATTCTAAAGCCAGCTTTCTCATGATCTTCTTTTGTCCATCCAGCAGTCTTACCCTTTAGTAAATGAGCTTTATCATACCAGCTACTATATGGACCATTCAAATTTTCCATTGGATACAATCTAAAACTTAACATTATTGCTTTTTTCAAATGTTGATGAGTTATCCATTTACCATTTATTTTTTCAGCAACTCTTGACCTTCCACTATCTAAATCATCAATAACTTGATTTATAGTATCTTTTAAAGACTGTTCTGAAGAGGAGTTTATTTGATCCTTTTTTTCCCAAGCATCATTTATTACGTTTTCTATACTCATAGTTTATGAGTTTTTTAATAACCTTATTTCTTTTAAAAATAAAGAGAGATTTTCTATTTTATAGTCAATATAGTCTTTATCAGATTCTTTTTTACCCCAATATTCATTATTGATTAGCCAGACTGTCGTAGCTCCTCTTTCCTTTCCAATTGACAAGTTTTTTGCAATATCTTCAATATAAATTGTTTCTGTTGGGTCAATATCAAATTTTTCTAACATCAGATCGAATGCTTTCGCTGCAGGTTTTGGGCTGTATTCCGCATCAACTATATCAAATACGTCCTCAAATAGATCATCAATCCCCAAATGTGTAGTTATATTATTAACATGTTCACTACTTCCATTGGTAAAAACGAACCTTCTTAAATCCAATTTTTCTATTTCACCTCTCAAAACAACATCCTTTTCCATAAAAGATAGGTCAATGTCATGAACGAAATTTAAAAACTCTTTAGGAGGTATATCATGATGAATCATTAATCCATTTAGACTTGTATTATATTTATGAAAGTATTCGGTTTGTAATTTTTTAGCTTCGACTAAGTTAATTTTTAATTTTTCAGAAATGTATTGCGTCATTCTTTTACTTACTTGACCAAATACAGATTCTAAATCCTGATAAAGAACTCCATCACAATCAAATAAAATATTTTTTATATTTTTCATTTTCTTATTAATGTACCAGCACCTTTGTCTGAAAATAATTCAAAAAGTATTGAATGTTTTTTTCTTCCATCAATAATACCAACACCGGTAACGCCATTCATTACCGCATCTAAGCATGTATTAATTTTAGGAATCATGCCTTCTGTTATAATTTCATTATTTATCATTTCCAAAATTTCAGATGAAGTAATTTCCTCAATGAGTTTTTTTTCTTTATCAAGTACACCTTCAACATTGGTCATTAATAATAATCTTCTACATTTTAAAGATTTAGCTATTGCACCAGCTGCTGTATCTCCGTTAATATTAAATGTCTGATTATTTTTACCTAATCCTAAAGGTGATATAATTGGAACTGAATTTATCTTAATTATATCCTTTATAATATTTGTATTTATTTTATTTGGTTTTCCCACAAAACCAAGTTCCTCTGCTTCTGGAATAATCTCAATAACATTATTTTTTTTTGTGTTTAATGAGACTGCATTTGAACCTTTTTCAATTAAAGAATTCACAATATCTTCGTTAAAATCAATAAGGACATCTTCAACAATATTTATAATTTTTTCGTCTGTAACTCTTAAACCTCTAATAAATTTTGATTGAATATTTGATTTTTCTAATTCTCTTTTAATTCTAGGACCACCTCCATGAACTATTATTATTGATAATCCTAACTTATTTAGAATACTTATATCTGAAATAAAATTGTTAAAAATATTCCTATCAATAAAAACATTTCCTCCATATTTAATGACAATTAATTCATTTTTATATTTATCTATATATTTTTTAAACTCGTCGATGGAAGGACCATCTTTTGGTACTATTTTTTCTATTTCCATTTCTATTAAACAGTTTTGACAGTCGTTCTTTTGATTATTATGTACTGTTGTGCCATTGTTAATACGTTATTTATCGTCCAGTAAATAACTAGTCCTGCTGGGAAAGGAGCTAGTATTACTGTCAAAAATAGAGGAAAGAACATAAATATTTTTGCTTGAACAGGATCAGGAGGCGTTGGATTAAGTTTTTGCTGCATCCACATTGAAACACCCATTAAGCACGGCCATACACCTATCAATAAAAAAGAAGGGGGGTCCCATGGAATAAGTCCAAATAAATTAAATATGGATGTAGGATCTCTTTCACTTAAATCTTTTATCCAACCAAAAAATGGCTGATGTCTCATCTCAATTGTTACAAATAAAACCTTATAAATAGCAAAGAAAAAAGGTATCTGTATAAAAATTGGAAGACACCCACTAATTGGATTAACTTTTTCTCTTTTGTACAATGCCATCATCTCTTGTTGAAGTTTCATTTTATCCTCTTTATGCAACTCTTTTAGTCTTGTCATTTCTGGCTGAAGAACCTTCATTTTAGCCATTGACCTAAATGAGTAATTTGCAAGTGGAAAAAATGCTAATCTTATACAAGCAGTTATCATTATAATTGCTATTCCAAAATTGCCAGCAAGATCAAAGAAATATTGAATTGCAAAGAATAAAGGTTTTACAATGAAGTAAAACCATCCCCAATCTATTGCTAAATCAAACTTATTAATGTTTTCACTTTCTGCATATCCATCAATAACTTTTACTTCTTTTGCGGCAATTATTAATCTAATTGAGTTACTTTTAGTCTCGTTTGCACCAACCTCAGTTGCATTTGTCTCTATAAAATTTGCTCTAAACTTATTTTTATAATCAAAATCAGATCTAAAACTTTTACCTTTTTCAGGTATAAGACTAGTAAGCCAATATTTATCAGTTATACCTAACCACCCAGATTGTGCATTCTTGGAATATTTTTTTTCCTCAATATCATCATAATCTTCTTCAATTAGCTGATCATCAAAAACTCCAATTAAACCCTCATGCAAAATATAAAAATTAGTTACATCAGGGGCTACATTTCTTATAATTTGTCCATATGGATAAAAGTTATAAGTTTTATCCGAATTATTAATTATCGTTTGTTTGATGTTAAAAAGATATTGTTTATCTATACTTATTTCTTTTAAGAATTTAATATTTTGACTGTTAGTCCAACTTAATATCACTGGTGAACTAGGTGTGAGTTTGTTACTTCCTTCAATGCTCCAAAGAGATTTTGAGTTTGGTAAATCAATATTTTTGTTAGTAGTTACCCATCCAGTTTCTACATAATATCCATTATTAGACTGTTTAGGATTTAATAAGATTACATTATCATCTCCATTTAAAGTATTTGTATAATTTCTAAAAGTTAAGTCGTCTATTGAAGACCCAATTAATGAAATTGAGCCTTTAATTTTTTCATTTTCAAAAAGAACTCTTTCATTTTCTTTTAAAGCGTCATTTCTAGATATTTTAATTGTTTCTTCATCCTGAACTAATGATGGTGCATCCGTTGAAGAATTTTCACTGGTAATATTTTTGTCATTAGAAATATCTTTTTGGTCTACTACTGCTGGAGCGAAAAATAGACTATAAAGTATTATTACGGCCGCACTCAGAGATATTGCGGCAATTACATTTTTTGTATCCATAAATTACTTTTTCTTTTTAACTGGATCAAATCCCTCTCCACCACCCAAAATTTTTATCGGATGGCAACTAAGTATTCTTTTAAATCCATTAATACTTCCTTTTAAAATTCCATTCTCTTTTATATTTTCAATAAAATAATTAGAACATGTTGGAAGATATCTGCAATTATTACCTAGATACGGAGATATAAGTATTTGATAAAGCCTTATAATCTTGATCATTAAAAATTTAATAAAATTTGTCATTTAATTTTTTTAAAGTCTTCTAGTGTTGCATTTTTTATTGTTTCATAAGGATCTTTGCTAACAGATATTCTTGCAATCAATAAATAACAGTAATTAAAATTGATGTTAATTGATTTCACAGCTTCGTTCATAATATTTCTTAGTCTTCTTTTAATTCTATTTCTTGTTACTGCATTTCCAATTTTTTTTTTGGCTACAAAACTAATATTTAATCTATTATTATTTTTATCAGAAAGTTTTTTAAAGAAAATTGTTAAGTATTTGTTAGAAATTTTTTTTCCACTCAGAATAGATTTAAAATCATCATTTTTAGAAAGGCTAACAATCTTGTTTTTCATTAAGCGTTTGTTAATTTTTTTCTTCCTTTAGCTCTTCTTCTTTTTAATACTTTTCTCCCACCCTTTGTCTTTTTTTTAGCTCTAAAGCCAACAGCCTTTTTTCTTTTTCTGTTACTTGGTTGATATGTACGTTTCATTGTTGTTAAATTAATGTTAAATTTTGGTAGTTATACAAATATATATATATAAGTACAGCGATTTTTAATAAGTTAAAAATCAATGAATAGAGAAAAAAAAATTAAACTATTTTTAGGCTCTGCCTACATTTTAATAGTATTTGTTTTTTTAATGATTTTTTTTAACAACTTTTCCTTTCAGGATTTTTCAAGTTATGAATTAATAAGACAAAATAGAGAGGCTTTAGAGAATATTAAAAATAGTAATATTTTTTTATCAAGTATTATTTTTTTAATAGGTACCATAGTCTGGGTTCTTTTATTAGGCTTTGGGTCACCGGTATTTCTAGTTGGTGGTTTTATATTTGGAAAGTGGTTAGGAACTTTTCTAGTAGTTTTTGGGTTATCTATTGGCGCAACACTTCTTTACATGTTTGCAAATTATTTTTTTAAAGATTTGGTTGAGGAAAAATTTTCATCTCGTTTTAGTAATTTTACTGAAAAGTTTAAAAAGAATGAGTTTGTTTTTTTTCTAATCTATAGATTTATAGGCGGTATTCCTTTTTTTATTTCAAATATTTTACCGACAATATTTAATGTTAAGGTTAGAAATTTCTTTCTAGGATCAATAATTGGAATGACTCCACAATTATTTGTTGGAGCATCTCTCGGCGCTGGTTTGAGTAAGATATTGGAGAAAAATTCTGAGGTACCAAGCGTTTTAGAATTAATTTTTTCTCCTGATATTTATTTACCAATTCTGGGAATTATAGTTTTAGTTATAATTGGGTTTGTGCTAAAAAAAAATTTTTATGCAAAATAACAATGGTGCCCCCATCCAGAATTGAACTGGAAACTCATCCTTACCATGGATGTGTTATACCATTTAACTATAGGGGCAATATTTACTTAAATTAGTGTATAAAATTAATTTTTTCAAATTATTGCCTTAATTTTTTTTTAAAATAAGTTATATCTGTTAAAGGATAATGTTATGGGAATTCACTACACATATGGAGCTAATAAAAACGCAAAGCTCATGGAAAAAAAAGCAAAAAGAGAAAAAAAACTTGCTGAAAAAAGAGCTAAGAAGCAGGTGAAAACTGGCCCAGTAAAAATTGCAGAAGATAAAACTATTCCTCTTGATCAGGTTATAACTCTTGATCATCTTACAAATCCCGATAAAAAATAAATAATGAGTTCAAAAAAGAATAATTTTAGTAAACTTGAACTTGCCTTAAGAAAAAATTTAAAAAAAAGAAAAGAATTCCAAAAAAAAACAAAGAAAAAAAATAAATAATGTCGGTCCAATCTGATAAGTGGATTATACAAATGGCCAGAGATAATGATATGATTTCTCCTTTTGAAGACAAACAAGTTAGAGGAGATAAAATATCATTTGGTGTTTCATCATATGGTTATGATGCGAGAGTCTCTGATGAATTTAAAATTTTTACCAACGTAAATTCCGAAATAGTAGATCCAAAAAATTTTAAATCTTCAAATTTTGTTACAAAAAACTCATCTGAATGTATAATACCACCCAATTCATTCGTATTAGCGAGAACAGTAGAATATTTTAAGATTCCTAAAAATGTTTTGGTTATATGTTTAGGAAAATCCACATATGCAAGATGTGGAATAATTGTCAACGTCACACCTCTCGAACCAGGTTGGGAGGGACATGTAACATTAGAATTTTCTAATACTACACCATTGCCAGCAAAAATTTACGCCAATGAAGGAGTTGCTCAATTTGTTTTTATTAAGGGCAATGAGGATCCAGCTGTTTCATATGCAGATAGAAATGGTAAATACCAAGGTCAAAAGGGAGTTACACTTCCAAAAATATAATAATGGACAAATTTATTGTTAAAGGTCCTTGCAAAATAAAGGGCGAAATTTCAATTTCGGGTTCAAAAAACGCTGCCTTACCAATTTTGGCATCGACAATCTTATTCGAAAAAGAGGTCATAATAAAAAATTTACCTCGTGTTAAAGACATAAATACAATGATAAATCTTTTAAAATCTCTTGGCTCTGAAATAAAATTTAATAAAAATAGAAAAATTGTTAAAATAACAAAGAAAAAAAAGCAAAATTTTTTTGCATCATATTCGCTTGTTAGAACGATGAGAGCTGGAATATTAGTTTTAGGAGCGCTTGTTGCAAAACATCAAAAGTCTATTACTTCTTTGCCTGGTGGCTGCCTAATAGGGGCAAGACCTGTAAATTATCATTTGAACGCTCTTAAAAAACTTGGAATGAAATATGATATTAAGAAAGGCTATATCCACGCACATACGAAAGAAAAACTCAAAGGTGCAAAAATCAGATTTTCAAAAATTAGTGTTGGAGCAACTGAAAATACAATTATAGCTGCATGTTTAGCAAATGGAATTACCATTCTTAGAAACTGTGCAATTGAACCAGAAATAATTGATTTAATAAATTTTTTAAGATCAGGTGGTGCAAAAATAAAATTTATAGGCAAACGTACTGTGAGGATAGAAGGTATTAAATCTTTAGAAAGTACAAATTATTCAGTGATGTCAGATAGAATAGAAACAGGAACTTTTTGTGTAGCAGCATGTTTAACTGGAGGTAATTTAAAAATAAATAATTTTGATCCAAAAATTATAAAAACAGAATTATCATTACTAAAAAAAGTTGGAGCAAAAATTAAAGTATCTAAAAAACAAATTCATATATCCGGTCCAAAAAAAATCAAAAATTTAACCAATTTAGTTACTAAAGAATATCCAAACTTTCCTACAGATTTACAAGCTCAGTTTATGGTTCTACTTTGTAAGGCTAAAGGTAAAAGTTCAATAACTGAGAGTATTTTCGAAAATAGATTTATGCATGTAGCTGAATTAAGAAGATTAGGTGCTGAGATTTTAATTAAAAAAAATAAGGCATTTATTTCAGGTGATACTAACTTTCAAGCCGCAGAATTAATGTCTAGTGACTTAAGAGCTTCGGTTGCATTAGTTTTAGCTGCAATAGTTGCCACAGGATCGTCCACAATTAATAGAATTTATCACCTTGATAGAGGATACGAAAATATAGAGAATAAACTAAGAAAAGTTGGGGTAAACATTCGACGTGTTAACTGATGGAAAACCAGTATTTAAAAAAGATAATTGCACAAACTCCTGAAGATCTTCATATTATTTCAGCTTGCTGCTCTGAGGGTAAAGTTAATATTGACAATGTTAAATATTTAGCTTCTAACAAGATTTTCCTAATTTCAATAGCAAGATTTAGTAAAGAAGAGGAAAATAAAAATAAATTAATAAACAGTATTATCAAATTTGAATTTATTAATTCGTCAAAATCAAAGAATATAGACCAAAATGACACTAATCTAACATTAAAATTATTAACAATTGATATTTTTAAGAAAGGGGAGAATTTTGAAATAACTATGTTATTTTCGAAAAATAGAATTATAACTCTTGCCGCTGAAGTAATTGAAGTGACACTAGAGGATCAAAAAATAGTAAATGATAAAAATAATTAATTGTAATAAAAAAAATTATTTAAATAATTTAACAAAATTTTTAGATCTTAGAAGATCTGGGAAAAAAAATGAAAATAAAACAATATCTAAAATTTTAAAAGATATTAAGAACAATAAAAATAAAAGTCTTTTAAAATATGAGAAAAAATTTAGTAAAAATATTCAAATTAAGCCAAGTATTAAGCAAATAAATAAAGCAATTAAATCTTTAGACCCTAAGATTAAAAGAGCTATAGATTTTGCTTACAAACGTATACTCAAATTTCATTCTTTACAAAAAACTACAGATATTTTTTATAAAGATAATCTAAATAATAAAATTGAGTATAAATATTTACCAATTCAATCGGTAGGTATTTATGTCCCAGCAAACTTACCATCAACACTATTGATGAATGCTATACCAGCAAAAATTGCAGGCGTTAAAAGAATTGTACTAGCAAATCCAAAAAATAATGGAAAATTAAATCCAGCAGTTTTATATGCAGCAAAAAAATTAGGAATTAATGAAATTTATTCAATTGGAGGTGCACAAGCTATAGGTAGTTTAGCTTATATTCAAAAAGTAAATAAAATTGTTGGACCGGGCAATATCTTTGTTGCTGGAGCTAAAAGGCAGGTTTTTGGAGATGTAGGAATTGAAGGAATGATTGCCGGCCCATCTGAAATAACAATATTAGCAGATAGCAAAACTAATTTAAATGAAGTTACTACATCTATGATTGGGCAAGCCGAACATGACTCAAATTCTCAATGTATATTGATCACTAAAAATTCCAATTTGATTAACAAATTTAAGAAAGATTTAGAATTAAAATTAAAAGATTTACCAAGAAAAAATATTGCATCTAAAAGCATTAAAAATAATGGACTAATTTTAAAAGTATATAATGATAGACAAATTATTGATGCAATTAATGAGATAGCTCCTGAACACTTAGAAATAAATGTTAGCAATTATAAAAAGTATAAGAATAAAATTTTTAATGCGGGAAGTATTTGTATAGGAAAGTATTCTCCTATGGCATTAAGCGACTATGCTGTTGGGACAAATCATGTATTGCCAACTAATTCGTCAGCTAAATTTTCGTCAGGCTTAAGTTTAAGTGAATTTTATAAAAAAATTAGCCTTATAACTCTTTCAAAAAAAGGTGTTGAGAAAATAGGAGAATACGCTACACATCTCGCTGAGTATGAAGAATTAAAAGGTCATGCTTTGAGTATAAAATCTAGAATAAATAAGGAGTAACAAAATTTGTCGAAACAAGATTTATTGGAATTTAAAGGTAAAGTAATCGATCTATTACCTAACGCCATGTTCCGAGTAAAGCTTGAAAATGATCATATTGTTACAGCTCATACAGCTGGAAAGTTAAGGAAGAATAGGATTAGAGTTCTTCAAGGTGATAATGTAACAGTGGAAGTAACACCTTATGATTTGACAAAAGGAAGAATTATTTTTAGGTTTTAAATAATGGCTTCGTAGCTCAGTTGGTAGAGCAGAGCCCTGAAAAGGCTTGTGTCGCTGGTTCGAGTCCCGCCGAAGCCACCATTTTAGAAATAAAACCGTGTAGCAAAAATGCTTGCATTCAATTTTAAAATCTAATAATTATCCCGCTAGCTGAAGTTTAGCTAAGTTTAATATAATAAAGAAAGAGTAAAAAAAAAGTATGAGTACATTAAAAGGAAAAGTAAAGTGGTTCAACGGTAAGAAGGGCTACGGGTTTATAGAAAGAGAAGACGGAGAAAAAGATTGTTTCGTTCATGCAAGCGCAGTTCGTGAAGCAGGACTTCGTTTTTTGAATGAGAACGACGCTGTGGAATTTGAAATTCAGGATGGAGACAAAGGTCCAAGCGCAGTGAATTTAAAGAAAACTTCTTAAAATTTATTTCATTTAAAATTTTGTATAGGAATAAAATTAGGTAAACCCTATGAATATTCCTATACAATAGACACTTGCATTTTAGACTTAAAATGCTATTTAACCTCCATGATTAAAAATAGTAAAATTTACGTACCTCACAAAAGACATCATTTTCATGCTGGCTTCTAGCTAGCTATTTAACTATTTTAAAATTTAAATTTAACTCTAATTAGTATAAAACAATAATAGGCCCTGGTGGTGAAATGGTTATCACGAAAGTTTGTGGAACTTTAGTTTTTGGTTCAATTCCAAGCCAGGGTACCAAAAAATGAATAAAGAAAATAAATTAATACCTGGGTTGCCCTCAGGATTTGAAGATCGTTGGGATAAGAAACTTCTTCTCAAAAAAAAGCTGTTATCAGTAATTGAGAATAATTTTATTAAGTTTGGTGCTGAACCACTCGAAACACCATCGTTCGAAATAAGTGAAAATATAGGATCTTTTCTAGCAGAAGATGAAGCCAATCCTATGTCTGATGTATTTTCATTTAAAGATGGAGATAAAAGTATTACTCTTCGATATGACTTATCTAGTCCTCTAGCAAGATTTGTTGCTCAAAATAATCAAGAATTACCATCAATTTATAAAAGATATGCTATTCAAAATGTATTTCGTAACGAAAAGTCTGGCAATGGAAGATACAGAGAATTTTTGCAGGCAGATTTTGATATTGTAGGAAATGTTAGTTCATCACAGGCTAACGCTGAACTTTGTAATTTAATTTCAGCAACACTTTTAGAATGTGGATTAGAGAAAGATCAGTTTACAATCAATGTAAGTAACAGAAAAATAGTTCAAGGCTTGCTAAATGAATTAAAAATAACTGAGGAAAAACAATTAAAAGTTATTAGGGCAATTGATAAACTTGATAAGCCTGGATTTGGAATAAAAGGTGTAGAGGACCTTTTGAGAAAGGAAAGAAAAGATACTAGTGGTGCTATTACAAAAGGTGCAGACTTAAATGATAAGCAGGTTTCTAATATATTAGATTATTTAAAAATTAAAGATTTAAATGAACTGAAACAAAATTTAAAAAACTCACTATCGCAAGAAGGAATCAAGGAATTAGAAGACTTTTTTGAGGTCGTTGGATATGGATCAAACTTAGATCAAGTCAAAACCAACTTCACAATTGTCAGAGGCTTGGCGTATTATTCTGATTTCATTGTTGAAACTAATTTAAATTTTAAAGTTACAAATAATAAAGGTAAAGAGGTAGATATTGGGAGTATTTGTTCAGGCGGAGCCTATGCACAACTTATATCGAGATTTAAAGGAGTGGATATTCCAGGTACAGGTATAAGTTTTGGTGTAGATAGACTTTTGTTTGCATTAATGCAATTAGATCAGTTTCAATTAGATGAACAAAAACCAGTTTTAGTGTGTGTGATGGATCAAAAATACTTAAAAAACTACTACGAAATTTTAGATCTATTAAGACAAAACAATATTAATTCAGAAATATTTTTAGATAGCAAAAAAAATCTTGGCAAACAACTTACTTTTGCAAATAAACGCCAATTACCAGTTGCAGTAATCTGTGGAGAAAATGAATTTAAAGATAATACAGTGACCATTAAAAATTTAAAAGGTATAAAGGGTGAGAACAACAAAACAATTCCCATGAAAGATTTAATCGATGAAGTCAAAAAACTTGTCTGAAAATATACTTAAATCTTTAAAATCAAGTGGATTTGATTATATAGATTTAGATACAGTAATTCCAACAAATCTAATTCTTGAGAGATCTGGGGAGTCATTTAGAAGTTTAATTTTTTCATTTATGGATCAGAATGGAAAGGAAATTTGTTTAAGACCTGACTTAACTATTGCCTCTTGTATCAAATATCTTAATCAAAAAAAAAAGAGATCCTCAAAAGTATATTATAATGGTCAAGCATTCAGGAAAGTTCAGAAAAAAAATGAAAAAATTATAAGAGAACAGATAGGTTTCGAGATCATAGGATCCAAAGATGAAAAGAGAGATGATAAGCAAATAATAAATACCGGAATTAAAGTTTTAAATAAATTTAGATATAAGTCTGGGAGCATAACAATTGGAAATGTAGAAATTTTCCAATTATTAATAAACAAATTAGATATTCCAAAAAGGTGGAAACTTAGATTGCAAAGACATTTTTGGCGAGAGACTTATTTTAATGAATTGTTAAGACGTTTAGAGACCAATTCAGATGTTGATGAAACTATCGTTGAATTGGATAAAAAAAGGTACCTTAAACTATGTAAACAAAATCAAAACAGAAATATAGCAGGGCGTTACCTAAGAGAGATACTGATCAGATTTGATAACAAAATTAAAGATCCTAGAAGACAAGTAAAAGGTCAAAATGTAGTCAAGATTATAAGGGAATATTTAAAAATTAATTGCAAAATGAGTAATGCAGCAAATACTCTTAACGCTTTTTTTAAAAAAAATAAAATAAATCTTACTGTTGGTAAAAATTATTTTCCAATCACAAAAGATAAGGTTTCAAAATTAAATGTAATTTTTTCATCTTCTTTTGGAAGACATCTGGAATATTACACTGGGATGGTATTTAAAATTACAATAAATTCAAACTCTAAAAAAATACATGTTAATGGAGGTCGTTATGATAATCTTATCTCTGATTTAGGATCTTCAAAAAAAATCCCAGCAGTTGGAGGTGCAATTATTTTAAATGATTAAAATTGGTATTCCAAGCAAGGGTCGATTAAGAAATGACACTTTAAATATATTTAAAAGTAAAAAGCTCAAAATTCTATCAGAAAGAGGTGATAGAGATCTCTTTGGATATGTTAAAGAAATTAAAAATATTAGAATTATTTATCTACATGCCAGAGAAATTATAGAAAGATTGGGTGATGGATCTCTAGATATTGGATTTTCAGGATATGATTTATTAAAAGAAACTGAATTAAATATCCAAAAAAAAGTTACTATTTCAAAAAAGCTAGAATATGGACATGCAACTTTAGTATTAGCTGTGCCTGATGAGTGGATTGATATTCAGACACTTGCTGATCTAGAGGAAATTTCTTTTGATTTTAAAGATAAAAAGAAAAGTAGAATGAGGGTTGCAACAAAATACCCAAATCTTACAAGAGAGTTTTTATTTTCAAAAGGTGTAACTCAATTTAAATTAGTTCCTTCTCTTGGAGCAACGGAGGTATATCCATTTACTGGCTCATCAGAAATTTTATCAGATATAACTAGTACAGGAGAAACTTTACGTGCGAATAATTTAAGAGTCTTAAAAGATGGTAATATTCTTAAAAGTACTGCAATTTTAATGTTTAATAAAAAATTAGGTAACAAAAAAGGCTTGAAGAAAATTTTAAACTTGCTTAGCTCTTAACTCTCACTATTATCTTAAATCTATGGATACGATTCTATTGATAATCTTGCTGTTTTTCTTTGGTGTAACTATTGGAGTTTTATATCTAAATTTAAGGCTAAAACCTAAAGAAGAGACTGAAAATAAAGAAGTTGAGGAAATAGCTAATTTAAAGACAGAAATTGTTTCTTTAAAAGATACTTTAAATAATACTATTAAAAATTCATTAGGCTCAATGTCTACTTCATTTAATAATCTTTCTACTGGTGTTACTAAAGATATGACAGAAGCTTTAACTAAAGTAGATGAAAAAGTTGGAAATTTTAACCAACAAGTACAGTTATTGAATCAGAGTCAAGAAGGTATAAGTAAAATTTTAGCAGGTGTTAAAAAATATGGAACACTTGCTGAATTTAGTTTGGATGCTTTAATTAAAGATTTATTACCATCCTCTCAATTCATGACTAATGTAAAAATGAAAGAGGATACAAGTGAAAATGTAGAATTTGCAATTAAACTTCAAGGTGATGTAATGGTTCCAGTTGACTCCCATTTCCCAGTTGAAAAATTTAAGGCAATTACTGATGGTTATGACGCAGATGATAAAAGAGCTGTTGCAGATGCAAGAACGAAATTAGCATCAGCTTTCAAAGCTAAAGCTAAAAGTGTAAATGAAAAATACATAGTCCCACCAAAAACTACAGATTTTGCTATCGTTTATGCACCAACTGAAAGTTTGTATAAAGAATTGACTGAGTATCAAGATCCAAGCACAAAAGAATTATTAACCCAAGAATTAATGAGGAAACACAAAATTGTAATTTGTGGACCAAATACTTTATCTGCTTACTTGCAGTCTTTGCATATGGGTTTTCAATCCCTCAAAGTTCAAAAGGGAGCAACTGAAATATATACTCATTTAAAAACGATTAGCACACGGTTTTCAAGACATTTTGATAATATTATAGTCTTAAATAAAAAACTAGAAGAGGCGATGACTGTTGTTAATAAGTTTGGAATGGATGCAAGATCTATCACGAGAACTTTGGAAAATATAAAAGATCCAGAGCAGTTCCAAAAAGCTCTTAAAACAGATAATGTAGAAAAACTTGAAGATCTTCCCAGACAAGCCAAAAAATAAATTTAATTTAAATATAATTTCTCATATAAGAAATGCATGAAATGGAATAATAAATTTATCTATCCAAAGTCCACAAGATCAATTGAAGATGGTTTTAGAAAATACTCTTTAGGAGAAGAAAAACTACCAAGTGTAACTACAATTTTAAGTGCTACTAAATCCGAAGAGGAAAAAGCTGCTTTAGCAAATTGGAAAGAGAGGGTAGGTTTTAAGGAAGCAAATAGAATTAAAACTGAGGCATCCTCAAGAGGTACATCAATGCATTCATATATAGAGGATTACTTAAGAGGACGCATCAATGAGAGTTTTTTTGAAAGTAACGAACAATATAAAAACATGGCCAAAGAAATAATTGAAAAAGGTATAGATAATAAATTAGATGAAATTTATGGAATTGAAGAAACATTGTATTATCCCGAACAATATGCAGGCACAGCTGACTTAATTGGTATTTATCAAGGTAATGATGTAGTTATCGATTTTAAACAAAGTAATAAACCGAAAAAAACAGATTATATTCAAGATTATTTTTTACAACTTGGAGCATATACTCTAGCTCATGATGTTGTTCATGGAACAAAGATGAAAGCTGGGATAATTTTACTTTGTACAAAAGATATTTTGTTTCAGGAATTTAAAATTGAAGGTGCAGAATTAGAGATTTATCAAAATTTATTCTTAGGCAGGGTCAAAAAATTTTACGAGATGAATAATATAGCTTGACTTTAACAGACCATTTCATAGAAGAGATAAAACTAACTAGAAGCTACTTGTTTAGATGCAACGGTTTAGTCCTAAAAAACTTTCCAAAAACCCATCAAAACAAAGCTAATTTAAGGTAAAAATATGAATTTAGCAATTTGGGACATAGAATCATCAAGTGCAAGTACCGATTTCGGTAGCATAATTGAAATTGGTGGAATTTTAGTCGATGAAAACTTCAAAGAGAAAGATCGATTTAATCTAAGATGTAGCTTGCCTGAAGGAGAGATATTTCAGGCGATGGCCTTAATAGTCAACAAGACATCAATCAAACAACTAACACAAACAAACTTAAGTCACTATCAGATGTTGGGTGAAGTTGAGAAAATATTTAAAAAATGGAGTCCTGCAATATTTTTAGGTTGGAGCAGCCTTAATTTTGATGAAGAGATGATAAGGAAAGAATTTTTTAAAAATATTAGATATCCTTACATTACTAATGCAGCACCAAATAAAAGACATGATGGTATCAACATTGCAAGAGCTGCTTATGCAGTTGATCCTACAATCCTAGAAACAGAAATTAATGAAAAAAATAACCCTGTATTTAAACTTGCATCTTTAGCTCAAATGCAAGGAATTGATGCAAGTGACGCTCACTCAGCACTTGCTGATGCCGAATTAACCGCAAAAATTTTAAAGATTGTTAAAAATAAACAAGAGCATACTTGGGAATCTTTTTTAAGGACTGCAAATAAATCAGATACCGAAACTATAATGAAAAAAGGAGATATTGTTACTTTAAATGAATATTATTATGGCAAATCCAGACTTCATTTAGTTGTACCATTACATCCAAAACATTGTATGCACCCAATTTATCAAGGATGGTATTACTCCATTGATTTGAGAACAGAAATTCAACCTTTAATTAATAAATCAATAAACGAATTAAAAACAGAGATGAAAAAATCTCCAAAATTTTTAAGAACTATACGTTCAAATAAAGCACCAATCATCATTGATGGCAAATATGGAATGAATGTGGAGCCTTATAACAAACTTGACAAAAACGTAATTAAAAAAAGAGCAGAATTTATTCAAAATAATGAACAGTTCTCTCAAAATATTTTAACAGCCCTAAGAGAAGTTGCAGAAGAAAAAGAGCAATCAAAATCTCAGGAAGATATTTACGCAGAAGAGAGTATTTATACAAAATTTACTTCAAACAAAGACACTTCTCTTTTCCCAACTTGGCATGCGGCACCTTGGAAAGAAAAGTTAAACTTATTAGATAGATTTGATGATGATAGATTAGTTGGATTTGGTAAAAAAATTATATTTCAAGAGGCCCCAGAAGTTTTGCCAGAGGCAATGTATAAATCTATCAGGAGAGAAATTGCTCAAAGAATACTAAGTGAAAGAAAAGAGAAATGGTGGACAATACCCACTTTATACAACGAAATTGATACTTTAAGAGAAAAATATACTAATGAAAATGACAACGAGAAATTAGCTCTTTTAGATGAATTTAATACCTATGCAATGTCTATTCAAAAAAAATACGAGAATGTTTGATGTATAAAATTAAATTTACGCATTTTTAACTATTGAATAAATAAAATTAATTTATATAAAACTTACATGGCAACAGTAAAATCTACAGACGAAAGTTTTGATCAATTAGTTAAAGATAATAAGGTTTTAATTTGTGATTTTTGGGCAGAATGGTGCGGTCCGTGTCATATGGTGGCTCCCAGCTTGGAAGAAATTTCAAATGAAATGTCTGACCAATTATCTGTAGCAAAACATAACATTGATGAAGAGCCAAATACGCCAACAAAATATGGTGTTCGAGGAATCCCTACGATGATTCTGATGAAAGATGGAAATCATGTTTCAACTAAGGTTGGGGCAGTTCCAAAAAGTGAAATTGTTTCTTGGATAAAAGAAAATATTTAATTTAAACTTAAAATTTCTCCAGCAAGATATAGTGAACCTAAGCAGAGTATAACAGTGTTTTCATTTTTTGATAAGGATTTTATACTTTCTTTAATGTTACTAGAAAGTTTCAGATTTAATTTTAAATTATCTAACTTTTTTTTAAAATCTTCCTTTGATATTGCTCCATCCTGATTAGGAATATCAATTAAAGTAATTGAATTTACTATATTTTCAAAAGCTTTTATAAATTCTACATGTTCTTTATCTTTCATCATGCCTACGATAAGATTTACTTCAGCATTTTGATTTTTTACCCAATTAGCAATAGAAACACTTGCGCTAATATTGTGACCTCCATCTATTATTAGTTTATTATTCCCAGCAATATCTTTTAATTTACCTGATTTTATTTCTTCAAGTCTAGCTTTTAATGATACATTTTTGATACCATCTATAATATTTTCATCTTTAATATTAAAAATCTTTCTTGATGCAGCAATTGAAGTACTAATATTATAAAGCTGATGATCTCCAAGAATACTTGGTTCAGGTAATAATAATTCTCCTAACTGATCTTGATATTGAATAAATCCGTTCTCGGACTTTGCAATATTAAAATCTTTTCCAAAAAAATATTTATTTGACGAATTTTTTTCCAATGATTTTTCTATTTTATCTCTTATTTCGTTATTGACTTGTTTATTAATAAATATATTTGAGTTTAAGAGCTTAGCTGTTTTTTCATATATTACCCCTTCAATTGATTTATTTTCAAGCCATTGAAAGTGATCATTGTGAATAACACCAATGAGCGTCATTAAATTTTCCTTAAATACATTTGTACTGTCAAATTGATGAAATAACCCTGCTTCTATAATATTAATATTATCTTTGAAATTTTCAGCAAATTTTAAAAATGCACAAGTTAAAATTTCAAATAATGTTGCATTGTCATCTCCTAAAGTCTTTTCAACACCAGTCAGCAATTCTATTAAATCTTCTTCATTGATCTCTTTATCATCACAAACGTATCTTTCCGTATAAGAGAGTAGGTGGGGAGAAGTATAAAGATTAGTTTTATATTCAGCTTGGTTTAGTATTGACTTAAGACTATAGCACATACTTGCTTTTGCATTAGTTCCAACAACTGTTATAACATTTTTTAATTTATCTTGAGGATTACCCAGTTTTTTTAAAAGATTAAAAGTTCTGCCTAAAGATAAGTCTAGCTTTTTCTTATGATGCTTCTCTAGTTTGGATATTAGTTTCTGAAGTTTCATTTGAGTTTTCTAAATGTATATCAGAATTTTTTCTAAGTAATATTGACAGAAGGTTTCCCACTTCTTTTTGTATATCTTTTCTATGAACAACTCTGTCAACAAAACCATGTTTTTCTACAAATTCTGCTGTTTGGAAGTCAGAGCTTAATTCTTCTTTAACAGTAGCTTGTATTACCCTTTTTCCTGCAAAAGCGATTAGGCACCCAGGTTCTGCTAGATGAATATCTCCTAACATTGCAAAAGATGCAGTTATTCCGCCTGCTGTAGGATCTGTAAAGCATACAATATAAGGTAAATTATTATTTTTTAGTTCATTTATAGCAAGTGTTGTTCTAGTCATGTTTGCTAAAGCGATAGTTGACTCAAACATCCTTTGTCCTCCACCACAAGGAAAGAACAAGTAAGGTGTTTGGTTGTCTATTGCGTATTGTACTCCATAAATTATTGCCTCTCCCTCAGCAGCTCCAACTGAACCTCCGATAAAATCAAAGTTTATTGCACCTGCTGTTACTTCAATTCCATTTATTTTTCCTTTTGCAATCATAACTGCACAATTTTGGTTAGTCTTCTTCCTAGCAATCTTAAGTCTATCTTTGTAAGATTTAGTATCAACCCAATTTAATGGATCTTCTGTAGGTATAGGCGACTCTAAAATTTGATAAGAATTTTTACCGAATACTATATCGAACCTCTGTCTACAACTTATTCTATGATGCTTTCCGCATAGATTACAAACCCATAAATTATTTTCTAAATCTTTCTTTAATATTGGACCCTTACAACAACTTGTCCAATCTGAATTTGCTATATCTTCTTTTGAGGGTCTTTTTCTAAGGACCTTCTTTATTTTTTCTCCAAAATTTATAGCTTTTGTTAACCAATTCATGATATTTTTTTTTTTAGTTTACTAACCATCTTACTTACATTTATGACAGGATTTTGTCTATTGCTTAAACTTCTTGTAATTTCTTTACAAATTTGACTTCCAACAACAAGTCCATCAGTATTTTTAAAATTTGATATTGTTTTTTCAGTTATCCCAAAACCAATAACACAATTTTTTTTAGAACTTATTTTTTTAATTTTATTATAATTAGTTAATATTTTTTTTGGAGAAACTTTTAACTTACCTCCAGTAGTAGATAACATGCTTATATAATAAATCATATCATGAGAATCTTTTGTAATACTTTTTAGTCTCTTTTTTGATGTTGTAGGAGATAATAATTGGATAAAACTTATTGAATTTTTTTTACATTTTTTTGAAAAAATTTTGTTTTCTGGCCATGGTAAATCAACAACAATTAAACCATTAACACCTGATTTCTTACATTTTCTTAAAAAATTATTTTCACCATATTGGAAAATCATATTATAATAACCCATAAATATTACTGGTTTGGAGTTTTTACTTTTCTTAAAATCACTGACGATTTTAAAAATATCATTCATCTTAATGCCATTTTTAATCGCTCTATATGCACTAGTTTGTATTTGACCTCCGTCTGCCACAGGAGTATTGTGAGGTACACCAACTTCTAAAATATCTGCATAATTGGATATTGCTTTTAAGATTTCTAAGGACTGCTTCTTTGAGCTATCACCAGCAACAGTGTAAGTAAGTAAAGCTGGCCTTCTCTCTTTTTTTGCTTTTTTAAATGCAAGACTAATTGGATTTAACATATTTTTTTCCCAATTTTTTTTCTAAAATTCCTCGGTCTTTATATGCATCACCACAACTATTAATAATTACTATTGTATTTTTGCTCAATTTTTTTGCTTCTTTCATTGCTACAAAAAATGCGTGACTCGGTTCTAGAGACGGTCTTAAATTCTCATATTTTGTTACTATTTGGTAGGCTTTTAAGGCTTCCTCATCACTTGCTGCTGTATACCTTGCACGCTTAGCATCTTTTAAAAAACAATGAAGTGGTGAAATTCCTGGATAGTCAAGACCAGCAGAGATTGATTCCGTTTCTTCAATCTGACCATCGTTATTCTGATTTACATATTGAGCTGCACCATGAAGTATGCCGATTTTGGAACCATAAGTTAAGGGAGCTGCATGCCTTTTACTTTTACTTGGTCCTCCTGCTTCAACCCCAATAAACTCAACTTGCTTTTTATCATAATCCATAAATTCATTCCAAAAACCGAAACTTGAGGAGCCTCCTCCCACGCAATTATATAGTTTAAGTTTTTTAGGCACTTTACCAAATTCATTTATTAATTGAACTTTAAGCTCTCTAGATATTTGGCTAGTACTCCAACCACATATTCGAACAAAAATTGCTGGACCTACAGTACTACCAACACACATTGCTGTGGTATCACAATTAGCAACCCAATACCTCATACATTCAGAGACAGCATCTACGAGTGTTTGACTGCCTGAATATACAGGAATTACATCTGCACCATTTTTTTTCATTGCTTTTACATTTGGTTGTTGTCTTTTTATATCTTTTGCGCCCATAAAAATTTTACATTTCAGACCGAATTTCTTAGCCGCCATACTCAGCATTTTTCCAGCATAGCCAGCACCTGTGTCACCGATAATAACTTTTTTTCCAGACCTTTTGGCTAATAAACAATGTACCGTTGCATTATATATTTTGTGAGCTCCTCCATTAGCATCAGAAACTACCTTAGACCAAATCTGCGCTCCACCAATGTATTTTGTTAAGTTATTTAGTTTAATAAATCTTGTAGGCGTTCCAATCCAATTTTTGAAATATCTATCTCTCTCTTTAATAAATTTTTTGTCATTTTTTAACTTATTAAATTGTAATTCAAGATCTTCGATGGGTTTCTTAAGTGTTTCAGGCACAAAATTTCCACCAAATTTTCCACCCCAGAAGCCAAGTGTATCTCCTTGGTCAATAACTGGAATTCCTTTTTTAATTTTCATTTTTAATATCAAAGTTTAATAGTTTATTAATTTTCTTAAAATCTTTTTTTCCATCTTCATCTTCTAAACATCCACTTAGATCAATGAAGTAATCTTTATTCTTAAAGCTTGGAATATCTTCTATTTTTATATTTCCAGCAATCATTTTATTTATTGAAATAGGCACTGGATTTAACAAATTATGGTTAAATCCTATTGATTTTTCATAACCTTTTCCATCAAATAAAATTATATCTGCAATTTTTAAATAATTTTTATATTCATTTACATCTTTTTGATTTTTAATCGTCAATGCAGTTATGATTTTTACCTTATATTTTTCCTTAATTACTTTTGTTCTTTTGGGATTTACGTCATATAATTGATAATAATCAAAATTTAAGTTTTTCATTAGATCTAACATTTCATCATTTGGATTAACCAGAACAGATACAAAATAAGTGTTTTTTTTCTCAACATTTGTTAACACTTTAAGCTTCTCGTATTCTACAAATCTTCTACTTTTTTTGTAATTGCTAATGAAACCAACAAATTTTGGAGGGTATTGATGACTTAAAATATATTTTAATGTCTTAAGATCAGAGATCCCACAAATTTTTAATCCCTTTGTCATTAACTTAAATGATTGATTAAATTTTTAAGATTATTTTGAATGTTACCTCTTGTAATTGGTCTTCCAATTACAAGCCAATCACTTCCATTTTTGTATGCTTGTTTTGGTGTTACAACTCTTTTTTGGTCACTCTTCTTGGAGTTAAATCTTATACCTGGTGTGATTATCTCTTTTTTAAATACTTTTTTAACAGTATTTACTTCTTGAGCGCTACATACAATAGCGTCTAATTTAGCTTTATTTGCCATTTTGGCTTGCTGAAGTACTAATTTTTTTACGTTTTTGTTAAACCCAATTTGTTTCAAAGATTTGTTGTCTAATGAGGTTAGAACTGTTATTCCAATTAATTTTGTCTTACCTGAAACTCTTTTGGCCGCCTTTAGAGCTTCTAACCCTGAATTAATATGAATTGAAAGATAATTAAAATTTAAATCTTTAATAGCCTTAATCGCTGATGCACAAGTATTAGGAATATCTGAAAATTTGTAGTCTCCAAATGTAATTATATTTATATTATTTAATTTTGATATGAAATCCCTGCCATTTTTTGAGTTTAAAAATTCTAATCCAAATTTATAACCAATTTTTAATTTTGAATTTTTTGTTTTTTTTATAATTTCTTTTACTTTTCGAATATTATTACTATCACAAGCGATAAATATCTTATTTTTTCTCATTGGCTTTGCTTAACCATTCTTTTGACATTTTGAATAGTATTGACTTTTTTTCTGGAGTATTTACTCTCTCAGTAGTCTTAGGATTTCTAGATATTCTTGCTTTTTGTTTTCTTGGCTCCAATGAAAATATTTCTCTTAGTTCTACCCTTTCACTTCTTTTTAATGCCTCTTTCATTTCATAAATTGTGATATCAAATAATTTAATAAGATCTTTCTTCAAAAAATTTGGATAGCTTGTTGATAATTCTTTTATTAAGTCTGATTTTACGACTGACAATTTTTATTCTGAGTCCTTTTTATTTTTTTTATCATCTAGTTGTTCTGAAAGTGACGAGAACGGAAGATTTTTTCCACTTAAAGGACTTGAATGTTCTTTAATAGCCTTTGCGTTCATTATTTCTTCAAGTAATTTGATACTTAATGATACCTTTCTTTTTTCAAAGTTCAAATCTAAAATAGCTGCATCAATTCTTTCGCCACCTACAAACCTTGATGGTCTAGCGTCACCAGCGCTCATTGCTATTTGAGATTTTTTTATCATTAATTCAATTTCACAGCCTTCAGGCTTAACAATTAAACCTTTGTTATCTGAAGATATCACTTTCACAGTGATAGTATCATTAACTTTTTTATTTTTAAACCAATCGAACGGATCTTTATCCAACTGTTTTAGACCAATTCTCACTTTTTGATCAGCTTTTTTTATCTCTAATACTCTAACTTTTAACTTATCACCTTTTTTATATTTCTTTAATGCTTCCTCTGGTTTTTCGGTAAATGAAAGATCATTTGAGTGTAAAAATCCGTCTATATCAAAATCTGACAATTTGACATATAGAGCATATTCATTAGTGTTACTTACGATACCCTCTATATCGCTTCCAACTGGAAATTCGTTTTCTAGTTTAGAATACGGATTTTCTTGTGTTAATCTATGTGATATAGCAACTCTACGCTTATCCTTATCAATTTCCGTAATTACACATTGTATTGTTTGACCAATATCAAACATTTTTTTTGGAGTAATGTTTTTTTTAGTCCAACTCATTTCACTACTGTGAAGAAGTGTACTTAATCCAGGTTCAAGAGAACAGAAACAGCCATAGTCAGTAATTTTTTCTACTTTTACAGAGTATTCATTCCCAATTTTATAATTTGATATATGCTCAAAAGGATCTGGTAAAAGTTGTTTTATTGAGCAACCAACCTGAAGCTTCTCCATGTCTATTGATATAACTTTCAAATCATGTTTCTCTCCAATATTAAATATTTCGTCTGGGTGGTTAACTCTACTGTAGCTGATTTCTTGTAAATGACATAAAGTATCTATCGTACCATCGGGTGTTGTTACTTCAAAAAAACACCCAAAAGATGAATATCCTTTAACCACAGCATCTTTTATAATATCACCTACTTTAAAATTATTTTCTATAATTTTTACTTTATCTTCTTTTTTACTCGAAGAAACTACCTGTCTTCTAGATACAACGCTATTACCCCTCACCATATCAAGCTTTATAAGCGCAAATTTCTGTTCAACACCCATCAAATGATCAATATTTTTTATAGGTTTATCTGAAATTTGAGATCCAGGACAAAACATGAGAGAGCCAGTATCAATATGTTCAACTATTACTCCACCCTTCGTTTTTTGAATAATCTTTCCGTTGATCAATTCATTCTTTTCATAACATCTAACTAATTCATTCCACCCTTTGATTTTTTGAGCTTTTTGGGCAGAGACAATTACATCACCATTTTTATCCTCAATTTTTTCAAGTAAAACTGAAATAATTGACCCTTCTTTAATTTCATCACTTAACCCGATCAACTTAATTTCATTAATATCAACCACCGGTTCACTTTTTAGCCCTGGAATGAATAGAAAAACGTACTTACTGGTAATTTTTGTAACTTTACCCTCAATAATTTTTCCTTCCTCAATTTTATTTTTTGACAATTGAGAGTTAAGTAGTTTTTCAAACTGTTGACTAGCTGCTGATGATAGGTCTTTATATATTTCCATCAATTAATTAATTTATTATCAATTATCATTTTAATCTTTTTAAAGCATGCTTTCTTACTTAATTTGCTGGTATTAATCAAGATAGAATCTTTAGTCTTTTTTAAAGGGCCATATTTCCTTTTTTTGTCAGATTTGTCTCTATTTCTAAGGGTCTTTAATACTTCGTTATATGTAATCTTTTTATTTAAGCTTTTAAATTCTTTAAAACGTCTTCTTGCTCTTACCTCAAGATTAGCAGTAATGTAGAATTTGAACATAGCATCTTTAACTTGAATTGTTATAATATCTCTTCCATCCAAAACTGAACCTTTATATTTTAACGGTGGATTGTATGCACATTCTTGTTGAAATTTATGAACTATTTCCCTGATTTTTTTATCTTGTGCCACTTTAGAAGCTGACACCGCCACTTCGTTAAATAATAGATTTTTATTATTTAGATCTCTTAATTTCAAATTTTTAATTTCTCTTTTAATTAAATTGTAAGAGAAATTTTTTTTATTTTTTAATTTTAAATTACCTATGTATCTATAAATTTTTCCAGTGTCTAAATAAAATAAGTTATAATGTTTTGAAATCAATTTTGCTTGTGTTCCAGCGCCTGCGGCCGCTGGTGAGTCAATTGCAACAGTAATAATATTTTTTCTTTTTTTCATTCAACTTTTGCTCCTAATTTTTTTAATATTTTCAAAAATTTTGGAAAAGAGGTCATGATTGAACTCTTATCATTTATTTTCCAATTGCCACCTAAAGTTAGAGCAGTTATGCAAGACAAAAAAAAGATTCTATGATCTTTTAAAAAATTTTTAACTTCAAAATTTTTAGTAAGTTTTAGGCTTGGATTACCATGAATATTTACATCATTATGAAATCTCTCAACCTTTATACCAATCATTCTCAAAAAATTAATTCCTAAATCTAATCTTTTAGACTCTTTTTTATTCATTTCGCCTAAATCTCTAAATTTTGAAACACCATTTGCTTTAGCTGCAACTAAAAATATTATTAAAAATTCGTCAATAGCTGAGCTATTCAGATTTTTAGGACAATTTATTGAATTTAATTTTTTTTTACCTTTTACGTATATATCAGCTACTGTTTCCCCGTTGGAATTTCTTTTATTTTTAATTAAAATTTTAGCACCCATTTTATTCAATATTGTTATAATTCCCGTCCTGCTAGGGTTAACATTAACATTTTTAATAATTATTTTAGCCTTAAATGTAAGTAATGTTAAAACAATAAAAAAAGCACTTGAACTAATATCTCCAGGCACCTCGTATTGGAAAGCTTTAAACTGATGAAGACCTTTGATATCGATTTTATCAATATTTTTTTTTGTTTGAACTTTTAATGGATATTTTAAAAATTTTAGCATAAGTTCTGTGTGGTTTCTTGATTTTTTTGAATTTATTACAGTAATTCCAGGTGTGTTAAGAGCACTTAGAATTATGCAGGATTTAACTTGGGCACTTCCAATATTTTCATTAAAAGTAACAGGTCTTAAAAATTCAGTACCTGATATTTCAATTGGGAGTAAATTATTTTTACTTTTTATATTGGCACCAAATAATCGTAACGGTCTAATTACTCTTGAAAAATCTCTTTTAGATAAACTTTGATCACCAATTAATTTTATTTTATATTTAGATCTTACTAACAATCCTAAAATTAATCTGGCTAATGTGCCAGAATTTCCCGCATTTATTGTGGTGTTTTTATTAATATTAAAACCATTAATTCCAAATCCTTTTATTTTATAAACATTTCCTTGCTTCGAATAATCTATTCCTAATTTTTTTATTGTTTTTAGAGTATTTAAGACATCCTCGGACTCTAGAAGATTAGAAATTTCAGATGTACCTACTGCTTGAGATGCTAAAAGAATAGATCTGATTGATATACTTTTATCTGGGCTGATATTAATTTTTTTACAAAATTTACTAATTTTTTTATTTATAAGAACGTAATCTGGCATGGATGAATTAATTTATTTTAAATTCATCTCCAAAATATGCCGTTTTTGCGCCTGAGTCTTTAATAATTTCATCAGGACTCCCTGAAGCAATAATTTTTCCATCAGACAATACAATTGCTCTATCAACACAACTTAACAAATCTCTTGCCTGGTGATCACAAACTACAACTGTAATTTTATCCAAAGATTGAAGATTTACAATTATTTCTTGAAGCATTTTTATAGTTAATATATCTAATGCAGCAAATGGCTCATCTAGAAGTAAAATATTTGGATCATTTATTAATGCCATTGCAATTACCAACTTTTTTTTCTGGCCACCTGATAAATGCTTAGATTTAATTTGCAATAATGGCTCTAATTCAAACTGAGAAATAATTTTCTCAATTTTAATTTTTCTGTTTTCTTTATCTTTTATATGAATTTCAGCAACAAGTTTTAAATTTTCTAATAAAGTTAAGTCTTGTATGAACCCTCCATACTGAGGAACATAACCAATGTTAAACTTTGTTGCTCTCTCGTAAATCGGGATATTAGTGCAATCAATTTTGTTGATTATAACTTTTCCAAAACTTGGACTTTTTAATCCAGTAATTATATTGAAAATTGTGGACTTTCCAACTCCATTTGGGCCTAGCATTCCTAAAATTTCCTGCTTGTTAATTGCTAAATCTAAATTACTTAAAATCTGTCTTTTATTAAAGAACATAGAGATTTTTTCAAGTTTAAGCACAGGCTCATTCTCTTTAAATTTTTTGATTCTAAATTTTTTTATTAATGCCATTAGTTTGTTACTACTTTTATTTCAGTAGTAGCATTTTCAGGATTTATATTTATATCTTTTGTTTTCAAGTCAAATTCTACTATACCAGCTTTCATTTCTGAATTTGGATCAACAATTACAACATCATTATATGCTACAGCTTTATTAGTTTCCATATTTATATCAAAATTTATACAAGTAATTTCTTTATCTTGATAATTAATTATTACATTATTATAAAATTTTGAATTTAAATTTGAAGAATTGTATTGAGCAAAATCTGATATAATATATATCGTATCTCTTTTTTGGGAATTTATTTGTCCTCTAACATTTTCAAGATCTAAAATATTATTATTGTTTTTATTGGATTTTCCTGATTTTGCTTTAAGGTAAAATCTGTTTCCTTTTTCATCTATTGAACTGTATTCAATATCTTTTACAAGGTTATTAATCTTAATTTTTTTAGGTTTAGTTTTGTCGTTTTTAAGTTTTTCATCATTTTCAATACTTTCTTGTGTCTCAGCTTTTAAAATTTTTTCAGTATCCTTCTCAATTTTATTCTCATTATTATCTTTTTCATATTTTATTTTATTTTCCTTTTGCTCATTCTTTTGAGCACTAATCTTATTACTAAGTTCTATATTTTTTGTCTCCAATTCAAACAACTTGTTTTCAAGTTCAGCAATTTGTTCTTCTTTTGCTTTTTCTGAAATTTTTATTTCTTCAACGATATTTTGGTCAATATTAAAGTATTTTAAGTAAACAAAACCTAGGATAGATATAATTAATGTTATAATTACAATTTGTATTAAAGACTTTAGTGCCATTTAGGTAATATTTGCATCTAAAATATTGTGAATGTGAATAAACCCAATGGTTCTGCTCTTTTTTTTACTCTTATGTACACATAAGCTTGTAATTTTTTTTGTGTTCATTATTGACAGAGCTTCTGCTGCAAGCATATCTTTATCTACACTAATTGGATTTTTTTTCATAACTTTTTTAATAATTAAACTTTGATAATTTTCATTTAAATTTGATAGTCTTTTAATGTCTCCATCTGTAATTATTCCAGTGGTTTTTTGATTATTACCTTTAATTACCAAAGTACCAAGCTTTTTTTTTGAAATTGCTCTCAGAGCACTCCTCATATTTATATTTTCATTAGCAAATGGAATTTTTTTACCAACCAACATTATATCCTCAACTGTTTTTAGTTTAACTGATAGAGAACCGCTAGGATGGAATTTTTTAAAATCAACCTTACTAAACTTTTTAAATTGCATACAAGTTATTGCAATTGCATCTCCTAGAGCCATTTGAATAATGGTGGAAGATGTAGGCACAAAACTACCAGGCCCAGCTTCTTTTACATTAGGAAGCAAAAATTTTAAATTAGAATTTTTATATAAAATAGAATCTTTTTTTGAGGTTATACCAATCAATTTTATATTTTTGTTGCGTGATGTGTATTGTATTATATTTTTTAATTCATCACTCTGCCCACTTAAACTAATTAAAATAACAATATCATTAGATGTAATTTGCCCCATATCCCCATGACTTGCATCTGAGGCATCTAAAAAAAAGGAAGGTGTCCCTGTTGAAGATAAAGTTGCAGACCATTTTTTTGCGATTATACCACTTTTCCCAACACCAGAAACTATAACTTTTCCATTTTTGCAATTAATTATAGTTTTAATTATCTTTTCAAAAGATTTACCAATAATTAATTGGAGTTTTTTTAAGGCTTCTATTTCAAGTTTAACAACTTCTTTGGCAATAATTGTTAATTTTTTATCCCTCATTTAGTGTGACCAAATATCTTCATTAAAAGCCGCAAAATCTAATTCAACTCTTGTATTGACAAATTTTATTGTTTTTTCATAAAGACTTAATCTTTTCTCTCTTTCTAAAATAATTAACAAAGCATCGTAAATCTTGTGCAGATAAATAACATCATTTGCACAATACTTTAGCTGTTTGTCAGATAATTCGCCCCCAAAATCCGATATTTGTAATTGTTTACTAATATCTATACTTATAAATTCTTTAACTAAATCTTTTAATCCATGCTTATCTGAATAGCTTCGTCCAATTTTGCTCATAATTTTTGTGCAATTTACATTTTGAACATCTATATTTAGGTATTTTTTTATAAATAAAAGGTCAGCTCTAGCATAATGGAATAATTTGTTTATATTTTTGTCATTTAATACTTTTTTTAGATTTGGTGCGTTGTAATCGTCTTTATCTAACTGAATGATGTGAGCGTCGTTCATACCTGAGGAGATTTGAACTAAGCAAAGTCTATCTCTCTCAATGTTTAGTCCTGTAAACTCGCAGTCAATAGCTATCTTGTCACTGAACTTTATTTCGTCTGGTAAATCTTTTTTATGTAATTTAATATCTAAATTCATTAAGTAGATATATATATATGAAAAATCAGGATTCAATTTTAATATTTGGTTCCTCTGGTCAAATAGGCAAATCACTTATAAGGAAATTTACAAGAAATAACTATAAAGTTATTGCAGTAACCAGAAGTATACATCAAAAAGGCTATCAAATTAAAACACAATCAAATTATGGATACCTTGAACTAGAGGAGATTAAAATATTTAATGAAAAAAATATATCTAGATTGATAAAAAAATCTACTGTCTGTATAAATTTGATTGGAATTCTATACGAGAAAAAAAAAAATAACTTTAAAATAATTCACTCTGATTTACCCTCTCTGTTATCAAAGCTATCTTCCAAATACTCTATTGAACAATTTATTCATTTATCTGCTCTTGGTATTGAGTCAGCAATTGATAGTAATTATGCTGTGAGCAAACTAAGTGGTGAGCAAAAAGTAAGACAAAATTTTCCTGAGTCAGTCATATTAAAACCCTCAATTGTTTATTCAGTAGACGATAATTTCACAACAAAATTTATGAGTTTATTAAGTTTAATTCCTATAATGCCTTTATACTATAATGGAAAAACAAAATTTACTCCTATACATGTTTCAGATTTATCAAATATTATATTTGAAATTGTACAAAAAAAAATTAAAAATGAGACAATTGAATGTATTGGACCAGAAATTATCACATTTAAAGATATAATTTTAAAAATACTTCAATCTATTAAAAAGAAAAGATTATTGCTCCCAATACCTTTATCTTTAGCCAAAATTAATGCTAGATTATTTCAATTGTTGCCAAATCCCTTGCTAACAATTGATCAGCTAAAATTATTAAAGTATGATAATATTGTTTCTAAAAAATATAAAACCAATTTTGATTTAAAAATGTTAGCAAATAAAAATTTTGAAGAACAAATTAATCTTTACAGCTATAATTGGACAAGTGGTGGTCAGTATTCAAAAAAAGTGAAAAAATGATCTTATGATAGCAAATATTATATATTTTATTGTTTTTGTAATTTTAATTTTTGTCTTATCAATTGCAGTCAAAGCAATAACTAGAGGAGTAGAGGCGAAACAAAATATTAAAGAAGAAATAAATTTAGATCAAAATAGAGATAATGAAATTAATACGGTAAATGAAAACCATAATTTAGAAATTATAAATCAACTGAAAGAATTAAAAGACTTGCATGATAAAGGAATATTAAACGATGAAGAGTTTAAAAGAGCTAAAGATAAAATACTGAAATAGTTAAGCAGATTTCACTTTTTTTTCAATAAATTTTGGAACTTCACCCTCTTTGTCTACCACTTCTTCTTTCTTTCCTTTTGGTTGAAAAACAATCATTAGATGTAACGGACAATAGGAAAATTTTTCAATTGTTTTTCTTCCACAAAAAGATGAATCCTTGTCATCTGGATGACCTTCCATATATTTACAAGTATGTTCATTTAACTCTTCTAATTGTAGATTTTTAGCTGGTTCAAAGCTCTTATCTAAAAGTAAAGATTTAAATCTGTGTTTCCTGCTTAATTTTTTCAGGTTATTTTTAGTTGATGCTGTTGTCTGGTTATTGTTTTGCGATATTATTGATCGAGTTTTAATTTTTGCCGATAAATTTAGTCTATGGGCTTTACCAATAACCGCATTTCTGCTAACCCCCCCAATTATTTCCGCAATCTGACTTGCTGTTTGACCTTTTCCCCAAAGATCCTTTAATTTATTGACTTTATCGTCTGTCCAGCTCATAATACAATATTTAGTATGTATATTTTCACTTATAACATTATCTTGAATCATAGTTAGTAAATTTTAACAAGCTTTTTTTTCTGTTTTTTAACAAATATTAATAAAAAAGTTTATTAATAAATACTTATGGTTGAATTACAGAAAAAATATCAAATAGGTTCTAAAAGATTTGGACTTGTTAATTGGGTTGGGACTTACTCTTTATTTAAGAAGGAGGTTCTGAGATTTTTAACAGTTTCTGGACAAACTTTATTTGGTCCAATTTTAACAAGCATATTATTTTTAACTGTTATATCTTTAGCTATTGGTGATCAAAGAGCCAATGTATTAGGAGTTACATATATAAAATTTTTAGCGAGCGGTTTGATAATGATGCAAGTAATTCAACAAAGTTTTGCTCACTCAAGCTCTTCTTTAATGATGGGAAAGATGATGGGTACAATTACTGATGTAGTTCATAGTCCTTTATCTGCATCAGAGGTAGTATTTGCAATTACATTTGCATCAGCCGCAAGAGGTTTACTAATTGCCTCAGCTTCAACTTTAATATTTATATTTTTTATAGATCTATACATACAAAATTTTCTTTTGTGGTTTATTTACTTATTTTTAGGTGGATTATTTATGGGGTCATTAGGGATAATTGTTGGATTATATGCAGATAAATTTGATCAAATGAGTACAGTTACCAATTTTATAATTGTACCTTTAAGTTTTTTAAGTGGAACTTTTTATAGTATCGATAGATTGCCTGAATTTTTAAAAGTTTTAAGTAATTATAACCCTTTTTTTCATATGATAGATGGATTTAGATTTTCATTTATTGGTCAATTAGATGGGTCGGTAACATTTGGTATTGCATTATTAACTTTTTTAAGTTTGATTATTACTTTTTTTGCGTACCATCTAGTGCACAAAGGTTATAAAATTAAATCATAATATAAATATGAGTTCTTTAGCAAAAAACTATAAAAGAAGAAACCTATCTTTCACTAAAGGTAAAGGATCTTATTTGTATACAAAAAAAGGAATAAAGTTCTTAGATTTTGTTCAAGGAATTGCTGTTAACTCTTTAGGTCATACCAATCCAAATTTAGTAAAAGCAATAAACAAACAATCAAAAAAACTTTGGCATGTTTCTAACTCCTTCATAATTCCAGAGGGAGAGGAATTAGCTAAAAAATTAACAAAGAGAACTTTTGCTGATGCAGTTATTTTTCAAAATAGTGGAGCAGAAGCTACTGAGGCTGCTATAAAAGTTGCTAGAAGATATTTCTATTCAATGGGTAAAAAAAAAAAAAATAGAATCTTATGTATAAAAAATTCTTTTCACGGAAGAACTATCGCAGCAATAAATGCCAGTGGATCTAAAAAAATGATTGAAGGATTTGGACCAAAAGTGGGTGGATTTGATCATTTTAAATTTGGGAACCACAAGGAACTAAAAAGAAAAATTACAAGCAAAACAGCGGCAATAATGATTGAACCAATAATGGGCGAGGGAGGTATTAAAGTCATACCTTCATGGTGTCTTAGAGAATTGAGAAAGTTATGTGATCAAAAAAAAATTCTTCTAATTTTAGATGAAGTTCAGTGTGGAATTGGCAGATCAGGTAAGTTTTTTTCTTATGAATATGCAAACATAAAGCCAGATATAGTTCCAATTGCAAAAGGAATTGGAGGTGGGTTCCCAATAGGTGCAGTGTTAATGACAAAAAAAGTTTCTAAGGCTATGGTTCCAGGCACACATGGATCTACTTTTGGTGGTAACCCTTTAGCAATGTCAGTTGGTAATGCTGTAATGGACGAAATTTTCAGAAAAGGCTTTCTTTCAAAAATAAAAAGTAATTCAAAATATTTTATTTCAGAATTAAATAAAATTAAAATCAAATTTCCAAATATTATTAAAGATATAAGAGGAATAGGATTAATTCTGGGAATACAATTATATCATGACCAGACAAAGTTCATACAAAGTTTACTGAAAAATAAACTACTAACAATTAGAGCAGCTGAAAATGTTATAAGAATTTTGCCCCCATTAAATGTAAATAAAAATGAAATAAATGTCGCTTTAAAAATTATCAATAAAGTTTGTGAAGGATATAAAAAATAATGAAAAACTTTCTTCATATTAGAGATGTTCCTCTAAAGGATTTAAAAAAAATTATTTCTGATGCAGAAAATAGAAAATCAAAAAGAAAAAAATTAAATACCCTTGATCCAGACAAAGACTCACCTTTAAAGGGTAAAATTCTTTTACAGATGTTTGAAAAATCTAGCCTTAGAACTAGATTAAGTTTTTATTTGGCTATTAAACAATTAGGTGGAGGATCTTTAACGTTAAGACCAGAAGAGTTACACTTAGGTATTGGTGGCGAAAGTATAGCTGATACATCTAAAATTTTATCAACTTATGGTAATGCTTTTATGTTGAGAACAGATTCGGATAAAAAATTAGATCAATTCAAAAAATATTCAAGTATACCAATAATTAATGGATTAAGTCCATCCTCACATCCCACTCAGGTTTTGTCAGATATTTTTACTATTCAAGAAATTAAAAAGAAAAGTATTTCAAAATTAAAACTATGTTGGATAGGAGATGCTAACAACAATATGATGAATAGCTTAATAGAAGTTTGTATAAAATTCTCTGTTTACCTAAATATTGCATGCCCTAAAAGCTATCAGCCAAATAAAAAGCTTATTTCTTTGATAAAAAAACAAAAAGGAAAAATAAAAATTTTTAATAAAAAAGAAATAGCTATTAAAAATTCTGATGTTGTAATGACAGACAAAATCATTTCTTTAAACGATAAAGTGAATAAGAAAAAGAAACTTAAATCATTTAAAAATTTTAAAGTGGATACAAAAACTATGAAATTAGCCAAGAAAGATGCAATATTTCTACATTGCCTACCAAGAGGAAGTGAAGTTACAAAAGAAGTATTTCTTGGGAAACAATCTAAAGTATGGCAACAAGCTCTAAACAGAGTTTATGTTCAAAAGAGTATTTTATTATATTGTTTTGGCAAACTAAGGTAGTTGTAAAGGATTATCAGCATTAGCATTCATATATAGAATTACTGAGGCTCTATCTTTCTCTTTTTTTAACCCTGCGAAAGCCATTTTGGTACCCTTTATATATGAAGCAGGTTTTATTAAAAAACTATTCATCTCTTGGAATGTCCAATCTTTTCCAAATGCTATTAAGGCTTTTGAATACTTATAATCTTCAAGAGCACCCATATTTCTACCCAGTACATTATAAAGTGCAGGCCCAATATTGTTTCTTCCACCTTTTTTAATTGAATGACATGCGCTACATTTCTTAAATACTTTCTTTCCATGATCAACATTTCCCATGGCTAATAGAGCAGAAATATCAACGGCTTCAACATCCGCAGAAGCTTTTGTGCTATCTGTTTCAGCAAATTCAACTTTATAAGCTGATTGGCTCGGCTTCTCTACGTAATAGATAATGTCTGAAATTTTAGTTATACCAAATATAACAACAAAAATAACAACTACCGCTGCTATAATTTTATTAATTTCAAATGAGTCCATGATTTTTAATTATTATCCTCGTATAACATGTTAAACAAAAAAAAAACTAAATTTAAATTTAATTATTGCGTCTGAAAGACGCATAATACTTAGTTTATGAGCAATACAGTAATTTTAATCCCATCAAGATTAGCTGCATCAAGGTTACCAAATAAACCTTTATTAAAAATCAATAATATTTCAATTATTAATCATGTTTATAAAATTGCAAAATCATCTCTTATTGGAGAAAGTTATGTTGCAACTGGTGATAAAGAAATATTTGAGGAGGTCACTAGGCTTGGAGGAAAATGTATTTTAACCAAGAAAGATCATAAAACTGGAACTGACAGAATTTTTGAGGCTTATCAAGAGTTAAGAGATGACAATATTGAATATGTAATAAATCTTCAAGGAGATGAACCAATGCTTAATATTGAGGATGTTACTAATCTCCTCAAAAAAACTATTAAAAAAAAATCTAAAATTTCAACACTAGCTTGTCATATTGAAGATGAAAAATTTTTCTTAAACAAAAATGTCGTAAAAGTAACTACAAAAGAGGTACTTCATCAAAACAGTTTATCAATTGCAACATCATTCACGAGAAAAATTAAAAATACTCAAAAAAATATTTATCACCATATTGGAATCTATATTTATAATGTTTCATATTTAGAAAAGTTTGTTCAATTAGAGCAAACTCAGAATGAAAAATCGCAAAAACTTGAACAATTAAGACTAATGGATAACAATATTGAAATAGACGTTGGATTGGCAAAAACTAAACCAATTGGTGTAGATACAGATGAAGATTATCTAGAAATAAAAAAAATTATGGAATATAAAAATTAAATTATGAAAATTGCTTACCAAGGTGTTGCAGGAAGTTACAGCGAAAGTTGTGCTAAAAAAATGTATCCAGAGAGTGAAACAATACCCTGCAAAACATTTGATGAATGCTTTGAAAAGTCTAGTGAAGATAATTCAATAAAATCTTTAATTCCAGAGTCTAATAAAACAACTGGAAATATTGGTGTTGAGTATTTAGTCTTTAAATACAGATTAAATATTTATGCAGAGCATTTTTTTCCAATTAATCATAATTTATTAGGAATAAAAGACTCAAAAATCGAAGACATAAAAGATGTTTACTCACATGCACAAGCATTAAGCCAATCTTCAAGGTTTATTAAGAAAAAAAAGTTCATAGAAAATGTTAGAGCCGATACAGCTGGTTCAGCAAAATTTGTTTCAGAAACTAAAGATAAATCTAAAGGTGCTATAGCTTCTAGTCTAAGTGCAGAAATTTATGGTCTTAAAATTCTACAAGAAAATGTCCAAGATGATAAAGATAACGTGACAAGATTTTTATTACTTGGTAAAGATATTTTTCAGCCAGATTTTTCTAATGATAATCATATAACATCAATATTATTTAAGTTGAAAAGTAAACCTGCTGCTCTTTACTCCGCACTGTCAGGATTTGCAATAAATGGAGTTAATATGAGCAAACTACAAAGTTTTCCCGAAAAAAACTCATTTTCCTCATATTTTTTTCTATGTGATATTGATGGACATATAGAATCTCCTAAAATCAAAAACTCACTTGAGGAATTGGGTCTGCATTGTCAAGATATGCACGTTCTAGGTGTTTATAAATCCGATAAATTTAGACAAAAATAAATTTATAACTTTCTTGTAGAATAGAAATTTTTATTGATATAATAAAGTTGGAGGCCAATCAGGTGGTGTTACCACAAATCCCCTAGGATCGAAAGATAGCAAGGGTAGTGAGTAATTTCCAGGTTGGTTGGTCTCCTTAAAAATGACAGAAAATTCTAAAGTACTAGCTTTAAAATACAGACCTCAAGTATTTGAGGATTTAATTGGCCAAGAGATTATTGCTGAAACAATTAAAAATTCAATAATTTCAGATAAGTCACCTAACGCATTCTTGTTTACAGGTATCAGGGGAGTAGGAAAAACAACTTTCGCAAGAATAGTTGCAAAGTCATTAAATTGTGAGCATGGAATTGAAAACATGTGTAAGAAAAAATGTAGTAACTGTGATGCAATTACAAACTCAAATCATATTGATGTTTTAGAAATGGATGCTGCAAGCAAAACAGGTGTTGACGATGTTAGAGAGCTTATTGAATTTTCAAGATATGGACCAACAACTGCTAAATATAAAATATTTATTATTGATGAAGTTCATATGTTAAGCAAACAAGCATTTAATGCACTTTTAAAAACATTAGAGGAACCACCAAAATATTTAAAATTTATTTTTGCAACAACCGAAATCAAAAAAATTCCTGTAACAGTAATATCGAGATGTCAACGCTTTGATCTCTCTAGAGTGAAATCTGAAGAGCTTTTTAATTATATAAAAATGATTAAAGACAAAGAAGGTGGTAAAGTTTCTGATGAAGCTTTAAAATTAATTGTTAAAATTTCAGAAGGATCTGTTAGAGACGCATTATCTTTGTTAGATCGTGGACTTGTAGCCAATCAAAATGATGAGGAATTAACTCTAGATAAAGCACAAAGTATTTATGGATATTTTGATAAAAGTTCTCTGATAGAATTAATTAAAAATCTGTTTAGTGGTGACGAAAAAAAAGTATTTGAGCTGTATAGAAAAATTTATGATTCTGGTGTAGACCCAAAAATTTTTTTGAATGATTTTCTTGAGGTTTTATATTACCTAAAAAATATCAATTTTATAAAATTAGATGGAAATAATTTTTCTTTAAATGATCAAGATTTTAGTAATCTTTCCTCAATATCTGACAATTTAGATTCAAAGGACATAATCCTTTTTTGGCAATTTACACTTGATACAATTGAGGAAATTAACATTGTTTCAAATCCAAATTTATCGGTTGAAATGTTCCTTTTCAGATTAATGAGAATAAAAGGTTTTAAGGAGAAGGATGTTGAGGAAAGCTTTACTGGAAAAAATCCTGATACTTTAATTAAAGAACCTGAAAAAAAAATTACAAGTAAAACAATAGATCAAATCAAAAATGTTTCACAACAAGAAAAAATTGAACCAAATTTAAATAAAGATGAAGTAATTAATGAACTTAAAATAGGTTCATTTGAAAGTTTGATAAATCTATGTACGGAGAGAAAAGAAGCTAAGCTTAAATATGAGCTTGAAACTAATACAAATTTAGTTTCATTCTCTGAGGGTTTAATAGAAATATCTTTTAATGAAAACTTAGACAAAGACTTTATTAAAAATCTATCTAACAAACTGTACGAATGGACATCCAAGAGATGGATTATCTCTCTATCAAAAAACCAAGGACAAATTTCAAAAAAAGAAAAAAATAAAATTGATGAGAAAAAAATATTTGATGATGTTAAAAAGTCTGAAGCCTATAAAAAAGTGATCGAAGCATTTCCTGATGCAGAATTAATAAATGTTGAGTTAAAAGAGGATTAGAATGACAGATTTTTCAAAATTAATGGAAAAAGCTAAAGAAATTGAGAGTAAAATGAAAGAAAGCCAAGAAAACATTAAAAAGATAGAGGTTGAAGGTGTTTCCGGAGCTAATGATGTAAAGGTTACATTAAATGGAGAGGGAACTATGATCTCAATTAAACTTAGTGAAAATGTTTTAAAAGAAGAAAAAGTAATACTAGAAGATCTTATTACTGCTGCTCATAATAACGCAAAATCGCAACTTAAATCAAAAACAGCAGAGGAAATTTCTAAGGCCTCAGGAAATTTTGGAATACCTGGATTTAAGTGGCCTTTATAATTTAAATGCAAAATATTCCTGAAATAGAAAATTTAATTAAGCTAATATCTAAATTACCAGGTCTAGGACCTAAGTCTGCAAAAAGAATGATTTTGAAAATGATTAATAATCGTCAAGAATTATTAAAACCATTGGCTCAAAACTTAAGTGAAGTATTTAAAAATGTCATTAGATGTAAAATTTGTGGAACTTTAAAATCAAATAATAGTCCATGTGATAATTGTGAAAATAAAAGTAAAAGATTTAATAAAATTTGTGTTGTAGAAAATATTTCAGACCAATGGGCAATAGAAAGTTCATCTATTTTTCAAGGTTACTATCATATTCTTGGAGGAACACTTTCAAATAATAATAGTCAAAACAAGGAAGACCTGCTGATCAATTCTCTAGTAGAAAGAATAAGTAGGGATAATATAGACGAGGTAATTTTGGCAACAAGTGCAACCGTGGAGGGTCAAACTACTGCATTTTATATTCAAGATACTCTAAAAAAAACAAACATTAAGATTTCAAAACTAGCACAAGGTTTACCAGTAGGTGGGGAAATCGAAAATTTAGACGACGGTACTCTTATATCTGCTTTTAAAAATAGAAAAAAACTAGAAGCTTAATTAACTTTTTTTAATTAATCTGTTTAAGTGCAAGAGAGGTTCTGTATAGCCAGAAGGCTGTGACTTTCCATGAAAGATTAATTCACATGCTGCTTTAAAAGCAATAGATTTATCATACTCTGGGGACATACTTTCATAGCCAGAGTCGTCTTTATTCTGTTTATCAACAACTTTTGCCATTTTTTTTAAAATTTCAAGAACCTGTCTATTTGAGCATAAACCATGATGAAGCCAATTGGCAATATGTTGAGATGAAATTCTTAAGGTTGCTCGATCTTCCATTAATCCAATATCATTTATATCTGGTACTTTCGAACAACCTATACCTTGATCAATCCATCTGACTACATAACCTAAAATAGTTTGAGCAGAATTTGAAATTTCAGTATTAATTTCATCGACAGACCAATTAGGACGATCTGCTATTGGAATAGTAAGAAGATCAGATAACTTTGATGGCTCTCTTTTTAATATTGCTTTTTGTTTTTCAAAAACATTTACTTCATGATAGTGCATAACATGCAATGCAGCGGCAGTTGGGGAAGGAACCCAAGCACAATTTGCACCAGCATTCACATGTCCAATTTTTTGTTCCATCATTTCGTTCATTTTGTCTGGCATGGCCCACATTCCTTTACCTATTTGAGCAACTCCTGAAAAACCACATTTTAAGCCTATATCTACGTTATTGTCCTCATAGGTTTTAATCCATTTAGACTCTTTCATATCTCCTTTTTTTATCATTGGTCCAGCTTCCATTGAGGTATGCATCTCATCACCAGTTCTATCTAAAAATCCAGTGTTTATAAAAAATACTCTATCTTTAAGTGTTCTAATACATTCTTTAAGGTTTGCAGATGTTCTTCTTTCCTCATCCATAATTCCACACTTAATTGTATTTTTTTCTAATTTTAAAACTTCTTCAACTTTTGTAAAAATTAAATTAGCAAATTCTGTTTCCTCAGGCCCATGCATTTTTGGTTTTACTATATAAATTGAACCTTTTCTTGAATTACCTTTTCTTTTCAAATCATGAATACAAGCTGCTGAAGTTATAAAAGCATCCATTATTCCCTCTGGTACTTCTGATCCATCATTTAAAGTGATTGCAGGGTTTGTCATTAAGTGTCCAACGTTTCTCACAAGTAAAAGACTTCTTCCGTGAAGTTTTAACTTTTCACCATTCAATGAAGTGTAACTCCTATCTGGATTAAGTTTTCTTTCTAATTCTTTACCATTTTTCTCAAATATTGATTTTAAATTTCCTTTCATCAATCCTAGCCAATTTCTATAACAAGTTACTTTATCTTCAGCATCTACTGCGGCTACACTATCTTCATGGTCACAAATTGTTGAAACAGCAGACTCAATTATAATATCGCTTATACCAGCAGCATCTCTTGCAGCACTAAATGCTCTAGGATTAACAATTATTTCAAGATGAAGATTATTATTTTTTAAGATTATAGCATTTGGTTTGGTTGCATCCCCTCTATGACCAATAAACTTCTCTAAATCTGATAAATTATGTTCTTTATTTTCCTTATATATTGTGAGTTTTTTATTATTAACTGCTAAACCAGTAATATCTTTCCAGTCAAGATCATTTATTGGAAAATATTTGTTCAAAAAGTTTCTTGTGTATTTAATTACCTCTTGTCCTCTTAAAGGATCATATTTTTCACTTCCACTTTCTTCAGACTCTATTATATTTGATCCATAAAGACTGTCATATAAGCTTACCCACCTTGCATTCGCTGCATTCAAGCTATATCTAGAGTTCATTATTGGAACAACTAATTGTGGTCCTGCTATATTAGATATTTCTTCATCTAAATTTTTAGTTGCTATTTTAAAATCTTCACCTTCTTTTTTTAAATAACCTATTTCTTCCAAAAAATTTTTATATTTATTATAGTCAATCTCGTGATCTCTATTTTTTTTATGCCACAGATCTATTTCTTGTTGCAATGTTTCTCTGATTTCGAGTAATTTTTTATTTTTAGGTGCTAATTCATGCACCACTTTGTCAAAACCTTTCCAGAACTCGTCAGGACCAACATTAGTATCCAGTAAAAGCTCATTTTTGATAAAATCGGCTAGCTCTTTTGCAACAGATAAGTTGTAGATTTTGATGTATTGCTCTCTCATAAATTGAAAATCTTATAATAAATTGTCATTTTTGCGCAATCAAAATTACTTATTTTAACAATTTATTGCCTTTTTTGTTTATAATATATACTTCAAATGAAAAATTACCTAAATTTTGAGACAGATATCAAAAATCTTGAGGAGGAATTAGATAAACTAAAAGACCCCTATAATCAGGAGGGATTATCTGAAGTTGATACTTCAAGAATAAGCAAAGTTGAAGAAGAAATAAATGAAAAGTTAGAAAAAATTTATTCTAACTTAGATCCATGGCAGACAGCATTAGTTGCTCGTCATGAAGATAGACCCAAAGCAAAATTTTTTGTTGAAAATCTTTTTGATGATTTTATCCAACTTTCTGGAGACAGATATTATGGTGAAGACAGAGCTGTTATAGCTGGTTTTGCAAAATTTGATGGTAAATCTGTATTGGTAATTGGTCAAGAAAAGGGATCAGATCTTAGTAAAAGAATAGATCACAATTTTGGAATGATGAGACCAGAGGGTTACAGAAAAACAATTAGACTTATGGAGTTAGCTAATAAGTTTAAAATTCCAATTATTTCTATTGTAGATACTCCAGGAGCATACCCAGGAGTTGGTGCAGAGGAAAGAGGTCAAGCTGAAGCAATAGCAAAATCTATTGAATGCTCTATGAAGTTAACAGTACCTACCATTGCGATAATAATTGGAGAGGGTGGATCTGGAGGAGCAATAGCTTTAGCATCATCTAATAAAGTAATTATGCTTCAAAACGCAATATACTCTGTAATTTCCCCGGAAGGATGTGCCACTATTTTATGGAGAGACCCAAAAAAAACTTTAGAAGCTGCAACTGCAATGAAAATGTCATCCAGTGATCTTTTAAAATTGAATATTATTGATGAAATAATTCCAGAGCCAGTTGGAGGTGCTCATCGTGATAAAGATCTAATATTGGATAATGTAAGAGAATCATTAAAGAAAAATTTAGATTTTTTTGAGAAAATGGATAAAAATGAAATTCTTACTCATAGAAAAAATAAATTTTTGTCTATTGGAAGAAACAAAGGATTTACAACACAATCAGAAGATGGAAATGATCTATCTATGAAGGCAAGTGTATTTGAAAATATTAATCAAAACTTTAAGAAGAATTCTAAAATTTATTATGGTGTCTCTGCAATAGCTTTATTAATTTTACTTTTAAGTATTCTTTTATAAAGCTCCGTGGCAATGTTTATATTTCTTTCCAGATTTACAAGGGCAGGGTTCATTCCTTCCAATCTTTTTTGTTGAAAGCTCGTCAAATTTTTTACTTAAATTTTCATTGCTTGGTTCTTCTTGGCTATTTTCTATGAGTTTTAAATTAAACAAAATTGTAATTAAATCATACTTAAGTTTACTTAATAAATTTTCAAAAAGTGTAAATGCTTCTTTCTTATATTCTACTAAAGGATCTCTTTGTCCATAAGATCTTAAACCAATGACTTGTCTTAATTGTTCTAAATATTGAATATGTAATTTCCAGTTTTGATCAATTAGTTGTAAAAAAATTCTTTTTTCTATTTCGTTATATTGCTCTTCATTTAACATTTTTATTCTTTCTTCTCTTGAGCTTTTAAACTTATTTTTTATTTTTTCTTCAAAAGCCTTATTTTCAAGATTAACTAATTCATTAATTTCACTTTCTTCAAATGATTTTCCAAATAAAGATTTTAATTGCATATTGATTTCATTTGATCCTGCATTGGCTAATTTTTTTGTTTTCTTAAGTTTCAAATCATCAATAATTTCATCTAGAAAATTTTCAGAATATTGCTTTGAGTCTTTATTTTCTATTACTTCATTTCTTTGAGAAAATATTACTTGCCTTTGATCATTTAAAACATTGTCAAACTTCAAAAGAGTTTTTCTAATATCAAAATTTCTTGCCTCAACTTTTTGTTGTGCTCTTTCTAAGGCTTTATTTATCCAAGGATGGTCTATACTTTCTCCATCTTTAAGTCCAAGTTTTTCAAGTATATTATTCATAGACTCAGACCCAAATATTCTCATCAAATCGTCCTCTAAACTTACATAGAATATAGAACTACCTTCATCGCCTTGTCTGCCAGATCTTCCTCTAGCTTGATTATCTACTCTCCTACTTTCCATTCTTTCTGTACCAATAACAAACAATCCTCCTAATTTTTTTATCTCAGCTTTATCACTTTCATCTTGACCTCCCAATTTGATATCAACACCTCTTCCTGAAATACTCGTAGTAATAATTATTGAGTTTCTCTTCCCAGCGTCTGCAATAATTTCAGCTTCTCTTTGGTGATTTTTCGCATTTAAAACTGTGTGTTTTATATTTTTTTTATCTAATAGTTTTGAGAAGTGTTCAGACTTATTTATACTTGAAGTGAAAACTAACAATGGCTGACCTTTTGTGTTACATTCAATAATCTTACTAATTATTGCCTCGTCTTTTTCATTACTAGTTCTAAATATTTGATCATTCGAATCTTTTCTTATCATCTTTTTATTAGTAGGTATTGACACTACTGGTAGATTATAAATTTCAAAAAACTCCTCTGACTCTGTTAAGGCTGTACCAGTGCATCCGGCTATTTTTTTGTAAAGTTTAAAGAAATTTTGATAGGTAATTGATGCTAAAGTTTGATTTTCAGCATTAATTGTTAAATTTTCTTTTGCCTCTAGACTTTGATGAAGGCCATCACCAAACCTTCTTCCTGGCAACTGTCTACCTGTTTGCTCATCAATTATTATTATTTGCCCATCTTTTACAATGTAATCTCTACCACTCTGAAAAAGGTGGATTGCACGTAAAGCTTGATTAACTAAATGAACAATATGAAGGTTTTCTGGATCATAAAAATTTTTATTTTTAAGTATACCAGCATTAGAAAATATATTTTCAACATTATCCACACCTTTATTAGTTAATAAAATATTTCTATCTTTTTCATCTATTTCAAAGTCATCTTCTTTTAAATTTTTCACAAGTTTATCAACAGCTATGTATTGATTAGTTTTATCTTCTGTCGCACCTGAAATTATTAGAGGTGTTCTAGCCTCATCAATTAAACAAGAGTCAATTTCATCAACAATCGCATAATTATGTTCTCTTTGAACCATGGTCTCTTTCGAAAATTTCATATTATCTCTTAAATAATCGAAGCCTAATTCACTATTAGTAGAATAAGTTATATCTTTGGAATAATTTTCTTTTCTCTCTAAGTCATCTTGCCCAGTATTAATATATCCACAAGTTAAACCTAAAAACTCATAAATCTTACCCATATTCTCGCTATCTCTCTTAGCCAAATAATCATTTACAGTTACAATATGGACACCTTTTTTTTCTAGAGCATTAAGGAAAGCTGCAAGAGCTATGGTTAATGTTTTACCTTCTCCAGTTTTCATTTCTGCAATTTTATTCTCATGGATTACAACACCACCAATTAGTTGAACATCAAAGTGTCGTTCATTTCTAATTCTTTTAGATGCCTCCCTAACCATTGAGAAAGCTTCAGGCAATACGTCGTTTAAACTTTTACCATTTTTAATATCTTCAATTAATTGCTCAGTTTTTTTTGGGAACATTTCATCAGATAAATTTTCTAAATCTTTTTCTAAAATATTAACTTTATTGACTATTTGTTGAATTCGGCCTAGTTCCTTTTCATTTCCGCTTTTAATTAGCTTTGAAAATATATTAAGTGGGTTGAACATTTTGATATAAAATTAAATATTAGAAATATATAGTAATTAATTTATTATTTTAAATATCATGAAATTTAACATAGACAATTTTATAAATACCAGCAGCCAAAGCTCTAAAATTGTTGATTTTCAGGATTTAGATCATATTGATGGAGTTTCAATTTCTGCAGTAAGTGCTGGCTTATATAAATTTAAGAGAGATGAATTAGTTTTATTTTATTTTAGAGACGGTGCAAATTATGCATCTGTATATACCCAATCAAAGTTAATATCAGAAAATCTAAAATGGAATAAAAAAATTAAAGCAAAAAAAATATTTGCACTATTAGTCAACACTAGAAATGCCAATGCATTAACAGGGCCAGAAGGCTATGATGCATTGAAGAAAATTTCTTTAGACTTATCCTCAAAATTAACTGAGTTACAAAAAAGAGATGAGGATGCTCCAAAACAAATTTCTTCAAAAGAAATACTTTTCGGATGCACAGGTACTATCGGAGAGAAATTTCCTTTAGAAAAAATTAAAACTTCATTGACAGAATTAGTTGAGAAAATAAAATATACACAAAATAAATTGATCTGGATGAAAGCTGCAATGGGCATAATTACAACAGATTTAAAACCCAAGCTATCAATGGCCGAAGCAAAAATTGGTTCATCAACAATTAAAATTTATGGAATTGCAAAAGGCTCAGGCATGATTTATCCAAATATGGCAACTACATTGGGTTATATATTTACTGATGCAACTTTATCCTCGTCAGTTTTAAATGATGTCTTAAAAAATAATATAAAGACAACATTCAATGCAATTTCATGTGATGGTGACACAAGTACAAATGATATGGTTTCTATATTTTCAACAAGTAAAGTTAATCATTCAGAAATTAAAAAATATAGTGATAGTAAACTGAAAAATTTTAACAAGGCAGTTCATGACGTTTTATTGAATTTAGCAAAGCAAATTGTTTCTGATGGAGAGGGAGCTTCTAAATTTATTTCTATAAATTGTATAAATTGCAGAACTGAAAAAGATGCAAAAAATATATCTTTTAAAATAGCAAACTCATTGTTAGTAAAGACAGCAATTGCTGGAGAAGATCCAAACTGGGGGAGAGTAGCCATGGCAATCGGGAACAGTGACTCAAAAATTAATGAACAAAAATTATCTATTTCTTTTGGGCCATATAAAATTTATCACAAAGGATCTTTGTACAAATCTTATGATGAGGAAAAAGTTATGGAATATATGAAAGGCAAATCAATAGAAATAAAAATTGATATTGGTCAGGGAATTAAAAAATTTAAATCTTATACTATGGATTTAACAAAAAAATATATAGAAATTAATGCTGATTATAGGACTTAGCTATATTGAAATTTTATAGGTTACTATTTAGATAACAAGTATGATTAAGTATTTATTACAATGTAAAGATTGTGAGCAAGAATTTGAAAGCTGGTTTAGTACTTCTGACGAATATGATAGATTGCTAAAATTAAAACTTTTAAATTGCCAATCCTGCGAGTCAATAAATATTGAAAAGTCATTAATGTCCCCAAATTTATTAAATACCAAGAAAAAAGAAAATTTAAAAGAAATTAAAAAATATAAAGAGGTTCGAAAGAAACTTTCCGATTACAAAAAATTTGTAAAAGATAATTTTGAGTATGTGGGAGAAAATTTTACCTATAAAGCAAGATCAATTCATTATGACAAAAAAAAACCAAAAAAAGGTATTTATGGTAGTGCTTCACTCAAAGATGTTAAGGAATTAAGAGAAGAAGGAATAGAAACTGATATTATACCCTGGATTGACGACGATAAAAATTAAACTTTTTTGAATTCCGAAATATAATTTACAGATTTGTCAGATGTAACTGTCCATTTATTTAAGATAGGGTTATAAGTTATTCCATCAATTTTTTTTAATTTTAAAGAATTTTTTTTACAAATATCTGTTAAATACTCCGGTTTAACAAATTTCTCCCAATCGTGAGTACCTATTGGAAGCCATTTTAAAATATACTCAGCTCCCACAATCGCAAATAAATATGATTTGAGTGTTTTGTTTAGGGTAGCGACGAACATCACACCTGATTTTTTTAAAAACTTTGAACTTTCTTTAATGAAAAAATCAACATCTTCAACATGTTCCACAATTTCCATGTTCAATATAACATCAAATCTTTTCTTAATTTTTAAATTTTCTGGAGAGGAATTATAATATTTAATTTTTAGATTACTTTTTTTTAAATGATACTTAGCCACTTGTATATTTTTAAAAGAAGCATCTATACCAACAACATCTGCTCCAAGTCTAGCCATAGGTTCTGACAGTAATCCACCACCACATCCAATATCTAAAACACTTAAGCCTTTAAAGGGTTCATGTTCTTTTTTAATTTTAAACTCTGATAAAATTGTATCTCTTATGTATTTTATTCTAATAGGGTTGAATTTATGTAATGGCTTAAATTTTCCATAAGGATCCCACCATTCCTCGGCTATTTTTGAAAATTTTTCTATTTCTTTTTTATTTATTGTGTTATTTTTCATTGTTTATTGACATTACAATCAAGATGTATTTTATCAATATATTTTAATTTATATTAAAAAAATTTATCAATGAAAATAATCGTATTAAAATTTGGAGGCACGTCAGTTGGTACAACTGATAGAATTAAAAATGTTGCAAAGATTATTGCAAAATATAAAAAAAAATACAATGTAATTGTACTTTCTTCTGCAATGAGTGGTGTGACAAATAATTTAATCAATTTATCTAAAAAAATTAGCAAGAATTTTTCAGATCCCGAATATGATGTTTTAGTTTCATCTGGAGAACAAGTATCATGTGCGCTAATTTCGGGAGAATTGATTAATAAAGGCTTCAATTCTAGATCTTGGATGTCATGGCAAATCCCAATCAACACAGAGGGAAAACATAAATTTTCAAGAATTAATAAAATTAACAAAAGTCAAATAGTGAGTTATTTAAAAAAAGGAGGGATCCCCATAATTACCGGATTTCAAGGTATTAATAACCAAAATAGAATAACCACAATTGGTAGGGGTGGTACAGACGCAAGCGCAATAATGTTTGCAAAGTTTTTTAATGCCGAAAAATGTGTAATATACACAGATGTGGAAGGTGTTTATTCCACGGATCCAAATAAGCTTAAGTCAGCTAAAAAAATAAAAGTTATTTCTTATGAGGAAATGCTAGAAATGGCCTCCCTTGGTGCTAAAGTTATGCAACCTCACTCAATTCAAGATGCAAGATTGAATAGGGTAGATGTAGAGGTGAGATCTTCTTTTACAGATAATGAAGGCACTCTAATAACAAAAAGGAAAAAAATAATTAATAATAAAATTATAACTGGTATCTCAAACACCACTAATGATGCCAAAGTTACTCTTTTAGGTGTAAAAGACAAGCCGGGTATTGCAGCATCAATTTTTAAACCTTTATCTGAAAATTCTATAAATGTTGATATGGTAGTGCAAAATATTTCTGCCAATGGAAAAGAAACCGATTTAACTTTTACCATAAAATCAGATGATTTAAGCAAAACAAAAAAAATTGTTTTGCAAAATAAAAAAATAAATTTTAGAGATTTAATATTTGATAAGAATGTTTCAAAAGTCTCAATTATAGGAGTTGGAATGGTTACTACTCCAGGGGTCACTTATAGAATGTTTCAGTCGCTTGCTAAGCAAAAAATTAACATTCAAGTAATATCTACTTCGGAAATAAAAATTTCTGTGTTGATAGATAAAAAGAACTTACAAAAGGCTATATCTTCTCTTCACAAAGAATTTAAATTAAATAAATAATTTATGAACATTAGACCATTTAGGGAAATAAAAAGAAGAAAAACAAAAGAAATTAATGTTGGTTATGTAAAAGTTGGAGGAGATAATCCAATTTCTGTCCAATCAATGACTAATACATTAACTAAAGATGTTAAAGAAACTGTAAAACAAATTGAACAAATTGAAGAAGCGGGAGCCGATATTGTAAGAGTATCATGTCCAGACGTAGACTCTACCAAGGCTCTTAAATATATTATAAAAAATACTACTATACCAATAGTTGCTGATATACATTTTCACTACAAAAGAGCTATAGAGGCAGCAGAGAGTGGAGCTGCTTGTCTTAGAATAAATCCTGGAAATATTGGAGATAAAAAAAAAATTAAAGAAGTAATTTCTGCTGCAAAAAATAACAATTGTTCAATTAGAATTGGTGTTAATGCTGGATCTTTAGAAAAAGACTTATTAGAAAAGTATAAAGAGCCTTGTCCAGAAGCTTTAGTAGAGAGTGCATTAAGAAATATTAGTATTGTTGAAGACTTTGACTTTTATGAATTTAAAGTGAGTGTCAAATCTTCTGATGTATTCTTGTCTATTGAAGCTTATAGACAACTTTCTAAAGTTACTGATTATCCACTACATCTAGGTATCACAGAGGCAGGAACATTTTTACCTGGTAGTATAAAATCTTCTATTGGTTTTGGATCACTTCTTATGAGTGGTATTGGAGATACTTTAAGAGTTTCATTATCTGACGATCCAGTAGAGGAGATAAAAGTAGGAAATGAAATACTTAAATCACTTAATTTACGAAATAGAGGCGTAAAAATTATTTCTTGCCCATCTTGTGCTAGACAAGGTTTTAATGTTATTGAAACTGTTAAAAAGTTGGAAGATAGACTATCCCATATAAAAACTCCTATTTCTTTATCTATAATAGGATGCGTGGTGAATGGACCTGGTGAGGCAGCACAAACAGATATAGGTGTTACGGGGGGTGGAAGAGGTAATAACATGCTTTATTTAAATGGAATTGAGTCTGAAAAAATTACAAGTGATGAGATGATTTCTAAAGTGGTAAGATTGGTCGAAGCAAAAGCCGAAGAAATTGAAAAAGCCAAATAATGGTACCTTTATCAAAAGTTCAAGAGTTAATAGCAAAACATTCGGAATTGGAAAAAGAACTATCCTTACAAGAAATTGATAAAAAATCTTTTGCAGAGAAGTCAAAAGAATACTCCGATCTAAGTGATATTATTAAAGAAGCAGTTTCCTATTTTAATTTTCAGAAAAATAAAGGTGAATTGGAAAACTTAATTAATGATAATAATACAGATAAAGAGATGAAGGATTTAGCTACAAGTGAGTTAAATAAACTTATAAAAAATAATAAAAATGATGAAAAAAAAATAAAGTTATTTTTACTACCTAAGGATGAGGCAGATACAAAAAATGCAATGATAGAAATAAGAGCTGGAACAGGAGGATTAGAGGCTAGTTTATTCGCATCTGATTTGTTTAAGATGTATGAAAAGGTAAGTCACAAAAAAAAATGGTTAATGGAGGTCATATCTATTTCTAAAAGTGATGCTGGTGGATTAAAAGAGGTTATTGCATCAATAAAAGGTAAAAATATTTATTCCTCGTTAAAATATGAAAGTGGCGTTCATAGAGTTCAAAGAGTTCCTGATACTGAAACACAAGGAAGGGTTCATACATCTGCTGCTACAGTTGCAGTAATGCCAGAAGCTGAAGAGGTTGATGTTAAAATAGAAGAAAAAGATTTAAGAATTGATGTATTTAGAAGTAGTGGTCCTGGAGGTCAAAGTGTAAACACAACAGACTCTGCGGTGAGGATTACTCATATTCCAACAGGGATAGTTGTTAGTCAGCAAGATGAAAAATCACAAATAAGGAATAAAGAAAAAGGTTTAAAAATTCTTAGATCAAGAATTTACGAATTAGAAAGACAAAGAAGAGACGAAGAAAGATCTAAAGACAGAAAAAGCAAAATAGGTACTGGAGATAGATCAGAAAGAATTAGAACATATAATTTTCCTCAAGGAAGAGTAACAGATCATAGAATTAATTTAACTTTGCATAAATTGTCTGAGTTTATGGAAGGTGAAATATTTGATGAGATGATAGAAAATTTGGTTATTCAAGCTCAAGAAAATGAACTTAGTAGCATATAAAAATGATTTACAACGAAATTTTAAAAAAAGGGGTTAATTTTTTAAAGAAAAATAAAATAGAAAACCCATATCTGGATACTGAATTAATTTTATCAAAAATAACAAATAAAAAAAGAGAAGAAATATTATTAAACACTAATAATAAATTAAAAAATAAAGATATCACAAAATTTAATAAATATTTGTTTAGAAGATATGAAAAAGAGCCAATGGCATATATTCTTGGTTATAAATATTTTTGGAAACATAAGTTCTTAACAAATAAATCAGTTTTAATTCCTAGGCCAGATACGGAAATAGTTATTGAGGAAACTTTGAAATATTTACCAAAAGAGAACTCAAAAAAAATTTTAGATGTCGGGACAGGATCAGGTTGTATTGTAGTTTCTATATTAAAAGAGAGACCAAAATGTAATGCAACAGCAATAGATATATCTAAAAATGCAATAAATGTTGCAAAAACTAATGCAAAATTACATCAATTGGAAAATAAAATTAATTTTATTAATATCGATATTGACAAATATAAATCTTATAACTATGATTTAATTATATCTAATCCTCCATATATTAATTGTATTGATTTAAACAGATTAGATGATGATATCAAATTACATGAACCTATGCTTGCTTTATCTGGAGGTTTTGATGGATTTAGAGATTTAAAAAAAGTAATAATAAAAAGTAAGAAATTGTTAAAAATAAACGGAAAATTAATACTTGAGATTGGACATAGACAAAAAAATCAATGTTTAAAAATACTATATGCAAATGGTTACTACATTAATCAAGTATCTAAAGATTTGTCAGGAAAAGACAGATGTATAGTAAGTACTAAACTACAATAATGAATAATTTTAAAAATAGTAATAGAAGAAGTCGGTTTAAACCAAATGGAGATAGGGCTTTTAGAAGAAACGGAAATGGACATAAACCCAATGGTGATTTTAGTAATGGATCCTCTTTTAAAAGAAGACATCCAGGAAAAAATAATCAAAATGCAGCAAAACTCGTTGAGAAATATAATGATCTTGCCAGAGAAGCTCTATCAAATGGCGATAAAATTTTGTCTGAAAACTACTTGCAGCATTCAGAGCACTTTTCTAGAATTCTTATATATCAAGAAAATCTGAGAAACCATAATGAAAAAACTTTGGATTATAATACTAGTGATCAAATAAAAGTTGAGACTGAAAATAAAGAAGCAGAAAAAACAACGACAAAATAAATTACATTTTAGATATTAGATCAGATTTTAGAACGTCAATCTTAATTTTGTTTACTTCAAATACTTTACGTTGATCGCCCTTTAATATTTTCCCAGAAGGAAGCTTAAGTTTTTGAGAATTTATTTTTCTTCCATTTTCAATAACCTCATAATGTAAGTGTGGACCGGTAGAAAGACCTGTTGAACCAACATAACCAATTATTTGCCCTTGCTTAACACGAGCACCTTTCTTTATTCCTCTGCCAAATTTTGACATATGTGCATAAACAGTTTGATAAACTCTATTGTGTTTTATTTTCACACAATTGCCTCCACCTCCACACCACTGAGCTCTGATCACTAAACCATCTCCTGATGCAAGTATAGGTGTGCCAGTAGGTGCAGCAAAATCAGTTCCAGTATGCATTTTTGTAAAACCTAAAATAGGATGTTTTCTTTTTCCAAATGAAGATGATAATCTAGCTCCATTTATTGGAGTTTTCATTAATGTTTTTCTCATACTTTTCCCATTCTCATCGAAATAATCAATTTTATTTTTTTCATACTCATGTCTATAAAGTTTAAGATCTTGATTCTGTAAATTTAAATTAGCAAATATTATATTGCCAGTTTCAATCACATTTCCATCTTTGTTTAAGAATTCTTCATATATAATTTGAAAACTGTCATTTTTCCAAATATCTCTTTGAAAATCTACTTGAAAACCATATAGTCTAGCAAATTCAATAATAATATTTGGTTGGATTTTTAGACTTAAAGCAGATTGATAAAGACTGTTTGTAATTATACTTTCTTTGTAAGCAATAACTTTGGTAAGCTCTTTTTCTAATATTTTTGAAATAAAAATATTTTTTTCATAGTCTCTTAAATAGTATATTTCTTTTTTTTTGTTAATCTCGATTTTAAATTTTTCTATTTTAGAATTACTTTTTTTATCGATTCTAAAAAAAATCTTTTGATTAGGTCTTAATATTTTTATTTTTTTATTTTTTTTTATTGTTTGAAGAAATAATTTTTTCTCTTTCTCTGGAATTTGAATTCCATAAATTATACTTTCGTAACTGTCACCTTCTCTTACAATATACTCAAATTCTGCATATCTATCTTCTAACTCAGAAGTTATTTTTTGAAATGTTTTTTTTAAAAAAACGTTGTTAAGGGTTTTTTTCAAGCTCCCATATTGAGAATTTTTATTCGTTTGTTGAAAATTTATTACAAAAATTATTATTATAATTAGTAAAATTAACCATAAAATTTGTGAAAGTGATTTTAATTTCCTTTTAAATTTAGTTAACACAATTTTTTCGATAGATTAAAAATGTTGATTTATATGACTTTTTAACACATTTTTTGTTTATCTAAAAACTTGATTTATAAATTATTTCCAATATAAGCGTCACACTCGACATATAAAAAATGTTATTTATTGGGCTTTATAGTCCAATTAGCTATTTAAATTGTTAATATTTTAAGAAGAGAAGTGTGGACGGTTAAGGTTACCAAAATTTGTCGTACACACTTCAACATTATACAAATATTATTCTTAGTATTTGTATAGAAGCTAGTGTGCGCCGTTTTTAAACTTGAGAGTTTGATCATGGCTCAGAACGTACGCTGGCGGCACGCCTTATACATGCAAGTCGAACGAAGTAGCAATACTTAGTGGCAGACGGGTGAGTAACATGTAGGTATCTTCCCTTTGGTGAGGAATAACACGAGGAAACTTGTGCTAATACCTCATAAGTCTTTACGGAGAAAGCTTTATGCGCCGAAGGATGAGCCTGCACTTGATTAGTTTGTTGGTGGGGTAATGGCCTACCAAGACTTTGATCTATAGCTGATCTGAGAGGATGATCAGCCACATTGGGACTGAGACACGGCCCAAACTCCTACGGGAGGCAGCAGTAGGGAATATTGCACAATGGAGGAAACTCTGATGCAGCGATGCCGCGTGAGTGAAGAAGGCCTTTGGGTTGTAAAGCTCTTTCGTCGGGGAAGAAAATGACTGTACCCGAATAAGAAGGTCCGGCTAACTTCGTGCCAGCAGCCGCGGTAATACGAAGGGACCTAGCGTAGTTCGGAATTACTGGGCTTAAAGAGTTCGTAGGTGGTTAAAAAAGTTGGTGGTGAAATCCCAGAGCTTAACTCTGGAACTGCCATCAAAACTTTTTAGCTAGAGTTTGATAGAGGAAAGCAGAATTTCTAGTGTAGAGGTGAAATTCGTAGATATTAGAAAGAATACCAATTGCGAAGGCAGCTTTCTGGATCATTACTGACGCTGAGGAACGAAAGCATGGGTAGCGAAGAGGATTAGATACCCTCGTAGTCCATGCCGTAAACGATGTGTGTTAGACGTTGGAAATTTATTTTCAGTGTCGCAGCGAAAGCATTAAACACACCGCCTGGGGAGTACGACCGCAAGGTTAAAACTCAAATGAATTGACGGGGACCCGCACAAGTAGTGGAGCATGTGGTTTAATTCGAAGATACGCGCAGAACCTTACCAACACTTGACATGTTCGTCGCGACTCTAAGAGATTAGAGTTTTCGGTTCGGCCGGACGAAACACAGGTGCTGCATGGCTGTCGTCAGCTCGTGTCGTGAGATGTTGGGTTAAGTCCCGCAACGAGCGCAACCCTCACTTTTAGTTGCCATCATTTAGTTGGGCACTCTGAAAGAACTGCCAGTGATAAGCTGGAGGAAGGTGGGGATGACGTCAAGTCCTCA
>CACHUN010000002.1:0-22500 GCA_902583075.1 uncultured Pelagibacteraceae bacterium | reverse complement strand
CGAAAAGTATGGATTGTGCATGATTACAATTTTAAACTCAAGATATTGTAAGAAACTATTATTTATTTTTAAAAATCAAAATCATCCACCACAATTTCATAAGATTAAACAAGAAACTTTTTTTATTTTATATGGAAGAGTTAAGCTAGTAATAAATAAAAATAATAAAAAAAATGTTAAAATTTTAAATACAGGAGACATTGTAACGATATATCCAGGAGAGATTCATAGTTTTAAAGGATTATCAAAAGATGGTGCAGTGATTGAGGAATTGAGCACAAGAAGCAACAGTAAAGACTCATTTTATTTAGATAAAAAAATAACAAATAACAATAATAGAAAAAGTTTTATTTCCTTAAAATAAAATTGTGAAAAAAAATATTTTAGCCATTATTCCTTGCAGGCAAGAATCCAAAGAGATTAAAAACAAAAATATAATAAAAGTATTTGGGAAGCCTTTAATTTATTACTCAATATACTTTGCTCAACAATGTAATTTCATTAATAAAATAATTGTCTCCACAGATTCAATAAAATACAAAAATATAGCAAAAAAATATGGAATTTTTTCAACACCATTAAGGCCAAAAAAAATTTCTAAAGATGACTCGTTAGATATTGATTTTATCAAATTTGAACTAAGATATTTAAAAAAACATGAAAATTACTCACCAGACTTTGTTGTAATTTTAAGACCCACTTCTCCATTAAGAAAAATTAGAACATTAAAAAAAGCATTAAACATACTCATAAAAAAAAAGAAAGTAGACTCTGTAAGATCAGTATCTGAAATGAATAAAACTATATATAAATCATGGTTAATAAACAAAAATAATTATTTGAAACCAGTAATTAAAAACGATAGTAAATTTAAAGAACCATATAATGCTCCACGTCAAGAGCTAAAAAAATTTTATTATCAGAACGCTGTTTATGATTTATTTAAAACAAGGGTGTTAAATAAAGGTCTTGTAAGTGGCAAAAAAATTTATGGATTAAAAACAGACGAAAAATTAGATATAGATAGCTTGAATGATATCAAAATTTTAAATAACCAAAAAAAAAATTTTATTAATTTTAAAAAATATATTAAAAGTTAGGATCATATGATATTTTTCTCAAGAAATGTTTGTAAAATTAAAAAAAATTATAAAAAAATTTATATCCATAAAGTATAATTTTTTATTAGACCATCATACAAAAAAATATATCAAATTTAACAAGTCTAAAATTTTAAAAACCAGCAAAAATAATAATTACAATGGAATTATTTTATTAGATTTTTTTGATTGGAAGCCATTTGTTTTTTTCTGGTCAATACTAGCAAGTTATTTAAGCAATAAAAATAATTTACAAATCAAACATTTTTATTTTCCTTTGTATAAAGGAATTTTTAGTAAACATTTATTTTTTAAAAAACCTTTAACGAAAATTTATCAGTCATTTGGATCAGAATTGGGATTAACAAATATAGGTAAAAAGCTAATTAAAAACGAACTTGAAAAAATTGATAGTTATTTTTCTAAGATAAAATCTAAAGAGCAATTAATTAAGTACAAATTTAAAAATATTTTATTAGGAGATTTGATTTATGATTCTGTTGTCAGAACATATCAACTACCAACTTTTGATTTTCTTGATCCAAAACTTAAAGAAAAATTTATAGAGGCACATCAAATATTTATGCTTATTGAGGAATATCTTAAAAATAATAAAGTTAGATATTTAATTGCTTCAGATTGTGTTTACAACCAATATGGAATCATAACCAGAATTTGTTTCTCAAAAAAAATCAAAGTGTTAATACTGTACAATTTGGGCCGTGGAATGGTAAATTTTAAATTATCTAGCTATGATCCTCAAATAAGATCAAATAAAAATTCTTATCAAAAATTTAGATCAATATTCAAGAAACAATTTAGTACAATTTCAAGTAGAAATAAGGCACTTAAAATAGGAAAAAAAATTTTACATTCTCGAGTATTAGCTAAGAATAAACATGGAATATATTATTTAAATAAAAATCCTTTTTTTAAACCAAAAAGAAAAAGTCAAAATCAATTATTTCATAAAGATTCTTATCAATGTGTGATTGTTCTTCATAACTTTTTCGACTCACCGCATAAATATAGATCATTATATTATAATGATTATTTAGAATGGGTAATAGACACAATTGATATTTTAAAAAAAAAAAGAATAAATTGTTATATAAAATTTCATCCCATTAAAATTGAAGCAAGTGCTGATGATAAGGCATATAAAATTATTTATTCAAAAATCAAAAATTATAAAAATTTTATTATTATAGATGGTAAAACATCTTATTTGGAGTTGGTTAGTAATGGCTTAAAATCTGCAATAACATGCCATGGTACAGTTGCAAATGAGTTACCATATTATGGTATAAAAGTTATAAATTGTGGTGACAATCCTCATATAGACTATAATTTTTGTATACACCCAAAATCTAAAAAACAATACAAGTCATTTGTTAATAATATTGATAAGTTAAAATTAGATATAAATTTAAATGATTTATATGAATTTCATTTCATGAATTATTTTTATTTTGAGGATTCTTATTTAAGAAACAAATTAAATACAAAATGGTTAGTAAAAAACTTAAATAATAAATCAAATGAAGATAACATACTTCTAAATGACTCTACAAAATATTATGATTTTATAATAAAAAATGAAAAAAATAATAAAATAATCAAAAAAATTGAAAATTATATAAAAGATTATATTCTTAATAATCCGATACATTAACTAATAGCTTTATTCTTTGATTTTAATTTTAGAATAATTTTATTATCTTCATAATTTATTATTATAAAATTTAAGTTGTAGGTTATTATATTTTCCTAATGTTGGCTCAGCTAGCCAAAAAATATGTTGGTCGTTTTTTTGATCATCAAAATATTTCCATTTCCTTTTAAAATGATGCTTCAAAAATCTAGCATTTGCTGTTCTTCCATCACAAACTATAATAGTTCCAGGTGTATAAAAGTACTCAAATTTTAAAATATCGGATACCATTGGCATCATATCTTTGTGCCTTGTACTAATACCGTTTATATCTTTTTTTACTTTAAATTGATCAGGTCCATCTAAATAGATAAAATCAGGATTACATAATGGTAATTCTTTATATTGAGTACAAATTCTATTATTAAAAGTTGTCATCTCAACTTCAGATAAGCGGTAATTAACCTTAATTGGATATTTTATATTTAAATATTTATTAAATTTAACAATTCTATTTTTTGTAATATTAAGATATTTTTTTTCATTTTCTATGACAAATAATTCAAATGGATTATTTCTTCTTAGTAATTTAATTTCATTATTAAACTTATCGGCCAACTCTTTTAGTGCTAGACTAAAAATAAGAGTTGACCAACCAGAGCCAAATTCAAGTATTGTTGTCCTTTTATTAATTAAAATATATTGATATAAATTATAAAGATCATCTAATTCGGGAATATATGGTTCATTTATCAGCATTTGATTTACTGAATTTTTTTTCTTTTTTGACAAATCAACTAGTAATTTTAAACCTTTTTTAATAAAAAAGTTTTCTACAAACTTATTGCTTTTATTAATTGGTATTTTACAATTATAAATAAATCTCATAAATACTTAAATTATAGTTATAAATAATCAAGCATCAAATACTATATTAAAATTCTGCACAATAAATAATGAAGAGTAATCATAAATTTACAATAAATATTTATAAGATTAAACTTAAGTAAATTAAATTAATACTTTAAAAAACTATATTAATGTTTAATAAACTCATTAAAATTTAATAATAAGACATAATGAAAAATTTTTATAAACTCCCAAAAAAAGTAACCTTTTGTGAAACTTGTGTACTCTCTAATCAGGTACCTTCTTCTATTCCAGAATTTCTTCACAAACCTAATCGCGATGGAGCTAAATATTTAGAATTGAGTTTTGATAAGGAAAATAAATTTACTTGTTCACCTTGCAAAGTAAATCAATCTAAGCAAAAAATTAATTGGCAAAAAAGAGAGATAGAATTATTAAAATTATTAGATAAGCATAGAAGTAAAGATGGGGATTATGACTGTATTGTTCCTGGCAGTGGGGGCAAAGATAGTGTTTATGCTGCACATTTATTAAAATACAAATATGGAATGCATCCACTTACTGTAACTTGGCCACCAATTCTTTACACTGACTATGGATATCAAAATTTTAAAAATTGGATAGAAATAGGAGGTTTTGACAATATTGCAGTAAAACCTAATGGTAAAGTTCAAAAACTCTTAACAAAATTGTCAATTGAAAATTTATTACATCCTTTTCAAACTTTTATTTTAGGTCAAAAAAATATTGGAGCAAGAATGGCTGCTAAATTTAAAATTCCTCTGGTATTTTATGGAGAAAGTGATGCGGAGTATAATAATCCAATTTCAGAATTTTCAGCAATTAGAGACCAAAAGTACTGGATTAATTCTAACAAGAACAAATTTTATTTAGCTGGAATACCAATTAAAAAATTAATGAGCAAGTATAATTTGAATTATAATGATTTAAAAAATTATTTACCATTAGATGACAATGAGTTAGGAAAAACAAAAATTAAATATTGTTATTTAGGTTACTTTATTAAATGGACTCCCCAAGAAGCATATTATTACGCTGTTGAAAATACTAATTTTAAAGCAAGACCTTTTAGGTCAGAGGGCACTTACAGTAAATATAATAGCATTGATGATAAAATAGATGACCTACATTACTATACATCATACATTAAATTTGGAATAGGTAGAGCAAGTTATGATGCATCGCAGGAAATAAGAAATAAGCATATTACTAGAGATGAGGGAATTAAGCTTGTATCAAGGTTTGACGGAGAAATTCCAAATAGATATTTAGATGAGATTTTGGAATATCTAGATATTAAAAAAAGTTTTTTTCATAAGTTAGTTGACAAATTTAGGTCACCACATTTGTGGGAAAAAAAAAATGGAACATGGATATTAAGAAATAAAATATTTTAACTGCTAAACAATTTTTTGATAGATTTATAAATTAGCAAACCATTTTTAGAACTTTTTTCAGGATGAAATTGATATCCTATAATATTTTTTTTTTTAACAGATGAAGTAAACGTAACCGAATCAAATTTGGAGGTAGATGTTTCAATATTTTTTTCATTAACTATAACTTGATAAGAGTGAATAAAATACATATATTTTTTGTCTAATTTTTTTAAATTTTGATCTTTATTTTTAAAATTCAAATTAATTTTATTCCAACCTACATTGAACTTTTTTATCTTATTATCATTATTAAAATTAACTACCTTACCTTTTAAAAGACCTAGTCCTTTAGTTGTCACATTTTCATAACTTTTTTCAAACAATAATTGCATACCCAAACAAATACCTATAATCATTTTATTATCTCTATTTGCTTGTAAAATAATCTTATCTATTTTTTTTTTTTTAATTTTTTCCATTGCTTTAGGAAATGCACCAACACCAGGTAAAATTATTGCTTTAGAATTGATTATTTCCATTTCTTTAAATGTAATAACTGATTCTAAACCTACATTTTTTAAAGCAGACTGAATACTAAATGTATTACCCATTCCGTAATCAATTATTGCAATTTTACTTTTCATTAATCTTTAAATTGTGCTGAAAACTTTTTGTTTAAAAATTTCTTAATTTTTCTAATAGATAATGGTTTAAAATTATTATATCCGGATTTTTGATTTAAAAATACAAAGTTGCCATCGCTGTAGTTTTTTTTATCTGATATTTTTTTTAAATAGTTATAATGAAACACAGAACTAATAGCAAAAGCTGATGGTTTATCTATATCAAGAACTTCCCCAAAATGCTTGAGTTCAGAAAATCCCCCGTTTAAAATGTATGGTATATCAATTATCTTCTTTAATATTTTCACAATATTTAAATCAAAACCCTTGCCGGTTCCCTCTTGATCTATTGAAGTTACCATTATTTCTGCAACTCCTTTATCTTGAATTTTTTTGCACCAATCAGATAATTCAAGGCTAGTTTGCTCTCTACCAAAATCTTTTCTGCAATAAAATAATTCTCTTTTTTTAATTACCTCTATTGACACAACAAGAGTCGAGGCTCCAAAAAATTTAATGATTTCGTCTATAAATTTATGGTTATCTATCGCTGCTGTGTTAATAAATATTCGGTCTGCACCTGATCGCAAAACTCTTTCAACTTCTTTCAAATTATTTATTCCACCTCCTACTAACATAGGAAGAAATATATTTGATGAAGTTTTTTTAATCAACTCTGGCGCACTATTTCTTTCATACAAGCTTGCAACGACATCATGATATATTAACTCATCTGCTCCTTCCTGATAATATATCTCTGCAAATTTTTTTGGATTTCCTAATGATCTTAAGCCCTCAAGGTTAACTCCTTTTACAAGGTTCTCGTTTTTTATATCAAGCTTAGGAATTATTCTTAAATTCATAATTTACTTTATTAAATTAAATAATTTTTATAAGCTATATTATTTAAATAGAAATATTCTATTATTATTTATAATACTTGCTATTATGAGTTTATTTTATTTGCTAAAGCTGCAGACGCTTAAAAATCCAACTAAAACAGCAATCGTTATTGATGAAAAAAAATACTCGTATCATGAATTATTAAAACTAGTTCATAAAATGATTATCTTATTTAAAAAAAGTGGGATAAAAAAAAATGATATAATCTTAATTTTTGAAAATAATACACTCTTTCATATATTAAGTCTATTCACTATTTCCTATCTAAATATTACTTCAGTACCGCTAGGCACTGGTTATACTTTTCAACAAGTAAAAAAATTTTTAAAAATTACTGATGCTAACTGTATTATTGGTAATGTAAATTATTCTAAAATTTTTAATAAATTCAAACAAATTAAAATTTTTATAAATACTGATAAAATAAGATTAACTAAAATTAAATTAAAACAAAATTATTTAAATAATCATAAATTAAGAAAAATTGATTTAAAAAAAAATTATATAATTTCAATGACTTCAGGATCAACATCTGATCCAAAACCTCTAATTTATTCTCAAAAAACTAAAATTACTCGATATAAACTTTTCAAAAAATTATACAAAATTGACAAGTCGGATACTATTATAATTACATGTCCCATAGCCACATCTTTAGGTATGAGATTGCTATTTTTACCTTTGTTGACAGGTGCAAAATGTATAATTATGAGAAAATTTAATCCAAATCTTTATTTTGATTATATTCAAAAACATAATGTTACTTTTTCTGCTTTGGTACCATCTCAAATTGATGAACTTGTATTGCAAAGTAAAAAATTTGAAAATTTTTACTTAAAAAAAGGATTAGTTTCAGCCTCATCAAAATTATTTGAAAGTACTAAGAAAAAAATTATTAATAAAAAAATTAACTTATTTGAAATGTATGGTGCTGCTGAAGTAGGAACAATAACAAATATTAATTTAACAAAAAATAAAGTAAAATCAAAATCTGTGGGAAAAATATATGATAAAAAGATTTCTATAAAAATTTTATCAGATGCTGAAGAATATTTACCAAAAAATAAAGTTGGAGAAATAATATGTAAAACTCCTGGCAAATTTGAAGGCTATTTCAAATTAAAAGATTTAACAAAAAATGCTTTTTATAAGGGATACTTCAAAACAGGAGACATAGGATATTTGGATAAAAATGAAAATTTATTTTATTTAGGAAGGAAAAAAAATGTCATTAAAAGATCAGGGATTAATATTTATCCAGAAGACATTGAGGGAATATTACTTAAAAATAAAAGCATCAAGGAGGTTGCGGTTATTTCAATTGTAAAAAACTCATCAACTGAAATAATCTTATTTGTTAAAAAAGAGAGGTCTTTGACTTACAATTTAGTTAGAAATGTTTGCTTAAAAAAACTTTCAACTTTTCAGCTTCCAAATGAAATAAAATTGATTTCTAAATTTCCAAAAACATCAAGTCAAAAAATTGATAAACAAAAATTAAAAAAATTAATAAAATATTAAACTATAAGACCTGAAACAAATCTATTCTCATTTACTTTCATATTAATCAGATTTTCATAAATATCATTGTAAGTTTCAGCTGTTAAAATAAGAATTTTATCCTCATTATTATGAATGTATTCTGGTTTTTGAATTATGTATTTATCTATTTTAGTTCCTATTTTTTTTATATCAGAATCATAAAGATCAACATTATCAAAGTTATCTAAAAATTTAGTTTTATAAATAATATTTTCTGCAATTTCTCCTATACCAAAAATATTAATGCTTTTTATACTCTGATTAGTTATCATTACACTCTTTATTCTTTTTAGTTCAATGTACTTTTCTAATTGATCTTTTTGATTTTGATTAAGCGTCTTAAATCTTCTAGCTATATGATCATCACAAAATATTTTTTTAATATGATTTTTCTTTAGTTCACCAATAAAATAGGATATTTTTTTGATAGTATCTAACTCTATTTCTGAAGATTTATAATCCATGCTTATTTGAAAAGCGCAATTCTCTAAGTTAAATTTTATACAAGTTTTAACAAAACTTTTTAGTTCTTTTTCACTTTTATTTTCGTCAGTTAATATGTATTTAATTGTAATTTTATTAGAATTTATCTGAGAATACTTTTCTAAATTCTGAAAAACTTCATGAAATTTACTTCTGCCTCTAACTTTTTTAAATGTTTCTTCGGTGCCAGCATCAATGCTTGTTACAATTTTCACAAGTCCTTTTTTTAAAAAATTTGCAAGTGACTGACTGTATCTTACTGAGTTAGTAAAAATTCTATGATAAATTTCAGGACTTGTGTGAGAATTAATTTCTTTAACCAATAATTCAAAAGATTTGTCAAGTGTCGGTTCACCACCACCCCAAACAACTTGTTTTAAATTTTTAAAATAGCCTTCTTTGCTCAAAGTTTTTACAAAATCTAAAACATTATAATTAGGTTTTTTTCCACCATAAAACATAGGACTACAATAGCTGCATCTTAAATTACAAAATGTGTGTTGTTCAACTGACAAGTGATCTAATCCAGATTCAAAGTTAGGTTTAGAGTCCCTCTCATATAAAAGGTGACACCCAGTACAACTATCAGATTTTTCATTTTGTATACTTTCAAATATTTTCTCTCTCGCATCTAATATCTGTTTTGGAGTAGGTGATTGACCTTTTTTAACCTTCAAAAGACTCGCATCTCCCCTCATTTTACCATTATAAAAAAATCTTTGACAGCAACTTCTTAATTCGTCGGGAGCTAAAAAAAGTGAGCTTTCTAACTGTTTACAAGATTTATATTTAAAATTACTCATTAATTAATATTTTTTTCATTTTATAATCTATTGATGTTTTGGGAATAAAGTTAACATCAAGAATTTCAAAATAACATTTTTTAACAAAATTTCTATAAATAATTTTTTTATATTTTACTATTTTTTTTAAAATATGATTAAAATCGCCTCTTAAACCGTATTGTAACTCATCTTCTACATTAAACTTAGAATTTTTCATTATATCATTTACAAATGAATATTTTTTCTTACTTGAATTAACAAAATCAATTACGTGTTTCTTAGAAAAATTTTTAGTAATAGATTTCTTTCTATCTACTTTGATGTAGCTTAAATTTCTTGTTCTTTTTATTTTTTTTGCATAAAAAAAAATCTTTAATATAAAAGATCTATCTTCATAAAATCCTTTATCAAATAATATGTTATTTTTAACTAAAAATTTTTTTTTTAATAGGTAATAATTTGATGACTCATCATATTCTCTTTTTAAAAAATCCTTAATAATTATTTTTTTTGAATTTATTTTATTATGAAGATTGTTGTTTTGACCATTTATTTTATATCTTAATATTATCAGATCTTCAGTTTTATCTATATTATTCAGGATTTTAACAAAATTAATCTCATTAATTTTATCATCAAAATCTAAAAATAAAATATATTCTCCCTTAGATTTTCTTAATCCATAATTCCTTGCTAACCCGGGATTTCCTTCTTTTGTATAATTCAACAATCTAAAATCATAAATATTATTAAAAACCTTTTTTAAAAAAAAATTAATTCTACTTTTTTTTTTATTGTTAATGATTATAAGCTCAAGCTTAATATTTTGAGATAAATTGTCGTTTATTTTAAATAATAAGTTCATATTTTTAAGAAATTTTTTTAATAAAACTTCTCTGAAATCAAAAATTGGAACAACAATACTTACAACAATTTCTTTTCTCATTTTAAATTTTATTTTATTAGTTTTGATATATTTTCTAAGCTTGAAAATTGCTCTCTTTTTAATTTTGAGGGATTAATTTTTCTTTTATTTTTTTTTTCAATTTCATAAAGTAATCTTATTATTATTAGAGAGTCCAAATATCCATCATCTATAAAATTAATATTTTTGTCTAAATGATTCTTAATTTCAGGATTTATTTTGATTAATATTTTTTTGATCCAATTTTCTTTACTTTTTTTTAACATTCTTTTTTAGGATATATTTTCAAATATGTTTTTTTTAATTTTTTTTAAAAAGTAATTTTTCTTTATTAAAGCAAACTGATCTTTACTTAACATGTCTAGACATAAATTTAAATATTTCTGAGAATTTACAGAATAAATAAATCCGTCACCCAACTTAGTTTTCTTTACAATTTTAGTTTTACTTAATTTATTTTTTAATTTCTCATAATCCCAAATTAAATTAAAGTCCAAATATCTTACAAACGATGAAAATTTATAATATTTCAGTTTTTTTTTTTTAAAATATTTAACTTCAGTTAGCTTATTGTAGTAATATGGAACGCCGATCATATATTCTGCAACATGATTATATGGACTTTTCCATGGATCCATTCCTATATTTAAAACTTTTCCATTTAAATTATAAAACTTTTGATAAGGAGAATTGTATCCAAAATTGTGACTTGAATTATTGCTGCAAATATTTTTTGCATATTTACCAATTGCTGCAACTGAAAAAACTGGGTGATCACTTCTAATTACTTTTTTTTGTTTTAAAATAAATTCAGAAAATCCTCCACTGGTACACTTTGAGCTTTCATATAAGAACTTTTTATTATACTTTAGAGTGTCAAAAGTGTAAGTATTTACGCAAATAGTTCCGTTCTTACCAATCAGGTTGATTATATTGTTAAAAAATTCTTCATAGATATTTTTATTATTTTCATTATTGTTCAAATATCCTAATCGATAAATTTCAGGATTAACAAAAATTAAATCATTTTTTTTAACGCCTATCTTTTTTAGTGCATTGTTTAAATCTTCAGATTTATATTTTCTCATTATCTTTCTAATTCGACAAGAGGTGTAAATTTTGATTTCTTATAATATTTTTCATCCATCTTTATTAAGTAAAATAAATTTTAACTATCTCTATTAAAATTTTAACTTCTTTACTAAAGTACTATCCTTTATATATTTAAATTTTTATGCAATATTTAGACCATGTAAAAATTATTTAATACAATCAATTAAAATTAGATATATATAATATCTTTTATTTATGTACATATGAATTCGATCTTTAATAGAAATATTGGTGTAATTGGTATGGGATTTGTTGGTTTACCAATGGCAGTAGCAATTGCTAGTGCTAAAAAAAATTATAATGTTATTGGCTTTGAAAAAAACAATAACTATGGCATAAAAGTTTGTAAAAATATTAATAATAAAATTTTCCCTATACAATCAGAGGATAAAATCTTAAAAAAAAAATTTATAAACTCAATTAAAAACAAAAAATTTTATGCAACTACTGATTTAAACCAAATAGAGAAATGTAGCACAGTTCTTGTAAGTATAGGATTTGATTTTCATTCAAAAGATAGCTCAAAAAATATAATTGAATTATTCAAAAAATTATATTCAATATTAAAAAATAAGACACTCCTTGTTGTTGAAACCACCTTACCTCCAGGTTTTAGTGAAAAAATAATTTTACCAATTATAAATAAAAACGAAAAAAAAATAAATTATGTTTATTCATTTGAAAGAATAATGCCTGGTGAAAATTATTACAATTCAATTGTCAATAATACAAGAGTTTACTCAACATTAAACACAGATTCAAAAAAAAAATTTTTACATTTTTTTTCAAAAATAATTAATATAAAAAAATTTCCTATGTCAGAAATAAATTCAATAACAACATGTGAGTTAACCAAAGTATTAGAAAACTCATATAGAGCTATGAATATTGCATTTATTGACGAGTGGGTAAAATTCTCAACTAATAACAAAATAAATATCAATGGTGCAATCTCAGAAATAAAAAAAAGATCAACACATTCAAATATTATGAGACCTGGTATTGGTGTTGGGGGATATTGTTTAACTAAAGATCCTTACTTCATGAATTATTCTGCAAATAATTTATTTAAGAGCACAAATAGATTCCCATTTATAGATTTGTCGTTAAAGGTAAACAGAAATATGCCCAAAACTTCAGTAAATTTTTTAAAAACAATCTTTAAAAATATAAAGAAACCAAGACTTCTCCTTTTAGGAATTTCTTATAAACAAAACGTCAAGGATTTGAGATCTAGTCCCACACTTATATTAAAAAAAATATTACTAAAACTAAATTATAAGATTGACACTCATGATTATTTTTTTGATAAAAAAAATCTAAATAACAAATTAAAAATAAATTCTTATAATGGTATAATTTTTTGCGTACCTCATAATAAATATAAATCTTTGCCATTAAGTTTTTTTAAAAAAAAATATATTTATGTGGATTTAAGTATGACTTTTGGAATTAAAAAGATTGAAAACTTAAGGAAAAAAAAAATTAATATAATCCAACTTGGATCATACTAATGAATATTCTTATCACAGGTGGAGTAGGTTTTATAGGTTTTAATCTAGTAAAATCACTTTGCAAAAAAAATAAAATAACAATAATTGATGATTTATCACGAGGTAAGATTGATCATGAATTAAGGCATTTAATTAAAAAATATAAAATTAAATTATTAAAATTAAATTTACGTAAGAAGATAAAATTAAATAATAATTTTGATTACGTTTTTCATTTGGCTGCAACAGTTGGTGTAAGAAATGTATCAAAAAATCCAACATTTACTTTACAAAATAATATACTAGGCCTCTTTAATTTAATAAATTTTTGTAAATCAAAATCTGATACAAAGTTAATTTTTTTCTCAACTAGTGAAGTATATTCTCCTTTAATTGAAAAAAAAATAAAAAATATATTTCCTTTAAAAGAAAATAGTGAATTATTTTTAAAAAAATTTTGTATTCCCAGAGACTCATATTACCTATCAAAATTGTTTTCTGAAAAAATTGTAGAAATTAGTGGACTGGATTATATAATTTATAGACCACACAATATATATGGTCCTAGAATGGGTTCTTCCCATGTAATTCCAGAGTTAATCAATAAATTAATAATAAAAAAAAATAAAATAATAAAAATATATTCACCAAATCATAAAAGAGTTTTTTGTTACATTGATGATTGCATATTTCAAATAATTTCGACATGCTTTAACAAAAAATTCTTAAATAACGTAATTAACTTAGGCAGTTCTCAAAAAGAAATTAAAATTTATGACTTAGCTAAATTAATTAATAAATTTGCTACAAAACAAAAAAAAATTACACCAGGCAATGTAACTTTGGGTTCGCCATACAGAAGAATTCCTTCCATAAATAAGATTTCAAGTGTTGTAAGAAAGTATAAAGAAACTAAGTTAGATCAGGGTATAAAAAAAACAATTGAGTGGTATAAAAATGATTAAATTATTAGAACCTTATATAGATAGTGAGGAAAAAAAATATGTACTCAAAGCTTTGAAAAAAAAAGAGATTTCGACTTATGGCAGATTTTCAAACTTATTTGAGGATAAAGTAAGTTCAATTAATCTTGCTAAATATAATTTATCATTGACGTCAGGAAGTGTTGCATTATATCTATCAAACAAAATTTGTGGAGCAACCAATAATACAATCATATTGGCACCGTCATATACATTTGTAGCAACAATAAATTCTATTGTGCATACTGGATCATCACCATGGCTTTTTGATATAAATCCAAAAAATTTATGCATTGATATCAACCAAATTGAAGAATTTTTAAAAAATAAAACAATTAAAAAAAAAAATAATTTTTATTCATCTAAAACAAACGAAAAAATTTTGGCAATTTGCGTGGTACTGACATTTTCTATTTTACCAGATCTGAAAAGAATAAAAATTTTGTGTAAAAAATATAAATTGAAATTAATTATAGATGCTGCAAGTGCTTTTGGATCTAAATATAAAGGTAGAGCTCTAACAGATTATGCAGATATAGTAATTTATTCATTTAATGGAAATAAGTATGTTACCTCAGGAGGTGGTGGAGTTTTAAGCACCAATAATAAAACTATTTACAAAAAAGCTAAATTGCTTGCTAATAATGGCAAAACTAATAAAAAATATGATTATAAATTATTTGGCCATAACTATAAAATAACAAATCTTCATGCGGCAGTAGGAATTGGTCAATTGGTTAAATATAGTAAGATTAAAAAAAAAAAGAGAGAAATTCAAAGCCTGTATTCAAATAAATTAGACAATAAATATCTATCTTTTTTACCAAAAATATTAAATATTAATTATTTTTTGTGGTTAAATTTTGTAATTCTAAAAGATAAAAAATCTGCAAAAAAATTGATTATTTACTTAAATAAAAAAAAAATAGATAGCTACTTTTTTTGGAAACCAATTCATTTGCAAGATTTTGCAAACAAAATTAATAAAGAAAATATGAAATTTACTAATTCAATTTGGAATAGGCTTGTCCCAATACCTTCAAGTATTGGCTTAAAAAAAAATGATCAAATTAAAATAATAAAATCATTAAATAAATTTAAAAATGATAAATAAAAATAATTTAGTGCAAAAAAATTGTACAATTAAAGAGGCAATGCAAATCTTGGAAACAAGCTCAAAAAAGATTATTTGTGTGCTAAATAAAAAAAATTTTCTGCTGGCTACTGCTACCGATGGGGATATAAGAAGAAGTATATTAAATGGAATAAATGAAAATGAAAAAGTTATATCTATCGCTGAAAAAAAACCTTTTGTATTAGGAAATAATTACAAAGTATATACATCTGAGGAAATACAAAAAATATTTATAAAAAAAAAAATCAATGCAATACCGATAGTAAAAAATAAAAAACTTATAAAAATTTTCTATATTGAGGATTATTTTTTTGAGGAATTTAATAGGCAAACTGATATCATTATACCTTGCGGAGGTTATGGCAAAAGATTATATCCATTGACAAAAAAAATCCCAAAATGTTTAGTTAAAATAAAAAAAAATAAGACAATTTTAGATATTATTTTAAATAAATTTATAAAAAAAAATTTTACCAATTTTAATTTTTTAACTTATTACAAAAAAAAAATGATAAAAAACTTTGTAGAAAAAAATTATAATAATTCAAAATATACCAAAAGATTTTACGAAGAAAAAACTCCACTTGGCACAGCCGGTGGTTTATCTTTATTAAATGAAAAACAACTTAACAAGAATTTGTTAGTAATAAATTCAGATGTTATTACAGATATAGATTTTGATAATTTATTAAGATTTCATAAAAAAAATAAATCGAAATGTACAATAGTAACGCATTCTGTCATTCAACAGTTTGAGTTTGGATCTATTCAAAATGAAAGTGATAATTTCACATCTATTTCAGAAAAACCTTACACTAATCATTTTATAAATGCTGGAATTTATTTATTTGATAAGTCATGTTTAAAATTAATTAAAAAAAATCAATTTTTGGAAATGAATGATTTCATAACTTTATTAAAAAAAAAAAAATATAAGATAAAATTATATCACTCATTTGAAAAATGGATTGATGTAGGAACAAAAAAAAAACTAAAAGATGCAAAAAAAATTAAATTTACCTAATTTTTTTTTATATTTATTTTATAAATTAAAATTTTTTCGACACAACAAGAAAATATTTCAAAATACAAAAAAAAATGTCAAAAATATTATTTTAATTGAAATAAACAACTTTTATCCAAATCACATTTTGTATAGTTATTTGAGTAATCTATTGTCACAAAAATATGAGGCACAAATTGTAGGTTATCAACCCAACAGAGCTAACTCAATTACGAAAAAATTTAAGAGTTTTCTTTTAAGATGTATCCCATTAAGTAGAGTGTCCATATATAAATCATTTGGTTTAAAAGAATTTTTAAATCTAAATGATTTTAAATACAATATTGACTCAAACAAGATTAAAAGACAATACAACTTAATAATAAAGGAGATAAATTACAAAAAAATTTTAAATCTCAAACTTGAAAATATTTATATAGGAGATTTACTTTATGATGATTTTTTAAGAAAACATCTTGTTGGAAGAGTAGATTTAAATGACAAAGTATTTTTAAATCATCTATATGAATTTATTAAAACATTTTACCTATGGTTGTATTATTTTAAAAAAAAAAAAGTAAAAAGTATAATATTAAGTCATGATGTTTATGAGTATGCTTTACCTTTAAGAATAGCTCAGAATTTTCTAATTCCAAGTTATATACCTGATCCATACAGGTTATTTTGTTTCAATAAAAAAAAAAATTATACATTAGATCAGCAAATGCAAAAAGAAATAAATAATTCTCTTACCGCAAATGAAAAAAGGTATTTATTACAGATTGCAAAAAAAAAAATGAAAAAAAAATTTTCTTCAAAAAATAACTTTATAGAATTCAGTGAAAAAAATATAATAACAAGAGATATTAAATCTTTTCTAAGAAATCATAAGAATTTTTTTGAAACCAAAAAAACTAATATACTTGTGGCATGTCATTGTTTTTATGATGCACCACACGCTTTTGGTAATTTCTTTTATGATGATTTTGTTGATTGGTTAGAAAATTTAGGAAAAATATCAGAGAAAACAAATTACAATTGGTATTTAAAAAAACACCCTCACAGTCTTAATCATAATTTAGCTAATAAGATTTTAGGAAATTTTATATATAAATACAAAAAATTTAAAATAATACCTGAGGATATAGATAACAGATCGCTTAAAAATTATGTTGATATTGTTCTAACTGTACACGGGTCAGTTGCTTTTGAGATGGCCTATTTAAACAAACCAGTTATTCTAGCAAGTAAGCCAGATCATTTAAAAAACTTTAATTTTTGTATTAAGCCTAAAAACAAATTCGATTATGAAAATATATTATCTGACTTAGAGAAAATTAAAATTAAAATTAATAAAAACGATATATTCAAATTTTATTATTTGAATTATATTTGTACTTATGACTTTGCTAAAATTTCTGATGCAAAAAAAGCCCTGAAAAGTCAATATTTTACTCCATCAATTTTCAATTACTGGATAAAATCAATTAGCAATTCCAAAAATGTATTTGTGGTAGATGAGTTGAAAAATTTCATTAACAGTAATAATACAATATTGTGGAACAAAAATTTAACCTTAAATAAATTTTGAAATACCAATGTATAAAACAAAAAAAATTTGTTGCATTGTCCCAGCTAGAAAGAATAGTTCTGAGTTAAAAAATAAAAACTTTCGAAAAATAAATAATATTCCTTTATTCCTTCATTCTATAAAAGAAGCTAAAAAATCAAAGTTTATTGATAGGATATATTTTAATTCTGATTCGAAATATATGTTGGGTATTGCAAAAAAAAGTGGAGCAACCGCAGATTTTGTAAGACCAAAAAATTTAAGCTCTAATACAGCTAAAATTTCTGATGTAATTATGCATCATTTTAAGTACTATAAAATAAAAGATAACTTTGACTATTTTATATTATTGGAACCAACATCTCCACTTACAACACACAAAGATATTGACTCAGCAATTAAAATTTTAGTAAAAAATAAAAAAGCCTCATCTCTTGTATCAATAACCTCAAAACTCACACCAAATTTTGAAATGAAAATTAAAAAAAAAACTAAACTTCTTCAACCTCAAAAAAAAATTTCAATGTATAAAACAAGAAGACAAGATTTGAATAAAGAATATTCTGTGTGTGGAACATTATATATTTCAGATGTTAGCAGTTATATAAAATACAAGAATTTTGTTCAAAAAAATACTACATATTATAAAGTAGATAAGCTAAAAACATTTGAAATCGATGATTTAATAGATTTTAAAATAGTCAAAGAATTATTTAAAATTAGGAAAAAAATTGAAAAAAATAGATAAACAGTTAAACAATGTAATACCAGGCGGAGCACATACTTATAGTAGAGGATATGATCAATTTTCATATAACGCACCTGGAATCTTAAAAAAAGGAAAAGGTTGTTATGTTTATGACAACCAAAATAAAAAGTATCTAGATTATGGCATGGGTCTTAGGGCAGTAATACTTGGTTATGCAAATAAAAAGGTAAATAACTCAGCTATTAAACAAATTAATAATGGAAATAATTTAACTAGACCATCAAATATTGAATTAGAACTGGCAAATAAAATAAAAAAAAATTTTTCTTATATAGATATGGTTAAATTTGCTAAAAACAGCTCAAATGCTGTAACTGGAGCAACAAAATTAGCAAGAGCATACAATAATAGAAAAATAATTTTAAGATGTTTAGATCACCCTTTTTTTTCTTTTGATGATTGGTTTATTGGATCTACTAGTCTCGAGAGAGGAATCCCAAAAGAAATAAGAAATTTGACTAAAACTTTTAAATTTAATGACATTGAAAGCTTTAAATCACTTTTAAAAAAGTATAAAAATCAAATATCTTGCGTAGTTTTGGAGGCCTCTTCATTTTGCTGTCCAGATATTAAAGGTATTAAAATACAAAATCCTGTGCAGGCATTTAAATATGGAAATCCAAATAAAAAATCATCGTATAATTACATACCAAAACAAGATTACAGAAAACCTCATTTTTTAAGAGAAGTTCAACAATTATGTAAAAAAAATAATATAGTCTTTATAATTGATGAGACAATAACTGGTTTTAGGTGGCATTTTAAAGGTGCATGTTACAGATATAAAATTTCTCCAGATCTTGTAATATTTGGAAAAGCAATTGCAAATGGTTTTTCTTTAGCAGTTTTAGCTGGCAAGAAAAAAATTATGTCTCTTGGCTCAATTGATACGCTGAATAAAGAAAGAGTTTTTTTATTATCGAGCACTCATGGAGCTGAAATGTCCTCCTTAGGAGCGGCAAGTAAAACCCTAGACTTGCTTCAAAATGGTAAAGAAATAAAAAAGATATGGTCTCATGGGGTAAAAATAATTAATGGTATAAATAAAATATCTAAAAATAACGGGCTTATTGACAATATTTTCCTTTTTGGTTTGCCTTGTTCACCTTACATTGCAACAAATATTAAAAATAAAAATTCTCCTAAACTTAAAACCTTATTACAAGAGGAACTTATAAAACACAAAATATTAATGCCTTGGATTTCAATTAGCTCATCTCACGGAAATCGAGAAGCTAAGTATGTTCTAAATGCTTTTAGAAAAATATTACCAAAAATAAAAAAATTAATTAAAAAAGATATAAATAAAATAAAATTCAAAAATATCGTGAAACCAGTATTTAGAAAGTTTAACTAATGAAAAATGTAATAATAGTTGGATCTAAAGGGCTTATAGGAAAAGCATTAGTTAAAGGATTATCGAAAAATTTCAGAATTATTGAAATTGACTTAGTAAATTTCAAAACAAAAAATTATTTTAAATGTAATATTCTTGATGAAAAGGAAGTAAAATCAGTTTTAAATAAAATTTTCAAAAAGTATAAAAAAATTGATTGTATAATAAATTCTGCTTATCCGAAAAAAAATAATTTTTCTAAGAAATTTCTGGAACCAAGTATGACAGACTTTAACGATAATTTAAGTATAAATGTGGGATCTCTGTATTGTCTTATTAAATATATATATCCACATTTCAAAAAAAATAAAAAGGGAAATATCATTAACATTGCCTCAATTTATGGAGCTATTCAGCCTAAATTCGAGATATACGAAAAAACCTCAATAAAACCCCCAACAGTCTACGGACCAATTAAATCCGCTCAAATTATGCTTCTTAATTATTTTTCAAAAATTTTTGCTTTTAGAAAGCAAGATATAAGATGTAATACAATTAGTCCTGGAGGGGTGTTTGGAGGTCAAAGTAAACAATTTGTAAATAATTATAAAAAATATTGTAAATCTAAAGGAATGATTTCTCCCAGTGATCTTGTAGGGATTGCAAATTTTTTAGTTTCAGACGAGTCAAAATTTATTACCGGACAGGATATTCAAGCTGACGATGGATTTAGCTTATAATTTATTTAATTTTAAGAAGAATATCTTGTTAAAAATTTATGTATAATATCAATTGAATTTTTACTACAATTATTTTGAAAATAAAAATTCTTTAAATTTCTGATTTGATTTAAAAACTTTTCACTTTGAATATCTTTAAAGGACTTTCTTATGTCTCTATACTCAAAACTACTATTAATCACATTTTTATTAGCAAATCTATTTTTTTGTCTATTTCCAAGATTTATTACTGGTATTTTAAAAGAAGCACTCTCAATAATGCCACTCGAGGAGTTTCCTAGCATTACATCTGAATTTTTAAGAAGTGTATAATAGTTTTTAATACCCAAATTTTCTATTATTGAACAATTTTTTTTTTTTCTAAGATTAGATTTTATTAATTTAATATAATCATTATATCCATTATCTGCATTAGGATATGTAAATACAACATTTTCATTTGTCATTTTTAAAAAATAAATTAATTTTTTTAGATTTATAATATTATTTGATAAAGAGATATTAGTTTCAGGGTGAAAACAAGTAATAATTAATTTCTTATTTCTATTGATTCTAATTTTATATTTTTTGATTAATTCAAAAAAAGAATTATTTGTTAACATATTTAAATTTTCAAGTGCTGGAGCTCCAACAATTTTAATATTCTTTTTAATACCAAGTTGAGTCAATCTTCTTCTATGATATTTAGTTTCTACAAGATGTAAATTAGCCATTCTAGATATGTTATCCCTATAAATATCATCAAGTGATCCAAGTGTAATACTTCCACCGCAAAAGTGAATTATTGGTATTTGGAATTGTATACATGAAAAAGCGCATGCAAGCATTTCATATCTATCGCCCATAATTATAAAGGCATCTGGTTTTTTTTTCAAAATATAACTAGATATTTCTTCAGTTATACTATTAAAATATTTTATAATATTTTCAGGGTTTGATTTCCCATATTTAAACTTAAGAATAATTTTATTTTTGACAATTATTTCATTTATTTCACTAACAGTTTTTCCAAACTTTTGAGATTTATGTGCAGAGTTTACTATTAAATCTAGATTAAACCTTTTGTCTTTCTCAATTTTTAAAATTATATTTTTTAAAATTCCAAAATCTGACCTGGCAGCAGTGAATATTGATATTCTTTTCACTTAATAAAAATCTTTCATTTTAAGAGGTGTATTTTTCTTCTTTATTGATTTTATTTTCTTCCCTAGAAACTTTTTATAAAATTTTGGGGAAATATTCTTATTTGCAGGTCTCAAAGGAACTAAATTTTTAAAAGTTATAATTGATCCTTTTTTAATATTTTCTGCATAATAAAGCCCCTTTCTTGCAACTTTTCGAGTGATATCTTCATCTTTTGTTAATTTTCTTTTCGAACTAATTGAATAATTTACATCATGAAGGGTTTTTATAAACATATTTAGTTTATTAACAGGCATAGAGGCTGCGTGATCAGGTCCCTCCAGTTGATTTCCTAACGTAATATGTTTTTCAATAATTTTAGCTCCAAGTGAGACTGCAATTGAGCTTGAGATTTCTCCTATTGTATGGTCAGAAAATCCTATTTCGTAACCAAATTTTTTAATGTACTCTAAATTTGAAAAGTATGTGTCACTTAATTTTGTCGGATAATCGCTTATGCAATGAAGTATTGCTAGTTGAGATTTAGGAAGATTTAGAAATTTAACTGTATCATATATCTCAATATTAAAAGACATACCTGTTGAGATAATAACAGGTTTTTTAAATTTTTTGATTTGTGAAAGTAAATAAAAATTATCTAAATCACCTGATGAAATTTTAAAAGCTTTTACATTTAAATGATTTAAAAAATTTGCACTTTTTATATCAAATGGTGTAGATAGAAATTCAATCTTTTTCTTTTTGCAATATTTGTTCAGTTTTTCAAATTGATCAAACGTAAATTTATAATTTTTTAATAAATCTTGCATATTCTTAAAATTTGTTTTTTTTTGATATTCTGCTAATTTTGTACTCTTATGAGTCATTTCTTCTGGAACAAAAGTTTGAAATTTTACTGCATCAAATCCTGCTTCTTTGGCTTTATCAATT
>CACHUN010000001.1 GCA_902583075.1 uncultured Pelagibacteraceae bacterium | reverse complement strand
CAATAATATCAGTATCTTTTTTGATTTATATATTCTGTATTTTACCTTACTCTACTTCAATGGCTTATGAGGAATCTCAATATGATGTAGTATATAAATCTGAAATATACGAAGTGAGACATTATAAAGACCGTCTAGTTGTCGAAGTTCTAAGTAGAAATGATGACAGTAGTTTTAGAAAACTTTTTAAATATATCTCGGGTCAGAATAATAAATCCCAAGAAATTAAAATGACTGTTCCAGTAACACAGGGTGAGAAGGATAATGGATACTATATGCAATTTTATCTTCCATCAAAATTTACAAAAGAGAATGCGCCTATACCTTCAAATTCAGATGTTAAAATCTCAACAATAGAAGAAGGTTTTTTTGCTGTAATAGAATATTCTGGAAGAGCCTCAGATAATAATTTCTTCAAACATAAGGAAATTCTTAATAAAAAACTCTTAGAGGATAAAGTAATCATTAAAGGACCCCCAATAAGAGCAACTTATAATGGGCCTTTTACGCTTCCTATGATGAGACGCAACGAAGCTATGTTTAAAGTTGAGTGGAGTAAATAGATACCATTTTGCCATATATATTAATTTCTATCGCCTGATAGTCTAATTTCATTAATCAGAAAGGTATTTTATGAAAAAATTATTTCTAATTTTATTTGTATTATTTGGTTTAAACAGCTCTGTTTTTGCTGATGGTCATGTAAAAAGAATTTTATCAACTAGTCAGACTGGTATGGGTAACGATATTGTTTATCCATCTGGAAAAGCAAGGATCACAGCTTTTGAATTTACTGTGCCCGTAGGAGGTCCTGTAGTTCCACATACTCACTCATTCCCTGTTTTAATAATGATACAACAAGGAGAAATTGAACTTACTCAAGGTGGTAAAAGCTATGTTTATAAAGCTGGAGATGCATTCATTGAAGATGTAGGTGTAGCTCATGAGTCTAAAAATATTGGAGATGTTCCTGTTAAAGCAATTGTTGTCGCTATGGGTGTTGAAGGTCAAAAAATTATGACCCCAGTAAAATAGATTGGTGGATAAGTAAATTTTTAAATATGGGGCAGTTATTTTTACATACCCCATATCTCATTCTTTAAGCTATATTTTTTTAATCTCTTTCTTTATGTGAGCTAATGTTTCTCCAGAGTTTTTTCCTGATTTGATAACATATCCACTTGTGCCATTTGCATTAGTTTCTACAGTTTTCAAATTTCTAAACATAAGTTGATTTAGCTTAGCGTTCTTTGAGCCTCGGCTAAACGAACTTAACACTCTGTGCATTCTCTTCATACATTCTCCATGTTTGTTTTTCCAAAACTCGCTTTTAACCGATGCGATATCGGTCTCTTTTTCACCATGAGATATGGTAAATATAATTTACCATTCTAGAAAATTGATTTCAAATTATTAAAATAAATAAAAGATCAAAATGGGTTTTATTAATTATATTTTTAAACAAAAATTTAATTAGAATTAAATGCAGTCCATTTACTATTATTCTTACTAGACTTAATCACGTTTTCTATAAACTTCATTCCATCAATTCCATCATCAATAGTGGGGTAACAATTATTTGATTTATCATATTCTTGTTTATTAATATTAGCTGAAAGCTCTTTGTAAACATCACTATAAATATTAGCAAAACCTTCTAAATAACCTTCTGGATGACCCTGAGGAATTCTTGTTACTTTTTTAGCTTCTTCACTCGTCATATTGCTCCCTCTTGTAATGTTCTGACCAGGGTTACCAAATTTAGTATAACTCAGGTAATTTGGATCTTCTTGCCTCCACTCAATTCCTGCATTTTCTCCATATACTCGTATTTTAAGATTATTTTCATTTCCAACTGCTACTTGACTTGACCATATTGATCCCTTCGCACCCCCTTTAAATCTTAGCATTATTTGAGCGTTATCATCTACTTGTCTTCCTTCAACAAATGTATGAATATCGGCCGAAATTTCATCTACCTCTAGTCCAGTAATAAACCTAATCAAATTATAGGCATGAGTTCCTATATCTCCTATACAACCACCTGCGCCTGACCTATTGGGATCAGTTCTCCACTCTGCTTGCTTTAATCCACTATCCTCTGCCTTTGTTGTTAACCAATCTTGAGGATATTCAGCTTGAATAACTCTCAAAGAACCCAAGTCTCCTTTTTGAACCAAAGATCTTGCATGTCGAACCATAGGATAACCCGTATAATTATGCGTTAAAGCAAATATTAATTTTTTACTTTCAATAATTTTTTTAAGATCTATTGCCTCCTCACTAGACATACCAATTGGCTTATCGCAAATAATATGAATCCCTTTATCTGCAAAGATTTTTGCAATAGGTACATGTAAATGATTTGGTGTTACTATAGAAACTAGATCAATACCGTCCGGTCTAACAGACTCTTTCTCTGCCATCTCTTGGTAGGTTTTATAAATCCTATCATTTTCTAGACCAAGATTTTTTCCAGTTTCTTTCGAATTATCAAAGTCAGATGAAAATGATCCTGCAACTAATTCATAATACCCATCAAGTCTTAAAGCTATTCTATGGACACCTCCAATAAAAGCATCTTTTCCACCACCAACCATTCCGATGCGTATTTTTCTATTCATTAATTAATGCCAAGCATTTTTTTATTTGCTTCATGGTCAGCACCACTACCTGCAAAATCATCGAAAGCTTTTTCTGTTGTATTAATAATGTGATTTTTTATGAATTCAGCTCCTTCTCTTGCTCCATCTTCTGGATGTTTAAGACAGCATTCCCATTCAAGAACTGCCCAACCATCGTAATCATATGAGGTTAGTTTTGAAAATATGGATTTAAAATCAACCTGTCCATCCCCTAGTGATCTAAATCTACCAGCTCTATTAACCCAAGACTGAAAACCTCCATAGACACCTTGTTTTCCAGATGGATTTAACTCAGCATCTTTAACGTGAAACATTTTTATCTTCTCATGATAAATATCAATATGAGCTAAATAATCCAGATGTTGCAGAACATAATGGCTTGGGTCAAAAAGCATATTACATCTTTTATGATTACCAACTCTTTCTAAGAACATTTCAAAAGTTACACCATCATGAAGATCTTCACCTGGATGTATTTCATAACATAAATCCACCCCATTATGATCAAAGTGATCAAGAATAGGCTTCCATCTTTTTGATAGTTCATCAAAAGCATTTTCAATTAGACCTTCAGGTCTTTGTGGCCAAGGATAAACATAAGGCCAAGCAAGTGCTCCTGAAAAAGTTACATGTTTATCTATTCCTAGACTGTTTGATGCCTTTGCAGCCATCATCAATTGATTTACAGCCCATTCTTGTCTTGCTTTAGGATTTCCTCTTACTTCAGGTGCAGCAAAACCATCAAAAGCAGAATCATAAGCAGGATGCACTGCAACAAGTTGACCCTGAAGGTGAGTTGATAATTCTGTAATTTCTAGATTGTGTGATTTAGCAATTCCTTTAACCTCATCACAATAATCTTTACTTTCAGATGCTTTTTTTAAATCAATTAATCTACCATCCCAACTAGGAATTTGTATACCTTTGTAACCAAGAGATGATGCCCATTTACAAATATTATCTAAAGAATTAAATGGTGCATCTTCACCTACAAATTGTGCTAGGAAAATTGCAGGACCTTTTATTTTGTTCATAATTCCCCTTTCTCTTTAATTTTTTACATTAACTATTTTTTACAAAAAAAATACTAGCAGGCACAAGTCTTCTTGGATAGACTATTCTTAAGAATAATTAAACTAATAGGAGATAGAATGAAAAAAATAATGATTTTATTGTTTGTTTCTCTATTTACTTTTTCTGCAAATTCAAATGCTAAGTCAATTACATTAGGATGGGCCGCTTGGGACCCTGCCAATGCTTTACAAGAACTTACTAAAGAGTTTACTGCAGAGACAGGAATAGATGTCAACTTCGAATTCGTGCCATGGCCAAATTTTGCTGATCGTATGTTGAATGAACTTAACAACAAAGGTAAAACTTTTGACTTGTTAATTGGAGACTCACAATGGATTGGAGCTGGTGCAGTATATGGACATTATGTAAAATTGAATGATTTCTTTGATAAAGAAGGTATTTCAATGAATGATTTCTCACCTGCAACAGTTTATGCATATTCAACTTGGCCTAAAGGAAGTGAAAACTATTATGCATTACCAGCTATGGGAGATGCATTAGCTTGGGCTTATAGAAAAGACTGGTTTGATAGACCAGAACTTAATTCAGAGTTCAAAAAGAAACACGGTTATGATCTAGGAGTTCCTGCAAATTGGAATCAATTACATGATATGTGTTCATTCTTCCAAGGAAGAGAAATTGATGGTCAAAAAAGATATGGTGCAGCCATTAATACGGAGCGTGGATCTGAAGGTATTACTATGGGTGTTACAGCTGCAATGTATGCATGGGGCATGGAATACGAAAATCCAAATAAACCATATGACATGGAAGGATTTTTCAATTCTCCTCAAGCAGTAGAAGCTGTGGAGTTTTACAGAAAATTATATGAAGACTGTGCACCTCCAGGACACTCTGATGCTTATATGGTAGCGAACTTAGATGCATACAAATCAGGACAAGTTGCATTCCAAATGAATTGGTATGCTTTTTGGCCAGGTGTTTCTAAAGAAGATAGCGACGGAAGAGTTAGTGGTTTCTTTGCAAATCCAAAACAAAACGTAGCTGCTGCCACATTAGGTGGTCAAGGTATATCTGTTGTTAAATATTCAGATAAACAAGATCTTGCATTAGAATATATCAAATGGTTTGCAAGACCAGATGTACAGCAAAAATGGTGGGATTTGGGAGGATATTCATGTCATAATGATGTTCTAAATTCTCCATCTTTTCCAACGTCTACAGTTTATGCACAAGGTTTCTTAGACTCAATGGGGATAGTCAAAGATTTTTGGCAAGAACCAACATTTGTTGAGTTAATGTTACCTATGCAGGAAGCTATTCATGATTATGTTGTTAATGGAAAAGGTACTGCTAAAGGTGCTTTAGATAAAATCATTGAAGAGTGGGTTGAAGTATTCGAAGCAGACGGAAAACTTTAACAATACTCTATTTGAAGAGATAAAAAAAAGAGGGGGGATATCATCTCCCCTTTTTTTGTTAAAAAATCATATGAGCGTTAAAAAAAAATTTAAAGGTCTATCTGATAAAGCTGTTGCTTGGCTTTTTATTGGTCCCTCTGTATTTCTTTTATTAGCAATAAATATTTACCCTTTAATTTATGCCATCAGAATGTCATTCACAAATTTTTACGCAAATAAAATTGGAAGAGAACCGCAATTTGTCGGTTTAAAAAATTATATAAAAGTTCTTAATAAAGAAGCCATATGGGAAAAAATGCAGGTTACTGCAAACTTCATGTTTTGGACTTTGTTACTTCAGGCGGTAATAGGTCTAGGTTTAGCTTTATTATTAAATAGGAAATTTAAAGGTAATGAACTATTAACAACCTTAATAGTATTACCAATGATGTTATCTCCTGCTGTTGTGGGTGTATTTTGGACTTATCTTTATAATCCCCAAGTAGGTTTGTTTAACTATGTTATTAATTTTTTTCACGATTTTGGAAGTTTTGATATGATTGGATCAAGTGTATTAGCGCCATGGTCAATAGTTATTGTTGATACTTGGATGTGGACACCCTTTACAATGTTAATTTGTTTGGCCGGTCTAAGATCTGTTCCAAATTATTTATATGAAGCAGCAGAAGTCGATAGAGCTAGTAAATGGCAACAATTTATTTACATCACATTACCATCTGTATTACCATTTTTATTATTGGCATTATTATTTAGGGGAATTGAGAATTTTAAAATGTTTGATATGGTCGTCGAACTTACATCTGGAGGCCCTGGCTCAGCAACAGAGCTCGCGTCAATCAATTTAAAAAGAGAAGCATTTGAAAAATGGAAAACCGGTTACAGTTCGGCTTTTGCAGTAATTCTTTTTGTAACCATTTTTGGTTTTGGAAATGTTTATGTAAAAGTAATGAATAAGATAAAGGAACGCTGATGGATACATCTAGATCATATTTAGAACCTTCGTCGTTTTCAAAGAAACTCGCTGCTACAATTATTATTGTTTATACAGTAATAACGTTAATTCCTATTTCTTGGATGGTGATGACCAGCTTTAAGAATGTAAATAGTGCAATTTCTTATCCACCTGAAGTATTTTTTGAACCATCATTAGAAGGATATGTTAATTTGTTTACTAATAGATCAAGACAATCCCAGGAATATCTTGACTCACTTCCACCACCAGAAAATTGGTATGAAGAACTGGTTAGAAGTAGAGAGATGGTTATTACAGGTCCATCAAAATTTTTAGGAAGATATTCAAACTCAATGATAATTGGATTTGGTTCAACTTTTGCATCTGTATTTTTGGGTGCATTAGCAGCGTATGCCTTTTCAAGGTTTAGGGTTCCATTAAAAGATGATTTATTATTTTTTATTCTCTCTACTAGGATGTTTCCACCAATTGCCGTGGCTGTTCCAATATTTATTATGTATAGAAAATTAGGATTAGGAGATACTCACCTTGGAATGATCATATTATATACAGTAGTAAATTTAAGTTTAGCAGTGTGGCTGTTAAAAGGATTTATGGATGAAATTCCTAAAGAATATGAAGAAGCAGCTATGATTGATGGATATTCTAGACTTCAAGCATTCTTTAAAGTTGTTCTTCCACAAGCGATGACTGGTATAGCTGCAACAGCAATCTTTTGTATGATTTTTTCATGGAATGAATATGCATTTGCAGTTTTACTTACCCAATTTAATGCACAAACAGCTCCACCATTTATACCTACAATTATAGGAGAAGGTGGTTTGGATTGGCCTGCAATTGGTGCTGGTACAACTTTATTTTTATTACCAGTAATGATTTTTACAATTATTTTAAGAAAACATCTTTTAAGAGGGATTACTTTTGGAGCAGTGAGGAAATAATGCAAGAAGAAAGGTCATTAATGAGAAAAATATTTAGAAGAGTTTACTGGGAGAATTTGTCTACAGTATTAATTTTACTTGGAGTTTTCATGCTGTTACAGCCATTCGCAATGTGGATGTATACGTACTCATTTATTGTAATTTTAGTTGGAACTATAGGTTTCGTAATCACAAGTCACTTTCCGGATTAATATGTCTCAAATAAAAATAGCAAATTTACAAAAATCATTTGGAGATTTTACCGCAGTCAAAAACTCAAATTTAACAATTAATGATAAAGAGTTTTTTGTTTTGCTAGGCCCATCTGGTTGTGGAAAAACAACAACTCTTAGAATGATTGCTGGATTAGAGTTACCAACATCAGGAGAAATTTACTTAGGCGAAGAAGAAGTTGGAATGTTAAGAGCATCTGAGAGAGATATTGCATTCGTTTTTCAATTGTTCGCACTTTATCCACATATGAACGTAAAAAATAACTTATCTTTTCCCCTAAAAATGCAGGGTTATAGCAGAAGTGAAATTAAAACTAGAGTTGAGGAGGCAGCGAAACTTTTAAGAATTGATCATATTTTAAACTCTAGTATTTCATCTTTATCTGGCGGAGATAGACAACGTGTAGCCCTTGGTAGAGCTTTAGTAAGAAGGCCAAAAGCATTTTTAATGGATGAGCCTTTGGGTACTTTGGATGCTGAATTTAGAGAATTAATGTGTTTAGAACTCAAGAAATTGCATATCGATATTGGCGCTACCACTGTTTACGTAACACATGACCAATTAGAGGCAATGTCGTTAGCTGATCGTATTGCTGTAATGGATGGTGGTGAAATCTTACAAGCTGATGAACCCGCAGTAATCTACAATAAACCAGCAACTAAATTTGTAGCATCATTTATTGGCTCCCCTGGAATGAATTTTATAAATATTGATCAAGGTATTTCTAATGAACAATCGACTGTAAATATAGAGGGAACAGATTTTAATATACCTAAACAGTATGAAATATCAAAAAGTAAAAAAAACTCATTTGGAATTCGTCCTGAAAATTTATCTCTTACTAACGAGGGTGGTCTTAAAGGTTCGGTATTTGGGGTTGAATATTTAGGTTCAAGAAAAATTATAACGGTTAAAACTAATTTTGGAGAAATCAAAGTAAAAACTAATATTTCAACAAGTGTTAAAATCAATGAAAACGTTCAAGTAAAACCTTCTAATAATAACATAATTATTTTTGATGGTGAGACTGACAGATCTCTTAAAAGTGAGTTTATGAATTAATGGCAAAAATAGAATTAAAAAATTTATCTAAAACCTATAATAAAAAAATTGAGGCTTTGCACGATATAAATTTTACCATTGAGGATGGACAGTTTTTTGTTTTATTAGGTCCATCTGGTGCTGGAAAAACTACTACTTTAAGATGTATTGCTGGATTAGAGAAAATAGATAATGGAAGTATTTTATTTAATGATGAGTCTGTAACTGAAGATCAACCAGCTTCAAGAGATGTTTGTTTTGTGTTTCAACAATACTCTTTATATCCGCACTATAGTGTTTATGAAAATTTAGCATTCCCTTTAAGATCTCCAATGAGAAAATTACCTGAAGAAGAAATAAAAAATAAGGTTGAGAGTATTGCGAGCATGTTAAAGATTTCAAATAAACTGAATAATAAAGCTACACAATTATCCGGTGGGGAGATGCAAAGAGTTGCAATAGGACGTGCTTTAGTTCGTGAGCCAAATTTATACTTAATGGATGAACCTTTGTCATCTTTAGATGCTAAATTACGAGAGAGTCTTAGGGTTGAGTTAAAAAATATTCAAACTAATCTAAATTCAACAATACTTTATGTTACACATGATCAAGCAGAAGCAACCACTTTAGCAGATAAAATTGGAGTTTTAAAAGAGGGTCATTTAGTGCAAATAGGAACTCCCGAAGAAATATATGAAAATCCAAATTCTATATATGTTTCTCAAAGATTAGGATCACCGAAAATTAATATTCTCCCTGGGAAATTATTTGGAATGAATGATGTACCTACTTTTGGAATAAGACCTGAAAATATTACAATAGGAACTGGTAACTACTCAGCCAAAATTATTTCAATTGAAAATCTTGGTTCAGAAACCGTAGTTGCTTTAAATTTTAAAGAACAAGAAATACTAGTTTCAATTCAAGGTAACTATAAATCATCAATAAATGAGACAATTAATTTTGACATGAATAATGAAAAAGTTTTAAGATTTAATCAAGAAGGAAATAGAATTTATGAGCGTTAGTTTTTTAATTTCTCAAGCAAAAAGTGTCCAAAAAGTTATAGATGAAAATTCTGCAGAAATAGAGGTTCTTGATCAAAAAATTGGAGATGGAGATCATATTTTTAACATTCAAAGAGGTTTGAAGTTAGTTGTTGAACTTGAAGACGCCATTAAAGATTTACCATTAGCCAAAGCTTTAAATATGATAGCAATGAAAGTTCTGTCAGGTATTGGTGGATCGTCGGGCGCATTATTTGGAACTTTTTTTATGACTATGGCTAAATCTTCTGATTTAGATAAAGATGTTAATTTTAATAAAGCATGTGAAATGATTATTAGTGGAATTAAAGCCATGAAAGAAAGAGGAAAAGCTGATGTTGGAGAAAAAACTATGATGGATGTTTTATTACCAGTTTCAGAAAAACTAAACGAATTAAAAAATGAAAGTGAATTTAAACCAGGTTTAAATGAAGTGATAAAAATTGCAGAAGAAAGAATGTTATCTACAAAAGATATGTTGGCCACAAAAGGTAGAGCTTCTTTTTTAGGTGAACGTGCAAAAGGACATATAGATCCTGGAGCTCGTTCTTCTCAACTTATAATCGATACAATTTGTAAATCAGTAATAAATAATTAGGAGGGAAAATGAAAAAATTTATAAATAATAACGATGATTTTCTAAAAGAGAGCCTTACAGGTTTTGGTAAGGCACATAGTGATATTATAAATGTCAATTTAGATCCAAGTTTTGTATCTAGAAAAAATAAAACTAAAGATGGAAAAGTTTCTTTAATTTCAGGTGGTGGAAGTGGACATGAGCCAATGCACGGGGGTTTTGTTGGTCATGGAATGTTAGATGCAGCTTGTCCAGGTTTTGTATTTTCAGCACCAACACCAGATCAGATGCAAGCAGCAGCAGAACATGTAGATAGTGGCGCAGGAGTTTTATTTATAGTTAAAAATTATTCTGGGGACATCATGAACTTTGAAATGGGAGCTGAAATGTATTCTGGTAAAAACGATAGTATTATTACCAACGACGATGTTGCAGTTGAAGACTCTACATTTACTACCGGAAGAAGAGGTGTTGCGGCAACTGTATTGGTAGAAAAAATAGTTGGATCCTTAGCTGAACATAGTGGATCCCTTGAAGAATGTAAAAAACTTGGTGAAAAAGTTAACAAAAATGCTGGTACGATGGGAGTAGCATTTACAAGTTGCACTGTTCCTGCTGCGGGAAAACCTACTTTTGATATAGGCGACGATGAAATGGAATTTGGCGTAGGTATTCACGGTGAGCCAGGAAGAAAAAGAGAAAAAATTCAACCATCAAAAACTATTGTTGGAAACATTCTAGAAGCTATTTTAGACAATTTAAAACCAGAAAAAAATGAAAAGAATTTACTTTTCGTAAATGGAATGGGCGGCACTCCTTTGACAGAATTATATTTAGTTTATGAGGATGCATGTCAAATTTTACAATCTAAAGGTATTGAAGTAACAAAAAGTTTAGTTGGAAATTATTGTACTTCACTTGAGATGCAAGGAGTTTCAATTACTCTTCTCAAATGTGATGATGAAATCTTAAAACATTGGGATGCTCCAGTTCATACAGCAGCAATGAGATGGGGAATGTAAGACTTTTTTTAATCAAATAACGACTAAATCAAGTTTTTGATTTCCAAGTCTTTCATTACCACTTTCTGTAACTAGGTAAGTTTCACCTAAGTTCATTGCTAAATTATTCTCAGAGTCCATTAGTATCATATGCATAAAAAATATATTTCCTGGCTTAATTACATATGGATTTCCAGTGTATAACATTGGCCAGTCCATCCAATTAGGTGAAAAAGTTGCTCCTAAAGAATAACCACAAGCATTCATTCTAGAATTTTTATACCCTAAATCATCAAAAGTTTTTGCATGAATATCAAATACTTCACCAATTTTATTTCCTGGTTTCAATTTAATTTCACAATTACTTAAAGTCTCAATACAAGCTTCATGCATTTTATAATGTTTTGGATCAGCTTTTCCAATTGGAATAGTCCGAAACATTGCCGAGTGATAATGTCTATATGTGCCTGCCCATTCTATAGTCAGTTGGTCTCGTGAATTTAAAATTTGTTTTTCAGCTTGGTATCGACACAGAAGTGCATTTTTACCAGATCCAATTATAAACTCATTTGCAGGATAATCACCACCTCCCTCAAATATAACTTTATTCATTTCAGCTAAAATCTTAGACTCACTTACACCTGCTTTTGCATGCTTCCAAACCTCACTTAAAGCTTTGTCAGCTAAATTTGCTGCTTTTTTTACATAATTAATTTCTTCATTTGATTTTATAACTCTTAATTTAGTAACTAATTCAGAAGCATCTTCTATTGAGCAGTAATTTTCAAAGGATTTATTCAGTCTTAAAGCATTACGACCAGTTAATCCGTATGCTTCGTATTCAACTCCAATATTTTTACCCTTTAAATTTAATTCATCTAAAATAATTTTAAGATCTTCAGTGGGATCTGATCCATTTTTATCAACCCATATTCTAACATCATTAATATTAGAGGTATTTTGTGCCTGTCTTAAATCCGGAGCTCTTGTTAATAAAATTATATTACCTTTTTTATCCAAAACTAATGTTTGAAAAAAAACATATCCAAATGTGTCATATCCAGTGAGCCAATACATTGACTCCTGTCTAAACATAAGGAGAGCATCTAATTTTTCCTCTTTTAAAAGTTTAATTACCTTATCTTTTCTATTTTTGAATTCTTCAAAAGAAAAATGAAGACCCATTAATTGATAGTTGTTCTAACAGTCCCAAGTTTGTCTACTTTGCCTATGTATTCGCCTTTACTTTTAATTGGTACAACACCAACAGTTGAGCCAGTAAATACATAAAAATCTTTATCTAAAGAAACTTTCTCTTTTCTTATTTTGTTAAGAACAAATCTCAAAGAATTAAGTGGGTTTATATAAACAGTATTTGTATTGCCATTTACGTTTAACCCTTTTTTATTTTTTAAATTTGTTTTTAAATTACCAAAATTTATTCTTTTAAATTTTTTCTTAGACCCAACAATAAATTTAATATTCACACCAAAATCACTACATAAATCACCTAAATATTTAATACCTTTTTTTTTCTGTCTAAATCCAACAACCTCAATACAAGGACCCATGTGAGTAATAAATTTTGTTATATTTTTTGAATTTAATTTGCTTTTAAAATCAAAAAATTTTTTTTTAATAATGTAGTAAACCTCTACTTCGGTGCCTAATGCATATTTATTAATTTTTACTCTTCCTCCAGATTTAATCAAATTTTTTCCAAATACAGTTGAATGAAATGGTTCTTTTTCCTTTAATTTTTTTAGAAGAGGGATTATTGTGCCTCCAGCTTTAAAACCAACTTTTGTATCATTTATTTTGCTTTCACATAATAGTCTTAGTTTATGTGCTAATTTTATATTCTTACAAAATTTTTTAGGTATTGGATTTATAAGTTTATTACTATTATAAGCCTTAACTAATTTTTTTGACACTGATTGAATATCATTTTTCATATCTATAGCCTATTGAAGAACTGTGATCGGATCAAGCCTTGTTTGAAACCAGTTTATTCTAAAATCTAAGTGGGGGCCAGTTGATCTACCTGTTGAACCAACAGTTCCTATTATATCTCCTTTTTTAATCAAATCTCCTACTTCAACCATCACATTTTCAAGATGAGAATAAATTGTTGATATACCATGACCATGATCCATAATAATTGTGCCTCCAGTATAATAAAGATCATTCTCAGCCATTGTAACCACTCCAGTACCAGAAGATTTAATTTCTGTTCCTTTTTTTGCTGCAATATCTATGCCGTAATGAGGCCATCTTGGTTTTCCATTGAGAATTCTTTGGCTGCCATAAACTCCACTAATTATACCTTCGACTGGCATAATAAATTTTTCAGAAAAAAAAGTTAAATTAGAGTTGATTGCTCTTGCTTCTCCTATCCTTCCATTTTCTTTTTTAATTCTTTTGTAAACAGATTCAGGTGGTGTTACTTTATTTTCAGGTAAACCATCAATTCTTTGAATGTTATACTTACGTTTAAAAACTTTTTTTATTATTTTTTCTGATTTACCGTTGGTTATTTTGGTTATCAAAACATCAAATTTTCTATCTCGATCAATTCCAAAAACAAAATAACCATCATCTGATACTTTGACATTTTTTTTATCAATAATTATTTTTGAGTTAGGATCTGTTTTTCCTAAAATAAAATGACCTTGAATAAATTTACCATCAAATTCTATTGCTAAAATATTTGTTGGAAAAAAAATTGCTAGTATTAGCAACAGTTTTTTCATTATTTTGCTGTCCAACCTCCATCTATCAGAATAGATGATCCAGTTATCATTGAAGCAGCATCTGATGCCAAGAAACATACAGCTGTAGCTACATCACTCTCTTTAGCTGCTTTGCCCATAGGAATATTGCCTAAAGCTAAATTTTTGAACTTTTTATTTTTAAAAAATTTTTTTACCATAGGTGTTTCAACAAATGTTGGAGCAACTGTATTTACTCTGATTTTTTTTGTTGCTAACTCAACACCCATGCCCTTTGTTAAACCTTCAATTCCAAATTTAGTCATATTGTAAATATTTCTACCAGACATGCCTACATGGCCAAGCTGAGATGACATATTTATAATTGATCCACCTCTTTTTTTGTTTTTAATCATTTTTTTTACCACTATCTGTGCAACATTAAAGGCAGCTTTTAAATTAAGATCTACCAAATAATTCATACTTTGTTGTTTTATCCTCTCAAATGGTTCTGGGATATTTGTACCTGCATTATTTACAAGAATATCAATAATTTTTATCTTTTTTAATTTTTCCTGTAATTCGCTATAGTTCATTACATCACAATTAATTTTGATTAATTTGCTTTTTACTTTTTTTATGTCTTTTTCTAATTTATCAAGATCAGAGGATGTTCTGCTCAAACCAATAATTGTTGCACCTGCTTCAGCTAATGCAATTGAACAAGCACGTCCTAGGCCTTTACCAGCCCCCGTTACAAGAGCATACTTATTTATAAGATTAATTTTTTTTAAATACATTTAAATAAAAAGTTTTATGTCTGTGTAAATTAATTCAACTGCCACAAACAATATAGCAAATAAACCAACCCATGCTATCCATTTATAATCTTTTATCCATTTGGAAATTAATGTTGCAGCTGTAGCCATCAGAATAATAGATAAAACAAGACCAAATATTAATAGATAATAATGATCTTTGGCAGCCCCAGCAACACCGAGCACATTGTCTAAACTCATCGTAAAGTCAGCTAGCAAAACTGTCCAAATTGCTTTCAACATTGATGAGTTATCAACTTTAATGTTTTCCTCACCACCACCTGAATTTTTAATTACATCTACATAAAGTTTATAAACTATGTAAAGAAGCAACAGACCACCTATAAGTCTTAAACCTGTGATTTGTAAAAGATAAGCGGTTAAAAGTGTTAATAAAATTCTTAGTATTACTGCTCCACCAATTCCCCAAAAAATAATTTTTTTTCTTTGTTCAGGAGGAAACTTAGAAGCAACCATTCCTATAATAATGGCATTATCTCCAGCTAAAATTAAATCTATAAATATTATTTGAAAAAAAATTGTTATTTCTTCGGTCATCTAGCATCTTCTATTATCATATCTGCTGCTTTTTCAGCAATCATAATAGTAGGTGCATTAGTATTTCCTGAGGTTATTGATGGCATGACAGATGCATCAACAATTCTTAAATTTTCTAAGCCATGAGCGACTAATCGATCAGATACAACTGCATTTTCGTCAGTTCCCATTCTACATGTACTCACGGGATGAAAAATAGTACTACAAAATTTTCCAGCTTCTTTAGCTAATTCCTCGTTATCCGTAATATGAATCCCAGGTCTATATTCTTCAGGCTCATACTCTTTATAAGCTTTTGAATTCATAACAATATTTCTTGTGATTTTTAATGCTTTACCTGCAATTTCTCTGTCTTCATATGTAGATAAGTAATTCATCTTAATTTCGGGAGATACTCTTGTATCGGATGATTTTAATTTAATTGAACCTCTACTAGTTGGTCTTACATTTGTGATGCTAGGGGTAAATGCTGTAAATTTATGAAGGGAGCCTTTGCCTAAGACGTCTGTGCTAGCTGGAGATACATGGAATTGTAAATTAGGAGTTGCTAAATGATCATCACTTTTTACAAACCCACATAAATAACTAGCCCCAACTGTTAGTGGTCCTTTTCTCAATAAGAAATATTTTAGTCCAGTCATAAGCTTTTTTGTCATACTATAATAAATATCATTTAAACTTTCTAAATTTTTAACTTTATAAACTGGTCTTAACATTAAATGATCTGTTAAATTCATACCTACTCCAGGATGGTCTTTAACTACATTGACATTATTTTTTTTTAAAAGTTCGCCTGGACCAATACCTGAAGCTTGAAGAATATGAGGTGAACCTATAGTCCCAGAACTTAAAATTACTTCTTTATTTGCTTTAACAGTAATTATATTCTCACCAATCCAATAATTCACTTTGTCTGCTTTTTTATTATCAAACTCAATGTTTTTAACATGAGCATTCGTAACAACTTTTAAATTTTTTCTTTTTTTAACTGGATTGAGATAGCCTACGGCAGTACTACATCTTAGACCATTTCTTACTGTAAAAGGAAAATAACCCATTCCTTCATTGTCACCATTATTAAAATCATCAGTTCTTTTGTGACCAAATTCTTCTGCTGCATCCATAAATAGATCGCACACTTTAAAAGTTCCTCTTATTTGCTGAACTGCCAAAGGACCACCAGATCCATGAAATTCATTTTCACCAAATTGAAAATCTTCAGATTTTTTAAAGTAAGGAAGCACATCTTCCCATGACCAACCAACGTTACCAAGCTGTCTCCAATAATCAAAATCGTTCGATTGACCTCTAATATAAAGCATTCCATTTATTGAGGAACTTCCACCTAAAGTTTTACCTCTTGGGTAAACCATTTCTCTATTATCACAAAACTCTTCTTTTTCCGTCTGAAAACACCAATCCGTTTTTGGGTTCAACATTGTTTTAAAATATCCACCTGGAATATGGATCCAAGGGTATGTGTCTCTACTTCCAGCCTCGATCAATAAAACTTTATGATTTGGATTAGCGCTTAATCTATTTGCTAGTACACATCCAGCAGATCCAGCACCTAAAATGACATAATCAAAGTTTTCCATAATATTTTTATAATTAAATTTTTTTAAAAATCTTTTAACATATACTTTATAAATTAAATAATAACATTGAGTAGTTATATATGAAATATTTAGACGCATTAATTATAGGTGCTGGATTTTCAGGACTATATCAACTTCATTGTTTGAGAGATAAATTAAAATTAAACACATTGGTACTAGAAGAAGGAGATGATCTAGGAGGTACATGGTACTGGAATAGATACCCAGGGGCGAGATGTGATTCAGAGAGTTTTACCTATGGATTTACTTTTTCAAAAAAAATTTTTAAAAACTGGACTTGGAAAGAAAGATATCCTAAACAAAAAGTAATTTTAAAATATCTCAAATATTTTTCGAAAGAATATAATCTTAAAAAAAACATAGTTTTTAAACAAAAGGTAACATCTACACAATATTTTGAAAAAGAAAACTTATGGAAAATAAAAACGAACAATAAGAAAATTTATTTTGCAAAATATTTAATTTGTGCAGTTGGGTCCCTTTCCTCAATTAATTTACCTGCAATTAAAGGAATAAACCAATTTAAAGGTCAACTACACCACAGTGGAAGATGGCCCAAAAAAAATATTAATTTTAAAAATAAAATTGTTGGACAAGTAGGAACAGGTTCTACTGGGATACAGATCGCACCTGAAATTGCCAAAAAAGCAAAAAAATTAATTTTATTCCAAAGATCTCCGAATTTTAGTATTCCAGCAAGAAATAGAAAATTATCAGCTGCAAACATTAAAAACTATAAAAAAAATTTTAATAAATTAAGAAGCTATTTAAAAAGAACACCAGGTGGCCATCCTTTTGAATTTCCAAAAAAATCTGCATTTGATTTTGAAGAAGCGAAAAGAAATCAGATGTATGAAAAATCTTGGCATTATGGAACTTTGTCTTTTAGAGCAACTTTTAATGACATAGTAAAAACCATCAAAGCAAATAAAACAGCAGTTAAATTTATTGAAAATAAAATATACTCAACAGTTAAAAATAGAGAGTATGCAAAGATCCTTACTAATTTTGATCACCCATTTACTGCTAAAAGACCAACCTTAAATACAAATTATTATGAGATGTTTAATAAAAAAAATGTTGAATTAGTTGATTTAAAAGAAAACCCCATAATAAAAATTACCAAAACAGGAATAAAGACAAAAAAAAATGAATACACACTAGATAAAATTATATTTGCAACAGGATTTGATGCTTTGACAGGTTCAATTGCAAAATTAAATATAACTGGAAAAAAAGGAATTAAATTGACTAAATATTGGAAAAGTGGACCTAAAAGTTTTTTAGGACTCCTTGTTCCTAACTTTCCAAATATGTTTATAGTTAGTGGTCCAGGAAGTCCCTCAGTATTAACAAATGTACCGGTACAAATAGAACAGCATGTTGAATGGATTACTAAATGTATTAAGTTTTTGGAAAATAATAAAAGACAAAGTATAGAAAGTACAAATGAAGCAGCAAAAAAATGGCAAAAAAAAATTATGAGCTCAGTTAAAAAAACATTATTTATGAAAGCAAAAAGCTCGTGGTATAAAGGCGACAATATACCTGGCAAGTCGAAGTCTTTTTTACCTTATCCTGGTGGAATGCCAAAATATAGAAAAGCTTGTTTAAAAGTTGAGAAGAATAATTATAAAGAATTTAAAATAATCTAAATGAATAAAATTAAATTTCTAATAATATATTTTTTTTTAATTTGTAATGTTTTTGCCGCAGAAATAGAAATTATTCTTGATAAGCCAGGTGAAGGAAAAAAAATTATTAATCACTCATGGGTTCAAATTGAATACACAGGTACTTTTGTTGATGGAAAAGTTTTCGATACCAACGTTGGAAAAGATAGACCTTTAGTTGTTCAAATTGGTATGAAAGAAGTTATACCTGGTTTTGAAATGGGTATAGTTGGAGCCAATAAAGGAACTGTCAGAAAAATTAAAATACCTGCTGAACTAGCATATGGAGCAACAGGGGCTGGAAATATAATACCGCCAAACTCCGATCTTATTTTTGAGTTCAAGATTATCGATGTTCTAGATCCAAATTATAATTTAATCACATCTGATGAATTAAACAATTTATTGAAAAAAAATGCAGTAGTTTTAGATATTAGAACAGAAGACCAATGGATTAAAACTGGTGTAATTAAAGAGTCGTTTCAGGAAACAGCTTTCGATAAAAATGGAAAATTTAATGTTTACCTAATGGATAGAGTAAGAGCTTTAGCTGGAGCAGAGTCTCAAAATATTGAAATTATTTTTGTTAGTCATGATGGTGAAACAGCATCAATTTTAGGCAATGCTTTTGCAGAAGATCTTGGTTTTAAAAATGTTTATGTTCTTGATGGAGGAATTAAAGCTTGGATTAGTGAGGAAAAAGCATTAGTTTCCTTCTTAAAATAACGTCAATCATTTGGGAAATGAAACTTAAAGATAGGGTAGCAATAGTTACAGGCGGAGGAAAAGGAATAGGACAAGAAATTTGTCTTGGTCTTGTAAAAGAAGGTGCAAAGATAGTTATCGCAGAAATAGATATTGAAAATTCAGAAAAAGCTAAAAAAAAAATTATAGAGGCAGGCAGTGAAGCAATAATTATAAAAACTGACGTCTCAAATCAAAAGAGCATCAACGAGATGGTGGATCAAACTATCAAACACTTCGGTAAAATTGATATTCTAATAAACAATGCAGGAATTAGACATGTTAAGAAACTTTTAAATCATACAAAACAAGATTGGGATGATATGATTTCTGTGAATCTCACAGCACCTTTCCTTGCTAGTCAGGCTGTAATTCCTCATATGATTAAAAATGGAAAAGGTAAAATTATTAACTTTGGGTCGATAGCAAGTTTTATGGGAAGACCAGATAGGGTAGGATATGTAGCTGCAAAGAGCGGTGTCTTAGGCTTAACAAGAGCGTTATCTGTCGATCTGACTGGAAAAAATATTAATGTAAATACTATTTGTCCAGGTTTAATATCTACCTCATTTAATCAAAAATATGCTGAAGATCCAAAACATGGTGAAGCCTGGGGGAAAGAAACTGTAGTAGGTAGATGGGGAGAACCAAAAGATATAGTTGGAGCAGCAGTATTTTTATCAAGCGATGATTCTGATTTCATAAATGGCTCTGAAATAAAAATAGATGGTGGATGGCTCTCTTCTAAAGTTAGAAGAGGAGAATTAGATAATGAGTAACTTTCAAAAAAATCTTGAACAAGCAATTTATAATGCAAAAAGATTAACTGATAAAATTTTAATTGATGGTAAACTAATATCTGCTCAAACAAATAATAAGATACCAGTATTAAATCCAAGCACAGGAGACAATATCGGTTCTGCTCCTCAATGTAATAAAGATGATGTTAATATTGCAGTTGAGTCAGCATATAAAGCTTTTCAAAAATGGAAAAAAATACCAGCAAGGGAAAGAGGAAAAATGGTTGCTGCTGGAGCAAAAAGATTAGAGGAAAGAAAGTCAGAAATTGAAACTTTATTATCATTAGATACAGGTAATGCTTTAAGTACACAGGCTATACCAGAAACAAATGCTTCCATTGAACTTACAAATATGTTTGCTGGTTTGTCTGGAGAGTTAAAAGGAGAAAATTATCCAACCAATATTCCAAATAGTATTCATTATACCACCAGAGATCCAATTGGGGTTGTTTGTGCAATCGTCCCTTGGAATGCGCCATTATTTTTAACAGTAGCAAAAATCGCTCCAGCTATTGTAGCAGGAAATAGTGTTGTTTTAAAAACAGCTGAGCAAGCTCCATTTTGTGCTCTTCTACTATCGGAGATATTTCAACAAGAACTTCCTCCGGGTGTTTTAAATGTAATTTCAGGCTATGGAGAAGAGTGTGGCGAACCTCTGGTAACTCATGAAAAAGTAAGAAAAGTAACGTTTACAGGATCTTTTACAGTAGGAAAGATTATAGCGCAAAAAGCAGCTCCTAAATTATGTCCAGTTACTTTAGAGCTTGGAGGAAAAAATCCAAATATAATAATGAGTGATGCAGATTTAGATATTGCAATTCAAGGGGTTATTGATGGAATGAGATATACTCGACAAGGACAAGCATGTACTGCTGGTTCAAGAGTTTATATTCAGGAAAAAATTTATGATCAAGTACTGGGTGGAGCTGCTGAAAAATTAAGTAAATTAAAAATGGGTAATGCCCTAGATGAAAGTTCTGACATTGGAGCAATTATTTCAGAAGAACAACTGAAACGAACTTTACATTATATGGATATTGCCAAAAAAAACTCTACAACCAATGTTGTACATGGTGGCAATCAAATAACAGGTGGTGATTATAAAAATGGTTTCTTCTATGAACCTACATTGATGTCAGGTGTTCCAGTAAGCTCTCCAGTTTGTCAAGAAGAAATATTTGGTCCTGTTGCTTGTGCAATACCATTTAAAACATTTGATGAAGTAATGAACAGTGCAAATGATACACCATTTGGACTATCAGCGGTATTGTGGACACAAAATTTATCTAGAGCTTTACAGTTTGTTGAAGAAATCGAGGCAGGTTTTGTCCAAGTAAATCAATGTGTGGCGCCTAGAGCAAATGTTTCATATGGTGGTTTAAAAATGAGTGGGCTAGGAAAAGAGTACGCCTTTGATAGCATGATAAACCATTTTACTCAAAGTAAAACGGTTTTGATTAACAGAGGAAAATCAAATATAGATATTTAAATATGACAGATCAAATAGCTTTTATTGGTGTTGGAAACATGGGTAACCCAATGGCAGATCAATTAGTTAAGGCTGGTAAAAAAGTTAAAGCCTACGATGTTTCTCCAGAAATGATAAAAAAAGCTAAGGATGCAAATTTAGATGTGGTTGATACATTAGATGAGGTCCTTGAAGGTGCAAATTTTGTAATCTCAATGTTGCCTGAAGGCAAACATGTAAAATCTCTTTTTTTAGGAGACAAAGGTATTATTGATAAAATTTCAAAGGATGCTCTCATAATTGACTGTTCAACAATTGATATTGAAACTTCTTTGTTACTAGGTAAGGAAGCAAAAAATAGAGGAATTAAAATGATTGATGCGCCTGTTACAGGAGGTGTTATGGGAGCAAGAGTAGGTAAATTAAATTTTTTAGTTGGTGGAGATGATGAAGCTGTAAATTTAGCTAAACCATTAATGGATATAATGGGGCAAAAAATTTTACATGCTGGACCACAAGGAAGTGGAGTTGGAGTAAAGATTTGTAATAATATGTCTTTAGGAATTTCAATGATAGCAGCATCAGAGGCACTAATGTTAGCGAAAAGACTAAAGATGGATTTAAAAAAAGTTCATGAAATTATGAAAAATGCCTCTGGAAATAATTGGGCATTGTCAACTTATACACCGCTGCCAAATTTAACAGATGGCGTTCCTTCTAACAATAAATATAGACCAGGCTTTTCTGCAGCCATGATGACTAAAGATTTAAAACTAGCAAATGATGCTGCAAAATCTGTAAATGCTTCAACACCTCTAGGAAAACATGCCTTAGAAATATTCAATGAATTTTGTGAGGGTGGTGATAGCGAAACAGATTATTCGGGTATATCTAAAAAAATTGGCGGGGATGCTTGGGATTATCCCTTTGATCCTAAAGGTAATAAATAGACCTAATTAAACTTTAGGTTGTATTAATAAGGGCTGGAACAATTAATCGTTTTACATTTGTCATGCAATGAGTTTTACTTCAATCATTATTAAGACTTAATAACAATAAAAAGAGAGGGATAAATAATGAAAAAAATCACTTCAATGATTTTAGCTTTAGTATTTGCAGTTTCAGTAATTGGATCTGCTTCTGCTAAAACATTAAAAATCCAACTTACTTTTCCTAAAACATCATACGATGGACAAATCGTAAAAATGTGGACTGATAGAGTAACAAAATTAACTCGAGGTGAGTTAAAATTTGAGCTTCTTTCAAAAGGTGAAGTTGTTGGTATGAAAGAAACACTAGAGGCTGTTGATAAAGGTCTAGTAGATGGTGGTGCAGCATGGACTCACTACTGGTCAAACTATCACCCAGCTGCGATGCTATTTGGATCGCCAGTTGCTGGTGGGGGAATTGGTTTGAGTACTAAATCTTGGTTGGCATGGTATTTCGATAATGGTGGTAAAGAATTATACGACCAATTATGGAGCGAAATGGGAATGAACGTTAAAGGTTTCGTGATGGCATCATCAGGACCAGAAGCATTAGGTTGGTTTAAAGAGCCAATTAAAAACATGGATGATTTCAGAAAATACAGATTCAGAACTCCTCCAGGAATTCCAGGACAAACATACAAAGATATCGGAATTGCATCAGTATCTTTATCAGGTGGTGATATATTACCAGCACTTGAAAAAGGAACTATCGATGCTGCTGAATGGTGTTGTCCAAAACCAGATTCAGTTTTTGGTTTCCAAAAAGTTCTTAAAAACTACTATCTACAAGGATTACACCAAAACGTTGTAAATGGTGATATCTATATCAATGGAGATGTTTATAATTCTCTAACTGATCATCAAAAATATGCAATGGAAGTTGCGTCAGAAGCGATGATCACAAGAAACATCACTAATAGAGCTGTAGAGAATGGAAAAGCGTTAATCGATCTTACTCAAAATCATGGTGTAAAACTTTGGGATACACCAGCTGATTACTTTACTGAGTACATGAACGCTGCTCAAGCTACTCTTAAAAAGAACGCTGCATCTAATGCATTCTTTAAAGAAGTGTATGAGCATATGACTGCGCACGCTAAAATTGTAGTACCTTTTATTGCACAAATGGAAACATCTGATGCATCAATTGGTTCTGCATTTGCAGCTCAACAGTAATTTAATATATAAAAACGGGGATTTTTTAAATCCCCGTTTTTTTCAAATTTAATAAAATTTATAAAGTCGTTAAATGGTTGATAAAGATTCAGAACCAAAAATTAAAGAAAATCTTGATATAACAGACGAATTAATCGCTGAGAGGCGTACGAGTTTAAAAATGCCTGAGGATATGACTCCTTGGATGGCAAAAACAATAGAATTCATAGATTCAAAAATGTTGATCACTGGCAAAGTATTTGCCTGGTTAACAGTATTTTTAATTTATGCAATGATCCATGAGGTTATTGGAAGACATTTTTTTAATAGACCTACTTTATGGTCATTTGACATAAGTAGAATGTTAGCTGGTGCTTTATTTATGTTAGGTGCAGCCTATACATTATCAAAGGGAATACATATAAGAGCAGATTTTCTTTATCGAAATTGGTCAGTTAAAAATCAGGCAAGAGTAGATTTATTTTTATATTTATTATTTTTTATACCAGGGTTTCTTGTATTTTTCTTTGTAAGTTTTGATTATGCCTATACTTCAATTTGTGGAAGATCAAATTTAGAAGAATGCTTAGGTGGTAAAGTTAGAATTCAAAGAGCCATGGATACAACATGGATGCCAATTATGTGGCCTTTAAAAAGTTGTATGCCCATTGGTGCATTTTTACTTTTAGTACAAGGCGTATCCGAAATTTTAAAAACTTATTATGCTTTTGTTAAAGGGAGATGGCCATAATGGATTTTTTTAGCCCAGAAATAATCGGAGCAATAATGATTGGTTGCATGTTATTTGCAATCTTTGTTGGTTTTCCAATTTCATTTACTTTAATATTTTTAGGTCTTGTTTTTGGATATTGGGGCTTTGGCAAATTAGTTTTTTACTTAATGACACTCCAGTTCAATATGATTATGACGGAGAATACACTTGCAGCCGTACCACTCTTTATCTTTATGGGAATTTTAATGGAGCAAGCGGGTCTAATGGAGAGATTATTTAATGCAGTTCAATTAATGCTGTCTAAAACTAAAGGAGCATTGTTTTATGCGGTAATGTTTGTCTCAACAATTTTTGCTGCTGCAACTGGAATAGTTGGTGCATCAGTTACTATCCTAGGAATTATGGCAGGTAAAACTATGATTAGAACTGGTTATGATACAAGACTTTCAGCTGGTTTAATCTGTGCTGGTGGAACTCTTGGAATTTTAATTCCTCCAAGTATTATGCTAGTTGTGATGGGACCTGTTTTAGAAATTCCTGTTACAGATTTATTTGCAGCAGCAATAATGCCAGGAATTTTATTAGCATGTTTATACGCTGCTTACACAACTTTAAGATGTTATTTAAATCCAAAACTTGGTCCTGTTCTACCAGTAAACGAACAACCAACTAATATGGCTAAGGTTTGGTATGAATTTATTATGGGATTAATTCCTCCTGCAGGTTTAGTTTTTTTTGCACTGGGAAGTATTCTCTTTGGTCTCGCTACTCCAACTGAAGGAGCTGGTATGGGAGCGTTTGGCGCTATCTTACTTGCGTTAGCATACAAAAAATTAACTCTACCAGGTTTGAAAGATGCTCTTTTAAAAACTTTAGAGATAACAGCTCTAATAATGTTTCTAGTTGCTGCATCAAACTTTTTTGGAGCAGTATTCTCAAAATTAGGAACTCCATCTCTTTTAACTGATTTTCTTTTAAATTTAGAGGTAAATAGATACGTGATTTTAGCAATAATAATGGCTGCTATTTTTTTATTAGGATGGCCTTTAGAGTGGGTACCAATAGTATTAATAGTATTACCAATTGTATTACCTTTAGTAATAGAGTTAGGATTTAATCTCACATGGTTTGCAATATTAGTGGCCGTTAATTTACAAACCGCCTGGCTCTCACCTCCTGTCGCATTGTCTGCTTATTTCTTAAAAGGAGTCGTTCCAGAGTGGGATTTAAAAGATATTTATCTTGGCATGATGCAATTTATGGTTATCCAAGTAATTGGTTTAATATTAATTATAATATTTCCAAAAATAGCATTATGGTTACCTGGGGTAATGTATCCATCACCTTAACTAGACTTATTTATTTGAGGTATAATAGTTCCAACTAGAATTATTGCTAAAGATATAAAAACCTTTGTTGAAATCGGAGAGTCAATTATTAACCAAGACATTGTTGCACCAATAGGACCTGTTAAAGGATACATCAAACTAATTCTACCTACAGGAACCCTTCTAAGAGCAAAATTATAAAACAAATAAGCTCCAAACGTTATACAAGATAATGTTATAGCCGCTAAAACTGGAGGTGAAAAGTTTAGATAATTATTATATTTAAAACTTGAATTTGGCCAAATTACAAAAAGAACTAATAAAGATAGTATAGCACCAATAAAATATTGATAAGTATTAACACCTAATTGATCAACTTTAGTTTGCATAAATCTTCTTCCTAAAACCTCATTTACTGAAACACAAATCATCCCTAAAAAGATTATTAAATCACCAATATAATTTCCATGTCCTGATTTTGTTTGACTTGTAAGTAAAATTAACGTTCCAATAATTGTTATAGAGGCTCCAATAATTACCTTTATTTCAATTTTTTCTTTTAAAAAAAGTCTTGCAACAAATGGTTGCCATATTGGCAAAGTGCTAATTAAAGCAACTCCATTTACAGGTGAGGTAAGTAGTAGACCAATATGAAAACTTAGAGTAACAAGAAATGGATTTAATAAACCCATTAAGAAAGGAGTAAACCCAATTTCTTTGATTTTTAAATTTGCCCTCATAATCAAGGCAAAAATTAACATCAAACTAAATGCTAAAGAGAATCGTACCGCCATTAAATCCATTACATAAAATTCCTGTAATGCTAATTTCACAAACGGTGGACCTGACCCGAAACCTATCACTGCCACGAACATAGAAACGTAGCCAATATTGTTTTTTAGAAAATTCATAGAATTACAAAATTATGGATATCACAATTATAGACATATAAAAATTTTAGTTTAAGGTTACATTAGTGAGTCAAAATATAGAATTAAAAAATTTTGAATTAGCCACAGTTAACCCAAGCAATAAAACATGGAAATCAATCGATTTATTTTGCTTTTGGGCTAATAGTATCCAAACGATTGCAGGTTTTGCGTTAATAGCCTCTTTATATTTAATATATAATCTTAGTACTGTACTAGTCTTAACTTCCTCATTAGCCGCATCAATATTAATCTATTTTTTTATATCATTGATTGGCAAACCATCACAAAAGCATGGATTACCTTTTCCTGTTATGCTCAGAATATCCATGGGCTTAAATGGAGCCAAATACTTAAGTCTTTTAAGATCTGTCATTGGAGTATTTATGTTTGGTATTCAAACATTTTTTATATCAAAATCAATCACATATCTAATTAGAATTTTTATTTATTATAAACTAGATAGTCAAATTCTAGACGATCAAGTATTTTTAGCTTTTTTTCTTGGATTAAATATTATTGATTGGATTTCATTAGCATTAACTTTTGTTGTTCAGTATTTTTTATTTACAAATGGACAAAGGTTTAATCAAAGATTTTTACAGTTTTCAGCCATCTTTGTTTATTTAGGTTTGTTAGTCTTTTTTTTAATTTTAACTTCTGAAAATCACACTCAAATTTTTCAGTCTCTTAAATCAAATACAACGGAGGGAAATTTTTTTTCAAAATCTAACGTTTTACCTTTTGTGGTTTTAACAGGTACAATTTTCTCTTACTTCTCAATTGTGTTGTTAAATTTTGGAGATTTTTCTAGATATGTAAAAACAGATAAAGATCTAAAATTGGGAAACCTTAGTCTTTTTCTAAATATGATTTTGTTTTCATTTTTAGCAACATCTATAGTTGTTGGAGTAGATGTTGTTTTAAATCAAAAGCTTATTGTTGTTGATCAAATATTAACTAAGCCAATGGATATTATTGCAAAATTAGACAATACTGGCTTAACTGTGTTTGTTCTAATTTTTATAATTTTTTCGTCTCTATCCACTAATTTAATTTCTAATTATGTCCCTACGCAAAATAGTATAATAAATTTTATTCCTAATAATCTAGATCTCAAAACTTCTGGAGTATTAATTTTAATAATTGGTTTTATTGCTGGAGGTTTGTGGCCATCGATTTTAAGTCAAATAGGTGTGATAAATATTATCGACAGCCTTGCAGCATTTTTTGGTCCAACCTTTGCAATTATAATTGCTGACTACTATCTCGTGAAAAAAGGAAAAGTAAATCACAAAGATCTGTTTTTTTTGAGGGATGGAAATGAATATATGTATTCAAATGGTTGGAACTATAAAGCCGTGTATTCACTTATTATAGGTTTTATTTTCTCATTTTCATTATTATGGAATATCAATTTCTCAGATATAAAATCATTTTCTTGGATATTAGGATTTGTCGTATCGTTTTTTATATATTATCTTCTAGATGAAAAATAATTATGAAAGCTTTAGTTTACACCGGTGTTGAAGAATTGGTTTACAGAGAAGAAAAAGATCCTGTAGAGACAAGTGGAGAGAGTATATTAAAAGTTCATGCTTCAGGAATATGTGGATCTGATATGCACGCGTATCATGGAAAAGATGAAAGACGTATTCCACCATTAATAATTGGTCACGAGGTGAGTGGCGTAATACAAAATGGCAAATTCCAAGGAAAAAATGTTGTATTAAATCCCTTAATAACATGCGGAAAGTGTGAATATTGTACAAGTGGGCGAGAACATCTATGTCCACACAGAGTTCTTTTAGGAATGAATAGACCTTACGAGAGACAAGGAGTTTTTGCAGAATTGGTTTCCTCTCCTAATCAGAATATATATGAGGTGCCAGATCATTTAGATCTTAGTGAAGCAGCTATAGCTGAACCAACCGCTGTCTCACTTCACGCTGTACTTATGGGAGAAAACTCTCTTAAAAAACCTCTTTCTGAGTGCAGAACTTTAGTTCAGGGTGCCGGAGCAATCGGATTATTGTGCTCTCTGATATTATCTAAAATTAAGGGTAATAAAAATATCATTATGTCTGACCCCAATAACCTGAGACTAAGTGAATGTGCAAAATATTTTGATGGTAAGTTTGTTAACCCTTCAGACAAAGAAATACAAAATGACAGCTTTGATGTTGTATTTGATACAGTAGGTTTAGAAGTTTCAAGACAACAAGCTATATCAGTTATTAAACCTGGAGGTACAATAATTCATATTGGATTAACCCAACCAGCAGGACAGTTTAATTTTAGAAAAGCAACTCTTCAAGAGGTAACTTTCATTGGTACATATTGTTATACTAACAAAGATTTTGAAAATACAATTAAAATTTTAGCAGACAGACAAATTGGCAGACTAGATTGGATAGAGTATAGAGAATTGAAAAAAGGTGCAGAGGCCTTTAAACAAATTCATGATGGAAGCTGCTCTTCACCAAAAATTGTTCTTTTACCTTAAAGGTAAATTTTAAATTATAGTTGATAATTAAAAATATTTAATTATATGAAACGTGTGCTTACAAAAATTATCAAAATAATAGCAATTTATCTTTTAATTATGTCCTCTGTTTGTGCCGAAAAACTGATGGTTTTTGATTTTACTGAGGAGGAATTAAATTCATTAGAAGTTAGAAAAGTAAGAGGAGCTGATGCAAAAACAGTCTATTCTATTGGAAATAATGAGAACGGAAATTATTTAAAAGCAGTGGCAGCTAATGCAGCATCAGGAGTAGGCAAAGAAATTAAAATTAATTTAGATAAAACCCCTTTTATAAATATTACTTGGAAGATAGAAAAAGATCTTAAAAACATAAAAGAGAATACAAAAAAGGGACATGATTTTGCTGCTAGAGTTTTTGTAATCAAAAAAACTGGTGCAACACCACTATCAAATAGAGCTATTAACTATGTTTTTTCAAGCAATTCAAATGTAGGAGATACATGGCCAAGCCCTTATACAAAGAAATCTATCGATAGTGTTTTGGCTTCAACAAAGTCAAATTTAAATGAGTGGGTGACAGTAAAAGCAAATGTGAAGGAAGATTTTAAAAAATTTCATGATTTAGAAGTTGAAGAGCTTTCAGGAATTGCAATTATGGCAGATACCGATAATTCAAAACTAACTGCAGTTAGTTATTACCAAAATATTTTTTTTTCCTCTGAGTAAAAGTTTAATTAAGATATTTTTTTAAACCAAAACTTAATAAAGACAGTATTATTGCAGCCAAAACGTCAAGGATTGGAACAGCTTCAGGATATCCGAAATTCCATAATATAACACCAATTAACCAAATTATATAAATTTTCATGTTGTATTAATCATTAGTATAAAAAATATTTTCACTTTGATATTATTCTTATTATGAAAAAATTTAAATCAAGTTTTAATGTTTATTATGAGGACACAGATTCTGGTGGAGTAGTTTATTATGCAAATTATTTAAAATTTATAGAGCGCGCTAGAACTAACGCCATTGCCTCTGTAAACTTTACAAATTCTAACCTGAAAGAAAATTATGGAATATATATAATTGTTAAATCTTGTAATTTAAATTTTATAAAACCTTCGAGGTTAGAGGATAAACTTGATATTTTTTCTGAAATTGTAGAAGTAAAGAATGTTTCAATTAAAATGAAGCAAGATATATTTGTAAAAGATAATTTAATTTTTACAGCAGATGTTCATTTAGCTATTATTAATAAAGAGGGCAAACCAACCAAAATGCCAGAAAAACTCAAAGAACAATTAACTAAATAGTATTTTTTACTTTAATAAATAAATTAGTCATTTTATTTACGTTAATTCTTCCTGTATTTACATTTCTTGGACTTGGATGATAAGAACCTACCAATAAAATATTATTTGGGAGTTTAAAGAATTTACTATGTCCAAATTTAATATTTGAGTCAATTCTGTAATGTTTTTTGTAAAATTGTATACAAGCATCAAAAGCTATTTTACCAAGCGCAACAACAATCTTTAAATTTTCTAAGTATTCGATTTCTTTATTAAAATATTTAAAGCAAGTGTTTAGTTCTTTTTTTGTTGGTTTATCTCCAGGCGGAACACATTTTAAAGCAGTAGTTATAAATATATCTCTCAATTTAAGTCCGTCATTTCTGTGGTCCGAATTTGGCTGGTTAGATAACTTTGCTTTATAAAGACACTTGTATAAAAAATCAGACGATCTATCTCCTGTAAAAACTCTTCCCGTTCTATTGCCACCATGTGCTGCTGGTGCTAAACCAACAAACAAAATTCTGGCTTTTGGGTCACCAAAGCCTGTTATTGGTTTTCCCCAATATTTTTCATTTAAGTATTGTTTACGTTTTTCTTTAGCTATCTTTTTTCTAAAACTGACCAACCTAGTACATTTTTTGCAGTCTACTATCAAATTTTCAAGTTTTTCAAAATCATTAATCATAAATATTAATTTTTAATCTCTATGTCTTATACTATAATTATTTTAAATTATGAATGTAGGTTTTATTGGTGTTGGCTATATGGGGTATGGGATAGCCAAAAATATTTTAAAAAAAGGAAATAACTTATTTGTTATTGCAAACAAAAAAAGGGCACCGATAGATAAGATTGTAAGTGATGGTGCTATTGAGGTAAAATCTTACAATGAACTTTGTGAAAAGAATTTAGATGCATTATTTCTTTGTGTGACTAATACACCTATCGCTATAAGTATTGCTGAAAAAGTCTCAACTTTACTAAAAGATAATACATTAATTATTGACGTTACAACACATAACCAAAATGGATCTATTCAAATGGAACAGATTTTTTCAAAACTAAAAATTAACTACATTGAATGCCCTGTTATGGGCGGACCCGTTCAAGCAGAAGAAGGTGTTTGTGGAGGTATTGTTGGAGCATCGGAGGAAAATTTTAAAAAATCTGAAGTTTATTTAAAAACTTTTTGTAAAGATTATTTCCATTTTGGAGAAGTGGGCAAAGGAGCAAAGTCAAAATTACTAAATAATTTTTTATCACTTGGTACTGCAACTAATGTTATAGAATTTATCAAGAGTGCAAAAAAACTAGATATAGATTTAGAAAAACTTTTTGCTGTTGCAAAATTAGGATCTGGAAACTCAACAGCTTTAAATAGAATCTTTGACAATGTGCTTAAGGATGATTATACTGGATTTAAATTTTCAACTTCCAATACTTTAAAAGACCTTACTTATATCCATGAAATGCTAAAAGATTTAGGTAATGCAGAAAAATTAGCTGATGTAAAAAAATCTTTTTACAAAAAAGCAGTAGAAGAAGGCAATGGAGATTTATTTATAAGTGAACTAATACAAAAAGATTAATTATTCCTTTCTTTTATCAGCAAATACTATAGCTATAAGCAATAATGCTGTCCAAAACATTGCTGCTAAACTTTTAATAGCACTCGTTTCAGCACCCCATAAATCAAAAACAAACGCTCCAATAAGAATCCCAATTATATAAATTATTACTACTAATCTAGTCTGAGTCATTTAGTTGTTTCTTTTTAAATAGTGATATTCCATTATTTTTTTTATGTTCATAAGATTCTTTGAAACTTTCCAACTGCCATCCTTGCATCCTCTTTTGAATATCTTCTAAATTTTGTTTTTTCCACTCATCACTTGTATTTTGGTCTTTCCAAATCTTCTTTTCATCATTGTCTCTTCCACAGCCATAGCAATATCCAGTTATTGGATCCATTTTGCAAATACTTATACAAGGCGAAATTATCATTTTTTTATATATTTATATCCTTTTACACTATTATTCTGATTGGACAAATTAGATCAATACTATATAAAACAGCATAAATTTGGGCGAGTGGCGGAATTGGTAGACGCGTTGGTCTTAGGAACCAATAGTGCAAGCTGTGAAGGTTCGAGTCCTTTCTCGCCTACCATAAATAGATTATGAAAGTAACAATAGAAAATAAAAAAGGTTTAGAAAAAGATCTTAAAGTATTCGTAGATAAAAAAACAATCTCAGGCTTTATGGATGAAAAATATGAAGAAATAAGAAAAGATGTTGTAATAAAAGGTTTCAGACCTGGCAAGGTACCTACCGAAATATTAAAAAGACAATTTGGTAAAGCTGTCTACGGTGAAGTAATTGATAAATTGCTAAAAGATACAACAACAAAAGCTTTAGAAGAAAATAAAATCAAACCTGCTGGACAACCTAAAATAGATTTAAAATCTTTTGGTGAAGGTAAAGATTTAGAATACATTATTTCAGTTACTGAACTACCAGAGGTTTCTGCCAAAGGACTAAGCTCAATAAAAGTAGATGAGTATGTTGTAAAAATTGATCCAAAAGAAACAGATAAAAGAATAAGTGAAATTGCAAAAAATCAAAACAATTTTAAAGATGCAGAAGCAAATTATAGCTCAAAAATGAATGATCTTGTGATTTTTGATTATAAAGGAACTATTGACGGCAAAGAATTTAAAGGTAACGAGGGTAAAAATACTCAATTAGTTCTTGGAAAAGATTTGTTTATAAAAGGTTTTGATAGACAATTAGAAGGTGTTAAATCAGGTGATACAAAAAACGTAGAAGTAAATCTGCCTGAAAATTTTCCTGAAAAAGACCTTATTAATAAAAGTGCTGTGTTCGAATGTAAGGTTACAGCAGTAAGAACTCCACAAGAAGTAAAAATTGATAATGACTTTGCTAAAAGTATGGGTGCAAAAGATTTAGCAAACTTAAAAGAACTTATCTCAAAACAAATTAATGATGAATATAAAAATTCATTAGCCATGATTACAAAGAAAAGTATTCTTGAGCAAATAGAGAAAGAAAAATTAGAACAATTACCCGGTAATTTAGTTGAACAAGAAGTCAAAATATTATCTCAAGGAATGAAAGAAGATGAAGTTAAAAAAAATCAAAAATCATTAGAGGAACAAGCTAAAAAAAGAATTAAAACTGGATTAATCTTAAATGCTTTTGGTGAGGAAAATAAAATTAATGTATCTCAGGAAGAAATTAATGTGGAAATACAAAAACAATTTAGAATGATGCCAGGTCAAGAGAAGATTGTTAAAGATTATTATGAAAAGAATCCTGCAGCTATAGATAGTTTAAGAGGACAAATTTACGAAGAAAAAATAATTGAAGAAATTAAGAAAAAAGCAAAAACTACTAAAAAAGAAATTACCAAAGAAGAAGCTGAGAAAATTCTAAAACAAGAGAATGAAAACAACATTAAAGAGCAATCTAAACTTGCTCAAAAGGATGGTGACGAAAAAAATAAGAAAAAAACAGGTCTTAAAAAAAAAGAGGTAAAAAAAAAATCGAAAGAAACAAAAAAAACTAAATCTCCCGCATCAAAACCTAAAAAAGCAAAAAAGGTTAGTAAAAAGTAATCACAAGTTGTATAAGATTAATTGATTCGATTATGGCTATTAAAATTCCAGAACAATTAAACACCCTTGTCCCTATGGTAGTCGAACAATCTAGTAGAGGAGAAAGGGCATATGACATTTATTCTAGACTCCTAAAAGAGAGAATTGTATTTGTAGTTGGTCCCATAAATGATGCGATTGCATCATTAGTCACTGCTCAATTATTATTTTTAGAATCTGAAAATCCTAAGAAAGAAATTTCTTTATATATAAATAGTCCTGGTGGACTTGTAACAGCTGGACTTGGCATTTATGATACAATGCAATATATTAAACCAGAAATAAGTACTTTATGCATAGGTCAAGCAGCAAGCATGGGTTCATTTTTACTTTCAGCTGGTGCTAAAGGTAAAAGATTTTCATTGCCAAATTCTAGAATAATGGTTCATCAACCTTCTGCTGGTTTTCAAGGACAAGCGACAGATATTGAAATTCACGCTAATGAAGTTTTATCTTTAAAGAAAAGATTAAATGAGATCTATTCAAAACATACAGGAAAATCAGTTGAAGAAATTAAATCAGCATTAGAAAGAGATAATTTTATGACTCCTGACAATGCAAAAAGTTTTGGTCTGATAGACAAAGTGGTAGAAAAGAGAGAATAGGTCACAATATATAGTTTGTCCACAACCTCCACTTGATTAATTTGCATCATATGTATTAAAGTATTAAAATTGATTCGTATTAAAAATTATGAGCAACAATAAAAATATTCTTTACTGTTCCTTCTGTGGTAAAAGCCAACATGAAGTAAGAAAGTTAATCGCAGGACCAACAGTATTCATATGTGATGAGTGCGTAGAGCTTTGCATGGATATCATTAAAGAGGAAAGTAAAGATAATTTTGTAAAACACCAAGATGGCTTACCTCTACCAAAAGAAATATGTAAAGTTCTCGATGATTATGTTATTGGACAATCTCATGCTAAAAAAGTTTTATCGGTTGCAGTTCATAATCATTATAAAAGATTAAACTATGAAAATAAAACAAGTAAAAATGTTGAACTGTCAAAATCAAATATTTTATTAGTTGGACCCACAGGTTGTGGAAAAACTTTACTAGCTCAAACTCTTGCGAGGATACTTGATGTACCTTTTACAATGGCTGATGCAACAACTTTAACTGAAGCTGGTTATGTAGGTGAAGACGTTGAGAATATAATCTTAAAATTATTACAATCAGCAGATTATAATGTTGAAAAGGCTCAAAGAGGAATTGTTTATATAGATGAAGTTGATAAAATTAGTAGGAAGTCAGAAAACCCATCTATTACTAGAGATGTTTCTGGTGAAGGTGTTCAACAGGCCTTATTAAAAATTATGGAGGGAACGGTTGCTAGCGTTCCACCTCAGGGAGGAAGAAAACATCCTCAACAGGAATTTTTACAAGTAGATACAACAAATATTCTATTTATTTGTGGAGGCGCATTTGCTGGACTGGATAAGATCATATCTCAAAGAGATAAAGGATCCTCAATCGGATTTGGCGCTGAAGTAAAAACATTAGAAGATAAGAAGACTGGTGAGTGGATGAAAAACTTAGAGCCAGAGGATTTATTGAGATATGGGCTTATCCCTGAATTCATAGGTCGTTTACCAATTACAGCCACACTAGATGATTTAGATGTAAAATCTTTAGTAAAAATTTTGCAAGAACCAAAAAACTCTTTGATAAAACAATACCAAGAACTATTTAGGTTGGAAGGTGTGAAATTAACATTTAAAGATCAAGCTGTAAAAGATATTGCTAATAAGGCTATAAGCAAGAAAACTGGCGCTAGAGGACTAAGATCAATTTTAGAAAATCTATTACTTAAAACTATGTTTGACCTTCCAGGTCAAGACAATATCGAGGAAGTTATCATTGATGCTGGAGCCACTAAAGGAACATCACAGCCAATAATTGTTCATACAAAGAACAAATCAAAAACAGAAAAGACCTCTGCGGCTTAATAAGAGTTAATAAACAAAAGTTTACTATTGCATTATAAAATATAATATCCATATTTGTAAATATGGAAGTTAAATTAACCCAACCCTTGTTACCTTTAAGAGACATAGTAGTGTTTCCTAGCATGGTAATTCCATTGTTTGTAGGAAGAGACAAATCCATTACTGCATTAAATGAAGTCATGAAGAGCGATAAAAAAATAATTTTAATAACGCAAAAAAACTCTGAGGTTGATGATCCAAAAAAAAATGATGTATTCACCTATGGATGCGAAAGTAATATATTACAACTTTTAAAACTTCCAGACGGAACGGTTAAAGTTTTAGTTGAGGGAATTAAAAGAGTTAAAATTGTTGATTTTAAGGATGATGAAAAATTTATTACTTGTACATATGAACATCAAAAAGATATTTTAAATAAAGATGAAGATCTTTTGCCTTTAGCAATTACAGCTGTAAGAAGATTAGAAAAATTAACCTCGGTGAACAAAAAGATTTCGTCAGAAACTATTAACAATATAAAACAATTAAAAGACCCATCTAAAATTGTAGATAATATTGTTTCAAATTTAAATGCATCTATATCTGAAAAACAACAAATTTTCGAAACGTTGGATGTAAAGAAAAGATTAAATGCAGTAATTAAAATGATGGAAAGTGAAACGAGTATTATTGGAGTAGAGAAAAGAATAAGAGGAAGAGTTAAAACTCAAATGGAAAAGACCCAAAGAGAATATTACTTAAATGAACAATTAAAAGCTATTCAAAAAGAATTAGGAGAAATCGAGGACGGGAAAGACGAAACAACCAATTTAAAAAAATCAATTCAAAAAGCTAAAATGCCAAAAGAAGTTGAAAAAAAATGTATGTCGGAGCTTAAGAAATTAAAAAATATGAGCCCTATGTCCGCCGAGGCAACGGTTGTTAGAAATTATTTAGATTGGATGATTGATCTTCCATGGTTTAAAAAAAATGATGTTGATATTGACTTAAATAAAGGTTTAAAAATTTTAGATGAAGATCATTTTGGACTAGAAAAAGTTAAAGAGAGAATTATCGAATTTCTTGCTGTTCAAAAAAGAATGGAGAAAATCAAAGGACCAATTTTATGTTTAGTTGGCCCTCCCGGAGTTGGAAAAACATCACTTGGAAAATCTATCGCAAAAGCTACTAATAGACAGTTTATTAGAATGTCTTTAGGAGGTGTTAGAGATGAAGCTGAAATAAGAGGACATAGAAGAACATACATTGGATCCTTACCAGGAAAAATAATTCAAATGATGAAGAAAGCTGGTACAAAAAATCCTTTATTTTTATTAGATGAAGTTGATAAAATTGGAAATGATTATAGAGGTGATCCATCATCAGCTTTACTAGAAGCATTAGACCCTGAGCAGAATACAGCTTTCAATGATCACTATTTAGAAGTTGATTATGATTTGTCTGATGTAATGTTTGTAACAACAGCAAACACTCTAAATATTTTACCACCGCTTCTTGATAGAATGGAAGTTATAAGAATTCCAGGATACACAGAGGATGAAAAAATAAATATAGCAAACAAGTATTTGCTACCTAAACAAGTAAAAGAAAATGGTGTGAAAGAAGGTGAATTAAATTTAGAAGATGGGACAATAAAAGAGATAATCAGAAGTTATACAAGGGAGTCTGGTGTTAGAAATTTAGAAAGAGAGATTTCTAAAGTAACAAGAAAAGTTGTTAAAAAAGTAGTAAGTGGTGAAGTTGAAAAGGTTCAAGTAAACGATAAAAATATTCCAGACTTTTTAGGAATTAAAAAATTTAAATATGGTGAAGTAGAAGATAAAAATAAAACTGGAATAGTAATAGGATTAGCTTGGACTGAAGTAGGAGGCGAAATTCTTAAAATTGAGACTGTCAATATGCCAGGTAAAGGTAGAATGCAAATAACAGGAAAACTTGGTGATGTGATGCAAGAGTCCGTTAAGGCTGCAAAATCATATGTCAGATCAAAAAGTTTAGAATATGGTATAATTCCACCTTTCTTTGAAAAAAAAGATTTTCATATCCATGTTCCAGAAGGAGCCACCCCTAAAGATGGACCATCAGCTGGTATAGCAATGGTTACATCCATTGTATCATCAATCACTAACATTCCTGTTAATAGAGAGATTGCTATGACAGGTGAAGTAACAATTACAGGGCAAGTTTTACAAATTGGTGGGTTAAAGGAAAAATTATTAGCTGCACACAGAGCAGGAGTTAAAAAGGTACTAATACCAAAAGAAAACGAAAAAGATTTAGTAGATATTCCAAAAAAGGTAAGAGAAGACATTAAAATCATTCCAGTAGAAACAGCAGATGAAGTGCTTAAAATTGCCCTCACGAAAGAACTAAAACCTGTTGAATGGACTGAAGTTGACAAAATATCTGAGGGCAAAAAGGACGATAAATCTCAAGCTAGTATTCAGTAATAAACAATTTACTTTATTAATCCGTTGATGTAATAGTACCAAGATTTTGGGTGGTTAGCTCAGTTGGTAGAGCATCTCGTTTACACCGAGGGGGTCAAAGGTTCGAGTCCTTTACTACCCACCATTTACACCTGTGGGGGTGTAGCTCAGTTGGTTAGAGCACCTGCCTGTCACGCAGGGGGCCGAGGGTTCGAGTCCCTTCACTCCCGCCATTATTCGAGTAAAACTAGGCATAAAAATGTGACATATCTTCACTTTTAGTTGATATAATAGTTGTTACATAGGAATCAAATGCTTGCGGAATTTTTAAAAGATTATCTACCGATAATATTATTTTTGATAATAGCCTTAGGCTTAAGTCTTGCTTTTGTAGCAATTAATTATATCGCTGCTCCAAGCAAACCTGATCCTGAGAAACTTTCAGCCTATGAGTGTGGGTTTGAACCTTTTAATGACTCAAGGATGGAATTTGATGTCAGGTTTTATTTGGTTGCAATATTATTTATTATATTTGATTTAGAAATTGCATTTTTATTCCCATGGGCAATTTCACTAGGTGAGATCGGTTTATATGGTTTCTATTCTATGATGTTATTTTTATTTATTTTAACTGTTGGATTTATTTACGAGTGGAAAAAAGGTGCTTTAGACTGGGAATAATATGAATTTACAAGATAGAAAAAAAGATATTCCAGATGAGTTTAAACAATTAGCTCAGGACTTTAGTGATAACGGTTTTATAACAACATCACTAGACAATCTTGTTAATTGGGCAAGAACTGGTTCGTTGCATTGGATGACATTTGGATTAGCATGTTGTGCTGTTGAAATGATGCAAACATCCATGCCAAGATATGATCTTGAAAGATTTGGTGCAGCACCAAGAGCATCACCACGTCAATCAGATGTTATGATAGTGGCAGGTACGCTAACAAATAAAATGGCTCCTGCATTAAGAAAAGTTTACGACCAGATGCCCGAACCAAGATATGTAATATCTATGGGTAGTTGTGCAAATGGCGGAGGTTATTATCATTATTCTTATTCTGTAGTAAGAGGATGTGATCGAGTGGTACCTGTTGATGTATATGTCCCTGGATGCCCTCCCTCAGCTGAAGCATTACTTTATGGAATTTTACAATTACAGAAAAAAATTAGAAACAAAGGTTCTTTAGAAAGATAATAATGAAAAATCTTGAGAACTTGGAAAAGTTTGTAAATTCCGAATTAACATCTAAAATAAATAATTCATTTATAAAGCATGATAATATTTATTTAAGCATTGATCATGATGAATTGATTGAGGTTATAACATTTCTGAAAACTAATAATGAAACTAAATTTAGACAGTTAATTGAAATTACGGCTGTAGATTACCCAGAAAATGAAAATAGATTTAAAATGATATATTTACTATTAAGTCATGAATACAATCAAAGAATTATTATTGATTATTCAATCAAAGAAAATGAGGAAATTTCATCAATAACTTCAATATTTCCTGCAGCAAACTGGATGGAAAGAGAAGTTTTTGATATGTATGGTTTAAATTTTAAAAATCATCCAGATTTGAGAAGAATTTTAACAGATTATGGTTTTGAAGGGCATCCTTTAAGAAAAGATTTTCCTCTTACTGGTCATAACGAAGTTCGTTATAGTGAGGAACACAAAAAAGTGATCTATGAACCCGTAAAATTAGAACAAAATTACAGAAATTTTGATTATGACAGTCCTTGGGAAGGAACCAAATACATTAAAGAAATTAAAAAAAGCTAATGGCAAAAGAAAAAAAAACACTAAATTTAAATTTTGGACCACAACATCCTGCAGCGCATGGAGTTTTAAGATTAATACTTCAATTAGATGGAGAAGTTGTTGAAAAAGCTGATCCTCATATAGGATTATTGCACCGAGGCACTGAAAAGCTAATAGAAAATAAAACCTATATCCAAGCAGTTCCTTATTTTGATCGTCTTGATTATGTAGCACCAATGAATCAAGAACACGCATTTGCCTTAGCTATAGAAAAAATTCTTAAAATCGAAGTTCCTTCTAGAGCAAAATATATAAGAGTAATTTTCTGTGAAATAGGTCGAATATTAAGTCACATATTAAATGTAACTACTCAAGCTATGGATGTTGGGGCGTTAACACCAACTTTATGGGGATTTGAGGAACGAGAAAAATTAATGGGATTTTATGAGAGGGTATCTGGATCAAGGTTGCATGCTAATTATTTTAGAGCTGGTGGAGTTCATAAAGATCTTCCTTCCGGACTTGAAAGTGATATTGGTGAATTTTGTAAAAATTTTCCAAAGATTATTGATGATTTAGAAACTTTACTAACCGACAATAGAATATTTAAACAGAGAAATGTAGATATAGGAATAGTATCAAAACAAGATGCATTAGATTATTCTTTTTCAGGAGTAATGTTAAGAGGTTCCGGTGTAGCTTGGGATTTAAGAAGAAGTCAACCTTATGATTGTTATGATGATTTAGAATTTAAAATTCCTGTTGGAAAAAATGGAGATTGCTATGATAGGTACCTTTGCAGAATTGAAGAGATGAGAGAAAGTGTAAAAATTATCAAACAGTGTTTACAAAATATTCCAAAAGGACCAATAAAAACAGAAGACGGAAAAATTTCTCCTCCACCTAAGAAAGAAATTAAACAGTCTATGGAGGCTTTAATCCATCATTTTAAGTTATTTACAGAAGGATATAGAGTTGAAAAAGATGAAATATATACTGCAGTTGAGGCACCAAAAGGAGAATTTGGTGTTTATTTAATTTCTGATGGTTCAAGCAAACCTTACAAATGCAAGATCAGAGCTCCTGGATTTACTCATCTTCAAGCTATGGATTATTTAATAAAAGGACATATGCTTGCTGATGTACCTGCTGTATTGGGTTCCATGGATATTGTTTTTGGAGAGGTTGATAGATGAGTGTAAAAAAAATTCACAAAGAACAGCCTGAAACTTTTAAATTTAACGATAAAAGTATGGAGGCTGCAAATAAAATAGTTTCTAATTATCCCGACAGGAAACAACAGAGTGCAGTTATGGCTTTGTTATACATAGCTCAAAGGCAAAATGACAATTGGATACCGTTACAAGCAATGAAATACATAGCTAAATTTTTAGATATGCCTTATATAAAAGTTTATGAAGTAGCGACTTTTTATTCAATGTATAATTTATCTCCAGTTGGTAAATATTTTTTTCAAATTTGTACCACAACACCTTGTATGCTTAGAGGCGCATATGATTTAGTTAAAGTTTGTAAAAATAAAATATCTGAAAAAGAAAATGTATTATCTGAAGATGGAAAAATATCCTGGATGGAAGTTGAATGTTTGGGTGCATGTGTTAACGCACCAATGATGCAAGTTAATGAGGATTATTATGAAGATTTGAATGATAAAAAACTTGAAGAAATAATTGAGACGATATACCAAAATAAAATCCCAAAACCTGGATCTTATTCTGGAAGAATAAATGCAGAGCCAGTTAACAATAGAAAAACTTTATTAGGTAACAAAAATGCTTAGAGACGAAGATAGAATATTTCAAAATTTATACAATGACAGTGGTGCTGATATCGAATCTGCTAAATTAAGAAATGATTGGAATGGAACAAAAGAAATTCTAGAAAAAGGAAGAGAGTGGATAATCAATGAGGTAAAATCTTCTGAACTTAGAGGACGTGGTGGAGCTGGTTTTCCAACTGGTCTAAAATGGTCATTTGCACCTAAAGAGGTAGGGTCTAGACCACATTATTTAGTTATAAATGCTGATGAGTCTGAACCTGGAACATGTAAAGATAGAGATATATTAAGATTTGAACCTCACAAATTAATAGAAGGATGCTTAATTGCTTCTTACGCAGTAAATGCCCATAAATGTTATATTTATGTTAGAGGTGAATATTTTAATGAAGGACAAAGACTTCAAACTGCGATCGATGAGGCTTATAAAAATAATTTAATTGGCAAAAATGCTTTAAATTCAGGATGGGATTTAGATATTTATATTCATTATGGTGCTGGTGCTTACATTTGTGGTGAAGAAACAGCACTATTGGAGAGTTTGGAAGGAAAAAAGGGACAACCGAGATTAAAGCCACCATTTCCTGCATTAATTGGATTGTATGGATGTCCTACTATAATTAATAATGTTGAAACTGTTGCAGCTGTTCCTACAATTCTAAGAAGAGGTGCAAAATGGTTTAGTTCTCTTGGAAGACCCAAAAACACTGGAACAAAAATTTATTGTATTTCTGGAAATGTTAATAACCCATGTAATGTTGAGGAAGAAATGGGAATCCCACTTAAAGAATTAATTGAAACCCACGCAGGAGGTGTAGTTGGTGGATGGGACAATCTCAAAGCTGTAATACCTGGTGGTTCTTCAATGCCAATGTTGCCTAAAGAAATTTGTGACAATATGAAAATGGATTTTGACGCATGTGTTGAAAATAAAACAGGACTAGGAACAGCTGGTATTGTTGTGATCAATAATGACCAAGATATTATTAAATGCATGGCAAGAATAGCTAGATTTTATAAACATGAAAGTTGTGGTCAGTGTACACCTTGTAGGGAAGGATCTGGATGGATGTGGAGAATGTTGGAAAGAATGGCAGCTGGTGAGGCAACTTCAGAGGAAGTAGATATGCTTTTTGATGTAACAAAACAAATAGAAGGCCATACAATTTGTGCTTTTGGTGAAGGTTCCTCCTGGCCTGTTCAAGGATTAATCAGACATTTTAAAGATGAAATACTTGAGAGAAATAAATTTGATCCAGTAGTGAAAAAACAAAAAAATATTCCTTACCTAGTAGATCAACATTTATTAGAAAAGGAAAATGCCTAAATTAAAAGTAAACGATATTGATATTGAAGTTGAAGATGGTTTAACGGTGCTCCAGGCGTGTGAACAAGCAGGAGCTGAAATACCAAGATTTTGTTATCATGAAAAACTTTCCATAGCTGGGAATTGTCGTATGTGTTTGGTTGAAATGGAAAAATCACCAAAACCTGTTGCTTCATGTGCAATGCCTGCAGCTGAAGGGATGGTTATTAAAACAAATACAGAAAAAGTTGAAAAAGCAAGAAAAGGTGTGATGGAGTTTTTGCTGGCCAACCATCCTTTAGATTGTCCTGTTTGTGATCAGGGCGGTGAGTGTGATTTACAGGATCAATCAATGTTTTATGGAATTGATAAATCACGATTTAAAGAGAATAAAAGATATGTACCTGAAAAATACATGGGACCACTAATAAAAACTCAAATGACTAGATGTATTCATTGTACTAGATGTATTAGATTTGCTACTGAAGTAGCTGGAGTCCCAGAATTAGGCGCGATTGGACGTGGTGAAAATATGGAAATTACTACATATTTAGAGAAATCCATGGAATCTGAAATGTCAGCAAATGTAATAGATTTATGCCCGGTTGGTGCATTAACCTCTAAACCTTATGTGTTCGAAGCAAGACCTTGGGAACTAAAAAAGACTGAAACAATTGATGTTATGGATGCTGTTGGATCAAACATTAGAGTGGATACTTACGATTGGGAAGTAAAAAGGGTTTTACCAAGAATTAATGAGGAAATTAATGAGGAGTGGATTTCTGACAAAACAAGATATGCATGTGATGGATTAAAAAATCAACGATTAGACACCCCACTTATAAAAAATAATAGAAATTTTGAGGAAATAAGTTGGCAAGATGCATACAAAAAAATCAAAGAAAAAATTTTAATAACATCACCAGACAAAATAGTTGGTTTAACTGGCGACATGACAAACATGGAAACTATGTTTGCCGTTAAAAACTTATTTCAAAAAACTTTAAATTCTAATTATTTAGATTCTAGAGCTAATCATACTTATATAAATTTTGAAAACAGAAATAATTATCTATTTAACTCTAGCATAGAGGGGATTGAAGAAAGTGATCTTATATTATTAATAGGAACAAACCCAAGATTTGAGGCAACTATATTAAACTCAAGAATTAGAAAAACTTATTTAAAAAATGAAACTGAAATATTTTCTTTAGAGGATGTGGGTGATTTAACTTATCCTTATACAGTTCTAGAAAATAATTCAAAAGTAATTAATAAAATAATTAAAAATGAACACGATGTTTCAAACAAAATTGCCAGTGCAGAAAAACCTGTAATTATCATAGGTCAATCAATTTTAAATAGTAACAATGGTGCATATATATTTGAGGAGTTAAAAAAGTATTTAACTAGCATAAATAAAATTAATGATAATTGGAATTCACTAAACATTTTATCAACTGATGCATCAGCTGTTGGCTCCTATGATTTAGGCATTTTTTCCTCAAATGATGGAAGCAATAAAACTCTTAAAAAAATTGAGGATAATGATACAGAAATTATTTTTTTATTAGGTCAAGACAACCTCAAGATAAAAAAAAGTAATGAATTTATAATTTATATTGGAAGTCATGGTGATAACGGTGCAGGTATGGCAGATCTTATATTGCCTGGTGCTGCATATACTGAGCAAGATGGTTATTTCACTAACTTAGAAGGAAAACTTCAAAAAGCATATAAAGCATCTTATCCACCAGGAGAAGCAAAAGAAGATTGGCAAATTATTAATGAATTATCCTCTACTATCCTTGATAATCCTTTATTTAATAATAAAGAAGAATTAATAAGATCTATGCAAAATTATTTAAATAATCAAAATATAAAAAAATTTGAAGTACCTATATATAATTTGAAAGATGAAAAAATATTAGTTGAAGATATTGATTACTACTATTCTAATACGATTGCCCGTGCATCCAAAACAATGTCAGAGTGTAGATACGCAAGAGATAATTTTAAAAATACTGGAACTGAGGGTTAATGGACTCTTATTTTTCAATATTACTTACTGAAGTTTATAAAATTTTATTTTTATTAGTACCTGTTTTAGTTTCTGTAGCAATGATAGTTTGGCTAGATAGAAGAGTTTGGGCCTTTGTACAAAAAAGAAGAGGGCCTAATGTTGTTGGTCCATTTGGCTTATTTCAATCATTAGCAGATGCATTAAAATATATCTTTAAAGAAATAATAATACCCGCAAGCTCAAACAAACTTGTATTTGTATTAGCTCCAATTGTGACTATGACATTAGCATTAATATCATGGGCTGTAATACCATTTGGTGAAGATTTTGTTCTGGCTGATATCAATGTTGGTATTTTATATCTTTTCGCAGTTTCATCATTAGGCGTATATGGAATAATTATGGGAGGATGGGCTTCTAACTCTAAATATCCTTTTTTAGGTGCAATCAGATCTGCTGCACAAATGGTATCTTATGAAGTTTCAATAGGAGTTATCATAATCAATGTTTTATTATGTGTTGGATCTTTAAACTTAAGTGACATCGTTATGGCTCAGCAAAATTTGTGGTTTGTAATTCCTTTGTTTCCTATGTTTGTAATTTTTTTTATTTCTGCACTAGCAGAAACAAATCGTCCTCCATTTGATTTACCAGAGGCAGAAGCAGAATTAGTGGCAGGATATCAAACTGAATATTCAGGCATGATGTATGCTATGTTTTGGTTAGGGGAATATGCAAATATTTTGTTAATGTGTGCAATGGGATCAATTTTATTTTTGGGTGGCTGGTTTTCTCCCATAGATATCTTCCCATTTAATGCTGTTCCAGGTCCTTTTTGGTTAATGTTTAAAATATTATTTTTATTTATTTTATTTGCGTTAGTTAAAGCAACTGTTCCAAGATACAGATATGACCAATTAATGAAGCTTGGTTGGAAGATATTTCTACCCTTTTCACTGTTTTATGTTGTTTTAACTTCAAGTTTTTTAATATATTTTGATTTACTACCAGGGAAATAAATGAAAATTTCAAGATTATTAAAAACTATATTCATGATTGATTTTGTGACTGGTTTATTAATTGCGATAAAAGAAACGTTTAAGGCAAAAAAGACAATCAATTATCCTTTTGAAAAGGGATCTTTAGGAACAAGGTCAAGAGGGGAGCACGCTCTTAGAAGATATCCTAACGGTGAAGAAAGATGCATAGCGTGTAAGCTTTGTGAAGCTGTATGTCCAGCCCAAGCCATTACAATTGAGTCAAAGGAAAGAGATGATGGTAGTAGAAAAACTGTAAGATACGATATTGATATGCTTAAATGTATATACTGTGGTCTATGTGAAGAGTCATGTCCAGTAGATGCAATTGTCCAAGGTCCTAATTTTGAATTTGCAACAGAGTCCAGAGAAGAACTTTATTACACAAAAGAAAAACTCTTGGAAAATGGAGACAGGTGGGAAAACATTTTAGCTGCCAATATAAAGGCTGATAGTTCTCATAGGTAATCTTATGATTGCACACTCAGTTTTCTTTTATATTTTCTCCCTAATTGCCATTGTCTCTGCAGTCATGGTAACAGTCTCAAAAAACACAGTTCACTCTGTATTTTTTTTAATCTTAGATTTTATCAGCATATCCTGTTTGTTTATTATGATAGGTGCAGAATTTCTAGGTATGATAATGCTTATAGTTTATGTTGGAGCTGTTGCGGTTCTGTTTTTGTTTGTTGTGATGATGTTAAATGTAGCTGAACAAAAAGGTCAATGGTTTAGCTCAAGGTGGGATGGTGGAACCCATATACCAGTTGGCTTGTTAGTTAGCTTAATAATTTTTTTTGAACTTATAATTGTAATTGGAGGATGGAAATATAAACCCGATTTATTAAATAGCCTTTCTATAAATATATCTACTGAAGTTACTAATACTAGATCTATTGGAAATGTTTTATATACCGATTATATACTTCTATTTCAAATTTCAGGAATGATTTTGTTAGTTGCTATGATAGGAGCAATTGTTTTAACGTATAGAGAAAGAGCCGGAGTTAAAAGGCAAAGTTATGTTAAACAAATTTCTAGAGAAAGAGATGAAGGTGTTGATTTAATTGAGGCTGAGAGAAATAAAGGAGTTAAAATAGATGCTTAGCATAGGTTTAGGACATTATTTAACATTAGCTGCAATTATATTTACTATTGGTGTTGTAGGAATTTTCCTTAATAGAAAAAATGTAATAGTTATTTTAATGAGTATTGAACTTATTTTACTTGCAGTAAACATAAACCTTGTTGCTTTTTCTATATTTATCAACGATTTAAGCGGGCAAATATTTACACTATTTATTTTAACAGTTGCTGCTGCTGAGGCTGCTATTGGGTTGGCTATAATTGTAGTTTATTTCAGAAATTCAGAAACAATAAGAGTTGAAGAGATTAAAAATTTAAAAGGATAAAATGGAATACCTAATTTTATTTCTACCTCTTATAGGTTCTGTAATTAGTGGTTTTTTTGGAAAAAAAATAGGAGATAGAAATTCTCAAATTTTGACAAGTTCGTTTGTGAGTATTTCAGCATTACTCTCTTTGTTTGTTTTATATAAAGTAATAAGTTCAGATTATTCAAACAATCTTGTTATAGCTACTTGGATTAACTCTGGAACACTAAATGTTAATTGGTCGATAAAAATTGACTCCTTGTCGGCAGTAATGTTTGTTGTGGTAAATTTTATTTCAGCTTTAGTTCATATTTACTCAATTGGTTACATGTCACACGATCCACATAAATCAAGATTTATGGCATATCTGTCCTTATTTACTTTTGCAATGTTAACTTTAGTAAGTTCAGACAACTTTATTCAACTATTTTTTGGGTGGGAAGGTGTAGGCTTATGTTCATATTTTTTAATTGGATTTTGGTTTAAAAAAGAGAGTGCAAACAAAGCTGCAATAAAAGCCTTTGTTGTTAATAGAGTGGGTGACTTTGGTTTAGCTCTTGGGATTTTTCTGATTTTTTATATTTTTGGTACAGTCAATTATGACGAGGTTTTTGAACAAATACCAAATGTTTTAGATAAGAAAATTAATTTTATTGGTATTAATATAGAAATTATTGATTTGATTTGTTTACTTTTATTAATTGGGGCAATGGGTAAATCAGCTCAATTTTTATTACACACATGGTTACCTGATGCTATGGAGGGTCCAACGCCAGTATCTGCATTAATTCACGCTGCAACTATGGTAACCGCTGGAGTATTTCTGATTGTTAGATGTTCGCCTATATATGAATATTCTACATTAGCTCTTACAGTTATAACCATAATTGGAATGACCACTGCTTTCTTTGCAGCAACAGTTGCACTTGTTCAAAATGATATAAAAAAAATTATTGCTTATTCTACTTGTAGTCAATTGGGCTATATGTTTTTTGCTGCTGGAGTAGGTGCTTACAATGTTGCGATGTTTCATCTATTTACACATGCCTTTTTTAAAGCTTTGCTATTTTTAGGTGCTGGTGCTGTAATTCATTCATTTCATGAGGAACAAGATATAAATAAAATGGGTGGAGTTATAAAGAAACTCCCATACACATATGTATTAATGCTTATTGGGACTCTTGCTTTAACAGGTTTTCCATTTTTATCAGGTTTTTATTCTAAAGATGCAATAATAGAATTTGCGTACTTAGAAGGAAATGGAGTTGGTATTCTTGCAGCTTTTGTGGGTATTGTTACAGCTTTATTAACATCAATTTACTCTTGGAGACTTATTTTTAAAACATTCCATGGTAATTTTAATAATAAAGAACTCAGTGTTGATAAAATACACGAGTCTCCTTTGATTATGATTGCTCCTTTAGTAATCTTGGCAATAGGAGCTATTTTTGCAGGTGTGGCGTTTAAAGGTTTATTTATAGAGCATGAAATAGCATATGAATTTTGGGGTAAATCTATAAAATTTTTAGAACCACTCAGCACAGATCATCCACCAACATGGTTTTTGTTTTTAACACCTATACTTGTTACTGCCGCAATTCCATTTTCTTATTATTTATATCTTAAAAATAAAAACATAGTTATAGGATTGAAAGAAATGAATGAACCAATTTATCAATTTTTAGTTAAGAAATGGTACTTTGATGAAATATATGATTACTTATTTGTTAATCCTTCAAAAAGAATTGGAAAGTTTTTATGGAAAAAAGTTGATGGATCAATAATAGATAAATTTGGCCCTGATGGGGTTTCAAGTGTAATTAAAAATTTATCAATTAAAGCAGTCAAATTTCAATCTGGATTTATTTATCAATATGCATTTGTTATGTTGATTGGATTTTCAGTTTTACTAACAATACTGATATTAAACTGATGAACTTTCCAATTTTATCGTCCTTAATCTTGCTACCTACAATAGGTGCCTTATTTATATTATTCACAAAATCATCAAGCGGAAAATATCAAAGTTCCAAATATGTAGCTTTATTTATTTCTTTAGCGAATTTTTTATTATCTTTATATCTTTGGTATGTTTTTGATAAAAATTCAGTGGACTTTCAGTTTGTAGAAAATAGAGAATGGTTATCAGGATTTATAAATTATAAAGTTGGAATAGATGGTATTTCAATTTTATTTGTAATATTAACAACTTTTATAACTCCAATTTGCATTATTTCAGTTAATGCTACAATTACAAATAGATTTAAGGATTTCTTAATTGCCATATTAATAATGGAAACATTTATGATTGGTGTTTTCTGCTCACTTGATCTAGTAGTGTTTTATTTATTTTTTGAGGCAGGTCTTATACCAATGTTTTTAATAATTGGTATTTGGGGTGGAGAAAGAAGAGTCTACTCGGCTTTTAAATTTTTTCTGTACACTTTATTAGGATCAGTTCTTATGTTGGTTGCTATTATTTCAATTTATTGGATAACAGGAACCACTGATGTTGAAAAACTTTATGAACTTGGCATAAAGACTGAATATCAAAATTTATTATGGTTAGCATTTTTCAGCTCTTTTGCAGTTAAAACTCCTATGTGGCCAGTACATACGTGGCTGCCAGATGCTCATGTAGAATCACCAACTGTTGGCTCTGTATTACTAGCAGCAATACTACTCAAAATGGCCGGATATGGATTTATTAGATTTTCACTGGGGTTATTTCCTATCGCGTCGGAAAATTTTACATTGTTAGTTTATGTCTTAAGTTTAATAGCAATTATATATACTTCTTTTGTAGCTTTGATGCAGGAAGATATGAAAAAACTTATAGCATACTCATCTGTTGCACATATGGGGTTTGTAACGTTAGGTATATTTACAATGACTCAACAAGGTATCGAAGGAAGTATTTTCCAAATGATTAGTCATGGACTGGTATCAGCTGCACTTTTCTTAAGTGTTGGAGTTGTTTATGAAAGGCATCACACAAGGTTAATTAATAAATATGGGGGTTTAGTCTCTATAATGCCTAGATATGCAATTGTTTTTATGGTGTTCACACTAGGAGCTCTAGGACTACCTGGAACAACAGGTTTTATCGGAGAATTTTTAATATTGATGGGTGCATTTGAGAAAAATATCTTAGTAGCAATGATTGCTAGTTTAGGAGTTATTTTAGGAGCTGCATATATGTTGTGGCTATTTAAAAGGGTTGTTTTCGGCGAAATGAATAATCAAGAACTTAAAGGTATGAAAGATTTAAAAACTTTTGAAATTATCACATTATCAGCTCTAGTAATACCAATTTTATTTTTTGGTTTTTATCCAGAGCCTTTAATGAATTCAATTGAAGCATCAGTCGAGAATACTTTAAACATGTACAACTTTGACTTAATTAACAACATTGCATCAAAAGACTAATGGAAAATTTTCAAAATATATTACCTGAAATCTTCATATCGATATCTATAATGTTATTTTTACTGATTGGAGTATTCAAAAAAAATAGTGCGAGTTTAATTTATAATTTATCTAATATATCTTTAGTTATTTTATTGGCATTAATAATAAATCTTAGCTCAATAGATACAGCTTACTTATTCAATAATTCATATTTAATAGACAATTTATCTAACTATATGAAGATTATACTTGTTGGATCAGGAATTTTTGTAATGTTAACTGGATCAAAATATATTCAAGTAATCAATTTAAATAAAATTGAATATCCAATTCTCATTCTTAGCAGCATTTTGGGAATGATGATAATGATAAGTTCAAATGATTTAATAGTTTTTTACATGGGCCTTGAACTCCAATCATTAGCTTTGTATGTCCTTGCATCTTTTAATAGAGACAATTTACTGTCAACAGAGTCTGGACTTAAGTATTTTGTTCTTAGCGCATTATCATCTGGTTTGCTGTTGTATGGTTGTTCATTAACATATGGATTTTCTGAAAGTACAAATTTTGATCAAATACTTATAAACTCTACTGAATTTAATTATGGTACCACTTTTGGGATAGTCTTTATTTTAGTTGGTCTAGCATTTAAAATCTCAGCTGTACCTTTTCATATGTGGGCACCAGATGTTTATCAAGGCTCTCCTACGTCTGTAACATTATTCTTTGCTATACTGCCAAAAATAGCAGCACTTTCTGTATTCATTAAATTTTTGTATACACCTTTTGCTAATATGAATGATCAGTGGCAAACTATTATTATATTTATTTCAATAGCTTCAATGATATTTGGTGCAGTAGCGGCCATAGGTCAAAAAAATTTGAAAAGACTAATTGCTTATAGTTCAATTAGTCATATGGGCTATGCTTTAGCCGGATTAGCAACAGTTAGCAACCAAGGAATACAAAGTTCTATAACTTATATATCTATTTATTTGGTAATGAATTTAGCCTTCTTTAGCTGCTTATTCATGCTTAAAAGAAATGATAAATATTATGAAAATATAGAGGACTTGTCAGGACTTTCTAAAAAACATCCAATTTTGTCTTTCTCGTTGTTGATAGTTTTATTTTCTTTAGCAGGTATACCTCCACTTGCAGGTTTTTTTGCGAAATTCTATGTATTCTTGGCAGTTATAGAGCAGTCAATGTATTTTTTAGCAATTGTTGGATTACTAGCTACTGTCGTAGCAGCTTTTTATTATCTAAGAATTATTAAAATTATATATTTTGATTCAGAAAAAGAAGAATATGAAACATCTCATAGTCTAGGATTAAAAATTACTTTGGCTATCTCAACAATATTTATTTTAGCATACTTTATATATCCTAGTGGCATAACAGAAATAGTATCAAAAATTTCTATGATCTAATGAAATTAAAAAAATATTTATACAAAAAAGTTGAAAGTACTAACAACGTAGCAATAAGATTGATAAAACAAGGCAATCAAAGGGGAATAATTTTAACTGATCAACAAACAAAAGGTAAAGGACAAGGCAAAAATAGATGGATATCTATGAAAGGAAATTTATTTATATCTATCTTTTTTGAAATTAGCAAAAAAATTTCCTTAACAGCAATTATAGAAAAAAACTTAAAAATAATAAAAAAAGTTATTAATAAAAAAATTAATTCATTAATACAGATAAAAAAACCCAATGATATCTTAATAAATAATAAAAAAGTTTGTGGTATCTTGCAAGAAATAATTTTTAGTGAAGGTAGAAAATATTTGATTGTGGGAATTGGAATTAATGTTTCAAGTAGCCCAAAAATTAACAACTACTCTACTACTTCCTTGAATAAATATTCAAATAAAGAGTTTAATAGAATTAAATTATTTAAAGAAATTAAATTATTGTATGAAAAAAACTTACACTTATTTGGAGTTTAATCTATGTATTTAATTGGAGACATCGGAAATACTGCTATAAAAATTTGCTTATTTAATAATAATTTAAAATTAATTAAAAATATTAAAATTCATAAAAAAAATATAAACAAAAAATTTATATTGCAGAAATTATTATTCTTAAAAAATTATAATTTAAAAATAAACAAAATACTTTTTAGCTCTGTTGTTCCTAATTCATATAAAATAATAAAAAAGACTATTAAAGAAATAACTAAATTGAATTGTGAAGAGTTAAAAAACTATAATTTAAAAAAATTTATAAATATAAGAGTTAATAGAAAACAAATTGGTTCTGATCGTTTAGCTAATGCGATTGCAGTTATCGATAATAAATCTAATTATATTGTTGTTGATTTTGGAACAGCCACAAATTTCGATATTGTTATTAAAAAAGATTATATTGGAGGTGTTTTAGCACCTGGAGTAGAGCTTTCATTGAAAAATTTAATAGATAAAGCCTCTTTAATACCTAAAATTAAGCTTGAAAAGACCACAAAAGTCATTGGCAAAAACACTAAAATTGCTGTAAGAGCAGGTTTTTATCATGGTTATAGTGGTTTAATTGAAAATATAATCAAACTTATTTTAAAACAAACTAGAAAGAAGTTCAAAATTATACTTACAGGTGGATTTGCACACTTATTTAAATCGTCAATTAAAGGTAATAAAACGGTTGATAAAAATTTAACAATAAAAGGTATCTTAAAAGTAGCTTTAAGTTAAAAAATATGAAAGATGAATTATTATTTTGTCCTCTAGGAGGATCTGGTGAAATAGGAATGAATATGAACCTATTTGCATACGGTAAGCCAGAAAATCAAAAATGGATCATTGTTGATCTTGGTGTCACATTTGCAGATGATACAGTCCCTGGTGTTGATATTATATATCCAGATCCAGGATTTATAATCGATAAAAAAGATGATCTTCTTGGGATAGTTCTAACTCATGCTCATGAGGATCACATTGGAGCTATTGCTCATGTTTGGCCTAAATTGAAATGTAAAATTTATGCCACACCTTTTACTTCAGTTTTAATTATAGAAAAATTTAAAGAAAAAAAAATTGATATAACTGATTTTTTAAAAATTGTAGAACTTAATAGTACAATTAATTTAGATCCCTTCAAAATTGAGTTTGTTACACTTACTCATTCAATACTAGAACCAAATGGTCTTAGAATTCAAACACCAGTAGGAAATATATTGCATACTGGAGATTGGAAGTGTGATCCTGACCCTTTAATTGGTGGAAATATAAATTCAGAAAGATTAAAGGAAATAGGTAACGAAGGTGTGTTAGCCATGATATGTGATTCTACAAATGTATTCAGTGCAGGTAGAGCAGGGTCAGAACTTGAAGTTCGTAAAAATTTACTTAAAGTTTTTCAAAGATTAAAAAAAAGAATAATTGTTACTTCATTTGCATCCAATGTAGCAAGAATGGAAACAGTTTTTTACTGTGCAGAACAGACTGGAAGACATATTTCATTAGTTGGAAGATCGATGCACAGAATTTTTAAGGCAGCTAGACAATGTGGTTATCTTAAAAATGTTATTGATCCTGTAGATCCTAGAGACGCAAAAAATATATCTAGAGAAAAAATTGTTTATTTATGCACTGGAAGCCAAGGTGAACCAATGGGCGCTATGAATAGAATAGTTAAATATACTCATCCTGATGTTTTTATAGAGAGAAATGATACTGTTATTTTTTCTTCAAAAATTATTCCTGGAAATGAGAAGAAGTTGTATAAGCTCCATAACAATTTAGTCAAAGAAGGTATCGAAGTTATATCCGAAGATAATGAATATATTCATGTTTCTGGTCATCCTAACCGTGAAGACTTAAGGGATATGTATAATTGGGTAAGGCCAAAGGCTGTTATTCCTGTACACGGAGAGCACAGACATATGATGGAGCACATAGAATTTGCCAAAGAAATGCAAGTTAAATACCCAGTTCAAGTAGAGAATGGAGATATTGTTAAGTTATATCCAGGGGAAAAACCCGAGGTTTATGATAAAGCGCCAAGTGGAAGAGTTTATTTAGATGGAAATGTACCTGTAGAAGAAGATTCTAGATCAATAAAAGAGAGAAGAAATATTTCATCAAATGGTTTTTTAGAAGCTACAATTATGATTACACCAAAAGGTAATATTCACAATAAACCTTTGGTAACTTTTAGAGGTCTACCAGTATATGAGAATGATGAGTTTATTTATGGATTAGAGGAAGAAATAGAAAGAACGATTAAAACATTTTCATTAAACAACGTAAAACAACAAGATAATCTTATAGATGCTCTTAAAATAACTTGTCGTAAATTTTCAAAAGAAAAAACTGGGAAAAAACCACTAACAAATATAAACTTGGTAAGAATTTAAAAAATAAAATGTATTTTTCCAAATCATTTGTACCAATTCTTAAAAATAATCCCACCGAAGCTACAATTAAATCTCACCAACTGATGTTAAGAGTTGGAATGATTAAGCAATCATCAGCAGGGATATATTCATGGTTACCTCTTGGTTTCAAAGTTATGAAAAATATAGAGCAAATTGTTCGTGAGGAACAGGATAGAATTGGGGTTCAAGAAATTTTAATGCCCACAATTCAATCATCAGAAATTTGGAAAGAAAGTGGAAGATATGATGATTATGGGGAAGAAATGTTACGTATTAAGGATCGTCAAAATAGAGAAATGTTATATGGACCAACTAATGAAGAGTTAGTTACAGAAATTTTTAGATCAAGTATAAAATCTTATAAATCGCTCCCACAGCTATTATACCATATTCAATGGAAATTTAGAGATGAATTAAGACCAAGGTTTGGAATTATGAGGTGTAGAGAATTTTATATGAAAGATGCTTATTCATTCGATATAAATGATGATGAAGCCTTTTTTTCATACAATAAATTTTTTCTTTCATACTTAAGAACTTTTAAAAGATTAAATTTATCAGCAATACCTATGGCGGCGGATACAGGACCTATTGGTGGAAATCTTTCTCATGAATTCATAATTCTAGCTGATACTGGTGAAAGTAAAATTTATACAGACAAAAGAATATTTGATGTGAATAGCTCTTCTACTTTATTAGAAAAAAATTCGCTGACTAATTTACGACAACAATATGAAAAATTTTATTCTGTTACAGATGAGAAGTTTGATCAGAAAGAATTTGAAAAAGCAGTCCCAGAAGAATTTAGAGTAAATACAAAAGGTATTGAGGTAGGCCATATATTTTATTTTGGAGATAAATATTCAAAACCAATGAATGCTACAGTAGATTATAATGGAAAAAAAGAATTTGTTAAAATGGGATCTTATGGAATAGGTGTTTCAAGATTAGTAGGTGCCATAATTGAGGCTAAATATAACGATAAAGATGAAATAATGAAATGGCCATTATCAGTTGCTCCATATCACTGCGCAATAATTCCAATGATTAAAAAAAATGAAACAACAAACCTAGAAAAATCGCACAAAATATTTGAATATTTAAAGTCTAAAAATATAGATGTAATCATAGATGATACTGAAGAAAATATATCAGCAAAAATTAGGAAATTTAATTTAATCGGTATCCCTTATCAGTTAATTTTAGGAAATAAAACTGATGGAGATTTATTTGAGTTTAAAGAGATTAATGGTGAAACTCAAAATTTAAATATTGAGGTTGTTGCGTCACAAATTTTAAAAGCTAAATCAAATTGATCTCACAGTTAGAAAGAGAAGTTACATTTAGATTTTTAAAGACCAGAAAAAATGATGGTTTTTTAAATATTATTTCAATTTTTTCTTTTATTGGTATTTCATTAGGGGTTGCAGTTCTAATTATTGTTATGTCGGTAATGAATGGTTTTAGAACTGAATTAATAACTAAAATTGTAGGTTTTAATGCTCATGCAGTAGTTCAACCAGGAAATAAACCATTAGAATATATTCAAGATTTTGATTTTGCCAAAAATATAGTTTCAAATGATGGAGAAGCAGTAATTTTGAATAAAGATAATACTAAGGGTATCTTCCTAAAAGGATATATAGAAAGTGATTTTAAAAATCTTCAAATTGTAAAAAATGAGGAATTTTTTGGATCAAAAAACTTAAATGATAGTACTATTTCTATTGGTAAAGAATTAAGTTTTAATTTGAATGTTGATATTGGTGATATTATTACGATTATGTCTCCCGCTGGAATTCAAACCTTAGTAGGTACGCTTCCCAAACAAAAAAACTTTAAGATAACTTCAATTTTTGATAGTGGCTTATCTGACTTCAACGAAAATATTGCATATATAAATTTAGAGACCCTTGAGAATTTTTTAAATAAGAATAAAGAGAATAGATTCATAGAATTTTATTTTAAAAATCCAAAAAATATAGAAATTCATAAAAAAAATTTAATAGCTCTGTTTCCAGATGCTCAAATCTATACCTGGTCAGATATGAATAAATCATTATTTTCAGCTTTGAAGGTAGAAAGAAACGTAATGTTTATAATCCTTTCTTTGATAATTGTAGTTGCTGCATTCAATATAATATCTGGACTTACAATCTTAGTTAAAAATAAAACAAGAGATATAGGTATCCTTAAATCAATTGGGGTAAGTAGTAAATCGATAAAAAAAATCTTCTTTTTAGTGGGTTTTTTTATAGGAACATCAGCAACGTTGTTTGGTGTTGTTGTTGGTACTCTTTTCTGTATTTATATAGAAAGTATAAGACAATTTATCTCAAATATATTTGGCGTTTCTCTTTTCCCAGAAGATATTTATATTTTAAATTCCATGCCTTCTGAAATAAATATAAATTCAATTATAATAATCTCTCTTTGTTCAATAATAACAACAGTTGTGGTATCTATATATCCAGCTTCAAAAGCATCTTCTTTAGATACCGTTAAAACTCTTAAATATGAATAATTATATTAAAATTAAAAATCTAACAAAAAAATATGAGAAAAATAAATCTATAAAGGTTTTAAACGATATCTCATTTAATTTTGAACCTGGAAAAACCTATTCTATAATGGGGCCATCTGGATCTGGAAAATCTACTGTTCTCAACTTATTATCATTGATCGATAAACCTACATCTGGTTCAATCGAAATAAACAGCAACAAAATAAAGCCAAATAACAAAGTTGAAAATGATTTAATTAGAGCAAAGAAAATAGGAATTATATATCAAGACAAAAACTTATTGTCAGATTTTACAGCTTTAGAAAATGTTTATTTACCTAACTTGCTCATTTCTAAGGAAAAACAAAATTCGATTGAACTTGCAAAAAAATTGATAAAAAAAGTTGGCATGTCATCTAGATTAAACCATTTTCCTAATGAATTATCTGGAGGTGAAAATCAACGTATTGCCATTGCAAGGGCATTAATTAATGATCCTGATATTATATTAGCAGATGAACCAACTGGCAGTCTAGACACTGACAATGCAAAACTTATCTTTAAAATTCTATTTAATTTAAAAAATAAAAATAGGATCATTATTTTTGCAACTCACAATAGATATTTTGCAAATATGGCAGATTGTAAAATTATGATGAATGATGGTAATATGCATATCATTAATGCAACAGCCTAAAAAAAAACATTTTAATCAAATTAAAATTCACTCTCAGTATTCAATTTGTGAAGGTGCATTAAAAATTGAAAATCTTAAAGAATACTGTAAGAAAAATAAGATACAATCTGTAGGTTTAAGTGATACTTATAATTTATCAGGTGCGTTAGAATTTTCTGAAAATATTTCATCTGTAGGAACACAACCAATCATTGGATCACAAGTTCAATTTAGATTTAAAAATACCTATGGGGTTATTCCACTTATAGCGAAAAATTATATTGGATATAAAAACTTAATTGAACTTTCTTCAAAAGCTTATTTAGAAAATACCGAAAATGATCACTCTCATTGTTCAATTGATGATTTAATAAAATATAGCGATGGGATAATTGTTCTTTCTGGAGCAGTTAGTAATTTGATAGGTAATATTTTTGATAAAGGGTTGATAGATGAATTAGATGAATTAATAATGCTATTAAATAATAATTTTAAAGAAAATTTTTACTTAGAAATTCAAAGACATGATGACAAAAATGAAAAAGAATTTGAAGTTTTCAATCTAAATCTTTCGAAAAAATATGGAATACCAATCATAGCCACCAACGAGGTCTTCTATTTGGATAAGGACATGCATGAAGCACATGATGCATTAATGTGTATTGGTCAAAAAACTTACATCAACGATCAAAAAAGATTTAAAATGACCAATAACCATTACTTTAAATCTTCATCTGAAATGTCAGAGATTTTTAAAGATTTGCCTGAAGCATTAGAAAATAATTATAATCTACCATACAGATGTGATTTTAGGCCTATTCCCTCTAAACCTATACTACCTAACATTAGCACAAGCGCATTAAATATTAATGATAAGTTAAAAAATGACTCCATGGGGGGCCTAGAAGATAAATTTAGAACCGATAGAGAATTAAAAAAAAAAATATCAAATAATATTAAAATTAAAGAAAATTATAGAGATAGATTAAATCATGAAATAAAAATTATAACTGAAATGAATTATTCAGGATATTTTTTAATTGTTTCAGACTATATAAAGTGGGCTAAAAATAATAACATACCAGTTGGCCCTGGGAGAGGATCAGGCGCGGGTTCACTAGTTGCTTGGTGTCTATCTATAACAGATGTTGACCCAATAAAATTTAATTTAATTTTTGAGAGATTTTTAAACCCTGACAGGATTTCTATGCCTGATTTTGACATAGATTTCTGTGAGGAAAAAAGGGACCAAGTTTTCAAATATCTAACAACTAAATATAAAGATAGTGTCGCTCACATTATTACATTTGGAAAACTTAAAGCTAGAATGGTAATAAGAGATGTTGGACGTGTGTTAGGATTGCCATATGGTTTTATAGATATGATCTGTAAAATGATACCATTTGATCCATCTAGACCATTAACCTTATTAGAAAGTATCAATGTAGAGCCAAGATTACAAAAGTTAATCAATGAAGATAAAAGAGTTAGCCGTTTAATTGAGATATCTTTAAAACTTGAAGGATTAAATAGAAATGTTGCAACTCATGCAGCTGGTGTAGTTATAGCAGATAAAAAATTAACAGAAACTGTTCCTTTGTATAAGGATTCTTCTGCAGATTTATTACTACCTTCTACACAGTTTGACATGTACTCAGCTGAAAATGCTGGATTAGTAAAATTTGACTTTTTGGGCTTAAAAACATTAACAGTAATCAACAAGACCCAAAAACTTGTAGAAAAAAAACACCCAAATTTTAAAATTGAATCTATTAATTACGAAGATCAAAAAGTATTTAACCTTTTGTCTAGTGGTAAAACGGTTGGATTATTTCAATTAGAGAGTTCTGGTATGAAAGATGCTTTAATCAACATGAAACCAAATCATTTAGAAGATATTATTGCATTAGTTGCTTTATATAGACCTGGTCCTATGAGCAATATCCCTATTTATAACGATTGCAAACATGGAAGAAAAGAGCCTGACTATTTACATCCTAAATTAGAAGAGATTTTAAAACCAACATATGGTGTTATTATTTATCAAGAACAAGTTATGCAAATTGCTCAAGTATTATCTGGGTTTACCCCAGGTGAAGCAGACATATTAAGAAGAGCAATGGGTAAAAAAAAAAGAGCAGAACTTGAAAAACAAAAAGAAAGATTTGTTGAGGGAGCTCATAATAAAGGAATTAGTAAAGATGTTGCGGCTAGTATTTTTTTAAAAATTGAACCTTTCGCGGAATATGGATTTAACAAAAGTCATGCAGCAGCATATGCAATAATAGCTTATCAAACTGCATTTTTAAAAACATATTATCCACACGAATTTTTTGCTGCTTCTATGACAATGGAGCTCTCAAACCAAAAAAAATTAAGTGAATTTTACGAGGAACTTAAAAGATTGGATATAAATATAATTCGTCCAGATATTAATAAATGCTGCGCTGACTTCACTTCCGATGGTAAAAATTTTCTTTACGCATTAGGAGCAATTAAAAACGTTGGATTTGAAGCAATTTCAAAAATTGTGGATGAGAGAATTATAAATGGGGAGTACAAAGATTTAACAGACTTTATAAATCGTGTTAACCCAAAAGACATAAATAAATTACAGTTAGAGGGTCTTGTAAAAGCAGGAGCATTTGATAATATGAACAAAAATAGACAATCGTTATACAATTCAATACCTAATATTATTTTAAAATCAAAAAATATTTTTGAAAACAACTCTGCAAACCAAATAGATTTATTTAAAGAAGAAAACGATGAAACTTATTTAGATATTATTGAAGATTGGAATGTAGATGTTAAATTATCAAAAGAATTTGAAACTCTGGGTTTCTTTATTTCTGATCATCCTCTAAATCAATACAAATCACTTTTCAATCAATACAATGTAATTGATTATGAAGAGTTTAATTCAAATGAAAATATTTTAAGCTCAAATATTGCATCCACAATACTAAAGGTTCAAGAAAAGAAAACACAAAAAGGAACTTCATATGCGATAATAAAATTTTCTGATTTATCTGGTGTTTTTGAATTATTTGTATTTTCTGATATGTTTGAAACTAATAGGAAAATACTCATTGAAGGCAATTCTGTTATGATTACTCTTGTAAAAAATTATATAGATGAAAACAAAATACAAAAAAAAACTAATGTAAGAAAAATTGTTTCTATGAAAGAGGTTGTTGATAAACCATTAGATGAAATAATAATAAAAATTAAAAATATAGATGATATTAGTCAAATTAATAAATTAAATTTAAAAGCAGGCAAGACTAAAGTGTTTATTGATGTTGAAGTTGATAAAAAAAGGATGTCTTTTCAATTGAATGATAAAAGAAAAATAGATCACAAAATACTCAATTTAATGAGAAATCAGGAAAATATTGATGTTCTCTAAAAAAAAACTTGTTTTTCTCTCTTTTTTTTGTAAATAGTTCCATAAATTAACACGCACACAATTTCTGGTTTTATACCTCCGGTCCTTTTTAGGCAGTAATTGTGGTGGCATAACCGGGAAAAAATATGAAAATACCAAATATAACAATAGAACAATTATTAGAGGCTGGCGTTCATCTCGGCCATAAAACACTAAGATGGAATCCTAAAATGAAGAAGTTTATTTTTGGAAAAAGAGATTCTATTCATATTATAGATCTAACACAGACCCTTGAGCTAACTAAAGTAGCATTAGAAAAGGTCTATTCAACAATCTCGTCAGGTGGAAAAATATTATTTATCTCAACTAAAAAACAAGCATCAGAGGCAATAGCAGAACTTGCAAATGAAACCGATCAATATTTTGTTAATTATAGATGGCTAGGTGGTATGCTCACAAATTGGGGAACAATATCTAACTCAATAAAAAAACTTGATAAAATTGAATCTGATTTAAAATCAGAGAATAGAGGATTTACTAAAAAGGAATTACTAAAAATGAGTGGTCAGAGAGACAAATTACAAAGATCACTTGGTGGAATATCATCAATGAAAAAGATACCTGATTTAGTATTTATAATAGATACTAACTATGAGTCATTAGCAATAAAAGAGTCAATTAAATTAGGAATTCCTATAATTGCTGTATTGGACACTAATTCAAATCCTGATGGGATAGATTTTCCTATACCCGGAAATGATGATGCAAGAAGATCGATAGATTTATATTGTTCTCTTTTAAGAGAAACTATCTTAAACGCTAAAAAAGAAGCACCACAAATGTCCAATGATAATAAAGGAACTGAAGAAACAAAAATTGAGTCTTCAATCTCTGAAAAAACAAAAGAAATTAAAGAAGAAATCAAACTTAATTAAAATATTAGTTACAGAAAATCAATGAGTGATATAGAAAAAGTTAAACATTTAAGAAAATCAACTGGAGCTGGGTTTAAAGATTGTAATGCAGCACTAAAAGAGTCAAATGGTGATTTAGATAAAGCTGCAGAAATTCTAAGAGTAAAAGGAATAGCAAAAGCTTCAAAAAAAATGTCTAGAAGTGCAACAGAGGGTGTTGTTGTTATTTCGGGAGATGAAAAAAAAATGTCTTTGTTAGAGATAAATTGTGAAACAGACTTTGTTGCAAAAAATGATGATTTTTTAGATTTCGTAAAAGAATTAAGTGAGTTGAATAATAATCATTCATCAAATTTAGATAAATTATTAAATGCCAAGATGAAAAACGATAAAAGTGTTGATCAAAATTTAGTGGCATTAATTGCAAAAATAGGTGAGAAAATATCATTAGGAAGGGCAAAAACTTTAAATAATGAAAATTCAATAAATTTTTCCTATCAACACTCAGTCGTTAAAGATAATGTTTCTAAACTCGCTGTTATTGCCTCTATAAATACCAACGAAAAATCAGATAAAATAAGTTTATTTGGAAAACAACTTACAATGCATATAGCGGCATCAAATCCAATCTCCCTAAATTCAAATGAGATTGATGAAAATTTAATTGATAAAGAAATTAATTTAATTGCAGAAGAATTAAAAAATTCAGGAAAGCCAGAAGAAATTGCTAAAAAAATAAGTTTAGGAAAAATTAATAAGTTTAAAGATGAAAATAGTTTATTGACACAAAACTGGGTAATGGATCCAAAGATGAAAGTAAAAGACATTATAAAAGGTTTGGGTATACCAGATTTAAATATAAGTGAGTTTGTAAGACTGAAGATTGGTGAGTAATGTTTGAGGAAACAATTTATAATAATAAGATGTTAAAAACATATGATGTTTTTCAACAAGAGTTAGGGTCCTTAAGGACAGGAAGGGCCAACGCAAGTATGCTAGATATTATTAAAGTAGATGTTTATGGACAAAAAATGCCAATTAATCAGTTAGGAAGTGTTACCACACCAGAACCAAGAACTATTAATATACAAGTATGGGATACAAATAATGTAACACTAATAGACTCTGCAATTAAAAAATCAGAATTAGGATTAAACCCTCAAATAGATGGTCAGCTTATAAGATTGCCTGTACCTGATCTTAGTGAGGAAAGAAGGATAGAAATTAAAAAAATAATTAAATCTATGGGAGAAAAATGTAAAGTTTCAATTAGAAACATAAGAAGAGAAGCGAATGATGAATTAAAAAGATTGCTGAAAGAAAAAGAGATCTCAGAGGATGAATTAAAAAAAAAAGAAAAAGTTATACAAGAATATACTGATAATCAAATAAAAGTTATAGATGAAAGGGTTGTTTCAAAAGAAAAAGAAATAATGACAATATGAGCTCACCAAAACATGTAGCCGTCATTATGGATGGAAATGGCAGGTGGGGACTTAAAAAAAATAGAACAAGGAATTATGGACATAGTGAAGGTGTAAAAGTTGTAGAAAAAATTATAGAAGCCGCTGTTGAAAATCAAATAAAATTCCTGACACTTTATGCTTTTTCCACAGATAATTGGAAGAGACCTAATAAAGAAGTTAAATTTTTATTTCATCTTTTAGAAAAATATATAGATAATCAATTAGATAAGTTTATAAATAAAAATATAAAATTAAATATTATTGGCAATATAGGTAAATTCCCTAAGTTTTTAAAAAATAAATTAAAAAAAGCACAAAATCTGACTAAAAATAATAATAAAATTCAGATTAATATCGCTTTAAATTATGGATCAAAAGAAGAAATTATTCAATCTTTCACGAAACTTATAAAATTATCAATTAGAATTAATGAGAGAAATGTATCTGATAATTTATATACTAAGGGTATACCTGACCCTGAAATACTTATTAGAACAGGAAATCGATTCAGATTGAGTAATTTTCTACTTTGGCAATCATCATACACAGAAATTTTTTTTATTAAAAAATTATGGCCTGATTTTAATAAAAATGACTTTAAAAAAATTATATTAAAATTTAAAAGAATGAGAAGAAATTTTGGTGGTATTAAATGAGTGAATTAAAAAAAAGAATATTTACTTCTATTTGTTTATTTGCTGTTCTTTTTTTTTCTTTTTTGAGCTTAAAATTTTTTTTAATACTGTTATTAATAATTAATTTCTTAGCATTAGATGAATTTGTAAAAATCATAAAAAAAATTTATGTAAGAAAAAATTTTAGTAAGCTAGTAGCTACATTTTTGACTTTTATTTACATGTCAGTCTTTTCAATAATAATTTGTATGTTCTTAATTAATTCATTTGAAATAAGTAAAATTTATTTTTTATTTTTATTAATGATAAGTATTTCCACTGACATTGGTGGATTTATTTTTGGACGTATAATAGGCGGTAAAAAACTTACTAAAATTAGCCCTAATAAAACTTACTCAGGGGTTTTAGGTTCCTTAATATTTTCAGTGATTATAGGATTTTCATTTTATTTTATTCAGAGTAAATTAACAATTGATGCGATTATGTTATTTATTTTTATAATATTTATATCAATTTTGTCTCAATTAGGAGATTTATTTATCTCACTTATTAAGAGAAAAGCAAAAATTAAGGATACAGGTAATTTATTGCCAGGTCATGGGGGAATTTTGGATAGAATAGATGGCATGTTATTGGCTTTACCAATAGGGATAATTTTTCTAACAATTTAATAATGTATAAAAAAATAGCAATCCTTGGATCCACAGGCTCTGTTGGTGAGACGACGCTAAAAATAATTAGAAGAGATAAAAAAAAGTTTAAAATTATACTTTTGACAACTAATACAAGTGTTAAGAAAATTTATAAACAATCAATAGAATTTAATGTTAAGATGGTTGTAATTTATAATTTGGATTGTCTTACCAACAAATACATTCAACTATTTAAAAAAAATAATATAAAGATTTACCATACGCTAGATGACGCTTTAAAAAAAACAAAAAAAAAAATTTATTTTACAATTAGCGCTATATCAGGTTTGGATGGATTGGAACCGACTCTTCAGTCAATAAAGTACACAAAAAATCTAGGCATGGCTAATAAAGAGTCTATTATTTGTGGTTGGAAATTTTTAAATAAAGAATTAAAGAAAAATAATACAAATTTTATACCTTTAGACTCAGAACATTTTTCAATTTGGTCATTACTTCAATATGAAAATAAAAATAATATCAAAAAAATTTATCTTACTGCCTCAGGAGGACCATTTCTTTATAAAAAATTAGTTAATATTAAAAATGTTAAACCCAAGCATGCATTAAGACATCCTAATTGGAAAATGGGCAAAAAAATATCAATTGACTCCGCAACAATGATGAATAAGATTTTTGAAATTATTGAGGCTAAAACTATTTTTAATCTAAAAATAAATAAATTTGATATTATAATCCATCCACAGTCTTATATTCATGCAATAGTTCATTTTAAAACCGGAATAATTAAATTATTGGCACATGATACGACAATGGAAATCCCAATAATGAACTCTTTATACGAAAAAAACGATAACTTTTTTTATAACAAAAAAGAATTTCCTTATTACAAGTTGAATGGAATAAATTTTATAAAACCAAATATTAAAAATTTTCCATTGATAAATTTGTTAAAGCTTAACTACAAAAATACTTATTTAGAAATTATTTTAATTTCAATTAATGATATGTTAGTGAAAATGTATTTAGAAAATAAAATTAGTTATTTTTCAATTCACAGCAAGTTGTTAAAGATGATCAAAAATTCAAATTTTACTAAATATTACAACATTTCACCAAAAAATATAAATCAAATTAAAAATATGATAAAAACAGTAAATAAATATTTGAATAAACATATAAAAATTGTATGAAAAATTTATTAATGTTAAAAATTGCTAAAATTTATTTAATATTAAATTTATTATTCCTTATAAGTTTTTCACATCTTAAAGCAGAAATATTCAATGAAATAAAAATTATTGGAAATCAAAGACTTTCGGTTGAAACGGTTTTGATGTTTTCAGGCTTAAAATCTGGAATTGATCTAAGTGATGAAGATTTAAATAATGCTTTTAAAAATCTTTATAAAACAGACTACTTTAAAGATATTGAGTTTGTAAAAACAAACATGACTTTAGAAATAAAGATAAGTGAAAATCCAATTATCCAATCAATATTAATCAATGGTATAAAAAATAAATCTATGATTAAAAACTTAGGAGAAATCACAAAAAAAAGTGAAAAATATCCTTTCTTAATATTTAAAATTGAAGATCAGAAGAACCAATTACTAAATATAGTTAGATCTAATGGTTTTTATTTTGCAGAGTTAGAAACAGCAATTGTTGATAACAAAAATAATTCTGTTGATGTTATATATAATTTTGACCTAGGTAAAAGAGCAATTATTAAAAACATAAATTTTCAAGGTGATAAAATATTTAAGGATACTAAACTTAGAAATGTTATCAAATCTGAGGAAGGTAAATTTTGGAAATTTATTACATCCGACAAGTATCTCGATGAAAGGAAAATTAAAATTGATGAAAATTTACTAAAGAAATTTTATCAAAACAAAGGTTATTTTAATGTAAATGTTAAATCATCATATGCAAAAAATATAAATAATAAATATTTTGAATTAAATTTTAATATAGATGCAGGTGATAAATTTTTTTTTAAGGATTTAAATTTAGTATTGAGTAATAATTTTGATAAGAATAACTTTGAAAATATTATAAAAAAACTCGATAAGCTAAAAGGACAAAGATATTCAAAAAAAGAATTAAGTAAAATCTTAGATGACATAAATAAAATTGCATTAGATAGGGAATTTGTATTCGTTGACGTTCAATATGAATTATTAATTAAAGATCAAAATAAGATAAATATTAATTTTAAATTTGAGGATCTTGAAATGTTTTTTGTTGATCAGATAAATATTTTTGGAAATTTTATAACAGAGGAAAAAGTTGTAAGAAATGCTCTTATAGTTGATGAGGGTGATGCATATAATAAATTTTTATTTGATAAATCAATTTCCAATATAAAATCTCTAGGTATTTTTAAAAACGTTACATCAAATATTAAAAAATCTTCAACAGACAACCAAAAAAAAATTATTGATATTACAGTTGAAGAGAGTCCGACAGGAGAAATATTTGCAGGTGCAGGAGCTGGCACATCTGGAGCAAGTATTACAGCCGGAATTAAAGAAAATAATTATGGAGGAAAGGGCATTAAGTTATCTGCAAGTGCTATGATATCTGAGTCACAACTTAAAGGTAAATTTTTAGTCGTTAACCCAAATTTTAAAAATTCTGATAGATCTTTAAATACAGTTTTAGAAAGTACAAATTCTGATTTCCTAAGCACTGGTGGATTTAAAACCTCTAGAACCGGCTTTGGTATTGGAACAGGATTTGAGCAATTTTCTGATTTGTTTGTTAATTTAGATGTATCAACATATTATGAAAAACTAGAAACTGCTTCAACCGCATCAGCTCATAAAAAAAAACAGGAAGGTGATTATCTAGAAAATTTACTTACTTATAAATTAACATTTAATAAACTAGACCAAAGCTACCAACCAACTGACGGATACAAAATTGCTTTTGAACAGGTCTTACCATTATATTCTGATGATTTATCCATTGGAAATACTTTTAATTATTCTAAATATTATTCTGTTACTGACAATTTGATTGTATCAGGAAAATTTTTTTTTAAATCAGTAAACTCTATTGATGATGATGTAAGGGTTTCCAGAAGAGTATATATACCTAGTGGTAAACTAAGAGGTTTTGAAGCTGGAAAATTTGGACCAAAAGATGGAGATGAGTATGTAGGAGGTAATTTTGGATCAGCACTTAATTTAAATACTACATTACCAAATTTTTTTCAGGGTAACGATAATATTGACTTAAGTTTATTCTTTGATGCAGCAACGCTGAGAGAAGTTGATTATGACAGTTCTTTAGAGTCAAGTGATATTCGTTCCTCAACAGGTTTATCCGTCAATTGGTTTACTGTCATTGGTCCTCTATCATTTTCGTATTCTGTTCCTATAACAAGTGAGTCTACTGATAAAACAGAATCTTTTAGATTTAGAATAGGAACCTCATTTTAAAATGAAAAAAGTTATAATATTTTTTATTTTTTTTTTATCATTTACTTTTAATGTCAGAGCAGAAATTACATATATAGACATAAATTTTATTTTGAATTATTCTGAGGTAGGGAAGTCATTAAATTCTTATATTAAAAAAATTCAAAATAATGATTTGGTTAAATATAAAAAAATCGAAAGCGATCTTATTAACAAAGAAAAGTCATTAATTGCTCAACAAAATATCTTAGATAAAAAAGAATTTCAAAATAAATTATCTATATTGACTTCTGAAGTGCAAAAATTTAGATCTGATAAACAACTTTCACTTGAAAAACTAAATAATATTAAAATAGAAAGAACAAAAGAAATCCTTAAAGTTTTAAATCCAATAATTACAAATTATGTTGAATTAAATTCGATTTCAATAGTAATACCCAAAAAAAATATTATAGTTGGTAAAAAAAATCTAGATATAACAGATAATATAACAAAATTACTAAATGAAAAAATAACAGAATTAAATTTTTAACATGAAGAATTATTTTTTTAAAAAAAAAAATAAAATTAAATTAAATGATATTCTGTTATCGCTTAATTTAAAAAAAGAAAAAATTGATATTGAAATAAGTGATATCAATGAGATAGAGACTGCAAAAAAAAATGATATCACATTTTTTCATTCAGTAAAATATTTAAAGTATGTTAAAAAAACAAAATCTAAAATAATTATTACGAGTAAAAAATATTCAAATTTAATTCCAAATAATATCAAAATCATTGAGGTTCAAAATGTACTATTGTCGGTTGCAAAGATAACATCTCTTTTTTATCCAAAAGCTTTAAATGACAATTTCGACTTTGATGTTAGTGAAATAAATAAAAAGGCTTATCCTAAACTTAGGTTCGGTAAAAATGTTCTTTTAGGAAAAAATGTTAAAATTGGAAAAAACTGCTCATTAGGTCATAATACTATAATTGAGAGAAATGTAATAATTGGAAATAATTGTAATATTGGAAGCAATGTAATTATTAAAAATAGCATTATAGGAAATAATACTAATATACTTGATGGTGCTATATTAGGAAAAAAAGGATTTGGTTTTTTTCCAGGAAAAAAAATAAATATAAGATATCCTCATGTAGGATCCGTAATTATAGGAAATAATGTTGAGATTGGTTGTAATAATACTATTGATAGAGGTTCACTTTCTAATACAATTATTGGAGATGGAACATTCTTAGATAACCAAGTACATATAGCTCATAATGTAAAAATTGGAAAAAACTGTATTATAACCGGACAAGTTGGATTTGCTGGTAGTTCGTCAATTGGAAATAGGGTAATGATAGGAGGACAAGCTGGAATTTCTGGACACTTATCAATTGGTGATAATGTAAAAATTGGAGGAGGTAGTGGTGTAATAAAAAATATTCCTTCAAATACAAAAGTGATGGGTTATCCTGCTAAAAATATTAGGAATTTTTTAAAGGAAAATAAACTAAATGACTGACTTAAATAAAGATCAAATTAAAGAATTATTACCACACAGAGAGCCAATGCTTCTTATAGACGAATTAAAAAATATTAAAAAACTTTTTTCAGCAACTGCCATTGTTAATGTCAAAAAAGAAAGTTTTTTTGTTAACGGACATTTTCCTGGCGAACCTGTAATGCCTGGTGTACTAATTGTAGAAGCCTTCGGTCAAGCTGCTGCAGCTCTGACCGCTGATGGATTAGATAAGGCTACCTATGACAATAAATTAGTATTTTTAATGACTATTGAAAAAGCTAGATTTAGAAATCCAGTCATACCTGATTGTGTTTTAGAGTTAAATATTGAAGCTATTAGATCACATGGAAGAGTCTGGAAATACAAAGGTACAGCATTTGTTGGGAAAAAAAAAATGGCGGATGCGCAATGGTCGGCAACAATAGTTGATAGAAAGTAATAATTAGTAGTAATAGTTGATAAGTAATAAAATTTAAATTTGTTATTTATTACCCGTGATACACAAGACAGCCATAATTGATTCTAAAGCAAAAATCTCGAATAATGTTACGATTGGTCCATTCTCTGTAATTGGTCCAGATGTACAAATTGAGTCAGGAACAGTTTTATATTCGCATGTTAACATAGTTGGAAATACAAAAATAGGTAAAAATAATCAAATATATCCGTTTTCTTCGATTGGAACTCCTCCTCAGGATTTAAAATATAAGGGTGAAAAAAATTCGTTGGTTATAGGTCATAACAATAAATTTAGAGAATATGTAAATATCAATCCAGGAACAGAACAGGGAGGCAATGTTACTAGTATTGGAGATAATAATTTATTTATGGTTTATTGTCACGTAGCCCATGATTGTAAAATATCAAATAATGTTGTCCTAGCAAATAATGTTCAAGTTGGGGGTCATGTCAGTATCGAAAAAAATGCAATTGTTGGAGGCAGTTGTGCCATACATCAATTTTCTAGAATTGGAGAATCTGCTATGATAGGAGGAATGACAGGAGTTTTAAGTGATGTAATTCCATTTGGTTTATCTTTGGGCAATAGAAATAATTTATTGGGGCTAAATCTTATTGGATTAAGAAGATCAAAAGTTTCAAATGAAGATATTAAAAAAATACAATCTGCATATAATAGTATATTTAAAACTTCAAATTTTAGAAATAATATAGAAAGTCTAAGCTCAGATTTAAAAAATAATATATTTATTAAAAAAATACTCGATTTCATAAATTCTGATAAAAAAAGACCAATTTCTCTTCCACCAAATATTAAATGATAGGACTTTTTTTAGGCGAAAAAGATTTGCCAATCAAAATACTTAAAAATATAGAAAAAAAAAAAATAAAATATTTTATTATAGATCTTACAAAAAATAATAGATTTAAAAGTTATGAAAATAGCTATTTAATCAATTTAGGAAAGTTCGGTGAAATTCTTAAACTTATAAAATCTAAAAAATGTAGGAAAGTTATTTTTGCAGGGAATATAATTAAACCAAAGATATCTAAACTAAAATTAGATCTAATAGGTTTATATTATATACCAAGAATAGTTAAAGCTGCTAAATTAGGAGATGCAGCTATATTAAAAGTATTAATTAAAATTTTATCTGAAAATAATATCAATGTTATTAAATTAAATACCTTTAATCCAGAATTAACACTTAAAAAAGGTATTTATACTAAAATTAAACCATCAAATTTAGATAAAAAGGAAATATTTAAAGGTATTAAAATTTTAAAAAAATTAAATTCATATAACCATACACAAGCAGTAATTATAAGAGATAATAAAGTAATTTCCCTAGAAAAGAGAAAAGGTACCAGTGCAATGATAAAATCTATTTCTAAATCTAAAATGAAAAAAGGATTTTTGATTAAATTACCTAAGGTAAAACAGGATTTAAGAGTAGATTTGCCTACCATTGGCATTAATACATTTAAAGATTGTAATAAAGCGGGAATTAAAGGAATTGTAGTTAAATCAAATCAAAACATTATCTTAAATAAAGAGGAATCGATTAGATATGCTAATCGCAATAAACTATTTCTTGCAGCTATATGAAAAAAATTTTTGTTCTCACAGGTGAACCCTCAGGCGATAAACTAGCATCAGAAGTTATATCACAATTAAAAAAAAAAAGAGATGATTTAAAATTTTTAAGTGTTGGTGGAACAAACTTACAAAAATTAGGAATAAAAACAATCTATGACCAAAAAGAGATAACTTATATAGCTTTTACAGATATTTTTTTAAATTTTTTCAAAATAAAACGTAAAATAAAAGATACTGTGAATGAAGTTTTAAAATTTAAACCAGATATTTTATTTAGTGTAGATAGTCCAGATTTTACCCTTAGAGTAGCAAAAGCAGTAAAAGAAAAAGATTCAAAAATTAAAACAATTCATTTCATTGCACCTAAAGTTTGGGCATGGAGAGAGGGTAGAGTTAAGAAAATGAAGGAATATATAGACCATATTTTATTACTTTTTAAGTTTGAAAAAAAATATTTTGATAAAGAACAACTAACTAATACATTTGTAGGTCATCCTTTGTTGGATAAAAAAATTAGTGAAAATATCCATATAGACCAATTTTTAAATAAAAAAAATATTATATCAATTTTTCCTGGTAGCAGAATATCAGAGATTAATCATCATATGCCAATTCTAATTAATTTTATTAAAAAAATGAATATTAAAAATTCTAATTATAATTTCATTTTTCATACAAGTGATAAAAATAAAGAACTTATATCAAGTTACATTTCAAAAAAAAATATACAAAATGTAGAAATTATTAATGATGATAAAATTAAAACCGCTGTTTTAAAGAAATCAATTTTCGCGGTAGTAAAATCTGGAACAGTTTCGTTGGAAGTATGTAAAGCGAATATCCCATCAGTAATTATTTATAAGATGAATTTTATTAATTTTTATTTAGCAAAATTTTTACTAAACATAAAATTTGCTAATATGATTAATATTATCAATAATAGAGAAGTTATTCCAGAGTTAATACAATCAGAATGTAACGCTGATGAAATATTTAAAAGTGTTTACTATTTTTTAAAAAAACCAGATTTTATAGCAAAACAAAAAGAGGAAATAAAAAAAACTCTTGAAACTTTGACTTCTCCTAGCTCTTCATCTGAAGAAGCATCAAACATTATCTTATCCTATATTCTCTAATCTTTTTATTACCTCGGTTTTTCCAAGAGACAATATAATATCATATATTCCTGGACCAAATTTTGATCCAGTTAACATTATTCGTAATGGCTGCCCAACGCCCTTGAAGTTCGTATTATTTAGTTTTATAAGTCCATTTACGATTTGTTCTAAATTTTCTCTATCAAAAACTTCTAGTTCTGAGAGCTTCATTTTAAATGAATGTATTATTTTTTTTGCTTCATCGTTTATCAGTTCTTTATCTTTGTCATTAAAAATTATATTATCATTTAATATATATTTAGAATTGTTAAATATATCCTCAAGTGTTTTTGCTTTATTTTTTAAAAATACCATAGAGCTCTTAATTGTATTTTCCTTTTCTTCTTCAATTTTATCTTTATACATCTCGCAGTATTCTTTAAACTTTTTGTACAAAATACTTTCTTCACTATTTTTTATGTAATATTCATTCATAGAAAGAATTCTACTCATATCAAGTTTTGAGGGTGATTTACCTATTCCTTCCAAATTAAAAAGTTTTATACTTTCATCTAAGTTAAAAATTTCCTTATCTTTAAAAGACCATCCAAGTCTTAAAAGGTAATTTCTAAGTGACTCAGGTAAAATTCCAATTTTTGAATAATCTTCTAATGTTGAGGCATTGTCTCTTTTTGATAGTTTTTTTCCGTCTATTGTATGAATAAGAGGTATATGGGCAAAATGTGGAATATTCCATCCTAGTGCTTCATATAGTTGTATTTGTTTAAAAGTATTAATTTTATGGTCATCTCCTCTAATAATATGTGTTATTTTCATATTATGATCGTCAACTGAAGCAGATAAATTATATGTCGGTGTTTCATCATTTCTTAAAATAACAAAATCCTCAATAGTATTGTTTTCAATCTGCACACTCCCTTGAACTAAGTCTTTTAGTAGAGACGTGCCTTCGATTTTACTTTTAAATCTTATAACTGGTTTTATATCCTTTGGGGCTTGATCTTCAGAAATATCTCGCCATTTTCGATTATAAACATAAGGAATTTTTTTTTGTTTAGCTCTTTTTTTTTGTTCTTCTATTTCCTCTTTATTACAATAGCATTTATAGGCATTTCCATTTTCTAATAATTTTTTAGCAATAGTTACGTGTTCACTAATCATATTTGATTGGATATATTCTTCACCATCATGTTCAATTCCTATCCATTTTAGAGAGTTAATTATTTGAATTTTATGCTTTTCATTAGATCTTTCTTTATCAGTATCTTCTATCCTTAAATAAAATTTACCTGATTTGTTTTTTGAATATAACCAATTAAATAGAGCTGTTCTTACCCCACCAATGTGAAGAGGACCGGTAGGAGAAGGAGCAAATCTAGTTGCTACTTTTTTCATGGAATTTATTTAGACTATTTTACTGAAAGTTTCTATATAAAGATACAAGAATTCCTTGAACTTTCACTCTATCTGGGCCAAAAATTTTTGTTTCGTAATTTCTATTTGCACTTTCTAATGCAACGGTTTTACCTTTTCTTCTGATTCTTTTCAACATAGCTTCATGATCATCAATTAAAGCTACTACGATTTTTCCATTGTCTGCGGTATCTGCTTTTTTAACTATAACAGTATCACCATCATTTATCCCAGCTTCAATCATAGAATCCCCTTGAACCTTTAAACCAAAAAATTCTCCATCTTTTTCAATATTTGCTGGCATCGGAATTCTTGAAACTTCATTCTGAATAGCTTCAACTGGCGTTCCTGCTGCAATTTTTCCTAGAACAGGGATTTCTGAATCGTTGGTATTATTTATATTTTCTTCATCTAATCCTCCCTTAATAACGCTTGGAGAAAAACTATTGTAAATATCATTTGCAGATGCAGTTTCAGGTAATTTAATTACTTCTAATGCTCTTGCCTTGTGGGCTAATCTTTTAATGAAGCCTCTTTCTTCTAATGCACTGATAAGTCTGTGAATCCCAGATTTTGATTTTAAATTTAATGATTCTTTCATTTCCTCATATGAAGGAGACACACCTGTAGATCTCAACTTTTTGTTGATAAAAAGAAGCAGGTTTTTTTGTTTTTTAGTTAACATAGAACAAATTAAGTACACAGATGTTCTATAAAAGTTCCTCAATTAATACAACAACTAAAAAGTAAGAAAAATTGAGGAAAATTTCTATAAAAGAGAAAAAATATTATTATTTTCCAAATCTTTTAAAAGTGATTCACCAATTAAAAAACTGCTGATTGAGGTCCTGTTTTTTATATCAAGCAATTCATCTTTTGTTTTTAAACCACTCTCAGAAATTAGAGGTGAAGAGTGATTTGAAACAACATTATATATATCATAAGTTGTGTTTATTTCAGTTTTAAGAGTTTTTAAGTTTCGGTTATTTATTCCAATTAAAGCATCAGGATATTTTAATGATTTTTCTGCCTCCTCAACAGTATGAACTTCAACAATTACACTCATATTATGCTTTAAAGCTTCCTCGTAAATTTCATCAGCAGTTTTCTCAGAAATACCGGCTAATATAATCAGGACTGCATCAGCGCCAAAACTTTTTGCTAAAGGTACTTGAAATTTATCAACAAAAAAGTCTTTACAAAGAATGGGTAATTCAATTTTTTTTTTAATTTCAGAAATATGAGATAAACTTCCTAAAAAAAAGTCTTCCTCAGTTAATACAGACAAACAAGTAACATTCTTGGAGTTATATATATTTGCAATTTTTACTGGGTCGTAATCGTCTATTAAAATACCTGCAGATGGACTAGCTTTTTTTATTTCAGCAATTAAAGATATCTTATTTTCTGAGTTATTGGTTTGTATTTTTTTCTTGAAATCAAAAAAAACATATTTTTCATTAATTGTTTCTATCAAGCTATCAATATCAATTTCACGTTTTAATTTTTCAATTTTAATCTTTTTTTGATCAACTATTTTTTGAAGAATATTTTCAGACATTCTGTATATTTTTTACATATTTGAATGCAGCCCCAGATTTAATAAACCCTCTGGTATAATTATAAGCAATTTTAAAATCATCATATTTTTCGGAAACTACTAATCCTGCAGCAGCGTTTAGAGATACTGCTTTTGAAAAATCATTATCTTCCCCTTGAAAAATATTTAAAATTTTATCAGAATTAAATTTAGCATCATCTCCTACTAAATTTTCAAATTTATCAGCATTAACATTTAACTCATTTGGATCAATTATAAACTCAGATATTTCATTGTTCTTCAGTTGCACAACATTAGTTTTAGCGTAAGGTGATATTTCATCTAGACCATCCTCACTATTTACAATCCATGCAAATTTTAAATTTAGATTTTTTAGTGCATTTGCAAAAACTTTTAGAAGTTTATTATCAAAAACACCAATTACCTGCCTTTCAACAAGCGCTGGGCTGCTTAATGGACCTATCATATTAAAAATAGTCCTTTTTCCTATTTTTTTTCTTGTTGGACCAACATATTTCATTGCTGTGTGGTAATTTGGAGCGAACATGAAGCCAAAATTGTCATTTTTAATCTGCTCCTCGATTTGATTTGGTTCCAAGTTGATATTTATATTTAAGGCTTCAAGAACGTCAGCTGACCCACATTTTGATGAAACTGCTTTATTTCCATGCTTTGCAACTTTTACACCCATGCTTGCTAACAAAAGCGCTGATGCTGTTGAAATATTTAGAGTATCTTTTCCATCTCCACCAGTACCACAAGTATCAATGCAATTTTCAGCTTTCACTCTTTTTGACTTATCTCTCAATATATATACACCTCCAGCTATTTCATCTGAAACCTCACCTTTATCTGACAATAAAGTTAAAAAATCATAAATTTGTTGATCACTTGCCTCACCATTCATTAAAATCTTAAATGCATTTTTACTCTCATCAAAATTTAAATTTATTTTGTTTCTGAGCTTTTCTAAAAAATGATCCATTTTTACTCTTTTACAAAGTTCTCTAAAATTTTTAAACCATATTTTGTTTTGATACTTTCAGGATGAAATTGAACTCCATGGATGTTGTATTCTTTATGCATAACACCCATTATTATCCCATCAGATGTACTAGATGTAATTTTTAAATCTTTAGATAAGGATTTTCTATCAATTACTAAACTATGATATCTGGTAGCTAAGAAGTTTTTTGGTAAATTTTTTAAAATACCAATTTTCTTATTTATAATATTACTTGTTTTTCCATGTACAAGTTTTTTAGCCTGAATTATCTTTGAACCAAATACTTGACCAATAATTTGATGACCTAAGCAAACACCAAGTATTGGCATTTTTTTATATAAATTCTTTACTATCTTTAAACAGTTCCCAGATTGATTAGGGTTTCCAGGACCTGGAGATATTACAATTTTATTATACCCTTTTTTTAAAATAGAATGATGATCTACTTTATCATTTCTATAAACATCTACTTTAGAAAAGGATGAAAGATAGTGATATAAATTGAATGTAAAACTATCATAATTATCAATTAAAATTATTTTCATACCAATTATTCCAAAGCCTTAATTAAAGCTTTTGCTTTATTTACTGTTTCATTAAATTCATTAATAGGTTTACTATCAGCAACAATTCCTGCGCCTGACTGTACATAAAATTTTTTATTTTTTGAAATTGCTGTTCTAAGTGCAATACAAGTATCAAAGTCGCCATTTGCAGAAAAATAACCAATACCACCAGCATAAACTTTTCGCCTCGTTGTCTCCAATTCATCTATAATCTCCATAGCTCTTATTTTAGGAGCACCTGATACTGTTCCAGCAGGAAAACCAGCTAATAATGTGTCAAATTTGCCAAATTTTTTATTAAACACACCTTCAACATTAGAGACTATGTGCATTACATGTGAATATCTCTCTATCTTGAAGCTTTCGGTTACTTTAACAGAGTTAATTTTAGAAACTTTTCCGGTATCATTTCTTCCAAGATCAAGAAGCATTAAGTGTTCAGAAAGCTCTTTTTTATCTTTTAAAAGATCCTTTTCATAAAATTTATCCTCTTTTTTATTTTTGCCTCTAGGTCTTGTACCAGCAATAGGTCTAATAGTTATCTTATTATCTCTAAGTCTCACAAGTATCTCAGGACTTGCACCTATAATTTGGAAATCTTCAAAGTTAAAAAAATACATGAAAGGGGAAGGGTTAGTAATTCTTAATTTTTTATAAATATCTATTGGCTCTTTATTAAGAGCAGCTTCGAACCTTTGACTTAGAACAACTTGAAAAATATCTCCTATTTTAATGTAATTTTTAGCTTTTGAAACATTGCTAAGGAATTTCTTTTTTGAGATATTTGATTTAACTTTTGGTTTGAATATCTTGGTTTTTGACTGATTTATTTTGTAATTATAGTTTGCTAAAAAAATCATTTCTTCTATTTCTTTTTGTATTTGTTCATACTTAGCTTGATAATTTTTGATTTTTTCATCAAAAAAACAATTGACTATAAAAAATAATTTTTTTTTAACATTATCAAAAACAACTAGATTTTTCGGTCTCAAAATTCTTGCATCAGGAATTTTAAGGTCATTTTTTGTACTATTTGGAATTTTCTCAATATATCTTATTGCATCATAAGAGAAATAACCTGAAATAATTGAGCTGATTGGTGGCAATTCACTTGGTATTTTAAAATTAAAATTTTCGATAATTTTTTCAATATTATCTTTTGGAGTTCCTCTTAATTTCTTTCTTTTATTCTCATAATTCAAAACACAGTTATTATTATTAAATTCCCAAATTTTATCAGGATTTTTACCAAAAATTGTATATCTACCTTTTATGAAACCTTTTTCTACAGACTCGAATACGAAGCTATTTCTTACATTTAAGAAGTTATTAATTAAATTTTCAATTTCTTTCAAGCCACTTGATTTTATCGCATGGTAAAGAACTTGATTTTTATTTTTTTTGTGATTTTTCGTAAATAACTTTAGATCAATATTTAACATTATCTAAAATAATTTTTAACTCTGTCAATTGTTTGATTGAAAATTTTTACCTTATATTTTGAATTTAAAGATAGATCATAAGATGTATAAATATCATTAATAATATCATTATTTGCTTTAGTAGAATATTCTTCAACATTATCAGTATTTTTTTCCATATCTGCATAATAAATATTCTTAATTTTTGTAAGAAAAACTTTATTTGTTTCCCCAGTTACTAAAGAGAAACTTTCTTTTGGTAATGTGTATAAAAGTTTTAAAGAATCTGGGTCAAAAACTTCGAAATCATTACTGTTTTTAATAGTTACAGTCTTAATATTATTTGTATCTTTTGATAATTTCAAAAACTCATCATTATTAAATATTTTTTCGTCAATTTTTTCAAAAAGACTTTTATTAAATTCAAATTTCTTTTTTAAAATTACATTATTTTTAACTTTTTCTAAAAATTTTGGATCTGTTTTGTTTGGAATTTTTTTTTTAATATTTGATATTTCAAAAATTACATAATAATCATTTTTGTCAACTAGTTGTATTTTATCCTGGTTTCTTTTTGAGTAAATTTCTTCAAGTATTTCATCTGAATCATCATTCAAGACGAAATTATTAATTTCATTAAGTTTAAAATTATAAATTTCATTAATTTCTCTAATATTTGATCCGTTTAAAATATTATTTTCTATTTCATCAATTTTCTTAAAAAATTCATCATTAAACTCATCTATTTCTATTAGATTTTTAGGAGTAATTTTTGCATAAGTCACATCTATAAAATCAATTTTTAAAATTTCTTGATTATTTTTAATAAAATCCTCAACTTCTAATTTAGTTGCAGTTTTATCATGAACTAAGTCTAAATCTAAAAATTCAATCTCAATTTTTTTATTTTCGTTGATATATATTTTATTTTTTAAAAAATAAGGCGACTTAATTCCTCCACTAATATAATTAAATAAATTTTCTTTTAGCTCTTGTTTCTTTAATGAATTTTCAAATGTCGAAGCACTTAAGTTATTTTCTAATAGAAATTTTTCATACTTAACTCTTGAAAACTTCTTATTATCATCTAGTAGTATTGAATTAGATCTTATTTTATTTGCCAACTCTTTCTCTGACATTGATACATTTAATTCTTTAATTTCCATCTCAATCAATTTTTCAGATACCAATTCTGATAAAATATTTTCAATAATATTTTTATCTATATTTGCTTTTATAATGTCGTTTGTGAGTCTTGACTCGTTTATAAAATTTACAAAATCTTTTGATGAGATTGCTTCATTATTAATCTTAGCAACATTGTTAGTATTACCTCCACTAAAAACACTGCCCATGCCCCAAAATACAAATGGAATTATAATAATTCCGACAAGTACTCCAGCTAATTTTGAATTTGAGAAACCTCTTAATTTATTTATCATATTCTATAGTCTTTATTTATTGATCTAAAAAAAAATAAACATATAAATTATATTAATCTTTATGACAAATAATAAAATGTATTTCATTGCTAATTGGAAGATGTTTGGGTCAGTTAAGTCGGTTAATTCATTAAATAAAGTAATAAGTTATTCAAAAATGAAGAAACTCAAAGCCAATATTATTTATTGTCCACCCTATACATTGATCAAATCTTTTGTAGATAAAACAAAAAAATCAAATATTAAAATTGGAGCTCAAGATTGTCATACACAAATAAACTATGGACCTTTCACAGGAGCTATAAGCTCAAAGATGATTAAAGATTTAGGATGTAAGTTTGTTATAATTGGACACTCAGAAACGAGAGCTGAAAATGATAATAAAAAAATTAATTTAAAGATTAAGTCTGCACTTAATGAAAAATTAAATGTCATTTTATGCATAGGCGAAAAATTGGTTGATAAAAGAAAAAATAAAACAAAATATGTTTTAAAAAAACAATTGCTTGAGGGTTTAAAAAATTTGAAGAATTTAAATCAAGTTATAATTGCTTATGAACCTGTTTGGTCGATTGGTACAGGCATTATTCCTAGTGAAAATGATTTAAAAAAAAATATTACGTTTATAAGAAACACCTTAAAGATTTCAAAAAAATTTACAAAATCTAAGATATTATATGGAGGCTCCGTAAACCCAAAAAATATAAAAAATTTAATGAGAATCAATAATATTGATGGTTTTTTGATTGGTGGAGCTTCAACAAATGAAAAAATATTTATTGATATAATGAAAAAATCAATTATTTAGGCGTCGTGGAAAACATACTATTAATTATAAATATAATATTAGCAGCTATCCTAGTATTGCTAGTTTTGTTCCAAAAATCTGAAGGTGGAGCTTTGGGTATTGGAGTTTCTCAAGATAACTTTATGTTTTCAAGGTCGGCTGGGAATTTTATGACTAAAGCAACTGCTATTGTTGCAACATTATTCATAATTTGTAGTCTAGGATTAACTATTATTTCACGAGGAGATCTTCCTTCAAACACTTCTGTAATTGATAAAATAGAAGAAAATGATGATGATGCTCCTAAATTACCAGAAAATAATAATTAATACTTTTATTTTAACAAATCATTGGCTATAACATAATTCCATGGCGCGATATATATTTGTCACTGGCGGCGTGGTTTCATCACTTGGTAAAGGTTTATCATCTGCATCGCTTGGATATTTGCTTAGATCACAAGGATATAAAGTGAGAATAAGAAAAATGGATCCATATTTAAACGTTGATCCAGGAACAATGAGTCCTTTTCAACATGGTGAAGTTTTTGTAACCGACGATGGTGCTGAGACTGATTTAGATTTAGGACATTATGAAAGATTCACAGATATTTCAGGCAAACAATCTGACAACATTACCACAGGTAGAATTTATAGTGACATAATAAAAAAAGAGAGAAAAGGAGGTTATCTTGGAAAAACAGTTCAAGTAATTCCACATGTTACAAATAGAATTAAAGAGTTTATAAAAAAAGATATAACAAATGAAGATTTTGTAATTTGTGAAATTGGAGGAACAGTCGGAGATATTGAGAGTTTACCATTTTTAGAAGCTATAAGACAGTTTTCAAATGATAATGGTAGATCAAAATCATTATTTATTCATTTAACATTTGTTCCATTTTTAAAATCTTCTGATGAAATTAAAACAAAGCCAACACAACATTCTGTTAAAGAATTAAGAAGTATAGGAATTCAACCTGATATAGTTATCTGTAGATCTCAACAGTCTATTCCTTTAGACCAAAGAAGAAAAATATCCTTATTTTGTAATGTGGATATTGCTAATGTTATAGAAACAGTTGATGTAAAAACTATTTATGAAGCACCAATAAGTTTCTTTAATCAAAAATTAGATAAGCAAGTTTTAAAATTCTTTAAAATAAAATCTAGAAAAAGACCAAACTTACTTCCTTGGAAAAAAATTACAAATATAGTTTTAAAAACAAAAAAAACAGTAAATATTGCTATCATAGGCAAATATGTAAACTTAAAAGATGCTTATAAATCACTTGATGAAGCTCTTACGCATGGTGGAATTTCAAATAAAGTTAAAGTTAACTTAGTAAGAATTGAATCAGATAAACTTAAATCAAAAGAAATTAAATCAAAATTAAAGAGTGTATCAGGAATATTGATACCAGGGGGGTTTGGTAAAAGAGGAACGGAGGGAAAAATTGAAGCAATTAGATATGCCAGAGAGAGAAAAATACCTTTTCTAGGTATTTGTTTTGGAATGCAAATGGCAATGATTGAGTTTGCAAGAAATATTTTAAAAATTAAAAAAGCTGGCTCCAGTGAATTAGATAAAAATTGTTTTCCCGTAATAGGATTAATAGATGAATGGAACAAAGATGGAAAAATTATAAAAGGGACTGATAAAAACCTGGGAGGAACAATGAGATTAGGTCTATATGAAGCAAAACTAAGGAATAATTCTGCCATAAAAAATATCTATAAATCTAAAATGATTAAAGAGAGACACAGACATAGATATGAGGTCAATATAAATTTAATGCAAAAATTTGAAAAAAAAGGTTTAATGTTTTCAGGAATTTCTCCTGACAATCAATTACCTGAAATTATTGAACTTAAAAATCATCCATGGTTTATTGGAGTTCAATTTCATCCAGAATTTAAATCTAGACCTTTGAAACCTCATCCTTTATTCTCTTCATTTATAAAAGCTGCAAAATCTTTTAATGGAAAATAAAATAGTTAATTGTAACGGTATACCAATTTCAAACAAAAATAAAATTTGTTTAATATCTGGTCCTTGTCAACTTGAGACCGAGCAACATGCTTTGGACATGGCAGGTAAAATTAAAGAAATTACAACAAAGTATAATATCGGATTTATTTATAAAACTTCATTTGATAAGGCTAACAGAACAAGCTTGAAAGGCAAAAGAGGAGCTGGTTTAGAAAACTCCCTGCCTGTATTTGATAAAATCAAAAAAGATATTAAAGTACCAGTTCTTACTGATATTCATAATGAAGAACAATGTTCCCTAGTTTCTCATCACGTAGATGTTCTTCAAATACCAGCGTTTCTTTGTAGACAAACAGATTTATTAATTGCTGCTGCCAAAACCAATAAAATTATTAATGTGAAAAAGGGTCAATTCCTAGCACCATGGGATATGGTGAATGTAACCAAAAAAATTTCTGATAGTGGTAATGAAAATATTTTAGTGACCGAAAGAGGAGCTAGCTTTGGTTATAATACATTGGTCTCAGATATGAGATCTATTCCCATCATGGCAAAAAATGGTTATCCAGTAGTGTTTGATGGAACCCATTCAGTGCAACAACCAGGTGGTTTAGGTGAAAAAAGTGGTGGTCAAAGAGAATTCGTTGAATATTTGTCAAGAGCAGCAGTTGCAGTCGGCGTTGCAGCTATTTTTTTGGAAACACATCAGGACCCCGATAATGCTCCATCAGATGGCCCAAATATGGTCCCTTTAGACAAATTAGACGAGCTAATTAATCAAATTGTAGAAATTGATAATTTAGTTAAAAAGTAATTAATGAGTAAAATCAAAAGAGTTGTAGCCAGACAGGTTTATGATAGTAGAGGAAATCCCACAATTGAGGCTGAAGTATTTTCAAATAATTTAAGTGCGTCAGCGATTTGTCCTTCAGGTGCTTCAACAGGAACTTTTGAGGCCTATGAAAAAAGAGATAAGAGTAATAAAAAATACTTAGGAAAAAGTGTTTTAATACCAGTTGCATCTGTTAATAAATTAATTTCAAAAAAATTAAAAAATCAAAACATCCATAAGCAAGAGAGAATAGATAGTATTCTTATAAAATTAGATGGCACAAAACAAAAAACAAAGTTAGGTGCAAATACAATATTAGCTGTATCCATGGCTGTAAAAAAACTATCAGCTAAAATTAAAAAAATACCTTTATATAAAAATTTTATTGTTAAAAAAAATTTTAAGCTCCCTTTTCCTTTAATGAATATTATTAATGGGGGTGCACATGCTGATAATGGCCTTAGAATACAAGAGTTTATGATTAGACCTGATAAAGCAAAATCATTTAATGATGCTGTCAGAATGTGTTTTTTAGTAATAAACAATTTAAAAGTATTATTAAAAAAAGCAGGTCACTCTATTAATGTAGGTGATGAAGGTGGTTTTGCACCAATGATAAGCGATAATGAGAGTGCTTTAAAGCTTATAGTTCAAGCGATCAAAAAATCAGGTTTTAAAAATGGCAAAGATATATCTATTTGTTTAGATGTTGCAGCAAATGAATTAATTAAAAAAGGCAAATATTCAATTCATTCTAAAAATTACATAAGTGTTGATCAATCAATTAAAAAATATTTACAACTTATTAAAAAATATCAAATAAAATCAATTGAGGATCCATTTGGTGAAGATGATTGGAAAGCATGGTCTAAATTTGTAAATGAAACAAAAAACAAAACACAAATAATAGGCGATGATCTTTTTGTAACTAATCTTGAAAGATTAAAAATAGGCTTTCTAAACTTATCTGCAAATAGTATTTTAATAAAATTGAACCAAATAGGAACTGTTACTGAAACCTTGGAGGTAATAAAGTTTTCTCAACTTATCGGTTTTAAAACAATCATCTCACACAGATCTGGTGATACCGAAGATACATTTATTGCTGATTTAGCAGTAGGCACCGACTCAAATCAAATCAAAACTGGATCTCTTGCAAGATCAGAGAGAATAGCAAAATATAACCAGCTAATTCGTATTGAAGAAGATCTTGGTAGGTCGGCTAAAATGAATAAAATTTATTAATGTTAGAAAAATTAAAAAAGAACTATTTTATTCTTATCATCACATTCCTGTTTATATATTTTTTCTTTAATTTATTAGATGGTGATAGAGGTCTCATTTCTTACATAGAAAAGAAAGATATATATGAGCAACTAAAAAATGATCAAATTACTCTAAATAGCAAAATAGAAGATTTAGAGCACAAAAATTCACTTTTAACAGAAAATATAGATCTAGATTTCATAGAAATATTAATAAGAGAAAAGTTTTTATTTGGAAAAGAAGGTGAGACTACCTATATAATCAAAGACAATGGAAATCAAAAATAAACCAAGACATCCTGAAAAAGTTAATAAACCTATTAATCCTATCAAAAAGAAACCTGATTGGATTAGATCTAAGCTACTAAATAGTAAAGAATTTTTTTTAACTAAAACAGTTGTTAATAAAGATAATCTTGTAACAGTTTGCCAAGAAGCAAACTGCCCTAATATTACTGAATGCTGGAGCAAAAGGCATGCAACACTAATGATAATGGGTGATACATGTACAAGAGCATGTGCATTTTGTGATGTTAAAACAGGAAAACCGGAAAAATTAGATCAATTTGAGCCAATTAAAATAGCGAATGCAGTTAAAAAATTAAGTTTAAGACATGTTGTTATCACATCTGTTGACAGAGACGACCTTTCTGATGGTGGATCAAACCATTTTCATGATGTTATTGTTGCTACAAGAAAAAAAAATCCAAATACCACAATTGAAGTTTTAACGCCTGATTTTTTAAGAAAAGGAGAAGCTTATAAAAGAGTATTGGAAGCAAGCCCAGATGTTTTTAATCACAATATTGAAACTGTTCCAAGTCTTTATATAAAAGTTAGACCAGGGGCAAGATATTTTGGATCATTAGAACTTTTAAAAAATTCAAAAAAATTCAATAAAAATGTTTTTACAAAATCAGGAATTATGGTTGGATTTGGAGAAACAAAAGATGAAATAATTCAAGTTATGGATGATCTAAGATCTGCAGAAGTTGATTTCTTAACTATAGGCCAATATCTTCAACCTTCGGCCAAGCACTTTCCATTAAATAGGTATTACCATCCAGATGAATTTAAAGAATTAGGTAAAATAGCAAAATCTAAAGGATTTTTATTAGTATCTTCATCACCTTTAACAAGATCTTCTTATCATGCAGATGAAGATTTCAATAAACTTAAAAATAATAGAAAAAATATTCATTAATGCCAAAAGCATCAGTTAAGAGATTAATTGATAACAAAAAAGACAAACTTATAGAGTTCGTTTTAGATATTGAAAAATACCCTGAATTTGTTCCATTCTGTCAGGGTTCAAAAGTACATGAAAGAAAACAAAAAGGAGATCTAACACTTATTGTTGCTGATTTGACAATTGGAAAAGGACCTTTTGTTGATACCTATAAAAGTGATGTTAAATTTAATAAAAAAGATGACACAATTTTTGTAACAAATATTGACGGTCCTTTAAATTATTTAGAAAATAGCTGGAAATTTGTTGAGCAAGGAGATTTAACAGAAGTGACTTTTGATGTTGATTTTGAAATTAAAAATAAATTTTTGAATATTTTAATGACTAAATCTTTTCAATTTGGTCTTGAAAAAATAGCTGATGCATTTCAGAAAAGAGCTGAAAGTTTATAATATATTCAAAATCATTTTAAGAGCTTGTTTGACAGTTGCTTTTTGAATTGAAATTCTTTTCTTACTTTTAAAATAGTTTTTCTTTACTATTATTTTACTTCCTTTTTTAAGACCTATATAAACTAGTCCAACCGGTTTTGCTTTTGTACCACCATTCGGACCTGCTACACCAGTAATCGAGATTGATATGTTTGCTTTACTAATTTTACTTAAATTTTTGACCATCGATAGACAGGTTTCATAGCTTACTGCTCCATACTTGGTAATAGTTTTTTTTGGAACTTGAAGCAATTTTACTTTTGCATTATTAGAATAAGTCACTAGTCCTATATTAAATACTTTAGATGACCCGCTAATAGATGTAATCGAACTTGCTAAAAGTCCTCCGGTGCAGGACTCTGCGAATGATACTGTAAGTTTTTTTTTAGTTAGCAGCTTTACAATTTTTAAGGATAAATTACTCATGAGGTAATAATCATATAAAAGACGAGAATTGCTACCACATATAATCCAGCACAAACATCATCCATTATAACACCAAAGCTATTCTTAAAATTTTTGTCGTAATAACTTACAGGGTAGGGTTTTGCGATATCAAAAATTCTAAAAAGAATAAACATTATAAAATAAAAGGTTAGCACCCTTGCTGGATCCGTTGGTTCTTTATGGGCAATTTCATAAAGGCAAATTGGTATTGATTGACCAATAAACTCATCAATAACAACCTCTTTTGGATCTTTATTGGTTAAATCTTTAATAAATAAGTTTACTGAAAAAAGTGAAATTATAAAAATACCTACTAATAAAAATAAAAAAACATCCGCTGGTACTGAAAAAATATGAAATAAAATATATAAAAAGATAACTGTAACTAAAGAAGCATAGCTCCCAGGTATTCTTTGTAATTTTCCAATACCAAACATTGTAACAAACAAAGAATTTATTTTTTTAAGCATAATAATTTAAAGATACTATCACTTCACATGCGATAGCCTCTTCTTTTCCAATCAAACCCAATTTTTCAACTGTCTTACCTTTTAAATTAATTTGATCTTTATTTACACTGAGCAAATTGGACAATGAAGCGATAATTTTTTCTCTATATTTTGAGACTTTAGGTTTTTCACAAATTAAATTTATGTCTACATTATTTATAAAATACCCCTCTTTATATAAGTTTTTCAAAATAGGAGATAACATATTGGGTGATCTTATATTTTTAAATCTTCTTTTGTTGCTTGGATAAAGAGTTCCAATATCTTTTTTTCTCATAGCACCCAGCAGACCATCTATTATAGCATGGATAATTACATCTCCATCCGAATGACCTTGCAAGCCAGAATGAAATGGAATTTTTATTCCTCCAAGATATAATTTTTTGTTTTTAATTAATCTGTGTATATCAAAACCAATCCCAAAAAAATTTTGAATATTAAGCTTTTCTAAATCTGATTTTGTTGTAATTTTGAAATTATTTTCTTCTCCTTTTATAAATTTCACTTTTTTTTTATTATCTAAAAATAATGTTGCTTCATCAGTAATATTTGTATTATTTAATTTGCTGAGATTGTACAAAGTTTTAAAATCAAAACATTGTGGTGTCTGAGTAAATAGCAAATTTTCTCTATTTAAATTCTGAATTTTATTTTCAATTTTATATTTTGTTGAGTTATTAGTTGTAACATAAGGCACTACAGCTTTATTTTTTTTAAGATTTGAATTTAGTCTTTTTAACAATTTAATTGAAAAATTTGGTCGTGCTGCATCATGAATAAAAACATTTGTAAATTTCTTATTCTTTATAAAATTTAGTGCTTTTTGTGATGATTGATATCTTTCTCTACCACCTTTAATAACTTTAATAGATTTATCTTTAATATTTTTAATCGGAATATTTGATACAATTATTATTGATTTAAATAACTTAGACAATATTGCTTTATTTACTGAATGCATAAATAAGGGTTTATTTATATAATTTGTAAATTGTTTTGGATTATTTGATTTAAATCTCTTACCTTTGCCCGCAGCTAGTAGTATAAAGCAATTACTCATGATTATAATAAAATTTTTGCAAGATATCTTTAAATTATGTTTGCTCTGTTAAAAAGAAATTTGTTTATTATAGTTATATTTATACTAACTATTTCATTAGCTTTTGTCACATTTTTAACTTTTATTGATAAAAGTTTCATCAAACTTAATGAAGACAATCTTGAAATTCTTTTAATTTCTAACATTGTATTAGTTCTTATATTTTTTGTATTAATATTCATTGATATTAAAAATTCAATTAAAAATAATATTAATGTAAGAGGTTCGGTTGCAAATAGAAAGTATATTGTTTCGTTTGCACTTTTTACCCTAATACCATCATTATTAATTGCTATTTTTTCATTATTCATTTTTTCTTTTGCATTGGACAAATATTTTGACAAAAAAATTACTACGGCAGTTAATAATTCTTATGAAATAGCTAAAAATTATGTTGATGAGAAAAGAAATAAAATAGAGTCTGAGATAGTGCTAATAGCATTTGATTTAAATAAATATTCTGAATTGTATAAATCTGATCCTGATAGATATCAAATTATACTAAACACTCAGAGATTTCTTAGAGATATTGATCAACTTCACTTAATAAATCAAAACGGTAATTTAATAAGATCTGCAGCAAATTCAGATTACAAAAAAATAGAGGACAGAGCTATGCAGATGGTAAGAAATGATGATAGACCATTAAAGATAATAAATACTTTTGAAAATAAATCAGCAGCAGTAGTAAGATTATCAAATTATGATAATACCTTTTTGTATGTATTAAAATATATAGATAAAAACATCTCAAATTATCTAATCGAGTCTGAAGAGGCACTAAATTTTTACTATACTGTAGAAAATCAAAATTTAGGTATTAGAATTTCATTTGCTATAATTTATATTACACTTGTAACACTTCTTCTATTTTTATCTATAACGATTGCTATAAGATTTTCATCGCGTTTCTTTATATCAATAAATAATTTGATAACTGCTTCAGAAAGTATTGGTAAAGGAAATCTTGATACAAAGGTACCAGACCTAAAAGCAGATATTGAAATGGAAAGGCTAAATAAAAATTTCAATTCAATGATTGAAAGATTAAAGAATCAACAAGAAAAACTTCTAACTAATGAACGACATGAAGCCTGGGAAAATGTTGCAAGAAAATTAGCTCATGAAATTAAAAATCCATTAACGCCAATACAATTAACTATAGATAATCTTAAAACAAAATATTTACCAAATGTTGTAAATGAAAAACAAGAAAAATATTTAAATAACCTAAAAACGATTCTTAAACAAATAAAGCAAATTGAAAAATTAGTAAATGAATTTTCAGACTTTGCTAGAATGCCAAAACCATTATTTAAACCTAACAACTTAAATAATGCCATTAATGAAAATATTATCTTGGTAAATAAATTTGATACTTCTATTAATATTAGATTAGTTAACCATTTGCCAAATGAAGTAGTAATAAATTTTGACAATGAGCAGTTTAATAGATTATTTTTTAACCTTATTAAAAATTCTGTCGAAAGTATTCAAGAAAAAGCTGAAAAAGACAGTAAAACAGACAAAAATATAGATATAGAAATTAGACAAAGAAGAGATTATATAAACATTAATATTGTAGATACTGGAACTGGATTTAAAAACAAAAAAACCAAAGATATAATTAAACCTTATTTTACAACTAAAGAAAAAGGAACTGGATTAGGATTATCAATTGTAGATAAAATTATTAGTGATCATGAAGGATCAATTAAATTTTTAAATCATAAAAACGGTGCAAAAATTCAAATCATAATTCCATATAATAAATAATGTCAGCTGAAATTTTGATTATAGATGATAATGCAGATATAAGACTAATTCTTGATGAATTAATTAAAGATGCAGGATATAAGACAAGACTTGCTGCTAATTATAATCAAGCTTTAACCGAAATTGACAAAAAACTTCCTGATGTTGCAATTATTGACGTTAAATTAGATAAAGGTGACAACGATGGTATTTTGTTGTTAGATCACATTAAAAAGAAAAATCCAGATTTACCTGTAATAATGATATCAGGTCATGCCAATATTGAGATGGCTGTAAATTCCTTAAAATCTGGAGCATTTGAATTTATTCAAAAACCTTTTGATAAAGAAAGACTTTTAAATTTTGTAAATAGAGCAGTTGAAAATTATAATTTAAAAAATGAAAATAAAACCTTAAATACAAAACTTTTTCACACATTTGAGTTAGTTGGAAAAAGTTCGAATATTCTCTCAATTAAGGATCAGATAAATAAACTATCAAAATCTGAAAGTAGAATATTTATTAGCGGTCCAACAGGATCAGGTAAAGAATTAATTTCAAGAAAAATACATAAAAATTCTAAACGAAAATCTGGACCATTTATAGTCATCAATGGAGCACTTTTAGATGCAAAAAAGTATGAACTTGAGTTATTTGGAGAAGAGAAGAAAGATGGCTCTATATTTTATGGAGCTCTTGAGAAAGCATCAGGAGGTATATTGTTGATTGATGAAGTTACAGAAATTCCACTTGAGACACAGTCAAAAATTTTAAGAGTTGTAATAGATCAAAAATTCAAAAGAATAAATAGTAATCATGATATAAAGGTTGATGTAAGAATTATTTGTACAAACAGTAAAGATGTTCAACAAGAAATTAAGTTTGGAAACTTCAGGGAGGATCTTTTTCATCGACTTAATGTATTCAATATTAAAATAGACCCATTAAACAATAGAATTGATGATATCCCAATACTAATAGACTATTTCATTGAGAATATATGTGAAGCCAACAATTTTAAAAAATTTAAAATTATTGATAATAATTATTTACTCAATTACGATTGGCCAGGAAATGTTAGAGAATTAAGAAACTTAATAGAGAGAATAGCTATATTATCACCTGGTGATGACAATGAGAGATTAATGAATATAATTAAAGAATCACTATCAAAGTCAATTGAAGACGAGTTTTCAGTAACAGAAACCCTAACAGTTCCATTAAAAGAAGCTAGGGAAAGCTTTGAAAAAAAATATTTAATTTCACAATTAAAAAAATTTAGTGGAAATATTTCAAAGACAGCAAAATTTATAGGTATGGAAAGATCAGCTTTGCATAGAAAGCTAAAATTACTTGGAGTTAAAGACTTAAACTAATGAATATAATTATTTGTGGAGCAGGTAGAGTGGGGTCTACGATAGCAAAAATGTTAATTGAGCAAAATCACTCAATCACAATGATTGACCAATCTAGTGATGATATTCAAAAAATAAACGAAACTTTAGATGTCAAAGCAATTGTTGGAAAGGCAACATCACCAGCAATATTAGAAAAAGCAAATACAAAGGATGCAGATATGATCATTGCGGTAACCAGAAATGATGAAATAAATATGTTGATATGCCAAATAGCTTTTTCTTTATTTCAAGTTCCAAAAAAAATTGCTCGAATAAGATTTCAAGAATATCTTGATCCAAAATATTCAGGTTTATTCAATAGAGAAAATTTACCAATAGACAATATTATTTCTCCTGAAATTGAAATCGCGAAATCTATACAGCGAAAATTAGAGGCACCTGGAGCTTTAGACAATGTGCCTTTTGCTGAAAATAAAATTAGATTATTGGAAATTTTGATAGATGAAAAATGTTCAATTCAAGGAATAAATTTAAATGAACTTACAAATAAATTCCCAAAATTAAATGCTTACATTCTTGGAGTTATTAGAAATGAAAAATTTTTTATTATGAAAAAAACAGATAAACTTAAACTTAATGACAAAGCTTATGTAGTTGTTAACAGCAGTCAAATGCAAGAAACTCTGACTGTATTCGGACATAATGAAAAAATATCAAATAAAATGTTAATTATTGGGGGTGGAAATATAGGTTTTAATCTTGCTAAAAATATTGAACAATCATTCGACTCTACGAGGGTTAAGATAATTGAGAAAGATAAATCTAGAGCAGAATTTATAGCCAATGAACTCAATGATACTATTGTAATTAATGGTAATGGTTTGGATGAAGATGTTTTGAATGAGGCTAATATTGATGAAGTTGAAACTGTTTTGGCTTTAACTAATGATGATGAAGACAACTTAATGGTAAGTGTAATTGTTGAAAAATTTTCTAAAGATAAAAGAACTATGGCTTTGATAAATAAACCTAATTATTCACTACTACAATCCTCTTTAAAAATTGATGATTTAATTGATCCGAGAATGAATACAGTTTCAAGTATTTTAAAACATGTTCATAAAGGAACTATTGAAAACGCATATACAATTTTAAATGGTGAGTATGAAGTTATAGAGGCAGATATTATTGAAACCTCTGAGTTGATTAATAAACAATTAAAAGACTCAAACTTACCTGACGAAATTAGAATTGGAGCAATATTAAGAGAAGAAAACGTTATTATTCCAAGCTCAAGTTACATTTTTCAAAAAAATGATACAGTTGTTCTTTTATCCAAAAGAGATCAATTACCTATTGTTGAAAACATGTTTAGAATTAGTTCAGTCTAATTTTAATATGACAAAATTTAGTACTCTTTATCTTAGCTCTTTTTTATTTTTGATAAGTGTTTTTTCTTTTTTTAATATTATTTATTCGAATTATTTTGATATCTTTTTCAATATAGAAAATTATATTTATACTTTGTTTCTAAGTCTTATCGCGGGCGGACTACTACTATTTTACAATAGAAAAAATTCAAATAAAATTAACCTTTATGAAAAAATATTTACTGTATTACTAGGTTACATATTATTTCCGTTAATTATATCTATTCCATACTATTTTGGTATTCAAAATATTTCCCTTTTAAATGCATATTTTGAGGCTATATCCGGTTTTACATCAACTGGTTTTACAATATTTGATAATATTAAACAGTTAGATGAAAGCTTAATTTTATGGCGATCAACATCCCAATGGATTGGAGGAATTTATTTTCTTTTTTCCATTTTACTATTGATTGATATATTTGATAAAAATCTTAAACAATCATTCACTGAATATTTATCTTTTAATTATAATGAAATTTTTAAACAATCATTAAAAATTGTAATAATTTATTCTCTATTAACCTTAATTATATTTATTCTTTTTAAGATTATTAATTTAAGAACTTTTGATGCATTTAATTTATCATTATCTATAATTTCATCGGGTGGCTTTTTACCTGTTAACAGGGTTGATTATTTATTTGAAAGTGATGCAAGTAAAATTATTTTATCATTTTCTATGTTGTTATCTTTTTTTAGTTTATTTTTAATTTATAATCTTATTTTCTTTAATAAAAAAAAAATAAATTTTTTAAGTGAAGATTTTAACCTTTTAATTTATTTATTAGCTATAATTTCCTTCTCATTTGTTTTTTTGAACTCAAGTAACAATTTTCCAACAATTTTAGTCGCTATATCAAGTAGTATTTCAAATATTGGTATTTCATTTAAAGATACACCCAACAATTTAATATTTATTTTTTTTATTATGGTTGTGATTGGTGGTTCTTTTTTTTCAACCAGTTCAGGTATTAGATTTATAAAAATTTTAAGTTTGTTAAAATTTTCTTTAAATAATCTATTGTCACACACAAAGCCTAATCAAATCTATTCAAACAAAGTTACATTAGTAAATGAAAATACTGATAAATCAGATATTAATAAGTATTTTTTTTCGATAATTATTTTTATCATTTCTTTATCATTATTAACATTACTTTTAACACTTTCAGATTTTGAATTTGAAAATTCATTTAAGCTATCTATCTTGACGATAATGAATACTGTTAATTCAAGTATGTTTGAGCTCGCGAATTTTGATTTTTATAATCTTTCTTTTGTAGCTAAGGCTTATCTAATAATTTTCATGATAATAGGTAGGGTAGAGCTATTAACAATACTAATATTATTTAAAAAATATCTTTTCAAAAATTAAATTAGTATTATAAGATCTTATTTTGCGCCCTTAGCTCAGCTGGATAGAGCATCGGTTTTCTAAACCGAGGGTCGGAGGTTCGAATCCTCCAGGGCGCGCCATCTTTAATTGATCAATATTGATGAGGTTATTTTACCATTGATGGTTGTATTACTTTCTGCTTTACTGATGTATTCAAAAATTACTTTTTTGAATAATTTGTTAACAAATAAATAATAAAAAGAGGAAAATAATGTTTAAAATAATAAAACAATTGACTTCTGCAGTTGCTATGTTTGCTGTGCTATTTGCATTTTCATCAGAAACAATGGCTGCTAAGAAATCAAAAACTCTTGAGAACACTAAAAAAAGAGGATTCGTAAGATGTGGTGTTTCTCAGGGTCTACCTGGATTTTCAAACGCAGATGAGTCTGGAAATTGGACAGGAATAGATGTTGACGTATGCAGAGCTGTTGCTGCTGCTACGTTAGGAGATGCAACTAAAGTTAAGTTCACTCCTTTAAGTGCAAAAGAAAGATTTACTGCACTTACTTCAGGTGAAATTGACATTCTATCAAGAAACACTACTTGGACACTATCTAGAGATGCTGACATTGGTTTAACATTTGTTGGTGTTAACTTTTACGATGGACAAGGTTTCATGGTAAGAAAAGGTTCAGGAATAGCATCTACAAGTGAATTTAAAAATGGAACTTCAGTTTGTACAAACTTAGGAACTACAACTGAGCTTAACATGAGAGACTTTTTTGATTCTAAAGGAATTTCATACGAGCCAGTGGTTTTTGAAAAAGCTGATGAAGTCGTAGCTGCTTATGATGCAGGTAGATGTGATACATACACTACTGACAAATCTGGTCTTGCTGCACAAAGAACTAAATTATCGGCTCCAGATGACCATGTAGTATTACCTGAAACTATTTCAAAAGAACCATTAGGACCAGTTGTACGTCAAGGTGATTCTGTTTGGGAAGATATAGTAAGATGGTCTTTAAATACTATGATCGAAGCAGAAGAATATGGTGTTAACTCATCAAATGCTGACATGATGAAAACTTCAAACAATCCTGCTATCAAAAGATTAGTTGGTGCTGAGGGTGAATTAGGTGCGGCTTTTGGTTTAGATAACGACTGGAACTTGAGAATTATCAAACAAGTTGGTAACTACGGTGAAAGCTACAAAAGAAATATAGCAGACACTGGAATTCTACCTGATAGAGGTCCAAATGAATTATGGACAAAAGGTGGAATATTATACGTACCACCAGCAAGATAATTTTATCTCAAATTACATAAAAAGGGCTAGAAATTTCTAGCCCTTTTTTTTATATAGACACTAATGAACAACATTGTAAAAAGATATATACCTCAGATTTTAGTAATACTATTTGTTGTTCTTATTTTTGGGTTTTTAACCCTGAATGCTCAGACCAATATGGATAATAGAGGTATTGATTTTGGTTTTGGATTTTTATCACAAGAGTCTTCATTTGATGTCCAGTTTTCTTTAATTGAATATAGCGGATCAGACTCATATGCCCGTGCTTTTCTTGTTGGACTTTTAAATACTTTGTTAGTTTCTTTTATAAGCATAATTATTTGTACAATATTAGGTGTTGTAATTGGTGTAGCAAGATTATCATCTAATTACCTAATAAAAAACTCAGCCGCATGGTACGTCGAGTTTTTTAGAAATATTCCATTACTGCTACAAATCTTCTTTTGGTATTACGCAGCCCTTAGAGCGTTACCTATGCCAGAGAAAGCTAATGCGTGGTTTGGTGTAACTTATATGACTGTAAAAGGTTATTACATACCATCAATGGTATGGCAAAATTTGAATATTTTTCTATATTCTGGTCTTGCAGCAATAATTGCAATTATTGTACTAAGGTATTATGCAAATAACTTAAGAGACACAAAAGGTAAACAAATTCCTGTGCTTCTTTATTCAGCAGCTCTACTAATTGTATTGCCTCTTTTATCATTCTTATTTGGAGGAGTATCGTTAGAATTTGAAATACCTGAGCTAAAAAAATTATCAAAGATTTCTTATATTTATGAAGGTGGAATAAGTTTACCACCTGAATTAATAGCATTAGTTCTTGCGCTATCTTTATATACTTCTACCTTTGTGGCAGAGTGTGTTAGAGCTGGTATCGAGGGAGTTAGCAAAGGCCAAAAAGAGGCTGCAGCATCTGTAGGTTTGACGCCTAATCAAGTTTTAAAATTAGTTATTATGCCTCAAGCTTTGAGAATTATTATACCACCAACAACAAACCAATATTTAAATTTAACTAAAAATTCATCTTTGGCAGCTGCTATTGCATACCCTGATTTAGTTCTTGTATTTGCAGGCACTGCTTTGATGCAGACGGGTAAGGCAATAGAAATTGTTTCAATAACAATGTTAACCTATCTAACTATTAGTTTAACTATTGCAGCAATTATGAATTGGTATAACAAAAAAATTGAAATTAAAGAAAAGTAAACGATGCAAATATTAAATTTTTTAAAACCTAATAGAGATAATATTAAAAACTATTCTATTATTGGATCTTTTTTAGTTTTAGTAAGTTTAATTGATGTAATATCAAATGCTTTTTTAAAAATAAATTTAACTTTTTTTCTACCTGGCTCCTTAACTACTTTGTTTCCATTAATTATAGGATTAATTGGATTAAATATGATGAGAATTGATTATTCAGGAAATAAAAAATTAGATTTATTAAATAAAAATATAAATACAAATAATTTTAATGCTCTATTAACTCTAGTAATATTATTTTCAATTATAAAAGCTCTTCCTCAGTCTCTGAGTTGGATGATTTTTGACGCCACTATTTCAGGAGATTCTAAAGATGCTTGTACAGGCACTGGTGCTTGTTGGACATATATTAAAGTTTGGTTTAGAAGATTTATGTATGGAATGTATCCCAATGAATTTCATTGGAGAATAAATACTGCATTTATATTAGTTATAGCACTAGGCTTTGTTGGGTATTTTATGAAAGAAAATTTGAAAAAATATCTAGCTTTATACTATGTAATTATTTATCCAGTAATTGCATATCTAGTTATTTACTACTTAATATCTGGTGGATCATTTGGTTTACAATGGGTAGAGACTGGAGCATGGGGAGGGTTATCACTTACTTTTATAGTTTCTTTTTTCTGTCTAATTTTCTGTTTTCCACTAGGTATGATTTTTGCATTAGGAAGAAGATCTAATCTTCCAGCAATAAAATATATATCAATATGTTATATTGAATTTTGGAGAGGTGTTCCATTGATTACAGTATTGTTTATGTCATCTGTAATGTTTCCAATGTTTCTTCCTGAGGATTTTTTCATGGATAAATTGGTAAGAGTAATAATTGCAATTACTTTATTTGAAGCTGCATACTGCGCTGAAGTTATAAGAGGTGGATTACAATCTCTTCCAAGAGGTCAATATGATGCTGCTAAATCTTTAGGAATGGGTTATTGGAAAATGCATATTTTTGTGATTTTACCACAAGCACTAAAATTAGTTATACCTGGAATAGCAAATACATTTTTAGCATTAGTTAAAGATACACCTTTAATCTTTGTAGTTGGTTTAGCTGAGTTAGCAGGGATGCTTGCGTTAGCAAAAACAAATCCAAAATGGCTTGGCTTTGCTATGGAAGGATATATTTTTGCATCAATAATATTTTGGATTATATGCTATGCAATGAGTAAATATAGTTATAACTTAGAAGCTAAATATAAAACCGAAAGATAAAAAATGTCTGATCCAATTATAAAAATACAAAATATGAATAAATGGTTTGGAGATTTTCAAGTTTTAAAAAATATAAATTTAGAGGTTGAAGCAAATAAAAAAATTGTTGTTTGTGGTCCCTCTGGTTCGGGAAAATCTACATTGATTAGATGTATTAATAGATTAGAAGAGCATCAAGAGGGAGATATAATTGTTGATGGAAATGAACTATCGGAAAAAACAAAAGATATTGAAAAAATTAGAGCTGAAGTTGGAATGGTTTTTCAACAATTTAATTTATTTCCACATCTTTCAATATTAGATAATTGCACACTTGCACCTATTTGGGTAAAAAAAATGCCTAAAAAAGATGCTCAAGAACTTGCCTTAGACCAACTAAAAAAAGTTCAGATAGATGATCAAGCAAACAAATTTCCTGGACAACTATCTGGAGGTCAACAACAGCGTTGTGCAATTGCAAGAGCATTGTGTATGCAGCCAAAAATCATGTTATTCGATGAACCAACTTCAGCATTAGACCCAGAGATGATCAAAGAGGTGCTTGATGCAATGGTTAGTCTTGCTAAAGGCGGAATGACGATGATTGTTGTAACTCATGAGATGGGTTTTGCCAAAGAAGTTGCAGATGAAGTGATTTTTATGGACGAGGGTATGATAATCGAGAAGGCAGACACTAAAGAATTCTTTGCTAACCCTAAGAGTGATAGAACTAAGCTTTTTTTAAGCCAAATTCTTTAAAACAATTCTAAAGACTTCATAAAAAGTTACTTGACAGGTTTGGAATAAATTTAAAAAAATCAATTTTTTTATAAATTATTTTACTTGCATAAAGTTTTCTATTTATATTAACTAATGTTTATATTTTATTTAAAGAGGGGTCTTGAATGGAAGAAAATTTTAACAAACATCTTGGTAATAAGCTAAAGTTAAGAAGATTAGCATTAGGTTTAACTCAGACTAAAGTAGCAAAAGCTATAAACGTAACATTTCAACAAATTCAAAAGTATGAAAAAGGAACTAACGGTGTAAGTTCAATTAGATTATTGCAACTTTCTAATTATTTAAAAGTCCCAATAAACTATTTCTTTGAAGATTTTTCAGAATATTTAGTGAATCTTGATAAATCAAAAGAGGGACACATGAATGTAAACTATAATTTCTTAGTTAGAGTTTATTCAGAGTTAACTCAGGATCAAAAAATTAAATTTGGTAAAAATATACAAATTGCACAAATAAATACTTCTAAAGTTGTTTAATTGATTTGGCTCCTCGGGCAGGACTCGAACCTGCGACCAATTGATTAACAGTCAACTGCTCTACCAACTGAGCTACCGAGGAATATTTTCTCACAACTTACTTTTTTTAAAATTTATCTCAATACTTATTTTGGAGGCAACGCCCGGAATCGAACCGGGATACAAGGATTTGCAATCCTCTGCGTAACCATTCCGCCACGTTGCCATCAAATATAAAATATTTGGTAATCGACATTTGTATAATTCATTTTGATCATTAGTCTATAAATTTAGCAATGATTTTCATTATTGTTTATTAATTTGATTAATTTATAAAACAAATCAATGAGTTTTGATAAATATGAGCATAATAATGTTGAGAATAAAATCTATGATTATTGGGAAAAAAATGAATTATTTAAACCCAAAGAAAATTCAAAAAAATTCTCAATTGTAATTCCTCCACCAAATGTAACTGGAAGCCTTCATATGGGACATGCTTTGAATAACTCGATTCAAGATGTTTTAACGAGATTTCATAGAATGAATAATTATGAAACATTATGGCAGCCAGGAACTGATCATGCTGGTATTGCAACCCAAGCATTAGTTGAAAAAAAACTTGCTAAAGATGGGGTTAAAAAAAATGATTTAGGAAGAGAAAAATTTATTGAAAAGGTATGGAAATGGAAAAATGAGTATGGAGATATTATAATAAACCAACTTAAAAAACTTGGATGTTCTTGTGATTGGTCTCGTAATGCATTCACAATGGATGAAAATTTATCTAAGTCAGTTATAAAAGTATTTGTTGATCTTTATAATAAAAAATTAATCTACAAAGCAAAAAAACTTGTCAATTGGGATGTTGTTTTAAAAACAGCAATATCTGATTTAGAGGTTGATCAAAGAGAAGTTAATTCTAAACTTTATTATATAAATTATCCTATTGAGGGATCAGATAAATTTATAACAATTGCAACAACTAGACCGGAGACTATGTTGGGAGATACTGCAATAGCAGTAAACCCTAAAGATGATAGATTTAAAGATTTAATAGGGAAGTTAGTTACAATCCCTTTAGCAAACAGAAAAATAAAAGTAATAACAGATGACTATGCTGATCCTGAACAAGGAACCGGTGCAGTAAAAATTACTCCAGCCCATGACTTTAATGATTATGATGTAGGTATTAGAAACAAGTTAGAGGTAATTAATATATTTACTCCTGATGGAAAAATAAATGACAATGCACCTGACCCATATAAAGGTTTAGATAGATTTGCTGCAAGAAAGTTAATTTTAGAACATCTTGAAGAAGGTAAATTTTTAGAAAAAATGGAAAAGTTAGTAAATAAAGTTCCTTATGGTGATAGATCTAATTCTATTATTGAACCTTATTTAACAGAACAATGGTTTGTTGATGCTAAAACTTTAGCTGTAAAAGCAAAAGAAGTAGTAAATAATGGTAAGACTAAATTTTTTCCAGAAAATTGGTCTAAAACTTACTTTCAATGGATGAATAATATAGAACCTTGGTGTATTTCTCGTCAATTATGGTGGGGACATCAAATTCCAGCATGGTACGGGCCTGATGGAAAAATATTTGTAGCTGAAAATGAAGACGAATGTAAAAAACAGGCAAAAGAATTCTATTCAAAAGATGTGGAATTAAAAAGGGATGAGGATGTATTAGACACTTGGTTTTCATCAGGTCTATGGCCATTTGCTACTTTAGGTTGGCCAGAAAAAACTCCAGAAGTTGAAAAATTTTATCCAACAAGTGTTCTCGTTACTGGTTTTGATATCATATTTTTCTGGGTTGCTAGAATGATAATGATGGGAACTGAGTTTTTAAAAGAAGAGCCTTTTAAAAATATATACGTTCACGCACTTGTTAGAGATGAAAAGGGTCAAAAAATGTCTAAATCAAAGGGTAATGTAATAGACCCTTTAGAACTTATTGAAAAATATAGTGCAGACGCCTTAAGATTTACTCTATTATCAATGGCATCACCTGGTCGTGATGTAAAATTGTCAGAAGATAGGGTTAAAGGTTATAGAAATTTCTTAAATAAAGTTTGGAATGCTAATAATTTTTTAAGACAAAATGAGTGTGATTTTAATGACATTAAAAAACCTGAAAATCTTAAATTAACAATTAATAAGTGGATATTATCTGAACTTGTTAAAACTAAAAACGAGACAGAAAACAGTTTAAAAAACTATAGATTTGATGAAGCAGCGAAGAATATTTATCAATTTGTATGGCATTCATTTTGTGACTGGTATTTAGAGTTGTCTAAAACTGTACTTAATTCTAATAATGAGGAGGAGATTAAGGAAATAAGGCAAACATCATCCTATGTTTTTAGAGAAATTTTGATAATACTGCATCCTTTCATTCCATTTGTTACAGAGGAGATTTGGTTGAATAACAAGTTAGATAAAAATGGGATAGAATTTTTAATGCATGCAAATTGGTTAGAAGATGATTATCATGAAAAAAAATCTTATGATGAAATTAATAATATTATTAATTTTATTACATCCATAAGATCATTTAAAAATGAATTAAATATCAGTCCGGGGTCATTTATTGAAATTTCAACAGCAAATACAAACAAAGAATATAAAAACTTTTTATCTTCTAATGAAAATATAATGAAAAAAAATGGAAGAATTAAAAATTTTCATGAAAAAGATCTAGACAAACCTTCTGCAAGTATTGTTATTAACGGAGAGCTATTCAAATTATATTTTGACCAAGATGTTGATTTAAATATGATAAAATCAACTTTAGAAAAGAAAATTACAAAAATTAATGAAGAAATGAAAAAAATAGATATTAGATTATCAAATAAATCCTTTATGGATCGCGCACCACAAAATATAGTAGATCAAGAGAAAAGCAACTTTGCTAATCTAGCAAAAGATGTTAAAAAAATAGAACTAACTCTTAAAGGTTTATAATGAAAAAATTTAATAAGAAAAAATTACCAAGTAGACATACAACAATAGGTGCAGATAAAGCCCCTCAAAGATCATTTTATTACGCAATGGATTTAACCGAAAAAGATGTAGCAAAACCATTTGTTGGTGTTGTTTCAACATGGAATGAAGCAGCTCCTTGTAACATAAATTTAATGAAACAAGCACAATCTGTAAAAAAAGGAGTTCAAGCTACTGGAGGAACGCCAAGAGAATTTTGTACAATTACTGTAACAGATGGAATTGCAATGGGTCATGAAGGAATGAAATCATCTTTAATTTCAAGAGATGTAATTGCAGACTCAACAGAACTTACAGTTAGAGGTCATTGTTATGATGCATTAGTTGGATTAGCTGGATGTGATAAATCATTACCAGGTTTAATGATGGCTATGGTTAGATTAAATGTTCCAAGTGTTTTTATTTATGGTGGTTCTATTTTACCAGGTAGATTTGAAGGTAAAGATGTAACTGTTGTTGATGTATTTGAAGGTGTTGGAAAATATACTTCAAAAAAAATGACAGCTCATGCATTAAGAAAATTAGAACTAAAAGCTTGTCCAAGTGCAGGAGCTTGCGGTGGTCAATTTACAGCAAATACAATGGCATGTGTTTCAGAGGCAATTGGCTTAGCATTACCTTTTTCTGCTGGTACACCAGCGCCTTATGCTGAAAGAAATAAATATGCTATTGATAGTGGAAAAGCTGTCATGCATTTATTAGCAAAAAATATTAGACCAAGAGATATTGTAACAAGAAAATCTTTAGAAAACGCAGCAACAATTGTTGCAGCAACAGGCGGATCAACAAATGCAGGTTTACACTTACCAGCTATAGCAAATGAAATAGGAATTAAATTTGATTTAATGGATGTTGCAAAAATATTTAGGAAAACTCCTTATCTTGCTGATTTAAAACCTGGTGGAAAATATGTTGCAAAAGATATGTGGGAAGCAGGAGGAGTTCCAATGTTATTAAAGACATTAATGGATGGTGGCTACATTCATGGAGACTGTATGACAGTTACAGGTAAAACAATGAGAGAAAATTTAAAAAATGTAAAATTTAGAGAAAATCAAAAAGTAATGAGATCTTATAAAAATCCAATTTCACCAACAGGAGGAGTAGTTGGATTAAAAGGAAATTTGGCTCCAGAAGGTGGAATTGTAAAAATAGCAGGTTTGAAAAAATTACAATTTACAGGAAGAGCTAGATGTTTTGATAATGAAGAGTCTGCGTATAAAGCAGTAATAAACAGAAAATACAAAGATGGAGACATCATTATAATTAGATATGAAGGACCTATAGGAGGTCCTGGAATGAGAGAAATGCTTCAAACAACTGCTGCAATCTACGGTCAAGGAAAAGGGGAGAAAGTAGCCCTTATTACTGATGGTAGGTTCTCTGGGGCTACCAGAGGCTTTTGTATCGGTCATGTGGGCCCTGAGGCCTCCGTAGGCGGTCCTATAGCCCTTTTAAGGAATGGAGATATCATCGATATAGACGCCAAAAAGGGTACAATTAACGTAAGGCTTACAAAGAAGGAATTAAGTGCAAGACGTAAAAAATGGAAACCAAGAAAGATGAATTTTGGTAATGGTACTTTATGGAAATATGCACAAACTGTTGGTCCTGCTTATAAAGGCGCCCCAACTCATCCGGGTGGTAAAAACGAGGTTAGAACGTACGCTGATATTTAATGAAAATTAGACCTGTAATACTTTGTGGTGGCGCAGGAACAAGACTTTGGCCAGATAAAAAAAAACATCAAGCAAAACAATTTATTGATTTTGGCGGATGGAGTTTAATTCAAAAAACCTTAGAAAGAGTAAATAAACCAATTTTTGATTTTCCTATAATCAGTACAAATTTAAAATACTTAAAACAAGTCAAATTAGCTTTAAAAAAAAGTAAAATAAAAAAGTTTAAAATAGTTTTAGAGCCAGCTAAAAAAAATACCGCACCAGCAATATTAGTGTCCGCATTAATAAAAGATATTCCATTAGAGCAACCATTAATGTTTTTTGCAGCAGATCATTTAATTGAAAAATCTAATATTTTAAATAAAGCCCTATTAAAAAATAAATCAAATTTAGAGGATCAAAATTTATTTATTTTTGGAATTAAACCAACAAATCCATCAAGTGAGTATGGATATTTTTTAACTAAAAAAATTAAATCTATAAATAAAGTTACAAAATTTATTGAAAAACCAAATTTATCAAAAGCAAAAGAAGTAATTAAAAAAAAAGGTTATTGGAATTCTGGCATGTTTTATTTAAGAAAAGATTCAATTATTAATAACTTTAAAAAATATCAAAATAAAACCTACAAAAGTTGTGTTGAGGCAATTAAAAAAGGCAAATATAAAAATAATACCTACTACTTAAATAAAAGAGCTTTTGAAAAATCAATCGAGAAATCTTTTGATTATGCAATACTTGAGAAAACAAATAAAATTAATGCTATTAAACTAGATATACCTTGGTCTGATCTTGGTAGTTGGAAAGAGATACTCAAGATATATGATAAAAATAAAAGAAAACACTTTAAGAAAAAGAATATTTTTTATAGACCATGGGGGAGTTATTTAAATTTATTCGAAGGAAAAGAGTTTTTAATTAAAGAATTATCAGTTAAACCTAAAGGTATATTAAGTCTTCAAAAACATCATCACAGAGCAGAACATTGGTTAGTTACAAAAGGTAATCCAAGAATAACTTTAAATAAAAATATTATTAATAAAAAACCTGATGAGCATATATTTATTCCATTAGGAGCAATTCATAGAATACAAAATCCTGGAAAAAAACCTGTAAAAATTATGGAAGCTCAAGTTGGTTCAATTCTAAAAGAGACTGATATTGTTAGATATCAAGACATTTATGGTAGAGCAAATAAACTTTAATTAAATTGTAATAATCTATAAATATTTTTGTCATCAACATTAATTATAAAATTCTAATAAAATTTTAAATTATAAAACATCTTTATTTCCCCTTAATTTTAAAATTTTGTTGATTAACTACTTTCCCCTTTTTTAATTACAAAAAGGGGAAAGAAGATTTAGAAATTAATTATTTACAGATGCGGAACTCTCGATAGTCCTCTTTTTAGCTAGTTTTTTTGTTTTTTTTTCAGCAACTCTTTTTTCAATACTTGCAATTTTAATATTAATTTTAGATAATTTTTTTTCTTTTAAATTGATCTTATTTTTAAGTTTTTCTATTAACTTGATAACCTTTTTTTTTCTTTTTTCATTTTTCTTTAACTTTTTACTCATAATGACCTCCTGTGTAATTTTATAATAATTATATTTAAATTAAATATCTTAGTAAAATGATTTTTTGATAAATTCTCTTATTTAAAAGTTATGCTGTTAATATGTTAAAATATTTTCCTGATTTCCTTAATTCTACGTTATCACAATATTGATATTTATCACCATCAATTTGAATTGGAATTTTTTTCCCTTGTCCATCAATTTTTAGCTCACTGGAATAAGATGTTATAACACTCGTAGACTTCGATAAATCTCCAAAAAAAATAATCAAATAAATATAATAAAGTATTTTTATTCTTGTAAGGTCTTTGAATACATAAGTAATAATTTTGTTATCAAATATATTTGTTTTATTAATTTTGTAGTGACCCGCATAATAATTGGTATTAGAACATAACACCCAGTCAGCTATATGATTTTGACCATCTATGTTAACTTTTAATTTTTGATTTTTCATTAACAAAAATTTTTGCAATCCTTTATATCCAAAAATAATTTTACCTAACAGTTTTTTTAGAGAACTATTAATTGAATGGACTATCGTTGCATCCCAACCTATACCTGCCATTAAAATAAAATAATCATTATTAATTTTTACTAAATTAGTTTGTTTTAAATTGTTTGATTGTAAAATTTGAACAATTTTACTTATTTTTTTACTCATATTTAGTTCAGCTTGAAGTAAATTAGCAGTTCCAGCTGGTATATAACCAATAGCAAAATCTTTTTTTGGAACAAAATTATTTTTAATAAGTTTGTTTATTGCAAATGATACTGAACCATCGCCTCCAGCAACTACAAGTCTATCTATATTTAACTTAGAAATATTTTTAAATACTGCCTCTGCTTTATCCACGCTCTCAGTTTCAAAAAAAGAAACATCGTTATACTTAGAAAGTTCATCAGAAATTTTTTTTATAAATTTAGATTTTCTGCCAGAGGAAGCGTTTTTGTTGTAAATAATGCAATATTTCATAATAAATTTTAATATTTCCTTAACATTACTATGGCACAAAGAATTAAACGATTCTAGTGCAAATTGAATTAAAAAAAAAGGATTAAATGAAACCTATATTAAAATACAAAAGTATATTCATTTCAGATGTGCATCTTGGTACTAAAGGTTGCCAAGCAAATAAATTGCTTGAATTTTTTAAAAATACAAGATCAGAAAAACTTTACTGTGTAGGCGATATAATAGATGTTTGGGCACTTCAAAAAAATTTTTATTGGCCACAAGAACATAATGACGTAATTCAAAAAATATTAAGAAAAGCAAGACATGGAACAGAAGTTTACTACGTTATAGGTAATCATGATGAAGTGTTTCGAAAATTTATTCCTATGCATTTTGGACAGATAAAAATGATCAATAGAGTAATTCATCAGTCTGTTTTAAATAAAAAATATTTAGTTGTTCACGGTGATGCTTGGGATGGTGTTATGAGATATGCCAAATGGTTGTCGAAGTTAGGCGCAATAGCCTATGAAATGCTATTGAAATTAAATGTAGTGATTAACTTTTTTAGACGTCTAAGAGGTAAAGGCCAGTGGTCTTTAGCAAAGTTTCTTAAATATAAGGTAAAAAATGCAGTTAAATATATGGGAGAATACGAAAAAACAATTGCAGAATATGGAAAGAAAAAAAAATTTGATGGAATAATCTGTGGGCATATTCATCATGCCCAAAATGAAAATTATGATGGTGTTAATTATTTAAATTGTGGAGACTGGGTTGAGTCTTGTACTGCCTTAGTTGAAAACTTTGATGGAACGTTTGAAATAATTTATTGGGATAAATTAAGAGAAGAATTTTCAGATAGTCGTAATAATTCAGATAAAGAAGTAATTGAAACTCCAGGTCTGAAAAAGGCATCATAATGAAAATATTAATTGTAACAGACGCTTATTTTCCACAAGTAAATGGTGTGGTAAGAACTTTAAATGAAACAGGAAAAAAACTTGAAGCAATGGGTCACGAAGTTGAGTATTTAAATCCCCAACTTTTCTTCACTGTGCCAATGCCTAAATATAATGAAATAAGACTTTCTGTGAATATTTGGCCAAGAGTAAGTCATTTAATAAAAAAAATAAATCCTTCAGCCATACATATAGCTACCGAAGGTCCTTTAGGATTTATGGCAAGAAGATATTGTCTTAAAAATAATCTAAAGTTTACCACAAGTTTTCACACAAGATTTGATAAATATATGAAATTATATTTACCTTGGGTTCCTGAAAAATTATCACAGAAATTCCTAAGCAACTTTCATAACAAAGCAGAAAAAATTTTGGTTACAACCGAATCTATGAAAAAAGAACTAATTCAAATTGGAGTAGATGAAAGTAAAATGGTTGTTTGGACAAGAGGTGCTGATCATGGATCGTTTAAAAATCCAAAAAAAATCAATTTAGAATATAAAAGGCCTATATGGATATATGTAGGTCGAGTAGCTATTGAAAAAAATATTCGTGCTTTTTTAAATCTAAAATTAGAAGGAACAAAACTTCTTGTTGGTAAAGGACCAGATATTGAAAAGTTAAAAAAAGAATTTCCAGATGCTCACTTCTTGGGTGAAAAAACTAATGGTGAATTAGCTTCATATTTTACATCATCTGATGTTTTTGTCTTTCCAAGCAAAACAGATACGTTTGCAATTGTAATATGTGAATCCCTCAGTTGTGGTACACCAGTTGCAGCATTTCCTGTTCCTGGTCCTAAAGATATTTTCAAAGATAGTGAAATTAATTGTTTAGATGAGGATTTAGAAAAATCCGCAATGAAAGCTCTAAAAGTTGAAAGAGAAAAGTGCCTAGAATACTCTAAAAACTTTACTTGGGATAAAACCGCAGAAATTTTTATTAATAATATCTCCCCTAATTAAGTAACTAAAATTTAAATAATTGCATATTAAATTTTTAATATGTTAATTATATACTTAACTTTTAGAACATCATGATTGGCCTCTTTGAAATACTATTAATCTGTGTAATTATATTTCTACTAATAATAATTTATTCAAACAGAAATAAAAAAAATACTGATGATAAAATTATTATTTCAAAGTATGAAAAGGATGATAGCAAAACATTTATATTAGATGAATTAGAGGATCAATTTATAGCATTAGATAAATTAAATATTATAAAATATGCCAATCCAAGTGCCGAAAAAAGATTTGGTAAAAATATTTTAAATACACATCTCGGCACAATTTTAAGAAATCCTAATCTAGATGAAAAAATCAGAGAAGTTAAGTCTTCAAAAAAAACCAGTAATTTAGATTTAGAAATAAATTTGCCTTCATATCAGTATTACAGAATTTATGTGATTCCTGGACCAACTGTAATTTTTACAGAAAAAGACTCTGTTGTTTTATTTTTAAAAGATCTTACTGAAATTTCAAAAGCACAAAAATTTAGAACTGACTTTGTTGCTAATGTTAGCCATGAATTAAAAACTCCTCTTGTTTCAATTAAAGGCGCTATAGAGACAATAGAGGGTCCCGCTAAAGATGACGAAATAGCAAAGATAAAATTTCTTAAAATAATCTCTTCACAAAGCAAAAGAATGGAAAATTTAATAAGTGATCTATTAATATTAAGCAGAATTGAACTCCAGGAGCATATAAGACCTGACAAACCAGTTAATTTGAAGAATGTATTGACAAAAGTAAAAGATGTTCATTTTACTAGCTTAAAAGAAAAAAATATTAATCTTGAAATTAATTTAGGTAATGTAAGTGATGTTATTGGTGATGAAGATAAATTAATAACAGTTTTTTCTAATTTATTAGACAATGCTATTAAATACTCAAAAGAAAAATCAACTATAAATATATTAGCTTCTCCAAGCAAAGGGAAACTCATAACAAAAGGAATTAAAATATCTGTATCTGATCAAGGTATTGGAATTCCCGAGGATCAAATTAACAGGGTAACTGAAAGATTTTATAGAGTAGATGTTGAAGAGAGCAGGAAAGTTGGTGGAACAGGTTTAGGTCTTGCAATTGTCAAACATATAATTTCTCAACATAGAGGTGATTACGAAATAAAAAATCTTAATGGTAAAGGAACCGAAATTAACATTCATTTACCCAGTGAATTATAAACTTCATATAATTTAACAATTTTCACAATATAATTTAATTTGTAAATAACGGATTTTTTAAATAAGGTTGTTAAATGAAAAAAATAATAATAAATTTTTTTATTTTTTCTTACTTATTCTTTAATTTTATATCAAATTCTTACTCTGAAGTTTCTAATAAAAAAGACATTACAACACTTTTAAGAAACCAACAACTTACTGTATTTGATATTGGTATTTTTAGAATGAAAAATGACTTAGAAAATACCAAAAACACTGTCAGTAAACATTTTCCATCTGACAAAGTAAATGTTGATCATATCTATACTGAGGTTTTAACTTCATTCTGGAGAGATACAATTGATTTGATTGTATCAATCCCAATGAACAAAAACTTAAAAAAAGAAAATTATATGTCTGACATGTATAGATGTAAAAATATTTTCTTTTCTGTAAGAGATCATTTGTTAAGAAAACAAAATGAGAGTAATTATAATTTTAATAGAGCCTCAAGTTATATAATTACTACTTTTTCTACCCCCACAAGTTGGCCTTCATGGAAATATGATCAAAAACAAGTAAAAGACCTTATATCAATGATACAACTAGAAGTTACTTTAAGACCAACAAAGAGCTTAGCACTAAGTGAAAATGTGAGCCCAATTCGTTGTAGAGGAGATTTAGCTGCAGATAATGATACTTTAATCATCTCTAAAAAATACAACTAAAAAGTTACCTATTTAACAAAACTGTAACAAATTTGTAATACTAGAGTCCTCAATAAAATTTATTAAGCGAGTCGTTAATTAAATTTAATTCACGAAAGGATATTAAAAATGAAAAAACTAACTATAGTCCTTGCTTCAATAGTTGCCATTTCTGTTGCCACTATTGCTCAAGCAAGAGATCAAATCAAAATAGTTGGATCATCTACTGTATTCCCTTACGCAACAATAGTTGCTGAAAGATTCGGGCAAACTGGATTTAAAACGCCAGTAATCGAGTCAACTGGTACAGGTGGTGGTGCAAAATTATTTTGTGCAGGTGTAGGAGAAGCTCACCCTGATATAACAAATGCATCAAGAGCAATGAAAGATAAAGAAAAAGCTCTTTGCAAAAAAAATGGTGTTAATGAAATTGTTGAAGTTATTATCGGTAACGATGGTATTACTTTAGCATACAGTGTTGACGCTGAACCAGTAAACTTCACTAAAGAACAACTTTGGAAAGCTTTAGCAAAACACTCAGTTGTTGATGGTAAATTAGTAGACAACATATACAAAACATGGGATCAAATAGATCCAAGTTTACCAAAACAAAAGATTTCAGTTATGATTCCCCCAGGAACATCCGGAACAAGAGATGCTTGGAATTCGTTAGTAATGAAAAAAGGTATGCCTAAAGAGGCTAAAGCATTATACAAAGCAGGTTTCGAAGCTGGAAATAAAAAATATAAAAAACCACAAAAACTTTACAGAGAAGATGGTGCTGCTATTGAAGTTGGAGAGAATGATAGTTTAATTATTCAAAAATTATCGGAAGACAAAGAAATGTTTGGTTTCTTTGGATTTAGTTACTTCTTAGCCGCAAGAGATAAATTGCAAGCTGCAAGTATAGAAGGTGGTCAACCATCACTAGAATCTATCCAAGACTATAGTTATGCTGTTGCTAGACCATTATTCTTTTACGTAAAAAAAGCTCATGTTGGTGTAATTCCAGGATTACATGAATTTGTAAAAGAATTCACTACAACTAAAGCTATTGGTAAAAGAGGTTACTTAGCGGAAATAGGACTTGTTCCACTTGATAAAGCAACTTACAGAACAGTTAGAGATAATTCGAAAGCTCTTACTGCAATGTCAATGGAGTAATATAATATTTGTTAACAAACTCAAAAGGGGCCCTATTAATTGGGCCCTTTTTTTTGTATAAATCTAAAGGAGCCAATAATTGAATTCAGTAATATTTTTAACAATCGTTCTTTTAGCTTTATCCAGTTACTTCTTTGGAAGAAAAAAAGCTATTTTAATTCAATCTAACAAACGGTTAACAGCTCTTCCAAAATTTTATGGGTACTATCTTGCTATATGGTGTGGCGCACCCGCTTTTCTTTTGTATGCTTTATGGTCGATATTTGAACCTAGCATAGTAAGATTTTTTATACTTAGTGATTATTCTTCGCAAGGACTTCTAGAAGGAGAGTTGAATTTATTTTATGAAAAAGTAAAATCACTTTCTCGAAACCAGTATTCAGGAGAACTTACTGCAGAGTTACAAAGATCAGCAGAAAAATATTTAAACTTTAGAGACATAGCAAAGTGGTCTAAGGTCGTTATAGTTTTATCATTATTAATTGCATCAACAGGTTATGCGTATACAAAGATTTCAAACAACACTAAAACAAGAGAACCAGTTGAAATATTTCTTAAAGGAGTATTTTTTTTATCATCACTGGCAGCGATATTAACAACCATTGGTATTATTTTTTCCCTTTTGTTTCAAACAATAGAATTTTTTCAAGTTATCCCACTATTTGATTTTGTATTTGGAATGCACTGGTATCCTGCAAAAGCTTTTGTTCGAGATGCAAGTGAAGCACTTGATCCATCAATGTATAGTGATACTTTTGGTGCGGTTCCGATATTTGCAGGCACCTTTTTTATAGCTTTGATTGCAATGTGTGTTGCAATACCAATTGGTTTGTTAAGTGGTATATATATGGCGGAATATGCGAGCAAACGTTTAAGACAATATGCCAAACCTGTCATTGAAATTTTAGCAGGAATTCCAACTGTTGTTTATGGTTTTTTTGCTGCTTTAACAGTTGGACCTTTTTTAAAAGACCTTGGATTATCATTAGGACTAGAGGTGTCAGCAGAAAGCGCACTGGCAGCCGGTGGTGTTATGGGAATTATGATTATTCCGTTTATATCAAGCTTAAGTGACGACGTAATTACAAGTGTTCCTCAAAATCTTAGAGATGGTAGCTATGCCATGGGAGCAACAAAATCTGAAACAATAAAAAGAGTAATTATTCCAGCTGCTTTACCTGGAATTGTTGGATCTATTTTATTAGGTGTTTCTAGAGCTATTGGTGAAACAATGATTGTTGTAATGGCATCAGGGTTGGCAGCAAACCTAACTCTTAATCCATTAGAGTCCACTTCAACAATAACTGCTCAAATTGTTGTTATCTTAATTGGTGATCAACAATTTGGGGATCCGAAAACCCAAGCAGCTTTTGCATTGGGATTAAGTTTATTTATAGTTACTTTAGTTTTAAATATTGTTGCCTTATCTGTTGTGAAAAAATATAGAGAGAAATATGAATAAAGAAGAACGTTTAATTAAAAGATACAAAGCTGAAAAAAGATTTCAATTTTACGGTAAAGCTGCAATATTTATGGCTTTATTATTTCTAGTGGTATTTCTAACAAAGATATTTTCTACTGGTTACACAGCATTTCAAAAAACATGGTTGGTAATACCAGTCAATTATAATGCAGATTTATTATATTTGGATCCAGATAAAAAACCAACAACCGAAGATATTAATGATGCAGACTTTTATGAGTTTGGGATAGAAACATTTATCACTCTCGATCCAGATGCAAGTGAGGATCAAATTATGGAATTAAAAAAAATGTTTGCATTTACTTTTGAGAGAGAATTAAAATATTATCTTCTAGACAATCCTGATAGCTTTGGCAAAACAGTTGATGTAAAATTAACAGCCTCTGACGACTTAGATCAAGTATTTAAAGGAAATTATCCAAGAGATATACCTGAAAATAGAAGAAGAGCATCTGATTATCAATTAAAAATTTTTGATAAATTAAATGAAGATGGAAGAGTTATAAGTGAATTTAATGCCAGTTTTTTTACAAATGCTGATTCTAGAGAAGCTGAGTTAGCGGGGATAGCAAGCTCATTTATGGGTTCATTATTTTCCATACTTGTCTGTCTGTCAATTGCCTTTCCTGTTGCCTTACTAGCTGCAGTTTATCTAGAAGAATTTGCACCAAAAAATAGATTTACAGATTTTATTGAAGTAAATATCAATAATCTAGCAGCAGTTCCTTCAATTGTTTTTGGATTGTTAGGATTAGGTGTTTTATTGGCTGTATTTGGTTTACCTAGATCAACACCCTTAGTTGGAGGTATAACCCTTTCATTAATGACTCTTCCAACAATTATAATAGCAGCCAGAGCATCATTGAAGGCTGTTCCACCCAGTATAAGAGAAGCAGCTTTAGCAATGGGAGCTAGCAAAATGCAAACGACGATGCATCATACCGTGCCTTTGGCTTTACCTGGAACTTTGTCAGGTACTATAATTGGCTTAGCTCAAGCATTAGGTGAAACAGCGCCTTTAATATTAATTGGAATGGTTGCTTTTGTTAACACAATACCAGGAACCCCTATGGATCCAGCAGCTAGCTTGCCTGTTCAAATCTATATATGGGCAGAGAGTGCCGAAAGAGGATTTGTAGAAAAAGTGTCTGCTTGCATAATGGTATTATTATTTTTCCTAATATTTATGAATTTAGGAGCACAATTAATTAGACATAAATTTGAAAAGAAATGGAACTAAAATATGAATAAAATAGAAGCAAAAAATGTTGATGTCTATTATGGAGCGAAACAAGCTTTATTTGATATCAATATGGATATCGAAGCAAATAAAGTAACTGCTCTTATTGGACCTTCTGGTTGTGGTAAATCAACATTCTTAAGATGTTTAAATAGGATGAATGATGTGATCGATATTTGTAAAGTCAGTGGTGTCGTAAAAATTAATGACTATGACATAAATCAAAAAGATACAGATGTTGTAAGGCTTAGAGAAAAAGTTGGAATGATTTTTCAAAAACCAAATCCTTTTCCAAAAACCATTTATGAGAATATTTCTTATGGACCTGAGATACATGGGATAGCTCAATCTAAAAGTGAAATGGATAATATTGTTGAAGAGAGTTTGAGAAAAGCAGCACTTTGGGAAGAGGTAAAAGACAGAATTCACGAACCAGGTACTGGTTTATCAGGTGGACAACAACAAAGACTTTGTATTGCAAGAACAATATCAATTAAGCCAGAGGTAATACTCATGGATGAGCCATGTTCAGCTCTTGATCCAATTGCGACAGCACAAATAGAGGAGCTAATTGATGAATTAAGAAAGGAACATACTATAATAATTGTTACTCACTCAATGTCCCAAGCTGCAAGAGTCTCTCAAAATACTGGTTTTTTTCACCTTGGCAAATTGATTGAAGTAGGTTCTACTGATAAGATATTCAAGAATCCGACTCAACAACAAACGCAGGATTACATAACAGGAAGGTTTGGATAATGAATGAAAAACCACACACAGTAAAATCTTACGAAGACCAATTAAAAAAATTAAACAATGATTTAGTTGAAATGGGGGCAAATTGCGAAACCGCTTTAGGTAATGCAATGAAAGCAATATCAACAAATGATCATAACCTTGCTGATGATGTTATAAATTCAGATATGGTTATAGATAATTTTGAGTCTCAGATAGAGAATGAGGTAGTAAATTTAATTGCTTTAAGACAACCAATGGCTGTGGATCTTAGAGAAACAGTTGCAGCTCTAAAGATGTCTTCAGACTTAGAAAGAATAGGTGATCTTGCCAAAAATATTGCAAAAAGAACAAAACTTATAAATACGCATTTGCCAAATAATTTAATTGAAGCAATGAGTAGAATCTGCATTTTGGTTCAAAAACAATTAAAAATTGTTTTAGACTCTTATCTAAGTAGATCAAGCGATGTAGCTCAAACAGTATGGGAGAGTGATGAACAAGTTGATGATTTAACAAATAAATGTATGGAAGAAGTCATCTCATTAATTAAATCAAATATGGAAAATATTGAATATGGCTCACATCTTTTATTTGTTACTAAAAACCTTGAAAGGATAGGAGATCATACAACAAACATTGCTGAGCAAGTATTTTATTTAGTTACAGGTGATTATTTAGAGGGTGAAAGACCCAAGGGTAGCGATTCAGAATTAACAAAGTAATGAGTGCACACATATTTATTGCAGAAGATGAGGCGCCAATTTCAACCTTATTAAAATATAATTTAGAAAAAGAAGGTCATAAGGTTTCTTCAAGTGAAAATGGAGAGGATTCTTTAAAATCAATAAAACAAAAAATGCCAGACTTAATCTTATTAGATTGGATGTTGCCAGATTTATCAGGTGTTGAAATATGTAAACAGTTAAAAAGGGATAAAAAATATAATGACATTCCAATTATTATGCTTACTGCAAAAGGAGAGGAGGAAGATAAATTAAAAGCATTTGAAACTGGAGCCGATGATTACGTCACTAAACCATTTAGCCAAAAAGAATTAAATGCAAGAATTAAATCTTTGTTAAGAAGGGCTAAACCTTTGTCATCAACTGATGTTGTGGAATTTAAAGACCTTAAAATTGATAGATTAGCAAAAAGAGTTTATAGAAATGATAAGGAAATAATTTTGGGACCCACAGAATTTAAATTATTAGATTTTTTTATTAAAAATCCAAAAAGAGTTTATTCAAGAGAACAATTACTAAATAATGTTTGGGGTGAAAATATTTATGTAGAAAGTAGAACGGTTGATGTTCACATAAGAAGATTGAGAAAAGTTTTAAATGTAAGTGGATTAGAAAATTTAATTCGCACAGTGAGATCTGCAGGCTATTCGTTAGATAACTAAATCTTTAGGCCTTACAAATTCAGAAATAATTCCTTTCTCTTCAATATTTATCCAATCATTCGTATCGAAAACTATTTTAGCAAATGCACAAGTTGGGAATTTATAATTTAATAGTTTAAAATTACTATTATCTTTATTTTTAGTTAATTTTATAACTAAATTTTTAAGAGCAGGTTCATGATTTATTATCAATACTTTCTTAAACTTTTTATGGATATTTTTTATATTAGCTATTATTTCATTTTCATTAACCAAATAGAGTTTTGAGGAACTTTTAATTTTTTTTGGTTTATTTATTTTATTCAGTATTAAATTTAGAGTTTTTTTTGTTCTTTTTGATGAAGATAAAAGCACGTAGTCAAAGGAGTATTTTTTTTTAACAAAAAATTCACTTATAATTTTTGCACTTTTGATGCCTCTTTTATTTAGTGGTCTTTCAAAATCACTTAAATTTGGGTCTTCCCAACTAGATTTTGCATGTCTCATGACATATAATTCGCGCATTAAATCTAAATATATGACTGCATTAAAAAAACAAGACAAAGAAGAGCTTAAATCCAATTATATAAATAGAGAATTATCATGGTTAAAATTTAACGATAGAGTTCTGTTAGAGGCGCAAAATATTGAAAATCCTCTTTATGAGAGAGTAAAATTTTTATCTATTGCAGGCTCTAATTTAGATGAATTTTTTATGGTTCGAGTTGCTGGACTATACAGTCAAATTAAACAAGAAGTCGACTCACTAAGTTCAGATGGACTAACGCCCGAAGAACAGATGGAGATGGTTATTAATGATACAAAAAATCTATTAAATAAACAAAATACCATATTTAATAATCTATCAAATCAGCTGAAGAGAAATAATATTTTATTGACTAAGCCAGAAAACCTTAACACAAAAGAAAAAAAGAAATTATTAGAAATATTTAACGAAGAAATTTATCCTCTACTTACACCATCAGCGATTGATCCTTCTCATCCTTTTCCATTTATTATTAATCAAGGTAGAGCTTTAGTTATGAAGCTGAAGAAAAAGAAAAAAAAGAGAATTCTTAATTCAATTATCGTAATTCCTAAAGCTTTATCAAGATTTATTGAAATAGATGGAGGAAAATCATTTAAGAAATTTTTGGTTCTAGACGATGTTATTGGTTACTTTGCCTCTGAAATTTTTCCAGATCATTTATTAGAAAAGAAAATGATATTTAGAGTAATAAGAGATAGTGATGTAGAAATTCAAGAAGAGGCTGAGGATTTAGTCAGATCATTTGAACTAGCATTAAAGCGAAGAAGAACTGGTGATATTGTTAGATTAGAAATTTTAGAAAAAAGCGACAAAGAACTTGTAAAATTTATAACAAATAAATTAGAAATTAATCCAAATTATATTTATGAAGTAGCAGGTTTAGTTGGAATCCAGGATATAGACCAAATTTGTAAAATTAAAAATTCTAAATTAAAATTTAAAAACTTTACACCAAGAGAAGTAGAAAGATTAAAAGAATACAATAATAATTTTTTTGAGACAATTAAGAAAAAAGACCTAATAGTTCATCATCCATTTGAGACTTTTGATGCTGTAATTGAATTTTTAAATCAAGCTGCTATGGATAAAAAAGTAATTGCTATTAAACAAACATTGTACAGAACTACTTTAGATTCACCAATTGTTAAAGCATTAATTAGCGCTTCCGAAAATGGCAAAACAGTTACTGCTTTAATTGAAATCAAAGCTAGATTTGATGAAGAAGCAAATATACAGCTGGCAAGAAGTCTTGAAAAAGCTGGAGTTCAAATTGTTTATGGTTTTGCAAAATACAAAACACACGCTAAATCATCACTAATACATCGACGTGAGGGTGGTAAAATTCAAACATATTTCCATTTAGGTACTGGCAATTATCATCCTGTAAATGCAAAAATATACACAGACTTATCTCTATTTAGCTCTGATAAAAAAATGGCTGCAGATGTAGAAAAATTCTACAATTACGTGACTGGATATTCTAAACCAAGAAATTTAAATAAAATTTCCATTTCACCTGTAAATTTAAGAAAAACTTTAAATCAGAATATAGATAAGGAAATAAGTAATGCAAAAAAAGGGAAACACGCTGAGATTTGGGCTAAAATGAATTCATTAGTTGATTCACAAATAATTGATAAATTTTATGAGGCTTCTAGTGTCGGTGTAAAAGTCTCTTTATTTGTAAGAGGTGTATGTTGTTTAAGACCTGGTATTAAAAATAAATCGGAAAATATTATTGTAAAAAGTATCATTGGAAGATTTCTTGAACACTCAAGAATATATTGTTTTGCAAATGGAAAATTAATGCCTAACAGAAATGCAAAAGTTTATATTTCATCTGCAGATTTGATGCCAAGAAATCTAGATAGAAGAGTCGAACTTCTCGTGCCAATTGAAAATCAAACTGTTCATGAACAGGTTTTAGACCAAATAATGATGGCCAATTATCTAGACACGAATCAGAGCTGGGAACTTTATCCTAATGGAAATTATCAAAAAATTAAATATAGTCGGAAAGATTCTTTTTCTGCACATGATTATTTCATGAATAATCCAAGTTTATCAGGAAGAGGAAAGGCAAAACTAAAAATTAAACCTAAAAAATTAAACTTAAGGTTGGTTAAAGATGGAACTTAAAGTAATTAAAAATAAGCAAAATTTAAAATTAAGACAATCAAAATTAGCTATTATTGATATAGGTTCAAATTCTATAAGAATGTTAATTTACGATGATTTTACATCATCTAGAGTACCTTTTTTTAATGAAAAAGCAGTTTGTGAACTTGGTAAAAACTTAGATAAATCAAAAAAACTTCATAAATCAGGCAAGATATATGCTTTAAAAGTTTTAAAAAGATTTTCAGAAATTCTTAATGTTTCAAAAATTAATAACCTTAAAATTATTGCAACAGCTGTATTAAGAGAAGCTACAGACGCAAAGCCCTTTATTGAAGAAGTAGAATACTTATTTAAAAAAAATATAAATATTTTAACTGGTGAAGAAGAAGCTGAATCATCAGCTGAAGGCGTTAAAATTGGATTTGAGAATGTGGATGGACTTGTTGCTGATTTAGGTGGTGGAAGTTTAGAGCTTGCTAGAGTTGAAAACAATGTTGTAACAAATAAAACATCACTTCCAGTTGGTGTTTTAAGGTTAATTAACAATCCTATTGTTAAAAAAAGAAATTTACCTAAATATTTCAAAAATCTTTTAAGAGATGAAAAATGGTTATCTAAAAAAAAATTTAATAATTTATATTTGGTGGGAGGTACGTGGAGAGCTCTGTTTAAATTACACTTATTTCAAAATGAATATCCAGTCCATATTATTCATCAATACTCAATAGAAAATGAAAAACTTACAAAATTTTTAGAAAAAATTTCTTCATTTAATAAATCTAAATTGAAATCAGTTGAATACATATCAAAGTCTAGAACGCCTTATCTTCCTTATAGCTCAATAATTCTAGAAGAAATTATGAACATAGCAAATCCAAAAAATGTTATTTGCTCAATTAGCGGTATTAGAGAAGGATCTCTTGCCAAAGATTTATTTAAAAACTCAGATGGTAATTTTGTTTTTAATAAATCATTAGAGCATATTTCAAAAAAAAGAGGCGATTTAGGATCTACATATAAGAAATATTTTGATTTTATAAAACCTATATTTGAGGGAAATGAGCATTTTAATCAAAAATTGCTTCATCTATCTTGCGTACTAAGTCATATGGATTGGGGTTTGGGAGCATTCCAAAAAGCAGAGTTGGTTTTTCAAGAAACATTAAATACGCCTTTATTAAAACTTTCACATAAAGAAAGAATACAATTGGCACTTTCTTGTTACTGGAGATATTGCAGTATAAAATACAACCCAAAGATAGAATACTTAACGTTTTTAAATAACAACGAGATATATTCTTGCAAACAAGTTGGTGCAGCCTTAAGATTTGCTAATTCTCTTACATCAATATCTACAATTTTTTTAGAAGAATTTAAACTTTATAAAAGAGGTAATTCAGTATTTTTAAAAATACCTTCGCAGCATCAAGAGATAATCTCAAAACAAGTTACGAAAAAATTCAAAGCTTTAGCAAGAGAATTATTTTTAGATCCTAGGGTAATTTATTCAAATTAATTTAATATTAATTTAAATTAGATTTAATATTTTATTAATTTATCAGTAATATTTCATCATTAATTACATTAACTAAATCATTATTTTCTCTTATAAAAGGTGCTTACTTTGTAGGCACCTTTATAACTTTAAAAAATGAAGCCACATGAGATACATTACAAAATTTTTCATTTAAAATTAATTTGTTTATTTCTTCTTTAGACAGAAAATGAATTTTAATAGCTTTCTCAGGTCCTTTTTTTTTTAATTATTCTATTTGAATAATAGCAGTATATTTTAGATGTTAACCTTCCTGGCTCACAATTAATTGTAAATAATTTTTTTGGTCTTCCTAATATTTTATATCCTGTTTCCTCATAAAATTCTCTACAAGCAGCACTTATAGAATTTTCTCCTTTATCAATCATACCAGATGGAAATTCATAGTTGATTTTATTAACTGGAATTCTTTTTTGACTAACTAGAACAAAAACGTTTTTCTTAATTTCCGCAACTACCAAAGATAAATCAGAGGTTTTTAAGAAATGATAATATTCTTTTTTTTTGAATGGCTTATTAATTAAAGTAATATTATTTGTAAGCTTAATATTTTTCAAATAATTCGTAAGTTATTATATTTTAATAATATTAAAGATATTTTACAGATAAAGTAATTATATTGTTTTTTCTTTAATTAATTTAGAGACTTTGTTTATTTGATTTATTGTATCAGTATTCATCGGGTTTATATATGAAGCTTCTAAATAACTAGTGTAGGCTTTTTCGTAATCTTTCATTTCCATGTATACTTGTCCTTTTCCAATTAGAGCACCGAAATGCCTGCTTTCAAGTTTTAAGACCATATCAATATCTCTAAGTGATTTTTTATACTTACCCATAAAATATAAAGATGTTGCACGTCTATTCCAAGCTTCAGCCCAATTAGGATCTTTTTCTATAATTTTACTAAAAATCCTATATGCCCTTATATAATTTCCATTTTGAACTAGTCTTGAACCTTCTTTTAAATCAATAGTTAATTGAAAATTAGATGGATGTGTTTCCCACAAATTCCATATGCTTTTTTCTAAAATTTTTGCTTCACTTTGTGTATTACAATCTTTTAACTTACTCAAAAGTTTGTTTAAATCTAACTCATCTGTTTTTGCTGCTGAAGTCAAACATACTGTTGAAATTATCAATAAGAAATTTAGTATTTTCAGCATATGTAATAAATCTGTAATATTTTTGTAACATTAATAAAACAAGTTAAAATCAAAATAAACAGCAATAAAATCAGTATTATTATTCAATTAAAGATATGATTAATTTCAAATATTAAATTTTAATTAAAAGATTCGAAAAAAAACATATGAAAAATTCCAATATAGAAGGAATTGTATTTGATTTAGCTGGTACATTAATAGATTTTGGAAGCCTTGCGCCATCTCAAGTTCTTATAGAATTATTTGATAGGTTTGGAATTAAAATTACACGAAAACAAGCCATAGGACCAATGGGTATTGAAAAACGAGCCCATATAAAAGCATTGCTAACAACAAGAAAAATTAATTCGCAGTGGAAAAAAAAATTTAAATCAAAACCAACAGATAAAGATATTGATAAATTGTTTAAACTTTTTAATCCAGAATTAAAAAAAATAATTAAGAAACATTCAAAATTTATATCAGGAAGTAAAAAAACTTTAGATTTTATAAAAAACAAAAAAATAAAAATAGGAATCAATACCGGATATTCAGAAGAAATTCTAAATGTTATATTGCCAGAACTAAAAAAACAAAGATTTATACCTGATGTGTCATATAGTTCTTCATACACAAAAATTGGAAGACCCTCAGCTGAAATAATATATAAAATTTTTTCTGAATTAAATATTACCAAGGGATCAAATTGTATAAAAGTTGATGACACTATTCCTGGATTGTTAGAGGGAGTAAATGCTGGGATGTGGGTAGTGGGTGTTATATTTTCAGGTAATGAATTTGGTAAAACAGAAGTCGAATTTAATAGACTTTCTTTTAAAGATAAAACTAAATTTAGAAAAAAGATCAAGAATAAATTTAAGAAAGTAGGCGCTCACTATGTAATAGATACAATTAAAGATTTACCTAAAATTATCAAAATAATTCAAACTAGAATTAAATAAAATTACTTAATGAAAAGCATTTTTTAAGACCGTGGAAATTAAAAAAGCTTCTTTTTGTGTGTCCATGGACCTTTTTTTGTTTTAGGTAAAAATTTTTCAAGATCAATAAGGACTTTTTCAGACAATTTTCTGTAGGTGGTAAGTTTTCCTCCATAAATATTCAATAAAGGTAATTTTTTTATAATTTTTAAATCAAAAACATAATCTCTTGTGACTTTTGAGGCTGTTTTAAAATCTTCAATTAGAGGTCTTATCCCAGAATATGTATCTACGATGTCCTTTGATGTTATTTGTTTTTTTAAGTAATTATTTACTGAACTAATTAAATATCTAATTTCTTTTTTTGATATTCCTTTATTTTCAGGTGATTTCACCTCTTCTTCAGTTGTTCCAATTAAAGAAAACTTCCCTTTATAAGGTATTACAAATATTATTCTTTTATCAGTATTTTGAAATGTGAACGCAACATTTTCTTTGTACAATTTTTTTGTAATAATATGACTTCCTTTAACCAATCTAATTTTTTTCTTAGATTTAATTTTTATATTTTTATTTAAGGTTTCATTTATCCACGGTCCAGATGCATTAATCAAAATTTTTGACTTTACTTTTTCACCATTTTCAAGACTAATAATCCATTCATTGCCAATAATTTCAGCTTTTTTAACTTTGTTGTATTCTAGTATTTTAGCGTTATTTCTTTTTGCATCTTTGGTATTTAATTTCGTTAATTTTTTATCGTCAATTTGTATATCAAAATATTGAAAACCGGTTTTGTATTTTTCTTTAAGAATATTTGAAAATTTTTTTCTAAGATCAAATGTTTTTGATTTTGGTATATTACTTTTGCCACCTAAATTATCGTACAAAAATAAACCAATTTTAATTAACCAGGCTGGTCGAATTTTATCTGCATAAGGAATTATAAAAGGAATGGGTTTTGAAATATGTTTAGCAATTTTATAAACAATTTCTCTTTCTTTTAAAGATTCTCTAACTAATTTGAATTCATAATTTTCTAAATAACGAAGACCACCATGTATTAATTTCGTTGACCAGGATGAAGTTGCTCCACCAATCTCACCTTTGTCAGCTAAACAAACTGATAAACCTCTACCTGCAGCATCCCTTGCAATACCTGCACCGTTTATACCGCCACCTATTATGAATAAATCGAATATTTTAGACATTTAAATTATGATTTGTTTTAAAATATACAACCTCTTTTAGAAACATTATATATTTTTACATTTAAGTAATCAAAATTTAACGATACTTTAACATAAATAATTTATCTAATTAAAATTATAAAATAACAAAAGGGGTACAATGAAAAAAATATTGAGTATTTTAACAATTCTATTTACTTTCTCATTTACATCACACAGTTATTCAAAGACAGAAATTCATTGGTGGTATGGAAATAGTGGATTTCTTGGTGATGTAATTATTGAAATTGCAAATAGATTTAATGCTTCACAAGATGAATACACCGTCGTTCCTACAGGTAAAGGAAGTTATGAAGATAACATGGCGGCAACTATAGCTGCATTTAGAGCAGGAGACCAACCACATTATTCACAGGTTTACGATGCTGGTGCTGCAATTATGGTAGCCCAAGTTAAAAATGGCGTTGTTATTGGTTTTGAAGATATGGCTGAGAAATATGGAATTAAAGTAGATGCAGATAATTATATTCCTGGAATTAAAAACTTCTATGCTGACTCTGATGGAAAAATGATAGGTGTTCCTTTTAATAGTTCAACTTGCTTAATGTATGCAAATATGGACATATTGAAAGAAGTAGGAATAGAATCAGTTCCAAAAACTTATGAAGAATTTGAGGCTATGGCTCCAAAAATTAAAGCTGCTGGATATATTCCTTTACTTCAAAGTCACTCTCCTTGGATCTGGACAGAAAATTTCTTTTCAAGACATAATCTACTTATGACAGATGGAAACAATGGTTACGATGCTGTTCCGACAAAAACTTTATTTGCTGAAACAGATGCATTTGTTTATCATTGGAAAAAAGTAAAAGAATGGTACGAAAAAGGACTCTACGGCTATAAAGGAAGAGCTTGGGGAGATAATCAAGCACCATTTATAGCAGGTGAGGCTGCTTTTTGGTTTGGATCTGCTGCATCATTTGGTGGAATGAAAGGTGTTGTTCCAAATTTTACAGTTAATCATATTCCTTATTGGGATTCAGTAACTGGTGGCAAAGAGTATCCAACATTTATTGGTGGCGCAGCAAACTGGATCTTAAATGGTCATACAGAAGAAGAGTATAAAGGACTTGCTAAATTCATCGAATTTATGGGTTCTCCTGAAATGGATTTATACTATCACAACATGACAGGTTATTCTGCTGTAACTAAAGGTGGTATAGAATTAGCTGAAACTATAAACTTTTATAGAGCTTCTCCATATCACAAAGCTGTTGGTGAACAATTAAGCTTAGAAGGTTCAACTATTCCTGGTGGATATAGAGCTGGTAACTGGCCTCAAATTCGTGAAGTAATTTACGAAAATGTTGAGCCAATGTTAAATGGCAAAATATCAATCGAAAAAGGATTAAAGAACATGGATAAGGGTGCAGCTAAATTGTTAAAACAATTTGCTAAGACTCTTTAAAAAATAATATAAATAAGGAGGGTATTAATATAACCTCCTTATTTATTATATGAAAAAAGTTCAGTTTAAATCAAACTATTCACAGTATTTTTTTTTAGCACCACAGCTAGGTATTTTATTAATATTTTTATATTGGCCAATAATACAAACTTTTAGAGATGCATTTACCATGCAAGATGCATTTGGATTTGGAAGACAATTTGTATGGTTTGATAATTTTTTATTTATCTTTGATGACCCGGCTTATTTTATAGCTTTTAAGTTTACTATTATTTATAGCTTTGTGATAACACTTGTCACAGGAGCCATTGGATTGTTACTTGCTGTAAATGCCAATAATGTAATGCATGGAAAAAGTGCCTACAAAACTCTTTTGATTTGGCCTTATGCTATTGCGCCAGCTGTGGTGGGTGTTATGGCAAATTATTTTTTTAGTGAAAGATTTGGATTATTGTATCATCTATTTAACGATTTATGGGGTTTTAATTGGTATGAAAGTGTTTTTGATTCTTATATCTACTTAATAATAGCAGGATCATGGAAACAAATAAGTGCTAATTTTATTTTCTTCTTAGCCGGTCTTCAAGCAATACAAAAATCTGTCATTGAAGCATCGATAATTGATTGTAAAAGTAGTTTCAGAAGATTTTGGACAATCACTTTCCCTCTATTGATGCCCACAACTTTCTTTTTAATCATTATCAATATAACTTATGCTTTTTTTGATACTTTTGGAATAATTGACACTACAACAATTGGTGCACCCTCAGGTGAAACAAGAACTCTTGTTTATAAAGCCTACATGGACGGATTTAGGGGGTTAGACTTAGGAAGTGCTGGTGCTCAATCAATTATGATGATGTTGATTGTTTTAGTTATTACAATTTTTCAATTTAGATACATAGAAGGGAAAATACATTACAATTAAAATGATTAGATATTTTTCATCAAACTTTTCTCATTTAATTCTTTTGATAGGCATTTTTATTATGATAATCCCTGTGTGGTTAATTTTTGCAAGCTCAACTCACACAGCTTTGATTATTAATACCCAAGGTCTTCAATTTTTTTTAGGAGATAAGTTTTTAGAGAATTATACAAAAGTTTTATTATATGAGGGTGGTTTTTTTAAAGAAATTACTGTATTAAAGATGTTTTTAAATAGTTTTTTAATGGCAACTGGAGTTGCGTTTTTATCAGTTATTTCATCTCTTATGACTGCATATGTCTTAGTTTATTTTAGAGTGAAATATGCAACATTATTATTTTGGATAATTTTTATTACTATACTAGTCCCTCTGGAGTTAAGAATTTTTCCTACCTATTCTGTTATGTCTACACTTAACTTAGTAAACTCATATTGGGGACTAATTATTCCAATTTCAGCTTCTGCTATAGCTACTTTATTTTTTAGGCAGTTTTATAAAACTATACCTGATGAATTACTTGAATCAGCAAAATTAGATGGCGCAAATACTTGGAGATTTTTTATTGACTTTTTAGTGCCATTGTCAAAAACAATGATTGTTGCAATGTTCATATTTATGTTTGTATTCGGTTATAATCAATATTTATGGCCGATATTAGTAACTTCTTCTGAACAATATTGGACTGTTGTCATGGGATTAAAGATGATGTCTGGATCAATCGTTAACAAATTTGCATTTGTCATCATGTCAATGATACCACCAGTATTAATCATAATTGTATTACAAAAATATTTTATTAAAGGGATTTTTCAAGACAAATGAAAATTAAATTTTCACAAATTTTAGCACACATTGTACTTATACTAGGTGTTTTATTGATGGTAATTCCGATTTGGTTATCATTTGCTAGCTCTACCCACGATACTGTAACTATTTTAAAAGAGGGAATGCAATTTGGTCTTGGCGATCAATTAACAAGAAATTATAACGAAGTTTTAAATGAGAAGGGTGGTTGGTCAGAGGAAGTGACTGCTGCAAAAATGTTTATAAATAGCTTTATAATGGCTTTGGGAATTGCAACCCTTAAAGTAATTATCTCAGCAATGTCAGCTTATGCTTTAGTTTATTTTAGATTCAAATTTGCTGTACCGATTTTTTGGTTAATCTTTATTACTTTACTTGTGCCTCTGGAGGTTAGGATTTTTCCAAGTTATAAGATTGTATCAGATTTAGGTTTAACTAATTCTTACACAGGTCTTGTTCTTCCATTGGTTGCATCAGCCACCGCTACGTTTTTTTTTAGACAGTTTTATAAAACTATACCTGATGAATTACTTGAATCAGCAAAATTAGATGGTGCAAATAGTTGGAGATTTTTTATAGATTTTCTAGTTCCATTATCTAAAACAATGATTGCAGCGATGTTTATATTCATGTTTGTATACGGATATAGTCAATATTTATGGCCGTTAATAATGACTACGAGTGAGGAATATTGGACTGTAGTTATGGGAATGAAAATTATATTTACTGAAAGTTATGAGGGAGTTGCTTTACCAAGAACAGCAGAGAGATTTGCTTATATTATTTTATCAATGATCCCCCCAGTTTTAGTGGTAGTATTTTTGCAAAAATGGTTCATAAAAGGATTAATTCAAACAGAGAAATAAATGAGTTTTTTAGAATTAAATAAAGTTACTAAAATCTATCCAAACGGAACTAAAGCTGTTCATGAGACAAGTATGAATGTAGAAAATGGTGAATTCATGGTTTTTGTTGGACCAAGCGGATGTGGAAAATCTACTCTTTTAAGAATGATTGCTGGGTTAGAAGACATAACTGAAGGTTATATAAATCTTGATGGAATATTAATTAATAAAGTTGACCCCTCAGATAGAGATGTTGCTATGGTTTTTCAGAATTATGCACTCTATCCTCATATGAATGTTTACAACAATTTGGCTTACGGATTAAAAAATAGAGGTATTTCAAAAGAAGATATTGAAAAAAAAGTTAATGAGGCAGCAAAGCTATTACAAATTTCTGAATACTTGCAAAGAAAACCATCCATGTTGTCAGGAGGTCAAAGGCAGAGAGTTGCCATGGGAAGAGCCATTGTGAGAAATCCTAAAATATTTTTATTTGATGAGCCATTATCTAATTTAGATGCAAAACTAAGAATACAAATGAGGCTTGAAATAAAAAAGCTTCAGCAAAAAGTTGGAGTGACAAGTATATTTGTAACTCATGACCAAGTAGAAGCTATGACCTTAGCGGATAGACTGGCAGTAATAAATAATGGCCTTATTGAGCAGCTTGGAACACCGATAGAAATTTATAATAATCCTAAATCTATGTTTGTCGCAGGATTTATAGGTTCGCCACAGATGAATTTTCTTGAAGGAGAATTAATAAATAAAACTCTTACTTCAGAAGGTTTTGAAATTAATAATGTTACAAGTGATTTTAATGGACCAGTTATATTAGGAATTAGGCCAGAGCATATGTCGCAAACTGATAAAGGTTTAATAAATTTATCTGTAGATCTGGTAGAACAATTAGGTTCAGATAATTTGATTTATGGAGAAATAAAAAATAAAAAAGATTTTTGTTTTAGATGTCCTGGAAGTCAAATTATTAAAAAAGGAAGTAAATTATCTTTGAACATAAATGATAACAATTATTATGTTTTTGATAAATCTAATGGTAATCGAGTAAATTAATTTTGATTTTATCAAAGCCAAATTATATTAAAATTTATGGCCATAGAGGCGCTAGAGGAGATCTTCCTGAAAATACTTTAGAAAGTTTTAAATATTTATTTAAAAACAATATTAATGCATACGAAACAGATATTTTGATTTCCAAAGATCTTATTCCTGTGATTACACATGACTTTAGATTAGATCCAAGTTTTACAAAAGATAATGAGGGAAATTGGATAACGGATGAAAATATAATAATATTTGACTTAAGTTACGATGAGCTTTTAAAATTTGATGTTGGGTCTTTAAATAAATTATCTAGATATGGAAGAAGATTTGTTAATCAAAAAACTTTAGAAAATCAAAAGATACCTAAACTTTCTGAGTTATTAGAATTATCTTCAAAAAACAAATCTGAAAATTTATTAATAAATTTAGAAATTAAATCTACACCTGACGAGGAAAATTTAACTCCAACCCCAGAGGAAATGGTAAAACTTGTTATGAAAGAAGTAAATAAATCAAATTTACAAAATAAAATAATCATTTCTTCATTTGATTGGAGAACACTGACAGAAATCAAAAATCTTTACCCTGAAATTTCAAGAGCTTATTTAAGTTTTCTACAACAGGCAGGAATTAAAATTAAAAATACAATTTACAATAGATCTCCATGGATGAGTTACTTACCTTTTTTTGAAAAATATGAATTACCAAAAATTATAAAATCACAAGGTGGAAAGGCTTTGCATCCATACCATAAAGATATTACAAAAAAACTAGTAGATATTTCTCATCAAGAAGATTTGCCAGTGAACGTTTGGACAGTTAATGAAGAGAACGATATGTTAAAAATGATTGAGTATGGTGTAGATGGTATCATGACAGACTATCCATTAAGGCTGAAAGAACTTTGTGACAAAGAAAATATAAACTGGTTTTAGTTTATTTTAATGGATTTAAATATAGTTAATAACCAAGAACAATTTTTAGCAGGTAAACTTAGAGGGTATACTTTAAAAGGTGCAGAAAATAAATTTGACGATAAAGGAAAACCTTTACCATTTCCAGGGTGCACAATAATTTGTAATATTCCTCTTAATACATATTTATCCGATCAAATTATTGGTTTTCAAAAAAAATTAGAAAATTTTAATCCTGAAAAAACTTATTCCTATTTACCACCATCAAGTTTTCATATGACATTATTTGACTGTTGTAATTTAAATACAAAAAATACTTATTATTGGCCAACAGATATAGATCTTGATATGGATTACAAAGATATAGCTATTCAATTAAATAAAAGAATTGAAAACTATAATTTTCCAAAAGAAATCAATTTAAAACTAAAAACATTTTTTGGAGGTTACAGCATTGTTTTAGAACCCTTTTCTGAGGAGGACGAAAAAATTTTAAGAAATTGTAGAGATGAACTAAGTAATTTATTGAAAATTAAATTTGAAAATCATCAAAGATATACTTTCCATGTTACATTAGCTTATATCTTGAGACAACTTAATGAAACTGAAATAAAAAATTTAACTAAATTTAATAAACAATTATCCTCTGATTTTAATAAAAAAATTCCAAAAATTACTTTCACAAAACCTGAAATGTGCACCTTTAAAAACATGCTGGAGTTTGAAAGTATTAATCCTTCTAGCCTGTAATAGTTTTTACTTATAGATATTCTTCATTATTATTTTAATCTTTGATTTTCAATAAATTTTTAAAAACTGATTTAGAAAATTGACCTTAAATCTTATAGGTTCAATTTTTCTACGAGATAGTTTTATCTCTTGTCCTGTTATTGAAAAGCATTTTTTTAGCCACAAATACAGCAAAAAGTGCACCGATAATTTCTGCTAATATATAAACTGGAGTATACATATAATTAATTCCAGTAAAACTTTCTGTAAATGTTCTCGCTATTGCTACAGCAGGATTTGCAAATGATGTAGATGATGTAAACCAATAACCAGCAGTGATATAAAAAGCAACACATGAGGCCACTACCACACTTCCTTTCTTTAATGATCCAAAAATTATCAGTATCAATCCAAATGTTGCTACAATTTCAGATGTAAATATATTTATTCCGTCCCTTGATTTTGTTGATAATTCAAAAATTTGATGTTCGAAAAAGAAATTGGCAAGTGCTACACCTAACAAACAACCTAAAATTTGCGCAGATATATATGTGGGTAATAAATTTCCTTTTAATTTTTTTGTAAGAAACATTGCTAGACTTACAAATGGATTAAAATGTGCTCCTGAAACATCACTAAAAACAGTTATTAGCACAAAAAGTCCTGCGCCAGTTGCTATAGTATTGGCTAAAAGCATAATACCTGTGTCATTTGTAAGATTTTCAGCCATTATTCCTGAGCCAACAATAATCATTACAAGGAAACAACTACCAATAAACTCTCCAAGAAAAAACTTACTATATTTCATAATTTTTTATCCAATCATTAATTCTTGTTTCTAAATTGGAATAAGTTTTATGTATTTCTGTTGAAATCAGCTCTTCTTTATTTGGTTTATCACTCTTCTCTAACTCATTAATGATATAAACAGGATCTTCAATATCCCAATGAACTATTTTTTCAGGGGATGGCCAGACTGGACAAACTTCATTACTAGCATTGTTACATACAGTAAATACCTGATCAAAGGTTGTTTTCTCATTCAAGAATTTGTTGAAGTTTTTTGATGACAGATTTTTTGTATCAAAATTATTTTCATTTAGATACTTAATGACATATTTATTAATTATTCCAGATGGTTTGCTACCCGCACTGTAACCAATAAATTTATTTTTATGAAATTTATTAACTACACTTTCGGCCAATATGCTTCTGTGAGAATTGCCAGTACAAACAAATAAAAGTTTTTTCATTTTTAACTTTTATTACTATAAAATATTTTTTCTATACTTAATGAGTACTAAATCTAAATTGTAATAAAACTGAAACATTTTTAATTTAAAAGAATATGATGGATAAAATGTCAAATATTGCCAATTTATTTAAAATTATAGAAGAAATTGGATCAGACAAACGATATGGAAATGAAAAAGTTTCACAACTAGAACATGCAATTCAATGCGCATTATTGGCAAAAAAAAATAATGAAAACCATTTTTTTATTACTGCAGCCCTATTCCATGATATTGGTCACTTAATTAATAATGACAAAGAAGCCATAAAAAAAGGAATAGATAAAAAGCATGAAAATTCAGGATCTCTTTTTCTTTCTAGATTTTTTCCAGAAGATGTTACAATATTAATTAAAGGACATGTTCCGGCTAAAAGATATTTGGTTTATTGTGAAAAAGGTTATTATGAGTCTTTATCTATTGCTTCAAAACGAAGTTTAGATGTCCAAGGAGGAAGTTTTTCCAAAGAGGAAGCAAACGAATTTATTAAACAACCTTTTATGCAAGATGCAGTTAGATTAAGAAAATATGATGATCTTGCTAAAATTGAAAATTTAGAAATTCCAAATATAAATTATTTTTACAAACACGTAGAGAGAAGCTTTAAATAAACTTTTTTTTGTTTAAAAAAATTGCTGTCGAGTTACCAAATATTGCTAAAACAAAAAATACTAATATTAACAAATCATATCCTCCTACATTCCATACCAACGAACCAATCCATGGACCAGCAATACTACCAATCATATATTGCAAAGCTAAAATACCATGAATATTGCCAAAGTTTTTTTGGCCAAAAGTATCATTTTGAACCAAAGGTTTTAAAATAGCCATACTGCCATATGCTGAACTATTAAATAAAACAAATAAAAATGCTAAGTAATGATTAATATTTATAAAGTATAAAAATATCATTCCAACTACCATCGAGTAAAAACAAATTACAAATAATTTTAAATTTGACTTATCACCTCCATATATCATAACTAAAATTCTACCTATTACTTGTCCTGGTCCAAACAGAGATGCTGTCAATACAGCTTGGGATAGACTCATCCCTTTTTCCTGCAACATTGGAATTACATGAGTTGTAATAGCACCAATATTAAATCCAATAACAAACAATGAAAAACTAAATAACCAAAATCTATAATCTTTAAGTATTATTTTAAGCTTTGAATTTTGATCTGTTTTCTTTTCAATTTTTTTAAATTCTTTTATAATTATATTTTTGAAACCAAAATAATTAGCTGGTGAACTAATCAATATATTTAATATTCCAAAAATAAATACAGTAAACCTCCAGTCATATTGTTCTGTTAAATAAGTAGCAGTAGGAAATGTGTATGTGCTTGCAAATCCAGCAAATAAAGTAATTATTGCAATAGATGTTTTGGCCTTTGATTTTAAATTAATAGTAATGACACTAAAAAGCATCGTATAAAGACAGCCACCCGAGGTTGCACTGACAAGTATCCAAGCAAGTAAAAATCCACCATATGTATCTACTGATGAAAGATAAATTACACTTAGTCCTAACAGTATAGGACTGGTCCACATCATTGGAAAACTTAGATTTCTATCTACAATCTTACCTAGAAAAGGTAAAAGTAAACTATGCACAACTAAGCCTAGAGAATAAATAAAGGTTAAATTATTCCTTGAGATACTAAGTTCATTTTCCCAAGTTAGCAACAACGCTGAGAACAGATACATACAACTGCTGTAACAAAAGGTAACTGATATACCTATTAAAAATGCAGACAAATATTTCACAAATTTTTTTATTTCTTTAACATTTTTTTAACAAAAGTAAGTTAATAGATTATTATGAATAAAATCTTAATCTCATTTATATTAACTTTATCCACAATTTCTATTACTCAAGCTGACAATCATGCTAAAATAACAGAGCAACAAGCCGGCAGTAGTTATTCACAAAATACTGAGGATACATTTAAAAATGAAATAGGGAATTGTGAAGACCCTGGCGTACTTATGTTAAGAGCCACTGTTAAAAATGATATTTCAAGATCTAGTCCCGAAAAAGCATCTGAGGCAGAAGCATTAATGAAAGAGGGCATGAAATTGTGTAATGAAAATAGAGTTTTTGAGGCAAAACTAAAATTAGAAGACGCTAAAACAACTGCTAGAGCAGGTTTAGTAGATGGAGAGGATCCATCTATAACTAAAGTTGTTGTTGACAATAATGAGATAACAAAGGAAGAAAAACCTTGGTGGAAATTCTGGAAAGATTGATTTTTATCTTTTTAAATTCCTAAATTAAAATTTCTAGAAAAATTTTTGATAAAGGTATTTTTTCTATTTACCTTACAATTAATTGATCTGATCCAATTAATATTCTTCTAAGCCAAGCAGATAATCTATCCATAAATATTACTACAGCCAAAACTAATATTGCCATGTAGGCGACATTTTCAAAATCATTTCCAGTACCTAGTGCACCTAAAAATTGTAAACCAATTCCTCCTGCGCCCATTGCACCTATTATTACGGCTCCTCTAGTATTTGACTCTAAATAGTATAAGGATTGAGATACAAAAATTGGAAGTATTTGAGGAATTATACCAAATCTATGTTGTAGAAATTTGCTAGCCCCTGTAGATTGAACTCCTTCTTGTTGTTTCTTCTCAGTATTTTCAATTGCTTCAGAATATAATTTACCTAAAGTACCTGTATCAGTAAAACCAATCGCAAAAATACCAGTGAAGGGTCCTGGACCAAAAGCTCTTAAAAATATTAAACTCCAAATTAAAAAGTCTATTCCTCTTAAAGTATCAAATAATCTTCTTAACGTAAATCTTAGAGCTTTAATAGGTGTAACGTTGTATGCAGCAAGGAATGACAAGGGCAGAGCCATTACCGTAGCAAACATTGTCCCTAATACAGCCATAACTATTGTTTCGAGCATTGCCCACCAAACTCTACCGTGCATAAATGCTTCATTATCCTTAATCTCTGTTAAGAAAAGTTTTAAATTAGACATTTCAGGAACAACTCTTTCTTTAGAAAAAGTCAAACCTAGTGCTTCGAAAAAGGTATATGGTTCTAACGGACTTGAGAAATCAAACCAAAAATATTTCCATCCGATACTGTAACGATGAATTTCAACTTTTTTTGGATATACTTGAATTCTCTCATACAAAGTTGGTCTAAATTCAACTCTATTTTCTGTGATTCTAAAACCTTTTAAATCTTCTATGACCAAATCCTCTGAACCTACAAGGTAAGGTTTACCATTAGAATTTAATTTTATGGTAAAACCTCTCTCATATTTTGGAAAATTTACAATCTCGACTTTATCTTTGTATAATATTGCCTTACCTTTATTATTAAACTCAACTACATTGCCAACATTATCAGAATTTTTGTAAAACCAATCTGGAATTGATTTATCAAGATTATCTCTTCCATAAACACTTCTATAATTTCCTTCAAAAGCTATTTTAATATCCTCATGATTTTCCCATTTCATTGTTACATGATCTTTGTGTGCATATGTGTCTAAGACAAACATAGCAGCATTTTGTGGTTTCCATTTTTTTGGGATATCAACAACATCTAAAGTAAAAAAACCTACTATTAAATATACTAAGACGAGAAAAAAAATTATTTGGCCTCTTAATCTACTCTTTCTGGCTTGTTTAAATGTGTCAGGAAATAATTTACGAATATTTTCTCTTTGAATAGCTAAACTAGAACTCATTGATTTGCTCCAATTAATTTATGTCTCCAATATGCAGACAAATAATCTAATGCAACTATCGTACCAACCAGTAAGAACATACACGCTAAAACATCAGCTCCATAATTCCACTGAATTAGAGCCGCTAACATTTCTCCAATTCCACCTGCACCAACAAAACCTAATATTGTAGATTCTCTAACATTAATTTCTAACCTCAATATTCCATAACTTAAAAACAAAGGTAGTACCTGGGGAAGAACTGAAAATCTTATCTTCTGTGTCCAAGTTGCACCAACAGAACTTAAACCTTCAATAGGTTTTCCATCACAATTTTCTATAGCCTCTGTAAATAATTTACCAAGTGCTCCAGCAGTATGTATTGTTATAGCAATTACAGCTGGTAAAGATGATTTACCCATTAGATATAAAAACACCATTGCTATTATTAATGTTGGAAATGATCTTGTCACATCCATTAAAAATTTTGTAAATTGAATAACTCTTTTGTTTCTAATTAGGTTCCTACTTGAAAAAATTGCAAATATAATTGCTAAAATAAAACCTATAGAAGTTGAAAATAAAGCAATATTTAAAGTAATAATTAATTCAGGAATATACTTAATAACTCTTGGCCAATATTTCCATCCCATCTCAAAAGTGTCTACAAATAAATCTCTAGGGTAGTTAAAAAAATTAGCTATACCTCTTCCAAAAGACCCTGCATTTGCTTCTAACGATACCAAGGTACCACCAAAAAAAATTAATATTAGAATTGCAATTCCAAGTAGTGAGGACCTAGTTCTCTGGTTTGTTAATTTTTTTAAATTAACTTCAATTTGTTCTAGGTTGGCAGGTAAGGCTTTTGTCATAATTTTAAAGATAAATCAGAGGCAAAGATTTACAGTCTTTGCCTCTAATTATAGGGGGTTTAATTAATTATTTTTTTGCGCTTCAATTTTAGCTTTTCTTGCAGCTACAACTGACTCGTAAAAAGAATGATCCACCGGAACCCATTTTTTTACAATCCCGTTTGCAACGTTTTCGCTACATTTTGGATCGTTCTCGTGTATCCATTGCTTTAAACCAATCATTACTTGGTGTGCTCTAACAGGTAAAAAAGTAGGCATCACAATTGGACCATTAGGAATTAATTTTGAAGACCAAATTTGAACAATGTCGTCCATATTTAAAATCCCTTTATCAACCATTTTTCTTAAATTCCCTGACGAATATCCTTCTTCCCAGCTACCAACACCAGATACCCATGTTACACCAGCATCAACATCACCATTCATTACCGCTAATACATTGTTTTCATGTCCTCCAGAAAACTGTGTTTTTGAAAAATATGTATCTGGGTCCATACCCATAGCCTTTAATTCAATTGAAGGAATTAAAAAACCTGATGTAGAGTTAGGGTCAGCCCAACCAAAAGATTTACCTTTAAGATCTGCCATTGATTTAATTCCAGATGCTTTAGTTGCTACTGCAACAGAGTAGTAACCCATATCACCTGTTGGCTGCATTCTTGTTAGTACTGGTACTACTGCAGTTGGATCTTTAAGATACATACCCGCATATCCGGATGAACCAAACCATGTGTAATCTAGATTACCACCTAGCATCGACTCCATTGTTCCTGCGTAATCTTTAAATGTAAAGAATTTAGCAGGTACACCATAAGCGGCTTCGATATACGGCATGAAACATTCATTTCTAGCTATAATATCTTGAGCTGCTTCGTCACCTAAAAAACCAACTCTAAATTCTGGTTGGTATTTACTTAAGTCCATTTTTGGACCCGTGTAAGTTACCGCATTAGCTTGCGTTGAAAAAAACACCATAGCTAAAAGTGCAATAACTCTTGTTAGTTTATTAAACATAATTGTCTCCTTTTTATAATTTTAGTCTCTCGACTTATTTATATTTGTAACGATGAGTTATTGATCTCATGCAGTTGCAAATTCTTTCTCAACATCTCCATTTATCTTTTTTTTTGTTTTAAGCTCTGTAGATGTTACTTGTGGCTCAAAAGCTTCATCAGCCTCTGCACCATAAATTTCTCTTGCAAGTTTATCTGATAATTTTTCAGGCAAATCATCAAAGACTATTTCACCATCTTTCATTCCAATAATTCGATCACAATAAGTTTTTGCTGTATCAAGTGTATGAAGATTTGAAATAACTGTTAAATTTTTTTCGTCATGAATTTTTCTTAATGATTCCATTACCATTCTTGCATTCATTGGATCTAAAGATGCTATAGGTTCGTCTGCTAAAATCATTTTAGGATTTTGCATCAAAGCTCTGCATATAGCTACACGTTGCTGTTGACCTCCAGATAATGTTTCAGCTCTTTGGAGAGCAGTGTTAGCCATACCTAAGTTGTTAAGTAAAATCAAAGCATCAGCTCTTTCATCTCGAGAAAACATTTTTAAAGATGCTCTAAATGAGCCCTGATAATTTAATCTGCCTAATATTACATTTGTTAGAACATCTAATCGTGGGACTAAATTAAATTGTTGAAAAATCATTGCACAGTTTCTTTGCCATGATCTCTTTTCCTTACTTTTTAAATCTAGAATATTTTGACCTTCAATTTCAATCGAACCATCTGTTGCGTCGGTAAGTCGATTTATAATTCTTAGTAATGTTGATTTACCAGCCCCAGATCTACCTATGATTCCTATCATTTGAGGTTTGTTAACCTCAAAAGAAACGTTTTTAACGGCATGATTATCACCGAAAAATTTGTTAACTTTTTTAATAATCATTTGAGGAATTTATTAATCCTCTAATCTTTAATAAATGTTAAAATATTATTAATGAATCTTTTAAATTTTGTTTAAGTTATATGAAATTTAAACCTAAGGTAGAAAATCTAATTTTTTATTAAAAATTGAATTTTAGATCCAATAAAATAACTTTCACTTAACTCTATAGGATTGTTTTTAAAATCGACATTAACAGATGAAGTTTTTAATAGTGCTTCCCCCTCATTTATATTTAATAAATTTGATTTTATTTTGTCTGCAATTTCAGCATTGATTAGAGTTTTTGATCTTTTAATTAGTTTGATATTCAATAAATTAAAAGCTTTGGTTACTGATTGTTTTTTAACAAAATAATTAATAAATTTTGGAAATTTTTTATAAGGAATCGATCTGAAAGTTATTACAGAAGGTGAATTGTTGACAAAACCTATGCTATTTATGCGTGTAACTTTGTCATTTTTTTTTAAGTTGAGTTCTTTTTTTTCAAAAGGATTGCATTCAGCAATATCAAAACTTTTTATTTCAATTCTTACTGATTGGTTTTCTTGAAGTATATTCTCAGTAAATCGTACGTTTTTACTAATTGAGTAATTAATTTTTGATGATTTAACAAATACTCCAAGACCTCTTTTTGAATATATTAAATTATCATCTTTAAGTTCTTTAAAAGCTCTTCTTATAGTGTGTCTATTGACATTGAATTGTTTTGCATAGTCATTCTCAGAATCTAACTTTTTATTAATTTTGTACTTATTTAAAACAATTTCTCTTTTGATTGAATTGTATATTTCCTTCCAAAGCAAATCTTTTGTTGTCATAAAATTTTAATAAATAATATATTGAAATTATTTTTAATTTTAGTACTTGTCTAGTTGTATAGTATTATGAAAAATGAATCAAGAAAACAATGGTTAAGTTACTTAGCAACAGCAGATGAAAATTATCTAATATCGCTTTGGGACAATTTAAATATGAAAATAGAATATAATTGGTTAAGAGAACCTGAGATTGGCAGTGTTATGGTTCAAGGAAAAGCAGGCGTCACAGGTGATAATTTTAATGTTGGAGAAGTAACTATAACGAGATGTTCATTAAGTTTAGATAAAAAAATTCAAGGACATGGTTATGTTCAAGGTAGAAATAAATATAAATCCAAAATTGCAGCTTTGTGTGATGCATTGATGCAAACTGAAAAAAAAGAAATAATTAAAAGAAATATAATTGATAAATTAATTAAATATAAAAATAACAAAAGAAATGAAATATTATCTAAAACAGAAGCTACTAAAGTTGATTTTTTTACCTTGGTAAGAGGTGAGGATAAATAATCTATGGAAGTTGTTTCTAAAAAAAATAATTCTCAAGTAAGTGCTGATTATTTTAGAAGTATTTTGTTTGCAACCTCATATCCCGGTTCAATTGAGACATTAAAAAATATAGATCCCCCTTCGAATATGTTTTCAGCTAGTTGTTCAATAATAAAAACTTTTTGTGATAGTTATTCAAATATTTTTTTAGGTGGTGATGTTAACAATCAAGAAACTATTGATTGGATTAAATTTAATACAGGTGCAAACATTACAGATAAAAAAAATGCAAATTTTACAATTGGTACTTGGGATGATCTTTTACCATTAGATGAATTTAAAAAGGGGGACGAGCAAAATCCTGATCAATCGTGTACAATTATTTGCCAGTCCCAATTTGAAAAACCAAATGCCATAATTTCTGGTCCTGGTATTAAAAGTTCTAAAAGTATATTTTTACCTGATAGAGAGGTTATAAAAAAAAATAACCAGCAATTTCCATTAGGACTTGATTTTTATTTTGTTGATAATGATAAATTTTATTCAATACCAAGATCATTGAAAATAGGAGAGCTATAAAATGTATGTATCAGTAAAAGGTGGGGAAAAGGCAATAAATAACGCACATTCCTGGTTATCCGAAATAAGAAGAGGGGATGTAAATATAGCAGAACTAAATATTAAACAAATTAGTGAACAACTAACTTTAAGTGTTGATAGAGTTATGTCAGAAGGATCTTTATATGACAAAGATTTGTCTGCTCTTGCAATCAAACAGTCTAGAGGTGACTTGATTGAAGCAATTTTTCTAGTGAGAGCCTATAGAACTACTTTACCTAGAATTGGTTCAAGCAAACCTATCGAAACTGGCAAAATGTTATGTCTAAGAAGAATATCTGCAACATTTAAAGATATCCCAGGTAAACAAAAGTTAGGCCCAACATTTGACTACACACACCGTTTACTTGATTTCAAGCTTCTTGCTGATGGAGAGTATGAAAAAGCTAAGATTGAAAAATATGATGATAAAGAAATCCCACATGTTTTAAGCTTTTTAAATAAAGAAGGGTTAATTCAGAAAGAAATACCTAGTGGCAAAACATCTAAAGATATTACAAGAAACCCAATTAATTTTCCTTTAACAAGATCTGAACGATTGCAATCTCTTTCAAGAGGAGATGAAGGTTTTCTTCTTGGTTTAGCTTATTCAACACAGAGAGGGTATGCTAGAAATCATGCATTTGTTGGTGAATTAAGAACTGGTTACGTTGAGGTTCAATTTGAAATTCCAGAATTAGGTATAGAAATAAATATTGCTGATGTCATGTTTACTGAGTGTGAGTCAGTAAACCAATTTAAAGGTAGTAAAAAAATACCTGCTCAATTTACCCGTGGATATGGTTTAGTTTTTGGTCAATTAGAGAGAAAAGCTATTTCTATGGCTTTGGTTGACAGATCAATGAGATGGAAAGAATTTGGTGAGGAGTACTTAGGTGTTGCTGCTCAAGATGAAGAATTTGTTATATCTCATTGTGATAATATTCAAGCTACAGGTTTTTTAGAACATATCAAATTACCTCATTATGTAGATTTTCAGGCGGAATTGGATTTAGTAAGAAAAATTAGAGAAGAGTATAAAAAAAATGAACAACGTACTTAAATTTAAAAATAAAAAAAATACTGTTGCAGCTCAAGATGAAATTTATAATTTTGCTTATTTAGACGAAAATACAAAAAGAATGATAAGAAGAGCTTTGATTAAAGCTCTTTGTATACCAGGTTATCAAGTTCCATTTTCATCTAGAGAAATGCCTATGCCATACGGATGGGGAACAGGAGGGGTTCAAGTAACATCGTCATGTTTAACAACTGACGATGTGATAAAAGTTATTGACCAAGGAGCAGATGATACTACAAACGCAGTTTCAATTAGAAATTTCTTTAAAAAAACTGCTAATATTAAGACCACAGAAAAAACAAGCCAAGCTTCGATAATTCAGACAAGACACAGAATTCCAGAAGAAAAGTTAAAAGAAAAACAAATACTTGTTTATCAGGTTCCAATACCAGAACCTCTTGCGTTTTTAGAACCAAGATATCAAGAAACTAAAAAAATGCATGCACTATCAGAATATGGAATTATGCATGTAAAGTTATATGAAGATATTACCAAAAATGGTCATATAGAAACAGCATATGCTTATCCGGTAAAGACAAATGATAGATATATAATGGACCCATCACCTATTCCAAAATTTGATAACCCAAAAATGAACAATAACCCTGCTATTCAATTATTTGGAGCAGGAAGAGAACAAAGAATTTATGCAATACCACCATATACTGAAGTAACGAGTCTTGATTTTGAAGATTATCCATTTGATCCCTCAAAGGCACCTCATAAATGTTCTATTTGTGGATCAAATGAGAGTTTTTTAGATGAAATAATTATTGATGATGACGGTAATAGATCATTTATATGTTCAGATACAAATTATTGTAATCAAAGAATGGAAAATAATTAAATGCAACCAATTTTGTCAGTTCATAATTTAAACAAATATTACGGTAATCAAGTGGGATGCAAAAATATGAATTTGACATTATATCCTGGGGAAGTCGTTGGTGTAGTAGGAGAATCTGGCTCAGGAAAAACAACTTTTATAAATTCCATATCAGGCAATCTTATTCCTGATAGTGGAAAAATCTTAATTGAAACAGGTAATGAAACGATTGATTTTCTAGAAATATCTGAGTCATTGAAAAGGTTATTGATAAGAACTGAATTAGCTTTTGTTCACCAAAATCCTAGAGACGGTTTAAGATTAGATGTAAGTGCTGGTGGAAATATTAGTGAAAGATTAATGTCGATTGGACAAAGAAATTATGGAAATATTAGGCAAACTATTTTTAAATGGTTAGATAAAGTAGAAATCGATAAAAGTAGAGTAGATGATTTTCCAAGAACATTTTCTGGTGGAATGTTGCAAAGATTACAAATAGCAAAAAATTTGGTTACGAGTCCTAAAATAATTTTCATGGACGAACCAACAGGAGGTCTTGATGTTTCTGTTCAAGCAAAAATTTTAGATTTGTTAAGAAAATTAGTTAGAGAATTAAATTTATCAGTTGTAATCGTTTCTCACGATTTAGCAGTGATTAGATTGTTAGCTGATAAAATTATTGTTATGAAAAATGGGGAGGCTGTTGAGTCTGGACTTTGTGATCAGGTATTAGATGATCCGCAACATTCTTATACTCAGTTATTAGTTAGTTCAGTATTACAGGTTTAAAAATGATTGAACTAAATAAAATTACAAAAAAATTTACACTTCATAATCAGGGCAAAACAAACATATTAGTTTTTAATAATTTGAATTTGAAAATTAATCCTGGAGAAATTGTAGCGTTAACAGGACCATCAGGTGTTGGAAAGTCTAGTATTTTAAAAATGATTTATGGAAACTATGTTTTTCAATCAGGACAAATTAAAATTAATAATCACAACATAGATCATACATATCCGAGAAATATTATTGAACTTAGAAAAAATATAATAGGATATGTTAGTCAATTTCTAAGAGTGATACCTCGTGTTCCTACAATTGAAATTGTTATGGAGCCCTTATTAGAAATAAATTCAGATCAAGATGAAGTTCGTGAAAAAGCTGAAAAAATTTTACTAAAACTTAATATAGATAAAAACTTATGGAATTTATCGCCACTAACTTTTTCAGGTGGAGAACAACAAAGAGTTAATGTTGCTAGGGGACTGATTAGAAATTATCCATGTTTATTACTAGATGAACCAACTGCTAGTTTAGATAGTGTTAACAAAGATATTGTTTTGAATTTGATTAATGAAAAAAAGGATAGTGGATCTTCAATAATTGGTATTTTTCATGATGAATATTCACGTAAATATTTAAATGCTAGGGAAATAGATATTACAAAAATACCAGATGCAAAATAACGGTCAGCTTATCGTAGTCGTTGGACCATCAGGATCAGGAAAAGATACTTTATTAAAAAAAGTAATTAAAAAAATTCCTAATTCCATTTTGGTAAAAAGGTACATTACTAGGAAAAAAGATATTAAAAATGAAGATCATTACAGCATATCAATTAAAAATTTTGAAGATAAGATTTTAAAAAAACATTTCTTTGTTTACTGGAAAGCTCATGGTTTTTCATACGGTATTCCATTTAAGGAAATAAAAAAAATAGAGGAAGGTAAAACAGTAATTTTTAATGGATCAAGAAAAGTACTTTTTAAAGTAAAAAAAAAAGTTAATAACGTTAAAATAATTAATATTATTGCCCCATCAACAATTATTAAAAAGAGACTTGTAAATCGAGCTAGAGAAGACAAAAAATCAATTAATAAAAGGATAAAAAGAAAAATTAATTTACTACCGAAAAATATAATTACTATAAATAATAATAAATCAATAGCTATAGGTGCAAATAAATTGAAAAAAATAATTTTAGCTAAGTGAAAAATTTTCTAAATTCTCAAACATTCCTTTTTGGTTTTCACCAAATATATATATTTTATCAAAATTATTTATTTCATTTAAAATGATTTCTTTGTTTCTTTCAATTTTTTTTAACTCAAGGTACAATTTGTTTCCTGTGACCTCTGATGCAAGGGTCATATGGAAATTAAATTCTGACATTAAATAGGGGTATCCCCATTTATATAAAATATTTAATTGTAATTTACTTAGTTTAGAGGGATTTCTTCTATCAATTTCTTTTTTTGTAAGAGGTGACCTAAATTTAAATAATTCTCTAACTAGTCTATTTGATAACTTATTAATGTTATTATTTTTTTTATTTTGAACAAAAGCATAAAAATTATTCATTTTTTTTAATTTAAATTTATAAAATTTAAATTTTTTGAATTTTTTTGCTATTTCCTCAGTTTTTTTAAATAATGTATTGGTACTATAATTTTTGTTTAGTTTAAAAGGAGGAATAAGTGTGCCGTGAAACCCATATTTCTTTGCAATTAAAACATTTTTATCTATGTTTATTAAGTTTTTAATTCCAAATCTGTTTAGATAATTAATTCTATGTTTGTTATTTATTAACTTTGCATTAAGTGGATCCCAACCGAACCAATATCTGCCAAATTCTTCTAGACTACTCTCTTTTGGAGGTGCATAATAAATAGCGTATCTAGAATATTTTTTCATAATTCAACTTATAATACTTATATAAATTTTCTCTAATTTAAAATATTTGTAACAATTCATGTGTATTAAAAAGTGATGCATGAATATATTTTAAACAATGCCATGATAATTAAAAAAGATGAAATCGTTCATGGTCATATCAGGATTAAAGATAACAAGATTGTCGATATAAGTAGTGGATTAAGTAATAACAAAAGCTCTATAGACTGCGAAAAAGATTATATTTCGCCAGGATTGGTTGAATTACATACTGACAATCTTGAAAGACACATGACACCAAGACCTAAAGTTTCATTTCCAGTAGAAAATGCAATTTTATCTCATGATAGAGAATTAGCATCTGTTGGAATAACTACAGTTTTTGATGCATTAAGAGTTGGTTCTATTGAAAAAACAGGAAAATATAAAAAATATGCAAAAAACTGTTCGGATATAATTTCAAGTTTTAAAAAAGATAATATTCTCAAGATTGATCACAAAATACATTTAAGAGCTGAAACTTGTTCGGAGAATTTGATTGATGAATTAGACGAATACAATGAAACTCACGATGTAAAACTGATTAGTATAATGGATCATACACCAGGTCAGAGGCAATTTAGAGTTATAGATAAGTACAAAGAATATCTTTCAATTAAACACGGTATGACAGAAAATGAAATGGAAATTCATTTTGATCACTTAAAAAATCTTCAAAAAAAAAATAGCAAGAAACACATAGATAAAATTTTAGAATTTAAATCATCATATGATTGTATTTTGGCTAGTCACGACGATACCACAGAAAATGATGTTCATAATTCAAATAAATATGGAGTAAAATTGGCTGAATTTCCAACAACATTAGAAGCAGCCAAAACTTCTAAAGATTACAATATTAAAGTTATGATGGGATCTCCTAATTTACTTAGAGGAGGTTCACACTCTGGCAATATATCTGCAAAAGAACTCTTAGAAAATGATTGTTTAGATATCTTAAGCTCAGATTATATTCCATCATCATTAATTATATCTGTTGTCAAATGGGGTTTAGAAATTGATAATCTTCCAAAAGCATTTGCAGCAGCTAGTCACGCTCCGTCTATAGCTACAAATTTAAATGACAGGGGTTCCATTGACAATAATAAGAGAGCAGATTTAATAAGGTTTAAAATTTATCAAAATTTACCAGTTGTAAAAAATGTTTGGTCAAACGGAATCCAAGTAAGTTAAAATAACCCAGTTGTATAAGAATACTTAATTATACCTGCAATCATTATCGGGATTTGTAGTGAAAAATTTGTTAATAAAGGTTTATCCTTTGTAATGGTACCAACAATAGTCCAACCGATTATACCTAAACTGTGAGGTATCATGCTATAAGGATAGTAATCTAAATAAAAAGTTAATATTCCTAAAAGCGTCAAAACTGTGCTTGTCCATTTTAATATTCTGATATTTGCAGTCATTTTCTCTCCTTTTTTTTTAAATTTATTACCATTTTAAATTATGATAATATTATTTTAAAGATTTGTTAAAATTAGTTTCTATTAATGCTTAATTAAATTATTAATAAAATTTATTAATTTTAAATTATTTATTTAATGCATCTTCAAGATAATCTAATCTATCTTGACCCCAAAAAATCTCATTATTTAAGACATACGAAGGAGCGCCAAATACATCATTATCAACCGCATCTTTTGAATTTTTTTGATATTCCAAGTTTACATCTTCAGATAAAGCTAATTTCTTCATTTCTTCAAAGTTTAAATTTAATTTTTCACAAATTTCCTGAAGTGTATTGTGATCAGAAAGATCTTTATCCATAGACCATAAATATTTTAAACATTCATTTCCAAAATGAAGTTTATTACCCAATTTATTTGAAGCTATTACAAATTTTGCTGGTAAGTGTGGGTCTTTAGGTGGAAAAAATTTTGGCTTTTTAATAATCGGCAAACCTAGTTTATTTGAAATTCTCTCCAGTTCTACAAGTCTATATTTTTGTCTAGCAGGATGTCTTTTAGGAACTGGCAATCCACCAGTATTTGGAAATATTTCGCCAACTAAATCAAGTGGTTTTTCTATAACCTCTAAATTATATTTGCTTACTATCTTTGTAAATCTATCAGCTCCTAAATAACTAAACGGAGATAGGACACTAAAATAATATTCAATTTTCATTTTTTAAACGCATTTCTTGCACAGACCAAAAAATTCTAAATTGTATTTATTATATTTCATTCCTTTGTTATCTTTAAAATCTCTTAAGTGTTCTGATAATTTATGATCATGAATTTCAGTTACATCTTCACAACTTTCACAAATTGAAAAAACAGTAGCTTTAGCAATTTGACATTTTGAATTTTTACAAGCGATGAAAGCGTTTCTACTTTCTATTTTATGAATTTTTCCAATTTTGACTAGTTTGTTTAAAGCTCTATAAACTTGCAAAGGAGCATTAATACCTTTTTTTTTAACATCAAATAAAATTGAATATGCTTTTAGTGGTTGATCAGATTTTTCAATTAAATCCAAAATTATTTTTTGGTTTTTGGATAATGTTTCTTGTTTTTGCATTTAATTATTCTTTATAATATTCCATTAATTTTTCAATTGAATCGTTTGTTTAACTTTAAGTAATGAAAAAATAAACAACACTAGAGCTGCAGCAATTATGGATGGACCAGACGGTGTATTAAATTCTAAGGAAGAGAACAATCCTATAAACACTGATAACAATCCTCCTATTATTGCAAAAATCACCATCTTTTTCGGGTTATCTGAAAGATTTCTAGCCATAGCAGTTGGTATAATTAACATTCCTGTAATTAATAGCACTCCAACTAATTTGATAGATATGGCAATTATTGCGGCCAATAAGACTGTAAAGACTGCTTTTGCTCTATCAGGGTTTAGACCTTCTGCCTGTGCTAATTCATAATTTACAGTTGAGGCGAACAATGGTTTCCATATTAATCTTAAAACCAATAAAATTAAGGCTCCACCAACCCATATTGTTATCAAATCTTTTTTATTAACTGCTAATATATCCCCAAACAACAATCCCATAATATCAAATCTAATAAAGGTTAAAAATCCAATCACCACTAATCCAACTGCTAATGACGAGTGGGCCAAAAGCCCTAACAATGCATCACTTGGAAGATTAGTTTTTTTTTGTAGTTGTATTAAAATTAATGCAATTGCTGATGAAATTAAAAATATTGAAACAGCAATATTAAATTCTAATGAATATGCAATTGTTACACCTAGTAATGCGGAGTGGGCGAGTGTATCTCCAAAATAAGACAATCTCCTCCACACAACAAAACAACCAAGTGGTCCCGCAACAAAAGCAATACCAATACCTGCAACCAACGCTCTTATAAAAAAATCGTCAAACATATCAATTTTTTTTTATATCCCCATCATTAGCATGAACATGATCGTGCTTATGTTCATAAATTGAAAGAGTTTGAGAGGCTTGTTCGCCAAACAATGCTTTGTATTCACTATTTTTTGCAACTTCTTTAGGTGAACCTGAACAACAGACATGACCATTTAAACAAACAACATGATCGGTAGCGCTCATTACTGTATGTAAGTCATGGGATATTAATAAAATACCGCAATTTAATTTTTCTGAAATTTCTTTAATTAATTCATACAAGGCAATTTCTCCCGTAAAATCTACACCTTGAACTGGCTCATCAAGCACTAACAATTCAGGTTTTTTTGAAATAGCTCTGGCAAGTAACACTCTTTGAAATTCTCCACCTGATAAATTTCCCAAACTTTTATCTTTTAAATTAATTACACCAGTTAATGAAAGTGCTTCATCAATTACGTCTTCTGTAAGATTATCCGTTAAAAGCATAAAATCTCTAACTCTTAGAGGAAGTGTCCAATCTATTGATATTTTTTGTGGAACATAACCAATATTATTTGTGAATTTTTCAACTTGACCCTCAATATTTTTAAATAAACCTAGAGCAATTTTAGCAGTTGTACTTTTACCAGAACCATTAGGACCGATTAAGGTAACAATTTTACCTTTTTCGACTTGCAAAGAAACACCTTGAACAAGCCACTTTTGATTTTGTTGAAAACCAACATTGTTTAATTTTACTAAAATATTATTTCCCATGCTCATTTATTCACTTGACTTAAATATGTTATATTATTACACAGCGTTATATTATAACAATTAACAATAACCAAATATTATGAAAAATCTAAAAAAATCTTCAATAATTTTAACAATACTATCATTTTTAACTTTATTTACATCAGCAAATGCCAACATCAAAGTCGTTGCATCAATTAAGCCAATACACTCTTTAGCTAGCTATTTAATGGATGGTGTAGCTAAACCAGATTTAATAGTTGAAGGATACGCTTCACCACATGGATTTGCCATGAAACCCTCGCATGCAAAAATGTTACAAGATGCTGACATTGTTTTTTGGGTAGGTGAAGATTTAGAAAATTTTTTAGAAAAACCGTTAGACTCAATTGCTAATGAGGCAGAAAAAATTGAGTTATTAGAGATTAAAGGTTTAGTTAAATTAAAATTTAGAGAGAGAAATATTTTTGATGACCATGACGATCACGATGATCATGATGATCACGGACACAAGAAAAAAGATGATCACGATGATCATGACCATGCAAAAAAAGAAGATGGGCATAAAGAGGACGATCATGACGATCATGGACATAAGAAAAAGGATGACCACGATGATCATGACCATGCAAAAAAAGAAGATGGGCATGATGACCATGATGATCATGATGGACACGAAGGACACCACCACGGTGAATTTGATCCACATATTTGGTTAGACCCAATTAATGCAAAAGTTATTTTATTTGAAATGTCTAAGCACTTAATTGAAAATGACCCAACAAATGAAGCTGCTTATAGAGCAAATTTAAGTAAGGCTTATAAAGAAATTGATAAACTTACAAAAGATGTAACCGCAGAACTTAATGAAAGTACTGCCTCGATCGTTTTTCACGACGCTTACCAATACTTTGAGAAAAGATTTAATGTAAATATATTAGGAGCTTTCACAGTTAACACGGATGTATTACCTGGCGCGGAACAACTTTCAGAGATCAGAGAAGTAATTGAGCACGATAAAGTAGCTTGTGTATTTTCTGAGCCTCAATTTAATCCAGACATCATTAAAGCTGTTGCAAAAGATATGAATATTAAAACCGGTATTGTTGATCCGTTGGGTGCAACTTTAAATCCTGGAAAAGGTTTATATTTTGATTTAATAAAAAATATGTCAAAATCCTTTAAAGGATGTTAATTTAATTAATGGAAGAAACTAACAAACAAGTTCCTGTTACTGTTTTAACAGGTTTTTTAGGTGCTGGAAAAACTACTCTTTTAAACAGAATTTTAACAGAACAGCATGGAAAAAAATATGCTGTAATAGTTAATGAATTTGGTGAGCAGGGCATTGATAACGATTTGGTTGTTGATGCTGATGAAGAGGTATTTGAGATGAACAATGGTTGCATTTGTTGCACCGTAAGAGGAGATTTAATCCGTATTTTAAGTGGGTTAATGAAGCGAGCTGATAAACTTGATGCAATCATAGTAGAAACCACTGGATTAGCTGATCCAGCTCCCGTTGCACAAACTTTTTTTGTCGATCAAGATGTCGCTGATCGAACAAAGTTAGATGCAATTGTTACTGTTGCTGATGCTGTTCATTTAAGTACACAATTAACAGATCATCACGAAGCAGAGGAACAAATTGCCTTTGCAGACGTTGTATTATTAAACAAAATAGATCTTGTTGATGAAAGTGGATTAGAAGTTGTTAAAGAAAGAATAAAAAAAATTAATCCTTTTGCAAAAATTATTAATACAACCAAATGTGGAGTATCTTTAAATGAGATTTTAAATCTTGATGCATTTAGTTTAAAACGTGTTTTAGATGTTGAGCCTGATTTTCTTACATCAGATCATGACCATGAGCATGACGATGACGTAACTAGCTTATCGTTTGTATCTGACACCCCTTTAGATATGGAAAAATTTCAAGATTGGTTTAGTAAACTATTACAAACCAAAGGTCAGGATATTTTAAGAACAAAAGGTATACTCGACTTTACAGGAGAAAGTGATCGATATGTATTTCAAGGTGTACATATGCTTATGGATGCTTCACCAATGGGTAAATGGCCAGAAGGAAAAGAACGAAGTTCTCGATTAGTTTTTATTGGTCGAAATCTTGAAACGATGAATTTGAAAGAAGGATTTGAAAATTGCAAATCGGCATGAAAGCTGATCTATATAAGCTTCCAGAGTTAAATAAAACCAAATTTGAAAATAGAGGAAAAGAGTTTAAACTCGGAATTCCAGTTACTAATGCTGTTACAATTGGTAATTCAATAGCAGTTGGATTTGGCGATGGTACTGTAAGAATTTTTTCATCTGGACAAAGTTCTGAACCTATAAAAGCTCATAAAGGTATTGTTCTTTGCATGTCAAAAGATGGAGACAATATTTTAACTGGTGGAGATGATGGTTGTTTTTTAAAAATTTCACTAGATGGAAAAATAAATGAAATTGGGAACTTTGGTACTCGCTGGGTAGATCATGTTACAGCAAATAATGGCAGTTTGGTCTGTACATCAGGTAATATCGTATATCTGTGGATGCCAAATAAAAAAGAACCAAAACTATTAGAGCATGAGAGCACTATTGGTGGTGTTGCATTTGATTCAAAGGGTAGAAAACTGGCCGTTTCTAGATATGGCGGGGTAACTCTTTGGAAAAAGGATTATAGCAACAAATGGACGTCGTCTAATTTAATTTGGAAAGGCTCTCATAATAAAGTTATTTTTAGTCCTGACGACAGGTATTTGGTGACATCTATGCAAGAAAACCAACTACATTTTTGGAGATTAAAAGACAAGATTGATTCTGCAATGTCAGGATATGGAGCAAAAATTAAGAGTTTTGCCTTTGTAGATGACTCAAAATATTTAGCAACATCAGGTGCAAATGATGCTGTTTGTTGGCCATTTGATGGAGATGGACCAGTTGGTAGAGAACCTATTTGTCTTCCTTATGTAGGAAATAAATTAGTTACATTTGTTGAACCATTTCCAAATGAAAATGCAATTTTAACTGGATTAAGTGACGGTTCAGTTTTTCTGTCTGAAATTGAAAAAGCCAGTAATACAATTATTATACGAAGCTTTACAGAATTCGAAGTTTCTGCAATTGCAGTAACCAAAGATTGCTCACATCTATTAATTGGTGACATGGGAGGAAATATTTTATGGACATCGATTTGGGATGAGGAAAAAAAATAATCTATGTTTAATAAAAAGAAACCTAATGCTGAAACTATTAGAAATTTAAAACTTGTATTTTCAAAAAAACATCAAATTCCAGAAAAATCTATTTTAAGCATGGCTGAGTTAAATTGTCATGAACCTAATTGCCCTCCTATAGAGACAATAATAACCGAAAGAGCAGAGGATGGGAAAGTAAGGAATTGGCGTATAGCAAAGCCCATTAATGAAATTAAAGAAATTGATATTGATAATTTAAACGAAAAGCACAATCACAAACATTAAACTAATTATTAAGTTTACTTAAACTCTTTATTGTCCGATTTAACGCTTTCCTTAAATCTATCTAAGAAATCAGGGATAGCACTTTTAACTCTATGCCAAGTTGGTATAAAAGGTGTATCCATTGGATTTTCAAAGAATGACTCACCAGCTTTCATTATATTCAAAGCAAATAACTCAACTGTTTTTTCCTCATTGTGAGAGTCAAACTTTAATCCGTTCATTTGAGCATCGCTTCTATAAATATCAATTAAATCTAAAGCAGATCTATAATAAGTCGCTTTAATTGATCGAAAAGTTTCTTTGCTAAAAGAATAACCTTGTGTTGCAAGTTTTCTTACTAATGTTTTAATTATATCAATAGACATTTTAGATAACCCTTTAGAGCTGTCCTTTATAGATAATATCTGATGTTTATGATCGTAGTTATCAGCTAATTCTACTTGGCATATGTTGTTTGATGAATAATTTCTCTGCATTTCAGATAAAATAGCAATTTCAATTCCCCAATCTGATGAAATTCTAAGTTCTGGTAGAATATTTCTTCTAAATGAAAATTCTCCAGCTAATGGGTATTTAAATGATTTCATAAAGTCTATGTAATCACTTTTACCTATTGTTTTTTCCATTGCTGTGAGTAGTGGGTTAACAAGCAATCTAGCTACTCTTCCATGCATTTTATTATCAGCAATTCTTGGATAATAACCTTTGCAAAATTCATAATTGAATAATGGGTTTTCTACAGGATAAAAAAGTTTTGCTAACAACCTTCTATCATAAGTTTTTATATCACAATCATGTAAAGCAACAGATCTAGCTTCATCTCTAGCTATTGCCATTCCAATACAATACCAAACATTTCTTCCTTTACCCATTTGTTTTGGTGCAAGATCTATACCCTTTAATTCCTTATCTAATTTTTTTAATTTAGGACCATCATTCCATAAAATAGAAAAAGGTGTTTTTAGCTTTTTAAAAAATTTCCATGCCTTTTTAGCTTGTGCTTTATTCGCTTGATCTAAGCCAATTATCACATGATTAAGATATTTAGTTTTGCTTATTTCATTTACAATGTTTGGTAATGCATCTCCCTCAAGCTCTGAATAAAGACAAGGTAAAATTAATTCTAATTTTCTCTCTTTAGAAAATTTTAATAAGTCTTTTTCTATTTGCTCAGTACTTCGTATCGAAAAATCGTGAAGATTTGCTACTATTCCGTTTTGAGAAAAATCACCCATATTTATAAATTAATTTATTTATTTATTTTATCCATTGCCTTTTTGACCACCTCAATCCATCCTTCTGGAGCCTTTTTATTAGTATAGATTTTATTTTTGTTATTAATTTTGATGGATCTATTTGAAACAATACAGGGATATTTCACGACTTTTAACATACTTAAATCATTCTGATTATCACCAACAGCAATGGTTGTAATCTTATTTTTATTAACTGATTTAATAAAATTTAATGTTTTTTTAATTGCCATACCTTTATTTACATTATCGCCTAAATTCATTACTCTGCCTCCTTGTTGAATACCTAAACCTGCCTTGTAAGTTTTTTTAAATAATAATTTTTTTAGTTTATTATCTCCTTTAAAAATAAAAGGATAAGTATATTTTCGTTTTGAACTAGCGATTAAATCTTTTCCTTTTAAACCTAAAATTTTAGATTTTTTTTTATTGTCCATTTTATATAAAAAATCACATTTTATTAAAATCTCTTTACTCATATTTTTTAAAAAGATTTTCAAAATTGTATTTCTATCACGCGCTATTGTTATTTTTTTAGGAAGCTTTCTTTCGATCGTATTTAGATTATGAATTTCAGAACCATTTTCGCTTATAAAAGGAAGTTTAATTTTTAACTTCTTAATAAAATTTTTTATCTCTAACTCTGTTTTACTTGAATTAGGAATTATTAAATTACTATCTTTAATAATTTTTTTAATAATTGATTTAGCTTTTTTGAATTTAAAATTTTGAGTATTTAACAAAGATCCGTCTAGATCAGTAAAAACTATTATGTTATTTTTCATCAAAATGAATTTAGGCTGATTAATTTTATATAAAATGAATATTATTATGTTTCAACAATAAGTGTATCCTTAGAACCACCACCTTGAGAGCTATTTACAATTGTACTGCCTTTTCTTAAAGCTACTCTAGTTAGTCCACCAGTGCTTACGTATGTAGTTTTTCCACTTAAAACAAAAGGTCTTAAATCAAGGTGCCTAGGTTCTATATCATCTTCAGTTATTGTTGGAGCTGTTGACAGAGTTTCTAATGGTTGAGCAATATACTCTCTTGGATTTTTCTTAATTTTGGCAATTACTTCCTCTCGTTCTTTTTTTGGAGCTTTTGGACCAATCATGATCCCATAACCTCCAGATGCATTTGCAGGCTTTACGACTAATTTACCAATATTTTCAATTACATAATCTCTCTCAGATTTGTTATGGCAAAGGTATGTTTCTACTTGATTTAAAATAGGTTGTTCTCCCAAATAATAAACTATCATTTTATTTACATAAGAATAAACAACTTTGTCATCAGCTACACCTGTTCCAATTGCATTAATAATACCGACATTTCCCTTCCGCCAACTTTTAAAAAGTCCAGGAACGCCAATTAATGATCCTTTAAAAAAAACTTTTGGATCTAAAAAATTGTCATCTAATCGCCTATAAATACAATCAACCTTGAGGGGTCCCTTGACTGTCTTCATATAGACAATATCATTTTCAACAAACAAATCTTTTCCTTCCACTAAAGCTATACCCATTTGCTCTGCTAAAAACGAATGTTCAAAGTAAGCTGAATTATAAATACCAGGTGTTAAAACAACCATGTGAGGATTTGATGTTTTCTTAGGGATACATTCAACCATGCAATTAAATAATTTGTTTGTATATTGGTGAATAGAAGCAACTTTATACCTTGTAAATAATTCTGGAAAAACATCTCTCATTACCATTCTATTCTCAAGCATGTAAGAAACACCTGATGGAACTCTTAAATTATCCTCTAAAACTAAATAATCACCATTGGTATTTCTTATTAAATCAACTCCTGAAATATTTGACCAGGCTTTATGTTTGGGTGAAAATCCATCACATTCTTTTACATAGAATGGAGATTTAAAAATTATTTCTTTTGGTACTACATTATCTTTAAAAATTTTCTTTTGATTATAAACATCATCAATAAATAGGTTTAAGGCTTTCACTCTTTGCTGCAAGCCTTTTGAAACTTTGTTCCATTGTTTTTTTGGTATTATTCTAGGAATTATATCCAATGGCCATTTTTTTTCTTCTGCACGATTGTTAGCAGCATAAACTCTAAAATTTATTCCTCTTGCACTAATTGTACTTTGGCAGTTCTTTTCTATTTCCTGAAGTTTTTTCTTACCATATCTTTCTAGGATACCTGAAATTATAGTTGCATGTTTTCTTAGCTTATTATCTTTTGTGAAATAACCATCATAAGCATTTTTAGCATTATAGTTTTTCCATAGTTTAGAGACCATAACGAGATAATGTTTAATAATTGGATGGAATAAGCAAATGCATAATAGATATAGCAGTTATGCTTTTAATAGATTATTAATTAATGTTATAATTCAATAGTAAATTATTCAAATGACTTATTGTATTGGCATTAAAGCACAAGATGGATTAGTTTTTGCGTCAGACTCGAGAACGAATGCTGGTTTAGATAACGTAAATATTTACTCAAAAATGTTCACGTACGATGTAGGTGACAGAACAATTATTATTGTTACTTCAGGTAATTTAGGAACTTCTCAGGCAGTTTATAAATCAATTCAAAATGATTTGAAGAATTCCACTGGAATAATGAATTTAAATACTTGTGAAAATTTTGATCAGATTGCGTCATATATTGGCTCATTAAATATTGAACATTCAGCACCTAAAGGCATAAACACTGACACAGTATTATTGGGATCTACTTTTGTTATTGGTGGTCAGATTAAGGGACAACCAATGGAATTATATTTAGTTTATCCTCAAGGAAATTATATAAGACCTGCCGATAGCAAGCCATATTTAGTTATTGGAGAAGTTAAATATGGAAAACCTATTTTAGATAGAGTTATTAAACCCGAAGTTACTGTTGGTGATGCATCAAGATGTGCTTTAATTTCAATGGACTCAACATTAAAAAGTGACTTAACAGTCGGTCCACCAATTGATTTTACAGTTTATAGAAAAGATCAATATAAAATTGCATCTCAAAAGTGCTTAAATCTTACTGATGATGAATACTCAAAAGTGTGTAATCAATGGTCAAATGGGATTTTTAAAATCTTTGACTCATTTCCACGTTTTGAGTGGGAAGATAAAAATAAATAAATATTCTATTTGAAATAAATTTTAAATAATATCTAATAGATCTGTGAGCAATATATCTTTAGAGTTAGATGAAATTTATAATTTAGCAAAAAATACTTTTTTAAATAGTGGTTGTGATGATGAAACTGCAATTATAATGGCAGACTTAGTTACTAAAGCTGAGAAAGATGGATCCTTATCGCATGGTCTATTCAGAGTGCCAGCTTACGTAGCAGGATTAAAAACTGGAAAAATTAATGGAAAAGGGAAGCCAGATATAAAAAAAATATCAGCATCAGTTATTAAAGCAAACGGAAATAATTGCTTAGCTCCTGTGGTTTTAAAAAAAAGTATTCCAGAACTAATCAAACTTGCTAAAGAAAGTGGTGTTGCGATTTTAGCAATAACAAATTCGCATCATATGGCAGCTATGTGGCCTGAAACTGAAATGATCGCAGAACAGGGTTTGGTCGCTTTTGCATGCACATCTTACAAACCTGCTGTTGCACCTGCTGGAGCAATTAAGCCTTTGTTTGGAACAAATCCAATATCATTTGCTTGGCCGAGAAAAAATAAACCTCCAGTCGTTTATGATATGGCAACAGCATCAATGGCTATGGGTGAAGTTCAAGTTGCTAAAAGAGAAGGTCATAAAGTTCCATTAGGAACAGGACTTACAAAAGAGGGAAAAGATACAACTGATCCTGCTGAGATTGCAGATGGGGGTGTTTTATTGCCTTTCGGTGGCTATAAAGGCTCAGGGATTGCGATGATGGTCGAATTGCTTGCAGGTGCCCTAGTAGGAGATAATTTCAGTTATGAGACAGCTGAGAAGGATAATAATGATGGAGGTCCTCCAAGTGGTGGAGAGTTCATTTTAGCCATATCTCCAGATAAATTATCAAAAAATAATTGGGACGAACATTCATCAAAATTTTTTAAAAAAATGAAAGCAATGGGTGATGTCAGACTTCCCGGTGAAAGAAGACATAAAAATAGATTAGATAAAGGACCTAGACATATTAATGAGGATCTAGTTAATAAAATTAAATCTTTAAGCTAATTCTAATTCGATCGGTGTATGATCAGAAGGTTTTTCTCTACCTCTTGGATATTTATTAATTCTAACATCTCTAATACTATTCAACAAAGTGTTAGTCACTAAAAAGTGATCAATCCTCATTCCATTATTTTTTTGCCAAGCACCACTTGTGTAATCCCAAAAAGTATATTCCTCTTTATCTGGATAAATATATCTAAATGCATCGTGAAATCCTAAATTAAACATTTCTCTTAATTTTTTCCTAATCTCAATTCTAAAAAGAGCGTCATTTTCATATCCTTTAGGGTCGTGGACATCTTCAGCAGAGGGTATTATGTTAAAGTCACCTGCAATAATTATATTATCATATTTTTTTAAAAGAGTTTTAAGTTTTTTAATTAAACTGTTTAGCCAATATAATTTGTAATCATATTTTTCAGTATCTACTGGATTACCATTTGGCGTATAGATATTTATAATTTTAATAGTTTTAGACTTATACTTTGCTTCTGCTGAAATTATTCTTGATTGTTTGTTTTTATCTTTAAATATATCTTTTTCGATTTTGTCTAATTTTTTTTTGGAAAGTATTGCAACACCGTTGTAACTTTTTTGACCAAATACATAACTTTCATATTTTAATTTTTTAATATCATCAAATGGATAAGTTTCTTCTTGAGTTTTTATTTCTTGAGTTAATACAATATCAGGATTAAATTTTTTTAAGTATTCCTGAACATTTAATATTCTTGCTCTAATAGAATTTACATTCCATGAGCTAATGATCATTAAAGAGAAAACGAAACACCACAACCGCAAGATGATTTGCTTTGTGGGTTAGTAATTTTAAATTGGTCTCCAATTAATTCCTTTACAAAATCAACTTCTGATCCTTTCAATAGATCTGCTGAGGTTTTATCTATTAGAATATTATCTTGTCTTAAATCATCATCTTGAGGTGTTTTATCAAATGAGAAATCATACTGAAACCCTGAGCATCCACCACCTTTGATAGCGATTCTAAAAAAAGAACCTTCATCTTTAGATGATAGAAGGTTATTGATTTGTTTTAAGGCATTATCTGTAAATTTAATTTCTTTAATCATTATTTATCGCTGATATTACTAATATAATTAATATTTGCCATTTTTAAAGAATGAATAATTACTCAAAATTAGGTTTTTTTACATCAAAAGGTCGTTTAGTTTTTGAGCCAAATAGCATCTTTAGAACGCCATTTCAAAGAGATCGGGATAGAATTATTCATTCTGCATCATTTAGAAGATTAAAGCACAAAACCCAAGTTTTTGTAAATACAGAAGGTGACCATTATAGAACGAGAATAACTCATTCATTAGAAGTTGCTCAAATTGCAAGATCAATATCTAGATATTTGAATTTAAATGATGATTTAGTTGAAACACTAAGTCTAGCCCATGATATGGGACATACTCCGTTTGGGCATGCTGGTGAAGAAGCCTTGAATGAGTCAATGACCATGCATGGTGGTTTTGATCATAATCTTCAAACCTTAAGAATAGTCATGTTCATAGAAAATAAATATTTAAAGTTTAAAGGTTTAAATTTAACAATTGAAACACTGGATGGTCTTTTAAAACATAACGGACCAATAAGTAATATTGATAAAATAAATAGAATAATTGGAGCCAAAAAATTTAAACAAAAAATTAATTTTAAAAACAATTCTTCTCTTGAGGCACAAATTGCAGCTATATCTGATGACATAGCCTATAATAATCATGATATACAAGATGGAATTAAGGCTAAATTGTTTTCTCTAAATCAATTATGTGAAATTAATTTTTTTAATCAAATTTATAAATCCTATAAAACTAAAATTAATCGTTCAAATAAAGATATAATAGTTTATCAAATTATAAGAGACTCGATAAATTTAATGGTGCAAGATGTAATTAAAAATAGTATTAAAAATTTAAAGAAAAATAAGATCATTACTAAAAGAGACGTTCAAATGTACAAAGATAAAATAATTAATTTCTCAAGTAAATTTTTATCAATAGAAAAAGAGGTTAAAAATTTTTTAAAAATAAATATGTATAATAATAAGAATGTGCAATTGAAAAATAATCGTGGAAAAAAAATAGTAGAAAATTTATTTAAAATCATAGAAAAGAAACCAAAAAAGTTTATTATTAATAAATTTATAGATAAAAATAAATATAGAGCAATTTCTGATTATATATCAGGAATGACTGACAGATACGCAATACAATTATATAAGTCATACAAATGAATATATTTGAAAATTATTTATTAAAGATAAAAAAAATTATAAAATCTGCCCACAAAGATAATTTGTTAGAGTTGCCAGATAATTTATCAGGTATCAATGTTGATATTCCACCTGCAAAATTTACTGGAGATATTTCCACAAATGTTGCAATGGTATTATCCAAAATTAATAAAAAACCTCCACTTGAACTTGCTAAACAGATAGCTGACCTAATAAAAGATAGTGATAACAATATTGATGAAATTAGCATTGAAAAACCAGGTTTTATTAATCTAAAATTTAAAAATGAATTTTGGAGTGACTTTATTCTAGATGTCTTAAATAATTCATCATATGGAAGTAGCACTAGTGGAAAAAAAAATAGTTATTTAGTAGAGTTTGTATCTGCAAATCCAACTGGACCTTTACACGTAGGCCATTCAAGAGGTGCCATACTTGGAGATGTAATATCTAATCTTTTATCCTTTAACGGTCATAAAGTTACCAAAGAATATTATGTTAATGATTATGGAAATCAAATCTCTCATTTTACAAAATCTGTTTATTTAAGAATAAAAGAAATTCTTTATGATGAAACTTTTCCGATAGACGATAAGGAATTATATCCTGGAGACTATCTTATAGATATAGCAAAAAAAATAATTTCAAAAAATAAAGATTTAGATTTCAAAAACTTTGAATCAGTTTCAGAAAAACTAAAAAAACTTTCAATACAAGAATCTTTAAAATTAATAAAAATAAATTTAGAAAATCTTGGTATAAAGCATGATAATTTTGCAAGTGAAACTGATGTAATAAATAATAATGAAGTTGATGAAGTAATAAAAAATTTAAAAGAAAAAAAATATATTTATGAAGGAAAAATTAAAGCACCTGAGGGAGAAATTAATGAAAACTGGGTAGAAAGAGAGCAATTATTGTTTAAATCTACAGACTTTGGTGATGATAAAGATAGAGCTCTACAAAAAGAAGACAAATCTTGGACATACTTTGCCAGTGATGTTGCTTATCATAATACAAAATTAAAAAGAAATTTTAATATTCTAATTAATATTCTTGGCGCTGATCACGCTGGTTATATTAAAAGAATTACTTCAGTGGTTGAGGCATTATCAGGTGAAAAAAATAAATTAATTTGCAAAGTAAGTCAGTTAGTAAAACTAATTAAGGATAAAAAACCTTTTAAAATGTCTAAAAGAAAAGGTGATTATATCACTATAGAGGATCTTATTAATGAAGTTGGTAAGGATGCAACAAGGTTTATTATGTTAAGCAGAAGTAGTGATGCAGAAATTGATTTTGATTTTGACAAAGTAAAAGAAAAATCCAAAGAAAACCCAATTTATTATGTTCAGTATGCATATGCTAGAATATCGTCTGTGTTTAGAAATACCAAAAATGATATAAATAATAATCTTGAGACAAAGAATTCAGATTTTAACTTTGGCAATGAAGAAATAAAACTATTTAAAAAAATTAGTGAATGGCCTAAATGTGTTGAAGTTTCTTCAGAAAAATTAGAACCACATAGAATTTCAGTTTATCTATATGATTTAGCCTCTGAGTTCCATTCTTATTGGAATATGGGCAAGGAAGATGTTTCTAAAAGATTTATCGATCAAGATAATACAATTCAAATAGAAAAACTAGTTTTCTTAAAATCTATAGCCAATACTTTGAAAACAGGTATGAATATTTTGGGTGTAGACACCCCTGAAAAAATGTAATGATTAAAGAACTAAAGTATCTTTTTTTTCTTATTATAATTTTCTTCTTTATTTTTTTTACTGCCAGATATTATTTTTCTGATGAAAATATTAAGAAATCTTACAGATCACTTTCTTCAATTGATGAAAAAATTAATAATATAGAAAAAGATCTTATATTATTAGAAAATGATACAGAAAATATTATTGAATATGTAGAATTTAAAAATAATAAGAAAAAAAATAAATATTCTTTTTGGGAACTTCTTTATAATGACAAATAAATTTCATAGATCATTTATATGTGGAATAAAAGGTAAATATCTTACCCAAAAGGAAATAAGTTTTTTAAAAAAATATAAACCATGGGGAATTATTTTATTTTCTAGAAATATAAATTCTATAAATCAAACTCAAGAATTAACAAATTCCATTAAAAAAATTTTTAAAAATAAAAATTATCCTATTATGATAGATGAGGAAGGTGGTAGAGTTAGTAGATTAAGAAAATTTATTGATAATTCTATTTTTTCAGCTGAATATTTTGGAAATCTTTTTAATAAAGATAAAAAAAAATTTTTTATTTACTATAACGTTTATGTTAAACAAATTACATATCTATTAAAATTATTAGGTATAAATATCAACACAGTTCCAGTTCTAGACCTTAAAAGAAAAAATTTTCATAAGATTGTTGATGATAGATCATTTTCAAGTAACAAAAAAATAGTTTCAACAATGGGAGATATTTGTATCAATCATTTTCATAAAAATGGTGTTGCAACAGTAATCAAGCACATACCAGGTCATGGTTTAGCTAAAGTCGACAGTCATAAAAATCTACCTAAAATAAACAAAAATGAGGATTATTTAGTTAAAAATGACTTTTATACTTTTAAAAACAAAAAAGCATTAATCGCAATGACAGGCCATTTACTTTTTCAAAAAATTGATCCACAAAATAATGTTACTCATTCAAAAAAAATTATTAGTTTAATAAGAAATAAAATAAAATTTAAAAATCTAATTTTAACAGACGATCTTTCAATGAAAGCTTTAAAAGATAAACTTGATGTTAGAGTAAAAAAATCTTTTTTAGCCGGATGCAATTTAGCCTTACATTGCAATGGAAATTTAAGTGAAATGGTTACAGTTGCACAAAATTCACCAAAATTAGACAAATTTGTAACGAAAAAAACATCACAATTAATAAAAATTATAGGTTAGAGTAATTTACTATGTCCAATGATTCTTTAGATTTCAATGTAAATTTAAATAATTTCAGTGGTTCCCTTGAAATATTACTTGATCTTGCTAAATCGCAAAAAGTTGATTTAGAAGAAATTTCTATTACAAAACTTGCTGATCAATTCCATCAATATCTAACAGAAAAAGAAAATATAAATTTAGAAATAGCCTCTGAATATTTGTTAATGGCAACTTGGCTTACTTATTTGAAATCAAAATTATTACTTCCTGAAACTGATGAGGAGGAGTTTAAAGCTTTTGAAGTTGCTGAAAAACTTAAATTACAATTAAAAAAATTAGAATTAATTAGATTATTATCTTCTCAAATGTTAGATAGAAAAAGATTAGGTAGAGATGTTTTTATGCGTGGCTCTAAAAGTGGTGTAAAGTCGATATACGACAAAAAAGTTTCTTTAACATTATTTGAATTATTAAAAGCATATTCAGGGATAGTCATGACTAAAGATTTTCATACTATGAACATACCTAAACTTCCTGTTTTTACTACTGAAGATGCTATTAAAAGAATAAAAGAGTTCTTTGGTACGCTCAATGATTGGAAAAATTTGTCTGAGTTGGTTCCTTCTGGATTTAACAAGTCTCCTAATTTAAAAAGAACAGGTAAAGCAGGAATTTTTGCTGGCTCTTTAGAATTGGTAAAGGAAGGAAATATATCTTTAAAGCAAAAAGAATTATTCGATGATATCTATGTTAAGGAAAATTAATGAACAAAATTAAAAAAAATAATATTGTAAGTTTTCCAAATAAACTCACCGATGTAGAAAGAGAGATTGAGGCTATTGTATTCGCTGCAGCTGAACCTCTCTCAGTTGAAACAATAGAGTCTAAATTATCAAAACAAACTGATATTCAACAATCACTGGAAAAACTAAGAGATTTCTACTCAAATAGAGGTATTAATTTGATTTGCATATCTAATAAATGGTCATTTAGAACTGCAGTTAATTTATCTTCTTTAATGTCAGAACAAAAAACTGTTGAAAAAAAATTATCTAGAGCTGCAATCGAAACTCTTGCTATTATTGTCTATCATCAACCTGTTACAAGGTCTGAAATTGAGGAAATAAGAGGTGTAGCTTTTGGAACTAATACCTTGGAAATTCTAATGGAATTAAATTGGGTTAAACATGAAGGTAGAAAAAATGTTCCAGGAAAACCAATACAATATGGAACTACAGATGAATTTTTAAGTCATTTTAATCTACAAAAATTATCTGATTTGCCAACTGTTAATGAATTAGGTTCGGCAGGCCTAATTGATACATCAAGTGTAGACTCTTCAATATTTGGAACAGGCAAATTTTTTAAAGAAAAACAAGTTGATAAAAAGGAAAATATTTATTCTGATATTGATGAAATGTTAAGTAGTACCCTTAAATCTGACGAAACTTAAAAAATCACTTTTAATAAATCAATAATAAGGTTATAAATAATTTATGAGTATAGGATTTTGGCAAATAGCAATTGTAGTAATTTTAGTAGTATTACTTTTTGGTAGAGGAAAAATCTCTAGCCTAATGGGTGATGTAGCTAAAGGGATCAAAAGTTTCAAAAAAGGAATGGCTACAGATGTTAATGAAGAAGACCAAACTAAAAATATTTCAGAAAATCAAGACTCTAATAAAAAAGAATAACAAATGCCGTCAATTGGCTGGCTAGAAATACTAATCATAGTCTCAATAGCAATTATTGTAGTAGGTCCTAAAGATTTTCCTTACATGTTAAAAAAAATTGGTTCATGGATAGGTACAGCAAAGAGATATGTTCGTGATGTGCAAGGACAAGTTAGTGATTTAACAAATGAAACTTTAAATACTGATTTAGATGAAAAACCCAAATCAGAAAATCAAGAGAAAAAAAAAGATGAGTAAAAACAAAGAGGGTAGTTTCATAAGTCATTTAACTGAATTAAGAAAAAGATTAATAAACTCATTTATATTTTTAGCTATTTTATTTGTAATTTGTTATTATTTTTCTGAGTACATTTATGGATTTTTAGTTGAACCATATGCGAATGCAGTAAAGGATGACGATACAAATAGAAGATTAATTTTTACTGCTCTTCAAGAAACATTTCTAACATACTTAAAGGTTTCTTTTTTTGCTGCTTTTTTTATCACAAGCCCATTTATACTAATCCAAATTTGGAAATTTATTGCACCTGGACTTTATAATCATGAAAAGAAAGCTATAATGCCTTACTTAGTGGTAACTCCAATTCTATTCTTGCTTGGAGGAATGTTGGTTTATTATCTAATAATGCCTTTAGCTATAAAGTTCTTTTTATCCTTTGAGAGTTTAGGGGCAGCCACAAATTTACCAATTCAACTAGAAGCTAAAGTAAACGAGTATTTGTCATTAGTAATGAAGCTTATTTTTGCATTTGGATTAAGTTTTCAATTACCAGTAGTATTAAGTTTATTAGCTAGAATTGGAGTTGTGAATTCTACATTTCTTAAAGAGAGAAGAAAATATGTTGTTGTAATTATATTCGCAGCAGCAGCTATTTTAACGCCACCAGATCCAATCACACAAATTGGTTTAGGTATACCTTTATTAATTTTATATGAATTATCAATAATATCAGTAGGAATAATTGAAAAGAAAGCAACAGAAAAAAATGCACAATATTAAAGATATCAGAAATGACTTCGAAAATTTTAAGGAAAAACTTAAAAATCGAAACGTTGATATAAACCTTGATAACATAATAAGTTTAGATGAGGAAAACAGAAAGCTTATTCAAGAAAAAGAAAAATTTGAAATGGAAAAAAAGACTATTTCAAAATCGAAAGACCAAAGTTTATTCGAAAAATCAAAAGAGCTTTCTATAAAAATTGAGGAAATTAATAAAAATCAGATAAAATTACAGAGCCAGATTACTGATATTTTATCTTCTATTCCAAATATACCATTGAGTGATGTCCCAGTTGGACAAGATGAAAAATCTAATAAAGAAATTGAAAAAAAGGGTGAAATAAAAGAATTTAATTTTAAGCCTAAATCTCATTATGAACTAGGAGATAAATTAAATATGCTTGATTTTGACTTAGCTACAAAAACAACTGGTTCTAGATTTGTATTTGTTAAAAAAGAATTAGCTCAATTAGAAAGAGCCTTATCGAATTTTATGATTGATACACATACTCAAAAAAATGGCTATACAGAAATATCACCACCATTAATTGCAACTGCTGAAACAATGTTTGGTACCGGACAATTACCAAAATTTGAAAATGATCAATTTGAAATTAAATTAGACGAAGGTGATGGAAGAAAGTTTTTAATACCAACTGCTGAAGTAATTTTGACAAATATTGTAAAAAATCAAATTTTAGAAAAGAATAAATTACCAATTAGAGTAGTCGCATCAACACCATGTTTTAGAAAAGAAGCGGGTAGTTATGGTAAAGATACTAAAGGTATGATTAGACAACATCAATTTTATAAGGTGGAATTAGTAAGTATTGTTGAAAATGATAAATGTTCAGAAGAATTAGAAAGGATGTCAAACTCTGCTACAATGATATTGGATGAGTTAAAACTACCTTACAGAAAAATTATTTTATGTACTGGTGATATGGGTTTTAGTGCAGAAAAAACGTATGACATTGAAGTTTGGCTTCCATCTGAAAATAAGTATAGAGAGATTTCAAGTTGTTCATCTTGTGGTTCTTTCCAAGCAAGGAGAATGAAAGCTAGATATAAAGGACAAAACAATTCAAAAGAATTTGTTGGCACACTTAATGGCAGTGGATTAGCAGTTGGCAGAACTATGATTGCTATTATGGAAAATTATCAAACGGAAGATGGATCTATTTTGATACCTGATGTTCTTAAGCCATATATGCCAAATATAGATAAAATTTCTATCAATTAAGAGTTGAGTTTGAATAATAGATAGGATAAATAGCCTTAACTTAATAGGATACGTTATGGATGCTGGAATTGGACAATTTATACCTTTAGTTTTAATTTTTGTTATTTTCTATTTTTTTCTTATTAGACCTCAACAGAAAAAAGTAAAAGATCACAAAGCTATGGTTGAAGCCCTTAAAAGAGGAGATAAAGTCATTACCTCTGGAGGAATAGTCGGCACTGTTGAAAGAATAATTGATAACGAAAAAGTTGAGGTTAAAATTTCTGATAATGTGAATGTCGAAGTTGTCAGAGCAACTGGAATTCAAGGTTTAGTAAGCTCTACAGAACCAAAAAAATAACATTATAAAAAAGTGTTATACTTTTCAAAATTACGAATAATTTCAGTAATTGTTTTTACAGTTATCTTTTCCTATTTCGCTTTTTCAAATTTTGTTAAATTTGATGATAGATTTTTTTCAAAAAATATAAATTTAGGTTTAGATTTACAAGGTGGATCTTATTTACTTCTAGAAATAGATAATCGACCAGTAATTACTCAAAAACTACAGGCAAAAATAATTGAATTAAAAAGATATTTTAAAGAAAAAGAAATAACTCTTAAAAATTTTTCACTTAAAGGTGACACAATTTTATTTGAGACAATAGATAAAGAATTTGAAAATGTTAAAAACATTTTAAATGACAAAGAAAGTGATGTTAATACTTATTATCCAACTTACAAATCACATGAATTCGATGTTATAGAAGATGGAAATCTTTTTTCATTAAATTACTCTAGATATGGTTTAGTCTTATTAAAAAATTCTTCACTAGATCAGGCAATTGAAATTGTAAGAAGAAGAGTTGATGAGGTTGGAACAAATGAGCCTAATATTTTAAAAAGAGGAAATGATAGAATATTAGTTGAATTACCTGGCTTAGATGACCCAAATAGAATTAAATCTTTACTTGGAAAAACAGCAAATCTTACATTCCAATTTATTTCACAAAATAATGAAGAGTCTTTTGGAACTGAAAAATTATCTTTTGAAGATGGCTCTAGAGATGCAGTTGTTAGCAAAAGAATAATTTTAAGTGGTGATAACCTAGTTGACGCAAAACCAACAATGAATTCACAAACAAATGAAACAGTCGTTTCATTTAGTTTAGATAGAGTGGGTGCCAAAAAATTTGGTAAAGCAACTAGTACGGGGGTTGGTAAACAATTAGCAATAGTATTAGATGGTAAAATAATTAGTGCTCCTTCAGTAAGAGAGCCCATAATTGGTGGTTCAGGGCAAATCTCCGGTGACTTTACTTTTCAATCTGCAACAGATCTTGCATTACTACTTAGATCTGGAGCTTTGCCTGCACCTTTAAATATAATTGAAGAACGAACAGTTGGACCAGACTTAGGTCAAGACTCAATAGACGCTGGTATTTTATCTTTATTTATTGGTTTCTTGCTAGTTATTTTATTTATGATTTACAAGTACAGAGCATTTGGATTAATTGCTAATTTAGCTCTTGTTTCAAATCTCTTTTTGCTAATTGGTATTCTAACTTTATTTGAGGCAACATTAACCTTGCCTGGAATTGCAGGTATCATTTTAACAGTTGGTATGGCTGTTGATGCAAATGTACTGATTTTTGAACGTATCAAAGAAGAGACTAAAAATGAAAAAAACCCAATAATTGCTTTTGATGCTGGTTATACAAAATCAAGAACAACAATTTTAGATGCAAATATTACAACACTAATTGCAGCGTTCATTTTGTTTTTTATGGGATCAGGACCTGTAAAAGGTTTTTCTGTAACTTTAGGTGTTGGAATTTTAACTACTTTGTTTTCAGTATATTTTATAGCAAGATTGTTAACTTCTTTGTATGTAGTTAAAAATAAAGATAAGGAGCAGTTAATTTAAAATGAGAGATATTTCTTTTAATAAGTTTTATAGAAAATTTAATATATTATCACTTCTTCTAATAGTGATTTCGTTAGTATTTTTAATTTTTAAAGGTTTAAATTATGGTGTTGATTTCAAAGGTGGTACTTTAATTGAATTAAGAACTACAGATAAAACGAACAATATTAGTCTTATCAGAGATAGCTTTAATCAAATGAATTTAGGGGATGTATCTGTTAAAAAATTTGGTAATGAAACAGACTTTATTGTTAAGTTTGAAAAGCAAAATTCAAATGATCCTGAATTTATTAAAAATATTCAGAACAAGTTATCTAGTTCTATTGGCGATGTCGACTTTAGAAGAGTAGAAAATGTTGGTCCTAAAGTAAGCTTAGAACTCTTAAAATCAGGAATTATTGCTATAAGTTTATCGCTTGCGGCGATGTTATTATATATTTGGATAAGATTTGAATGGCAATTTAGCTTAGGTGCTATTTTAGCTATATTTCACGATGTTATAATTACATTAGGTATATTTTCTATTTTTTCACTTGAGATTAACCTTTCTATCGTTGCTGCTGTTTTAACTATTGTTGGTTACTCTATGAACGATACAGTTGTTATATTCGATAGAGTTAGAGAAAATTTAAAAAAGTATTCTGATATTAAAATTTTTGATTTAACTAATATTTCTATTAATGAAACTTTATCTAGAACAATAATTACATCTGTAACTACATTGTTAGCTCTTTTTTCAATATACTTATTTGGTGGTGAAATATTAAAAGGCTTTTCTTTAGCAATGATATTAGGAGTTATTTTCGGAACTTACTCATCAATATATATCGCAAATCCAATTTTAGTAGCATTAAACGTTAGCCAAAGAACAATAGTTAAAGAAGAAAAAGACTAATAAAGGTTTTGTGCAATTACCATCGTCAGAAGCATTGGCAACGATAGAAGTGTATTTGTTCTAGAAAATAGCATCGCTGTTTTTGCAGATTTAGCCTTAACATCAGCTTCAACCTCAATAATACCTAATGCTTTTTTCTGATTTGGCCATATTACAAACCAAACATTAAATGCCATTATAATTCCTAACCACATACCAATTCCTATGGCAGTTGCTTTACCACCACCTGATCCAATTCCTAATGTCATAGCTTGATGAACATAACCGTTAAAATAAGCTAAGATTAGTCCTGATATGACTGTTACTAAAGCTGCCCATCTAAACCAAAAAAGAGCAGCTGGAGCTATAACTTTTCCAATTGCTGGTTTTTGTTCGTCAGGTATTTTAGCCATGTTTGGTATCTGAACGAAATTAAAATACCAGAGTAAACCGATCCACATAATTGCAACTATGACATGTATATATCTAAATAACCAACTCCAAAATACTACGTCGATATCAAAACCACCATTTCCAAAGTATAAACCTAAAAATAACAAAATGGATAATGCTAAAGAAATATGAACTGTTTTAGATAATGATTGAAGAATCGAAGTCATAATAATTTTAATTTATAACATTTTTAATAAAAATTTAAGCAGTTTTTTTAAACTTATTGTCCAACATTGGTTTCAAAAATTTTCCTGTATAACTATCTTTCACATTAATAATTTCCTCAGGTTTACCTTCAGCTATGATATTTCCTCCCTTTACACCACCATCTGGACCCATATCAACTATATAATCAGCAGTTTTTATAACATCTAAATTATGCTCAATAACAACGACAGTATTTCCAGTTGCAACAAATGTGTGTAAAATTTCCAATAATTTTTTAATATCATGTTGATGCAGTCCTGTTGTTGGTTCATCTAATATATATATTGTTCTTCCAGTTGACCTTTTAGATAATTCTTTTGCTAGTTTAATTCTTTGAGCTTCACCACCTGATAGAGTAGTAGCTTGTTGACCAATTTTTATGTATCCTAATCCCACTTTCTTAAGTGTAAGCAATTTAGTTTTTATATTAGAAATATTTTCAAAATACTCACAACCTTCATCAACTGTCATATTCAAAACATCTGCAATACTTTTGTCTTTAAATTTAATTTCTAGTGTTTCTCTATTATATCTAGTTCCTTTGCATTCATCGCAAGTTATATAAACATCAGGCAAAAAATGCATTTCATATGTAATTACTCCATCACCTTCACAAGCTTCACATCTGCCTCCTTTGACGTTAAATGAAAATCTTCCAGGTTTATAACCTCTGCTTTTTGACTCCGGTAAATTAGTAAACCAGTCTCTTATTGGACCAAATGCACCCGTGTAAGTGGCTGGATTAGATCTAGGAGTTCTACCAATAGGGGATTGATCTATATCAATAATTTTATCAACTAACTCAATACCTTTAAATCCTCTAAATGGTTTTGGAATTTTTCTCGATTTATTATTATTAAGTGTAAGGTTTAAAGCGTTATAAAGAGTTTGAAGTATTAATGTTGATTTACCACTTCCTGAAACACCCGTTACACAGGTAAAACTTCCAAGTGGAATTTTAAGATTTACGTTGTTTAAGTTATTTCCACTTGCCCCATTAATTTCCAAAAATCTTCCATTTTTGGCTAATCTTCTAGTCCTTGGTATTGGTATGAAGCTTTTGTTTGATAAGTATCTTCCTGTAATACTATCGTTATTATTTAATATATCATTATAAGATCCTTGAGCGATTACTTCGCCACCTTTGTTTCCAGCTTCTGGACCAAGATCGATTATATGATCTGCATTTTCCATGGTTTCAGTATCATGTTCTACAACTATGACTGTATTTCCTAAGTCCCTAAGTCTTTTTAATGCGTTTATTAATTTGACGTTATCTTTTTGGTGTAGACCAATAGATGGTTCATCAAGCACATATAATACTCCTGTCAATCCAGAACCTATTTGCGAAGCAAGTCTTATTCTTTGTGCTTCACCACCTGATAAAGTTCCAGATTCTCTCGATAAAGTTAAATAGTCAAGACCGACATTAAGTAGAAAATTTAATCTTTCATTAATTTCTTTTAAAATGTGCTGAGCAATTTTAAGTTGACGCTTATCTAATTTTGTCTCGAGTGATTTAAACCATTCTTTTGCATCAAATATAGATTTTTCAGTTACTTCACTTATATTAAGGTCATTAATTTTAACACATAGAGCTTCATCTTTTAGTCTGTGCCCATTGCACCTTTCGCACTTTGTATCTGATTGATATTGAGATATTTCTTCTCTTTTCCAATCACTATCTGTTTCTAAAAATCTTCTTTCTAAATTATTTACCACACCTTCGAATGTTTTTTTATGAGAATATTTTTCATATCCATCATCATATGAAAATTTGATTTCTTCCTCATCAGATCCGAATAATATTACATCTTTAATTTTTTTTGAAAGTCTTGACCATCTATCATTTAATGAAAAACTGTAATGTTTTGCAATAGAAGCTAAAGTTTGTGCATAATATAGAGAAGATGATTTTGACCAAGGCTCTATTGCTCCATCTGCTATAGTTTTCTTTTCATCTGGCACAACTAATTTTGGATCTACGTTTAATTTAACACCTATGCCTTCACACTCTTCACATGCACCGTACGGACTATTAAAAGAAAAAAGTCTCGGTTCTATTTCTTCAATTGTAAAACCACTTTCAGGACAAGCAAATTTAGTTGAAAAGATTAAATTTTCAGTTTTTCTAAATTTTTTTGGAAGCGTTTCGTCTTCATATTCTACAAACATTAGTCCATTTGCTAGATTAACAGCAGTTTCAACACTTTCAGCCAATCTATTTCCTAATGAAGCGTTTAAAACAATTCTATCAACTAGAACTGCTATATCGTGTTTTAATTTTTTATTCAGCTCTGGGACTTCATCTATATCATAAAGTTTATTATCAACTTTAATTTTTCTAAATCCTCTTTTCTTATAACCAAGTATATCTTTTCTATATTCTCCTTTTCTTCCTCTAACAACTGGTGCATATAAAAAAATTGTTGATTTTTTTGGGAGTGTTTTAATTTTATCAACAATTTGACTTATAGTTTGAGAAGTTATTGGCAGTCCAGTAAATGGTGAATAAGGGATGCCGGCTCTTGCATAAAGAACCCTCATGTAATCATAAATTTCTGTAACAGTTGCAACTGTAGATCTTGGATTTTTTGATGTATTTTTCTGTTCGATTGAGATTGCAGGACTTAATCCTTCAATTAAATCAACATTTGGTTTTTTCATTTTATCTAAAAATTGTCTTGCATAAGCAGACAAGCTCTCAACGTAACGTCTCTGTCCTTCTGCATAAACAGTATCAAACGCTAAAGACGATTTTCCTGATCCAGAGAGACCTGTGATTACTACAAATTTTTCTTTTGGAATCTCTAGTGTTATATTCTTTAAGTTGTGCTCTTTTGCACCCTTAATAACTATCTTTTTAAGCATAATTTTTGTTGCTTTAAATTAATAATATTAATATTCAAGTTAATAAGTGATATAATAAACATTCTTAAATATTAAAATATTATGGCTGGAAGTTTAAATAAAGTATTATTAATTGGTCGTTTGGGCGCAGACCCTGAGGTCAAGCAAATGGTGAATGGAAAAAATGTTGCAAGATTAAGTCTTGCTACTAGCCAGTCCTGGAAAGATAAAAATACAGGAGAAAAAAAAGAAAAGACTGAATGGCATAGAATAGTGGTTTTTAATGAAGGTTTGGTAAATGTCGTTCAACAATATTTAAAAAAAGGTGCACAAGTATACGTTGAAGGACAACTTTCAACAAGAAAATGGAAGGACGAACAAAGTGGACAAGATAAATACTCAACTGAAATATTAATTCAAGGTTACAACTCGTCTTTAACAATGCTTGGTGGTGGTAACCAAAATAATATTGCATCTCAAGATAATAAACAAAATTTTGATGATACACCGGCACTAGATCAAAGTGGTTTAGACGACGATATTCCATTTTAATTAATATGGAAAAGAACGAAATTCCAAAAATAAATAGTAATATTAAACCAATCTCAATGTATGATGAGATGAGCTCATCATACTTGTCATACGCTATGAGCGTTATAGTGAGTAGGGCGCTACCTGATATTAGAGATGGATTAAAACCTGTTCACAGAAGAATTATATATGCAATGCACAAAGGTGGTTTTGATTGGTCAAAGCAATTTAGAAAATCCGCAAGAATTGTTGGAGATGTAATTGGTAAATATCATCCACACGGAGATCAAGCAGTTTATGATGCTTTAGTTAGAATGGTTCAAGAATTTTCAATGAGCTTACCCTTAGTGGATGGACAAGGTAATTTTGGTTCTATAGATGGTGATCCTCCTGCTGCAATGAGATACACTGAAACTAAACTTGCAAAAGTTTCACAGTTTTTAATTGATGATATAGAAAAAAATACTGTATCCTTTAAAAGTAATTACGATGAAACAGAGCAAGAACCTGTTGTATTGCCTGCTCAATATCCAAATCTTCTCGTTAATGGAGCTGGAGGAATTGCTGTTGGTATGGCAACAAGTATACCACCTCATAATTTAGGTGAGGTTGTGGATGGAACTTTAGCTTTAATTAAAAACAAAGATATTAAAATTAATGAGTTAATGAAACATATCCCTGGACCAGATTTTCCAACAGGAGGATTAATAATTGGAAAAGATATCATTAAGCAAGGATACAAAACTGGAAGAGGATCCTTTAAAATACGTGGAGAAATTTCAGTAGAAAATTTGAAAAATGGTAAAGATAGACTGGTAGTTTCATCCATACCTTATCAAATTAATAAGTCTAATTTGAACGAAAGAATAGCAGAATTAGTAAGAGATAAAAAAATTGAAGGTATAAGCGATATAAGAGATGAATCAAATAGTGAGGGTATTAGAGTGTCAATTGATCTAAGGAGAAATGTTGAACCTGAAACCGTCAAAAGACAATTATATAAATATACTTCAATAGAATCATCTTTTGGTTTTAACTCTTTGGCTATTGTTGATCAAAAACCTAAGACTTGTAATTTAAAAGATTTTTTAGAAAATTTTTTAAAGTTTAGAGAAGATGTAGTTATAAAAAGAACTAAATTCGATTTAAAAAAAGCAGAAGATAGGGTTCATATTTTGCTTGGATTATCAGTAAGTGTTGAGAATATTGATAAAGTTATTAAAATAATCAGATCATCTAAAAATCCTGAAGAAGCAAAAAATTCACTTTTAAAAACAACTTGGCAAATTAACCAATCATCAAAACTTATTAAATTAGTTGATAGTAAAAATTATAAAGGAAAATATGTATTATCTAACGATCAAGTAATTTCTATATTAGAACTTAGACTTCAAAAATTAACTGCCATAGGAATTAATGACATAGAGATAGAAATCAAAAAATTAGCGACTGAAATTTCTAAATATAAAAAAATTATTAATTCAAAAAATGAATTGTTAAGCGTGATAAGCAACGATTTGCAAATGATAAAAGATAAATTTTCAGTTCCTAGAAGAACAAAAATTATAGATGCTGTTTTAAATTATGATATAGAAGAAACTATTCAAAAAGAAACTGTAATTATAACAATAACACTTCAAGGATATATTAAAAGAGGAGCTCTAAGTAGTGTTAAACAACAAAAAAGAGGCGGAAAAGGAAAAACAGGTATTAAAACAAGAGAAGAAGACTCTGTTGTTCAAACATTGTCTGTAGATACACATACATCATTATTATTTTTTTCTACTGAAGGCTTAGCCTATAAAGTTAAAGCTTGGAAAATACCAGAGGGATCTTCCTCATCTAAAGGTAAATCACTCTTCAATATTTTACCTTTAAAAAATCATCAATCTATAAGTTCAATTATGCCCTTTCCAGATGAAGACGTTGATAAGAAAAATATGCATATCATATTTGCAACAAGTAAAGGCAAAATAAGAAAGAATAACTTAGAGGATTTTTCATCTATTAATACCTCTGGTAAAATTGCAATGAAACTAGATTCTGATGATAAAATTGTTGGGGTAAAAATATGTACAGATGATCAAGATATAATGCTAAATACAAAATTTGGTAAATGCATAAGGTTTGAATCGAAAAAACTTAGAGTTTTCAAAGGCAGATCTTCTAAGGGCATAAGAGGTATTAACCTATTAGATAAGGATTCAATTGTTTCATTATCTATAATTGATAAAGACGATATAAAAAAAAATAAAAGCAAAACTATAGATGAAAAATCTGAAGTTAAAGCTAAAGAAAAATTTATCTTATCAATCACAGAAAATGGTTATGGCAAAAGAACATCTCATTATGATTTTAGAGTTACAAATCGAGGAGGTAAAGGGATAATCGGCATTGTGAATTCCCCAAGAAACGGCAATGTCTCATCATCCTTCCCTGTATTTGAGGGTGATCAAATATTAATTTCAACAAATAAAGGTAGAGTTATAAGAACAGCTGTAAAGGAAATAAGAATTGCTGGAAGAAATACGCAGGGAGTAAGGATTATAAAATTAACTGGCGATGAAAAAGTTGTCTCCTCAATTAAATTAGACGATAATTTAGTTTAATGAAAAATATTGCTATATATCCAGGGACATTTGATCCAATAACAAATGGACATATTGATGTTATAAAAAAAGCTTTAAAATTGACAGATAAAATCATTGTAGGTATTTCTGATGGTAATGAAAAGAATTTTTTATTTCCAATAGATGAGAGATTAAAAATTGTTACAAAAGCTTTGTTTGGAGATCTAAAACTTTCAAAAAATAAAATTCAAGTGATAAAATTTAACTCTCTAACAACTGAGCTATGTAAAAAATATAAATCAAATTTAATTCTTAGAGGCTTGAGAGCTGTGTCAGATTTTGAATACGAATTCCAACTAGCAGGAATGAATAGAAAATTAAATAATAAAGTTGAAACAATTTTTCTTATGTCAGACGTTGAAAATCAGATCATTTCATCACGATTTGTTAAAGAAATAGCTTTACACAAAGGTGATTTAAGAAAATTTACAACCAAAAGTACTATTAAGTCACTGAAAGAAGTTTATGCTTAAAAAAATTAATATTTTATTTTTATCAATATTTTTATTAACAACAGCTTTAAATGCAAAGGAGAATACAATGATACTTAAATTAAAAGATGGAGATTTAAAAATCGAATTATTTCCAGACGTGGCGCCAAACCATGTTAAAAGAATAACCGAACTAGCTAATAGTGGAAAGTATGATGGAGTTGTTTTTCACAGAGTAATCGATGGTTTTATGGCTCAAACAGGAGATGTTCAATTTGGGAATTCATCTTCTGATAGCTTTAACTTAAGTAGAGCTGGCATGGGTGGTTCAGATATGCCAGATCTTAAAGAAGAGTTTAATGATTTACCTCATGAAAGAGGAACGTTATCAATGGCAAGATCTTCAGATCCGAATAGTGCAAATAGTCAGTTCTTTATTTGTTTTGGTCCAACACCACATCTCGATAGACAATATACAGTATTTGGAAAAGTTATTGAGGGTATGGAGTTTGTTGACATGATTACAAAAGGGGATGGCCCAAATGGATCTGTTTCTAACCCAGATAAAATAATTAGCTTCAAATCTGAGTAGAATTTAATGAATGAAGGACATAAAAAGTAATTTTTCTTTTAGTGTAAAACATAAAAATAAAAATTATCGTGTTGGATTAATTCAAACACATCGTGGAGAAATTAATACGCCTGCGTTTATGCCTGTTGGTACTCAAGCCACAGTGAAAGGTGTTTTTATTGATGATATTATTAAAACAGGAAGTGAAATAATTCTTGCAAATACTTATCACTTAATGATTAGACCTGGAACAGATAGGATCGAAGTAGTTGGTGGATTACATAAATTTATGAATTGTAAACTTCCTATTTTGACTGACTCTGGCGGTTATCAAGTGATGTCTTTATCAAAATTTAACAAAATCGATAGAGATAAAGGGGCAATTTTTCAATCTCATATAGATGGAAAAACTTTTATTTTAAGTCCCGAGGAAAGTATTAAAATTCAAAAAAAACTCAATTCAGACATTGTTATGGTAATGGATGAGTGTCCAAAAAATACTAATGATTATAATATAATTAAAACTTCTATGGATTTATCTACAGATTGGGCTAAACGATCTAAAGCAGAATTTGGAAAAAATCCGCACAAAGCTTTGTTTGGTATAGTTCAAGGAGGACTTTTTAAAGATTTAAGAAATGAGTCTCTTAATAAATTAATAGATATAGAATTTGATGGATATGCTATTGGTGGTCTTGCAGTTGGAGAAACTCAAAAAGAAATGTTTGATGTATTAGATGGCATAAAAGAAAATTTACCGATTGATAAACCAAGATATTTAATGGGGGTAGGAACTCCATCTGATATTTTGGGAGCAGTTAAAAGAGGAATAGACATGTTTGATTGTGTCCTTCCAACAAGATCAGGAAGAACTGGATTAGCTTTCACTTGGAATGGCAGAATTCAAATAAGAAATTCTGAAAATAAATTAGATAATACACCTCTAGATAGTAGTGTTACTAAATTTGATTTAAACAAATACTCTAAAAATTATTTGAATCATCTTCACAATACTAATGAAATGTTGTCTTCTATGATCTTAACATTAAATAATATAAACTTTTATCAAGAACTTATGTACGAAATTCGAAAAAATATCAAAATGGGAACTTTTGAGGAATTTCATGACAAGTATATTAATATTTTGTAAATTTTAACCATTGCCAAATATCAAAAAATCAATATAAGAATTTTCGTGTTGGGCCCTTAGCTCAGTTGGTAGAGCAATTCCCTTTTAAGGAATGGGTCGATGGTTCGAGTCCATCAGGGCTCACCAACGCATCAGGCGATAGGTGGATATTTTAAAATAATTTCGTTCATCCAATTGTTAATTTGGTCAATTCTTCTGTCATTTGATGGATGTGTACTCATAAACTCAGGTGGTTCTTTCCCTTTATTGGCTTTCTTCATTCTTTCCCATATTTTAGTAGTTTCTCTAATATCGTAACCAGACAAAGAAGAAAAAATTAATCCTAAATAATCAGCTTCGCTCTCTTGTTTTCTTGTAAAAGGATTCATTATTCCAATTTGGGATAACAAGCCAACTGTATTCATACCTGTTGTTCTATTAACTTGAGATAGCTTTCCACCAGTAGCAATATCTATTATTCCAGTTGTTGTATTTAATAATACTGTTCTACTTGCTCTTTCAACTGAATGTTTTGCAACAGCGTGAGCAATTTCATGACCCATTACCGCTGCTAAACCATCATCGTTTTTAGTAATATCTAGCATACCAGTATAAACAGCAATTTTTCCTCCAGGCATGCACCATGCATTTTTAACTTTTTTGTTATCAATTAAAATATACTCCCATGAAAAGTTCACAGTCGGGTCATCCATATTATTCTTGTAAAAATACTCTGATATTGATGTTTCTATTTTTGATCCAATTCCAATAATTTTATCTAAACTCTCTTTATCATCACTTAATTTAGCTTTTTGTTTTACTTTTTCATACAATTGGGCGGCTTGAGCATTTAATTTTGATTCTGGAATTAATTTTAATTGCCTTCTATCTGTGATCGGAGCAGTAGTACATGCGTGTAAGCCTGCAGAAAGACAGCCACAACCCATTAAATATATAAAATTTCTTCTATTCACTTTTCTTAATATTTATATTACATGTAATTTATAATCAATTAAAGATATGTCTAAAATAAAAAGAAAAAGAATTTCATTTATTGCAAGACTGAGAAACTATTTTATTACTGGAATTGTTGTTTTAGTCCCAATTGGAATTACATTATATCTCACAACATTTTTTATATCAATTTCATCAAAATTAATTCCACAAGGAATAAATCCAAATAGCTATTTACCTTTTGCAATACCAGGTTTAGAAATCTTACTTTCAGTAATTTTTATTACTCTTGTAGGAGGTTTGTCACTATCTTTTATTGGTAAAAAGTTTTTACAGCTGTTCAATGATTTATTAAAAAAAATTCCAATTTTAAGAACCATATATTCTGCTATTGGACAAATGACAGAAACATTTGCTCCTAAAAAGGGATCAAAAAAAAGTGTAGTTCTGATTCAATACCCCAGAAAAGGTACATGGGCAGTTGGTTTTGCTACAAAAGAAAATAAAGGTGAAATTTCCAAAAAAACTAACACAGAATTAGTAAATGTTTTTGTTCCTACAACGCCAAATCCAACTAGTGGTTTTTTATTAATGTTTCCTAAAAGTGAGATTGTATATCTAGATATGACATTTGAAGAGGCATCAAAATTTATTGTTTCAGCTGGGACATCAGATACTAAAACTAAATAGTATCATTAATTACAGAAACCTTGTCGTAAAGTTTTATAAGCCTATTAAAATTATTTATTTTAATTTTGTTTTTTTCAATTTTTTTAATCTCTTTTTCTGCAATATCGAAAAGATCCTCATGTTGAATTGGATCTGCTAAGTTGTATTTTTTTAAACCACTTTGCTTAAATCCTAAAATATCACCATATCCTCTGATTTTTAAGTCTTCCTCAGCTATTTTAAAACCATCGTTAGTATTTTTGAGAATTGTTATTCTCTTACGAGCATTTTCACTCAATCCTGCTTTAAACATAAGTATACACGATGATTCTTTGTTACCTCTGCCAACTCGTCCTCTTAATTGATGTAACTGAGATAAACCATATTTATTTGAGTTTTCAATGATGATAACATTAGCGTTTGGAAAATCGATGCCAACCTCAATCACTGTCGTTGAAACCAATATATCTATCTCTCTATCATTAAACTTATTTAATACTTTATCCTTATCTTCCTTACTCATTGCTCCATGAACAATATCAACTCTGTCTTTAAAAATTTTGCTTAAATATTTATATTTTTCTATAGCAGATTGATGGTCAATCTTTTTTGATTCTTTGATAAGTGGACAAACCCAGAATACCTGATTTTTTTTTAAAATTTCACTTTTAATAAAATTAATAACTTCATTAATTTTAGTTTCATTTTTACTATATGTTTTAATTGGCTTTCTATTTTTTGGTTTAGATTTTATTAAAGAAATATCCATATCCCCATAAATAGTCATCATCATAGTTCTTGGAATTGGGGTTGCGGACATAACTAGTACATCGCAATCTTTACCTCCTTTATCTGATAGTTTTTTTCTTTGATTAACACCAAATTTATGTTGTTCATCAATAATTATTAAACCCAAATTAAAGTAAGTAATTTTTTCCTGAAAGAGAGAATGTGTTCCAATTAAAATATCAATTTTATTATTTAAGAGACCAGTTAAAATATTTTTTCTTTTTTTATATTCAGTTTTACCAGTTAATATTTCAGGATTACAAAAAGTATTAAAATTATCTAATATAAAATTATAATGTTGAATAGCTAATATTTCAGTTGGAGCCATTATTGCAACTTGATAGCCTGCTTTTATAGCATTTAATGCTGCTATTACAGATACTATTGTTTTTCCAGATCCCACGTCACCTTGTAATAATCTAAACATTTTTTGTTTTGACTCCATATCTTTATTTATATTTTTTAACGAAGTTATTTGATCGGTTGTAAGTCTAAATTTTAAATTGCTAATTAGTTTATTTTGATATTTTAAGTCTAAAATTTTATTTTTTTTTTTTATTTTTTTAATTTTATTTCTTATATCAGATGAAAGTAAGAAATTTGCAAATATCTCATCAAAAACAAGTCTTTTAAAATATTTTGTATCTCTAATTTTTGTAATTTCCTCCTTATGAATTTTGATAATACATTCTTTCCATGATACATTATCAAATAAACCCAATACTTCTTTTGGCAACCATTCCTCTAATTCAGGTAAATTTTGAAAAACATTATTTATTACTTTATTATATTTATTTAATGTTAACCCATCAGAAAGACTATATTTACTGTCTACATTTATAGTATTTAAATTATTAGTCTTTTTTGTTGTTGGATTTACAAATTGAAATTTATTTCTAAAGTTGTTTGCCTTTCCATGTATTATTACTTCTTCATTTAAGGGTAATAATTTTTTTATATATCCTTCGTAACTATTAAAAAAAATGCAGTCTAATTTTACTCCGTTTTTTTCGCATATTACTTTATTGGGTAAATTTCTAATTCTTGGAAAATTATATTTAATTGGTATAACTTTAATATTATAATTTTTCCCTACTTGCAAATCATCAATCTCTGTATCTTCAGCCGTTTCAATTCTTGATATAGGTAAATGCCATAGTAGATCAAAAATTGTAAAAATCTTTTTTTTGTTGAATGAACTTAATGTTTTTTTACCAACACCTTTAATTGTATTTATAGGTGACAATAAATATTCAAAATTACTCATTAAATATATATATATATGTTTATAAACAATGAATTCAAACAAACAAAATTTAATTAATAAAATTATTTATAGATCTCAATATCGAGGTACAAAAGAAATGGATATATATGTCAGTGGTTTTGTTAAATCTGTTATTGCTTCATTATCATATGATGATTTAGTGGATCTAGATAAATTAGTAAATATGAATGATGAAGATATTATTAAAATTTCAAAAAATGAAATGATATTTATAAATAAAAAAATATCAACATTGCTGATTGATTTTAAATGAATGGCGGAGAGACTGGGATTCGAACCCAGGAAAGAGTTGCCCCTTTGTCGGTTTTCAAGACCGATGCTTTCAACCGCTCAGCCATCTCTCCGTGTGCAAGGTTTTATTATTATTAATATATATTTCAACAATAAAATGACTTAAGTATTAAGTCAAAATATTCAGATACTTAAAATATGAACAAAAAAAATTTTAATAAAGGAGTTTTACTTACTTCCTTTGGTTCTTTTTGGTGGGGTTTTTTAGGTGTTATTTACTTCAAATATATTTCTTTTGCAGGACACGTAGAAGTATTAATCCATAGAAGTGTTTGGACAACTTTTGTATTAATAGTTACTACTTTTTTATTTTCTAAGTGGAGCATTTTAAAAAAAATTTTTAATAATAAAAAGAAATTATTTATTCTATTTATTTCTGGGTTTTTAATTTTTATAAATTGGGGTGTATGGATTTATGCTGTTAGCGTTGACAAAATAATTGATGCAAGCTTTGGCTATTTTATCATGCCAATCATCAGTGTTTTTCTAGGTAATTTTTTTTTTAAAGAACCTGTTACAAAAAAAGGAAAAATTTCGATCTTGATAGTAATTATCTCTGTCAGTTATTTATTTATAATAGATTTTAATTCAATTCCATGGGTAGGTTTAATTGTAGCCTTAAGTTGGAGTTTTTATAATTTATTTAGAAAAAAAATTAACGTAGAAACTGATACTGGGCTTCTTATAGAAAGTTTGTATATACTTCCTTTTGTATTAGTTGCATTTTATTTTATAACTATAAATAATTACAACGATTTCAGTTTATCAAATCCCTCTTTGATGCCATTATTAATGTTGGCGGGCCCAATGACGGTCATACCTCTTTTTTTGTATGTAAGAGGCGTTGAATTGGCGGGCCTAGGACCCGCTGGAATGATTTTTTATATTACTCCAACTTTGCAATTTATTCTTGGATTTTTCATTTATAATGAGCAATTTAATCTAAATCAGTTAGTTAGTTTTATTTTAATATGGATTGCTGTATTTATATATCTGAAAGATATTTATGAAAAAAATTAAAATTTATGTTTTTTTTCTTTTTATTTTAATTAACTTTAATGCTCATGCAAATGACTCTGAATTTAATGAATGGAAAAAAAATTTTAAATTAATTGCAATAGAAAAAGGGGTGAGTTTAAAAATAATCGAGAGCACCATTGATAAATCTATTTTTTTAAAGAATGTTATAAAATATGATAGATACCAACCAGAATTCTATGAGGATACTAAAACATATATTTCAAAAAGAGCTAATAATAAAAAAGTAAATTCTGGTTTAAAAATTTACAAAATTAACAAAACAAAAATTGACAAAATCACTCAAGAATTTTCTGTTGATAAAGGTTTACTTTTATCACTTATGGGTATCGAAACAAACTTTGGTAATTATTTAGGCAAAATGGATATAGTCTCATCATTAGCCACTTTAAGTTATGATAAAAGAAGAAGTGAATTCTTCACATCAGAACTACTTACACTTTTAATTTTATTTGATAAAGGAATTATAAATCCAAATAATTATTTAGGATCATGGGCAGGAGCCTTTGGTAATTTTCAATTTATGCCTTCTACAATTAAAAATTATGCAATTGATTACAATGAAGATGAAATTATAAACTTGAAAAATATTGAAGACTCATTTGCTTCTGCTGCTAATTACTTGAATAAGATAGGGTGGGATAATAAAACACCATGTTTTTACAAAGTTGAACTTATCAACGAAACACCACATAAATATCTAAATACATCAGCAAAACAAATAAAGCATAAAAACAAAGTATCCTATTTAAAAAAATATATTAAAAATAATGAAAAACTTAATAACCTTGATAATTTGAAAGCTGCAATTGTGACCCCTGATTATGACATTATACCTGACGCACAAAAATTAAATCCAGCTTATTTAGTCTTTGATAATTATGAATTAATTTTAAAATGGAATAGATCTTTAAGATTTGCATTAGCTGTATGCACACTAAAAAACAAATTTAAAAATGTACTTTAAATATATTTTATATCTTTTATTTTTAATTTTATTTGCTTGTGAGCATCATTCAGAAAATATAAATATTAAAAATAAACCTGAAGATAAAAAAATTGTTGTCCAAAAAGATAAAATTAAAGTGTCATCAGATAATAATGAAAGAAAGGAAATAATTAACATTGTTTATTCTAATAAAGGTTTTGCATTGATATATGATGCGGATGTAGATAAATCTTTGGAAAATAATTTAGATAATACATCACTAAGCATATTAAGTCCTAACCTACCTAATGGTACACCAGTTAGAATAACAAATATAATTAATGGAAAATCTTTAATGACTATTGTTAAAAACAAAACTGTTTTGCCTGCTTTTTATAATTCAGTGATAACAAAGAGGATTGTTAGTGAACTATCAATCAATCCTAATGAACCTTATGTGTATATTGAAACTATTAATTCTAAAAATTTATATGTTGCAAATGATGTAAAAACATTTGATGAAGAGAAAGAGATCGCTAATAAAGCTCCGGTTGATGATATAATGGTTCAGAGTATAAGTTTAGAAGCTGAAATTAAAGAATCTAAGACTAATAATTTTTCAACAAATTTTAATTATATAATTAAATTTGCAGATTTTTATTTTGAAGATTCTGCGATTATGTTAAAAAATAGGTTATTTGAAGAGTATAATATTGAGAATATTCTAATCAAAAAGTTGTCACAAAATAATTTTAGAGTTTATAAAGGCCCTTATAAAGATTTTGAAAAATTAAAGAAAGGATTTCATAATATCGAAAATCTTGATTTTGATAGCATAGAAATAATAAAACTATGAGAATAAAAAATTTATCATTAATTTTAATATTTTTATTTTTTTTTATAAAACCAGTATTTGCTAATTTTGATGTAAATGCGAGAACTGCTATTGTACAAGACTATTTATCTGGAAAAATATTGTATGAAAAAGATGCTGACCGAAAAATTTTTCCTGCATCTATGACGAAAATTATGACTTCGATTATAGCTTTTGATTTACTTAAAAGTGGTGAATTATCGTTAGATGATAAGTTTTTAGTCTCTGAGAATGCGTGGAGATTATCACAAGCAGGATATTCTTCTATGTTTATTATGGTTGGAGATGAAATATCTGTAGAAAATTTATTAAGAGGCATTATTGTTTCATCAGGCAATGATGCATGTATTGCTCTTGCTGAAGGTATTGCAGGAACAGAAGAGGAGTTTGCTATTATGATGACTGAAAAGGCAAAAGAAATAGGTATGGATAACACTAACTTTTCAAATTCATCAGGAATAAATGCTCCTGACAATTTATCAACAGTAAGAGATATATTAATTATGTCAAATTATTTGATAAAAAATTACCCAAATTATTATGACTATTACAAAGAAACTGAATTTACTTGGGACAGAACAGGTGGAGAACCAATTAAACAAGGTAATAGAAATCCTTTACTTTATAAAAATATAGGAGTTGACGGAATAAAGACGGGATATCTTGCTTATGAAAAATATTCACTTGCCTCAACAATCAAAAGAAATGATAGGAGAATAATTGCAGTTGGAAGTGGTTTTGTCTCGAAAAATCAAAGATCAAAACAGTCACTTAAATTACTAACATATGGTCTAACAAATTTTGATACTATCAATATTGCGAAAAAAGAGGAAATATTTGATGAATTAGATGTCTGGCAAGGAACACAAAAAAAAATTAAAACGTATATCAATCGAGATGTATATCAAACAATTCCAAAAGCTAAAAAAAAATATTTAAAGGTGCTAATTAATTATCAAGGACCCATAAAAGCTCCAATATTAAAAAATGAAATAATAGGCAAAGTTAAAATATTATTTAAAGACGAACAAATAGGAGAATACGATCTATTAGCTTTTGAAGATGTAAAAAGACAAAATATTTTCTCTAGGTTTATTTCCTCTATAAATTTCCTAATCTGGGGTGATGTCTAAATATCCCATAATAGTATTTGAAGGTATAGAGGCTTCTGGAAAATCTACTAGCTTAAAAAATGTAATTAAATATTTAAAAGTAAACAAAATTAATTATTTAACATTTAGAGAACCAGGCGGCACAAATCTATCTGAGAAATTAAGATCTTTAATGCTAAATAAAAAATCAGCATTAAGCAATAAAACAGATTTATTTTTAATAATGGCTTCTAGATCAGAAAATATAGATAAAATTCTAAAAGAAAACTACAAAAAAAAAGTTATATTAATTGACAGATTTATAGACTCAACATTAGCTTATCAGCATTATGGAATGAAACTAGATAAAGATTTAATTTTAAAAATGAACAATTTTTTGTTAGGCAATATAAGACCAAACTTTACTTTCTTAAGTATTGTAAATAAAAAAAATATGCTGAATAGATTAAAGTTGAGAAAAAATAAAAATAAATACGATAATTTTGATTATAATTTTTATAACAAAGTTCAAAGAGGTTTTTTAAAAATTGCTAATAAAAATAAATCCAAATATCTAATTTTAGATACAAATAAAGATAATATAAAAATAATTGAGAATAAATTAATCGATAAAATTAAGAAAATTTTAAAGTAAATGAGTGAGATAAGTAAAATGATTGGTCATAAGTCACTTTTTAATGACTTTATTTATCTTGATCAGATACAAAAATTTCCCAATAAAATTTTATTAAATGGTCCAAAGGGAATTGGAAAAAAGCTATTTGTAAATCACTTTTTAAATTATTTTTATTCTAAAGATAATAAAGAATTTTATAATTTAAAAAATTATGAATATAATTTGAGTAACAATATATCTAAACTTATATCCTCTAACTCATATCCCAATGTTCTAAGGATTTATAAAAAAAATGATAAAAAAATAATTGATATAGATCAAATTAGAGAGATGATTCAATTCACTAATCAAACCTCTTTCAATAATGATAGAAGGTTTATAATTATTGAAAATGTTAATTTATTGGGAATTAACTCTGCTAATGCTTTATTAAAATCAATTGAAGAACCTAATAGCAAAATATTCTTCATTTTAATCAATAATTCAGAGTTTAGAACTTTGGAAACTCTTAAATCAAGATGTTTAGAATTTAAATTAAATTTACTAAATTCAGAAGTAATGGAGATTGTGAATTACCACTTTAATAATGATATATATAAAGATATTAATTTAGATTTTGTAAACAATTATAACTCTCCATCTTTTTTAATATCATTAATAAACTTTTTAGAAAGTAACGATTTATCAATTAAAGACAACTCTATTGATGATCTATTGTCCTATATCATCAAAAATAAATCATATACATCTAATGATTTTATAAAAGAATATTTGAATTTATTTATTGAACTTTTTTTCTATAAAAATATAAACGTGAATAAGAAAATTTCATTTAAAATAAAAAAATATTTTTACCTAAAACTTTCTTTAGTTAAAAAATATAACTTAGATTTTGAGTCTTTTTTTCTAGAATTTAATGATAAATTATTAAGTGAATAAAAATTACTACATTACAACACCAATTTACTATCCATCTGCAAAACCGCATATGGGCCATGCTTATTCAAGTATTATTGCTGATTTTTTTGCAAGATTAAAAAGAATACAGGGTTTTAAAGTCTATTTTTTAACTGGCACAGATGAGCATGGACAAAAAATACAACGAGCTGCAGAAGAGAAAAAAATGGATCCGTTGTTATTTTGTGATGAAATAAGTAAAACCTTTAGAGATTTATCTGGTACATTAAATTTATCTAATAATGATTTCATAAGAACTACTGAGAAAAGACATTCGAAATCTGTTGAAAATCTATGGAATATTTTAGAAAAAAAAGGTGAAATCTACTTATCCAAGTACTCTGGTTGGTATTCCGTATCAGATGAAGCATTTTACACAGAAAGTGAAATTGAAGATTTAGACGGTATAAAAAAATCAATTAGTTCAGGTTCAAAAGTAGAGTGGGTAGAGGAAGAATCTTATTTTTTTAAATTATCAAATTGGCAAGATAAATTAATTGAGTTTTATAATAAAAATCCAGATTTTATACTACCTGCAACAAGAAAAAATGAAGTTATCAGTTTTGTTAAATCAGGATTAAAAGATTTATCTGTAAGTAGAAAATCGTTTAATTGGGGTATAAAAGTTCCATCTAATAAAGACCATGTTATTTATGTTTGGTTGGATGCATTAACAAATTATCTAAGTGCTTTAAATTACCCAAATGAAAACGATGATTTATATAAATCTTTTTGGCCTGCAGATTTACATCTAATTGGAAAAGATATATTAAGATTTCATGCTATTTATTGGCCAGCTTTCTTATTGGCTGCAGATATAGAACCTCCAAAAAGAGTATTTGGCCACGGTTGGATACTTTCTGGTGATGAAAAAATGTCTAAATCCAAAGGTAACATTTTAGATCCACTTGAGATTATAGAAAATTATGGTCTAGACCCTTTAAGATATTATTTAATCAAAGAAGTTTCATTTGGTAATGATGGAAACATCTCACAAGAAAAATTAGAAACTTGTATTAACAGTGATTTAGCTAATAATTATGGAAATTTGTGTCAAAGAGTTTTGGCATTTTGTGATAAGAATGCTAACTTAGAAGTTCCTGATATAGATAATTTAACAGAGGATGATAAGATTATTTTAGATCAATACTCTAAATATTATGATGATTTAGTAAAGTATTCAGATAATCAAGACTTAAATTCATACATAAATTTTATTGTTGAGCAGCTATTTTCAGCAAATAAGTATTTTAATGATCAAGAACCGTGGAAAAAAAAGAATGATAAATCAAGGATGAATACAATTATTTATGTTGCTTTGGAACTAATTAGAAAAGTAACCATATTACTTTATCCTATTATACCATCATCATCTCTAAAAGTTTTAAGTATATTCGGTATAAACGAAGAAAAAATTAATTTTGAAACTATAAAAGAAAACAATTATCTTAAAAAAGGTCTCAAATTGAATAAATTAGACATTTTATTTAAAAAGATTGAAAAAAATGATTGATTCACATTGCCACCTTGATCACGAACATTTAGCCCGTAATATCCATGATGTTTTATCAAGATGCAAAAAAGAAGGAATTAATAAAGTATTAACAATTTCAACAAAATTAAGTGGTTTCCCAAAAATTTTGGATATTGTTGATAAAGATGAAATGATATTTGGAACTTTTGGTATACACCCTCATGAAACAAATAATGATCAAATTTCTAAAGATGAAATCATAAGTAAAATTAAATCAAATAATAAAATTATTGGAGTGGGAGAGACAGGTTTAGACTTTTATTACAATATTAGTGATAAAGATAAACAAATAACAAGTTTTAAAAATCATATAGATGCTGCATTAGAATTAAACTTTCCTTTAATTGTTCATTCAAGAAATGCTGAAGATGAAACGTATGAAATATTAAAAAATTCAGATAAGAATTTAAAAATACTCATGCATTGTTTTACAGGCTCTCTTACATTAGCTTTAAAATTAATGGAGCTTAATTCTTATTTTTCAGCCAGTGGCATCATTACATTTAAGAATAGCACTGATCTTCAAAATACATTTAAGCAATTACCTTTAGATAGATTACTAATTGAAACAGACAGCCCCTTTTTAGCACCTGAGCCAATGAGAGGTAAGAAAAATGAACCATCTTTTGTCCGTTACACTTTAAAAAAACTGTCGGAGTTAAAAAATATTGAAGCTCCAGAACTTGATAAAATAACTACTGATAATTTTAATAAATTATTTTTTAATAAATGAGTACAAAATTTACCATTTTGGGCTGTGGCAGCTCTTTAGGTATACCTCGAATTGATGGATACTATGGAAATTGTGATCCTAAGAATAAAAAAAATATACGATCAAGATGTTCAGCTTTAATAAGTTCTAAAAACTTAAATATTCTTATTGATACATCTCCAGATTTAAAATCTCAATTATTAAAAAATAAAGTTAAAAATATTGATGCAGTTTTTTATACTCACTCTCATGCTGATCAAACACATGGAATTAATGAGTTAAGAGTTTTTTCTTTAAAAAATAGAAAGAAAATATCAATTTATGCCGATGAAATTACAAAGAAAAATCTTAAAAATACTTTTAGTTATTGTTTTAAAGATTACAAAAATTATCCATCTATACTTCATGCCAAAACATTAAAAAAAAAACATTTACTTAAAGATTTAAAAACACAAATTATTATTAAATCCTTAAAGGTTCATCATGGATTTATAAAAAGTATTTGTTATATAATTAATGACAAATGTGCTTATGCACCTGATGTTAATAAGATTGATAACAAAGATTTAAAATATCTTAAAAATTTAAAATATCTTATTGTAGATTGTTTAAGATATAATTTTCATCCAACTCATTTTAATTTAGAGGATGTTTTGAAATTAATTAATAAAATTAAGCCCAAAAATACAATTCTAACAAATTTAAGTAACGAAATTGATTATAATGAAGTAAAAAAATTGTTACCTAAAAATGTAACTCCTGCTCATGATGGAATGACTATATTAATTTAATAGACTTTCTATTTTCTTAATAATTTTATTTGATGTTGGGTTTGTTAAAGATGCATATGTATCTTCAATTTTACCCTCTTTATTTATTAATATTTTATAAAAATTCCATTTTGGAACTGCAGATTTTCCATGGTTTGCTTTAGCCCATTTGTAAATTTCATGTGCATTATCACCTTTTACTTCGGTTATTTCTGTAAGTGGAAAATTAATATTAAATTTAACCTCACAAAATTCTTTAACATCACTATTATTTTTCTTTTCCTGGTTAAAAGAATTTGATGGTATACCAAGTACAATTAACCCTTTATCTCGATATCTATCCCATAATTCTTGCATATCATCATATTGCTTAGTAAATCCACAGTAACTAGCAGTATTTACAACTAAAACAGGCTTACCTTTAAAATCATTTAAATCTATTACTTCGCCCGAAATACTATTTATTTTAAATTCATAGAAGATTTTTTTATAATCTGCATGTGATGAACTTGTAAAAAAAAACATAATTATAGTTGCTCCAATTATTTGTAGTTTTTTCATTATTTTAATTACTTATTTGGTGTAAGTAGTATTAAAAAGTAACCAAATAAAGTGGATAATAATGACCCAGTTAGAACTCCAATTTTTACACCATCCATGTACTGCATACTTTCAGCAAATGCTAAATTTCCAACAAATAAACTCATTGTGAAACCAATTCCAGTTAAAACACCGACACCATAAAAATTATACCAGCTTGTATTACTTGGCATTTGGGCAATTTTTAATTTAATTGATATGTATGAAAAAATAAAAACTCCTAATTGTTTCCCTATAAATAAACCTAAAACTATTCCTAATGGAACCTTATCTAGTAATGATGAAAAAGATAAACCTTCCAAAGATACACCTGCATTTGCAAACGCAAATATAGGCATTATTCCAAATGCAACATAAGGACTTATTGCATGTTCCACTTTAATTAAAAGTGAAAAATCTTTATCTTTTTTCCTATGAGGAATTGTCATTGCAAGTAATACACCAGCAATAGTAGCGTGAATACCTGAATTATGCGTAAAATCCCAAAGGAAAATTCCAACTATCAAATAAGGTAGAAATTTTTTTATGTTAAATTTATTTATAACTAATAGAACTATAAACGCTAGCAGCATCAAAGATAAATATTTAATACTTAAATCGCCAGAATAAAATAGAGCTATTATAACTATTGCTCCCAAATCATCTATAATTGCTAATGCTGTTAAAAAAACTTTTAGAGATAGAGGCACTCTCTTGCCCAATAATGATAATACACCTAATGAAAAGGCTATATCTGTAGCTGAAGGGATTGCCCAACCTTTTAATGTTTCTCCATCTCCTAAGTTTATAAATACATATATTAATGCAGGAACTACCATTCCACCAACTGCTGCAATTATAGGAAGCAAAGCTTGTTTAATATTAGATAACTCTCCCTGTAAAAATTCTCTTTTAATTTCAAGTGTTACAAAAAAGAAAAAGATTGCCATTAGTGCATCATTTATCCAATGTAAAACAGAAAGCTTAAGTCCAAAATTATTTATCCCAATAAACAAATATCTCTCTAATGTCGAGAAATATAGATTAGATAATTCAGAATTACTTATAACCAATGCAATTACAGCTGCAAAAAGAAGTACTATTCCACTTGCAGCTTCAAGTTTAAAAAACGATATAAACCCTTTTGTAATTTTTTGAATCATTCTTTAGTTAGTAAGGTCTTTAAAAAAAAGTTTTAAATCAAGTAGAGTTTCATAAAGACTATCAAATAATGGTACAATACCTGGAAATACATTAGATAAATTATATTTAAATGTGTCTAATAAAAAGATCAGTCCCAAAATGGATATTATTAAAATAACAAAATATATAAATATCATCTTAAATTTTATACCTTGTTCATAATCTATTTTGTCTTCATTTTTTTTAATTTCTGTATCATCAGCTTTTATTTCTGATATAACTTTTTCATTTATATCTGAAGTATTATCATCGTTGATTTTTATCTTAATTTCATCAACTTTTTCAAACTTATCTATATCTAACTCAGTGTCTTTGTCCTCAGATATTTTTTGTAAGTTTGTGTTTTTATTTAAGGTAATTTTGTAGTGCCATACATGGTCACAATTACTGCACTGAAGTGCTCTACCATTTTTAGGTATTAATTTTTCGTCAAGATTGAATTTTTTGTTACATTCGGGACATTCTATGATCATATGATCTCTTATAGCATTAAATAACAAATTTATGAGAAATTTGTAAACAATATAACCTTTGAATTTTGTTTTATCTGCTGTATTAGTACTGCAATCGGGGCGTAGCGCAGTCTGGTAGCGCATCTGGTTTGGGACCAGAGGGTCGCAGGTTCAAATCCTGCCGCCCCGACCATAATTTATGAGAAAAGCTAAAATCTATAAACCCTCTAAAACTGCAATGCAATCAGGCATTAAAAAATTTAACAAATGGATTATAGAATTTTTGACTGATGACCCAGGTAAAAATCCACTAATGGGATGGGAAAGTTCCTCAGACACTTACTCAGAATTAAAATTAGAATTTAAATCTAAAAATTTAGCTATAGAGTATGCTAAAAAAAACAAAATTGATTATGAGGTTATTGAACCTAAATCACGAAAAATTAATAAAAAGTCATATGCTGATAACTTTATAAAATAATGTTTAGATTCTTTACAATCAAAAAATGGTATTTATGGTCTTGGATAGGTTCATTTATAATTTTATCATCACTTTGGGTACAAGTAAAAATTGATGTTAAAATAAATGAGTGGTTTGGTGAATTCTACGATATGATCCAAAAAGCACTTGGAACTCCAAATGCTATTACAATTGAAGAGTACTGGGCAAGCTTATTTTCATTTATTGTACTTGCAGCAATGTATGTGGGAGTTGCTGTTATTGTAAGTTACTTTACATCACATTATTTATTTAGATGGAGAACAGCAATGGTTGAATACTATCATAGTGTATATGAAAAAGCTCGTAAAATTGAAGGTGCATCACAAAGGGTTCAGGAAGACACAATTAAATTTTCAAGAATAATGGAGTCATTGGGAACAAGTCTTATTGAAGCAATAATGATATTAGTTGAGTTTATGCCAATTTTGTTTGGTTTAAGTATAGGTATACCAATATTTTTTTTTGGAGATTGGGAATATGGATTGATTGTAGGAGCTTTAATTTGGTCTATAGGAGGAACAATTTTTTTAATTATCTTGGGTTTAATTTTAAGATTGGTTGGTGTTGAATATGATCTTCAAAAAAAAGAGGCCGCTTATAGAAAAATTTTAGTTATAGCTGAAGATGATGGAACAGTAAGACCAAAGTCAATTGATGAATTATTTAACGACGTGAGAAGTATTCATTTTCTGAGTTATATTAGATATCTTTATTTTAATATTGGTAGAATTGCTTACTTACAAGCAAATGTATTGTCTGCTTATGTTTTTTTAGCTCCTGCAATTGTTGCTGGTGCAGTTACACTTGGTGTTATGCAACAAATTATAAGAGCTTTTGGACGGGTTGAAGGATCAATGCAATATATTTTGAAAGCATGGCCAACAATTATTGAACTAGCAAGTGTATATAAAAGATTGAGAGAATTTGAATATAAATTGCAGACTGAAGATAGTGAAAGCAAAAGTGAATTAAAAACATAATTAATGAAATTATCAAAAGAATTATTAAATAATCTTATTGAAATAACATCGAACTCAGCAATAGCTTGCTATCCTTACATTGGTAAGAATGAAAAAATTTTAGCTGATAAAGCTGCTACTGATACTATGAGAGACCAATTAAATAGATTAAATATTTCTGGCAAGGTTGTAATAGGTGAAGGTGAGTTGGATGACGCACCAATGCTTTATATTGGTGAAATACTTGGTAATGGTATGGGGCCTGAAATAGATATAGCTGTTGATCCCGTTGAAGGTACAAATTTTGTTGCAAAAAATTTACCTGGATCAATGTCTGTTCTTGCGGTAGCTAAAAAAGGTAATTTATTAAATGCTCCAGAAACGTACATGGATAAAATTGCGACTGGGAAACATATTCCAAAAGGATCTATTGATATTGATTTTACTGTCGAAAAAAATATCCAAATTTATTCAGAAATTACAAATAAGAAAAATTCAGAGATAACGGTTTGTATTTTATCAAGACCAAGACACAAGAAGGTTATAGAAGAATTAAAAAGATTAAATGTTAACATAAAATTTATAACCGATGGAGATATATCTGGAGCATTACTAGTTACAAATAAAAAATTTAATGTAGATATTTTTATGGGTATTGGCGGAGGTCCAGAAGGAGTAATCACAGCAGCTGCTTTAGATACATTAAATTGTAATTTTCAAGGTAGATTTTTATTCAAAACTAAAAACGATATAATTCGTGCAAAAAAAATGGGGATAGAAGATTTAAATAAGAAATATGAAATTAATGATATCGTGAAAGGTGAAAGTATTTTTTGTGCAACAGGAATAACGTCAGGAGATTTAATGAATGGAGTAATTAGAGAGAATAATAAATATATTACTGAGACAATTGTTGCACACAATAAATCTGAATTAGTACTTGTAAAAAAAGTTATTTGACTTACTTGATTAATTTTAAAAATTACAATAAAAGATCCAGCACTGGTCCCTTCGTCTATCGGTTAGGACACATGGTTTTCATCCATGAAAGAGGGGTTCGATTCCCCTAGGGACCGCCATTACTTTTCTCTGTTACGTCTTGTCGGAGCGTTAATTTTTTCCCTTAAAGTGTTTAAAATATTATATACAAAATTATCTTGTGAAAATTTTTTCTCTGTTTTTATTTCAGCAATTTTCAAATCATTCATATTGTTTAAATCAAGAAGTTTTTTATCCTTGATTAGACCCATCGAATTAAACTCTAATATTAAAATATTATTTTTTTCTATTTTTTTTTTTCCTAATTTAATTAATGACTGATTAGTTTTTTTACTTTCAATATAAAACCAGGTGTTACCAAATTTACTTTCAGATGATGCAGGACCAAGTAATTGCCTTACATCATTTTTATTTGTCTTATTGATTTTGATAATTTCATATTTTTTTTCAATGAATCTTGAGCCATGAGTATTAGAAACTTTATTTATTGAGCAATTCAGTGTAAGAAAAAAAATAAATATAAATATTATATTTTTCATATGCAAACAAATTATTTAAATATTTACAATAATTTAATAAAATTAACTAGAAATAAAAAAATCTATTTAAGCTTAAAAAATAAAGATACATTTTCTGATAGACTAATCATATTGTTATTTCATTTTGGTTTTTTTCTTAAAATTTATAAAAATCAACATCATAAAGACAATGCTCAAGAATTATTTGATTTTGTAATTAGACAAATAGAACTATCAATAAGAGAAATTGGTTATGGTGATGTATCAGTTAATAAAAAAATGAAAGATTATGTTAATATGTTTTTTTCCATTTTAGATAAAATTGACAAATGGGAGAACCTTGATGTAAATAATAAAATTACAATAATGGCAGATTTGATGAATATTAAAGAGAATAATGTTTATTTAGTAAATTACTTTGATAAATATGTTGAATATTTATTAAAAAATCCTTTAAAAAACTTTACAAAAGATATATTAGAAACTAAATTTTAATTATGGCTGTACCAAAACGTAAAATAACGAGATCAAGAGCTGGTAAAAGACGTTCTCATATTAAAGTGTCACCGAAAAATATAATTGAAGATAAAAAATCAGGTGAATATAGATTGTCTCACCATTTAGATTTAAAAACTGGTTTTTATAAAGGTAGACAGGTTTTAGATCCTAAAGAGTAGTCATTTATGAAAAACCCTATAATAATTGCTGTTGATGCAATGGGGGGTGATGATTCACCAAAAAAAATAATTGAAGGTATCAGCTTACATTCCAAATCATCTAAGGATGTTAGTTATAAGATTTTTGGTGACAAAAATCTTATAAACCCAATAATGTTAAAAAATAAACTGTCTGGAGAAAAATTTAACATAGTACATACAGATAAAATTGTTGAAGGAGAAGACTCAGCTTTAAAGGCTGCAAAAAGAGGAAAGGATACAAGTTTATGGTTAGCCATTGAATCATTAAAAAAAAATGAAGCACACGCAATAGTTTCAGCTGGCAATACTGGTGCACTTTTCTTAATATCCAAACTTAATTTACGAATGATTGAAAATATTGACAAGCCTGCACTATCTGCTGTTTGGCCAAGTAAAAATGGAATGAACGTTGTTTTAGATTTAGGGGCAAATATTGAATGTAGTTCAAAAAACTTAATTGATTTTTCAATAATGGGTTCTGCATTATTAAAAGCTTTATTTCCAAATGAAAGACCAAATGTAGCATTGTTAAATATTGGTTCAGAAGAATTAAAAGGTAATGCAATGATAAAGGACACCTACCAACTCCTTAGTGAAAAAAAATATGAACTATTTAATTTTAAAGGATATATAGAGGGAAATTATATTATGGAAGGTAATGTAAACGTAATTGTAGCTGATGGTTTTACAGGCAATATTGCACTTAAAACAGCTGAGGGAACATCAAATTTCATTATAGGTGAGTTAAAAAAAGCTTTAACTTCTTCAATACTCGGTAAAATTTCATCTTTTATTAACTTTAATAATTTAAAGAATTTTAAAAATAAACTTGATCCAAGATTATATAATGGTGCTATATTACTAGGTCTTGATAAACCCGTTATTAAAAGCCATGGTTCAACTGACTCAGTTGGTTTTGCTAATTCATTAAAAGTTTGCGAAAAAACTATTAGAGGAAATTTAATAGATCAAATTAAAGAAAATATTAAATAAGTGAGAGTTAATTTAACAAAAAAAGATATTATCAATTCCATCTATATGCAGATTGGATTTTCAAAAAAAATTAGTGAAACACTATTAGAGGATATATTTGAGATTATTCTTAAAAATATAATTAAACATAAAAAAGTTAAGATTTCTAAATTTGGCACATTTTCTTTAAGAAAAAAAAAACAAAGGATAGGAAGAAATCCCAAAACTAAAGAAACAAAAATAATTTCTGAAAGAAATGTAATTATTTTTAAAGCTTCAAAAGAATTTAAAAACTATATTAATAATAATGCGTAGCTCAAATCAAAACAGTAAATATAAAACTATTGGGGAAGTTGCTCGAATACTAAATCTTATTGATAAGAGAAAAGGATCATTATCTACTCATACAATTCGCTTTTGGGAAAAAGAATTCAAACAAATTAAACCAAAAATATTTTCGGGAAATAGAAGATATTATGATGAAAATTCAGTAAATGTTCTAAAAAAAATCAAATATTTACTAAAAGAGAAAGGCATGACGTTAAAAGGTGCTAAAAAAGTTTTAAATTCTGACGACTCTGATGTTGACGAAATTTACAATACGACTATAAGACGAAATAATATTATTAAATCAAAAGTTAATAACATTAAAAATATAATAAAAGATATTAAGAATCAAAATGGCAAAAAAAACACATATTAAAGTTAGATTAGTACCTGAAGCAAAACCCGATAGTCCTTTTTTTTATTATGTTAAAAAACCAGCAGGTGGTGAAAAAGCTAAGGTAAAATTAAAAGCTAAGAAATACAATCCTTCAACAAGGAAACATGAAGTTTTCATAGAAAAAAAATTACCACCTTATAGCAAGTAAACTATTTTTTTTTATTAAAATTTCTGCGCTCAAAATCAATATAGGCGTAAATCATATTTTTCCAAATTTTATTAGTAATTTTAGGATCAATATTATTTTTAATTGATTTATGTTTAATATTTTTAAGGATTAATTTAATCCTTTTCTGATCAACTATTTGATTTTTTCTTTCTTTAAGTGCCAAAACTCTCTTAACTAAGTTGGTTCTTTTCTTGATAATTTTTATTAATATATTGTCTAATTTATCTAGTTCTTTTCTTATTTCACTGAGTTTTTGTTTTTTTAATGGCGACATTTATATATTTGGATAATTCAAAAATTATTATATTTATCCCTTTATGTATACTGAAAATCTAAAGGTTAATAATCAAATATCAATATGGCTTATAAGCATGTTTTGGATAATCTCAGCAATGATTGTTGTTGGAGGTTTAACGAGATTAACTGATTCTGGTTTATCAATTACTCAATGGCAATTATTTTCTGGTTTCTTTCCACCGCTTAATAATTCTCAATGGATTATGTATTTTGATTTATACAAAGAGATACCTGAATTTAAATTACAAAATTATGATATGAGTATGCAAGAATTTAAAGTTATTTTTTGGTGGGAATGGGCTCATAGATTTATGGGAAGGTTAATAGGTTTAGCTTTTCTAATACCACTAATTTATTTCACATTTAAAATTAAATTTAAAAAATTATTGAACCTTTATTTCATCTTTGCCTTGATATGTTTTCAAGGATTTATAGGATGGTATATGGTAAGCAGTGGTTTAATTGATAGAGTAGATGTTAGTCATTTTAGATTATCAGTACATTTATTAGTAGCTTTTCTTATTTTATCTTTAATTTTTTGGAATTATTTAAAAATAAAAGTTAAAAATAATTTTCAAAATACTATCAGTATAATATTCCCCTTAAGTTTCCTATTCTTAGTTTTTTTACAAATTTCTATTGGTGCATTTGTCTCAGGAATGGATGCAGGTAAAATTTATAATTCTTGGCCGTTAATGGGCAACTCAATTTTTCCAAATGATAATAGTATTATTAATTTATTTAAATTATCTGCATTCAGCGATCCTTCCTTGGTACAATTTATACATAGAAAATTAGCTTATTTAATCGGATTATTTTATCTGTATCTATTATTTTACATTTATAGGAATAAAAAAACTGATTTATATAAATCAGTCAACATTTTAGGATTTTTTATTATTTTACAGATTGTTTTAGGAATATTTACTCTATTATATGGTGCACAGATATTAATTGCATCTATGCACCAAATAAGTTCTATTTTTTTAGTTGCGTCTTGTATCTATTTTTTATTTATAAATACAAAACCTAACTTACAGCTTTCAAACTAGGCTTTCCAGACGCGCCTAAAGCTTGATCTAGATCAGCTATAATATCATCCGGGTGTTCTATACCGATAGATAATCTTACATATCCAGGTGTTACACCTGCTGCTAAAAGTTCCTCTTCAGTTAATTGACTGTGAGTAGTAGTTGCAGGATGTATAGCTAGACTTCTAGCATCTCCAATATTTGCAACATGGTAAAACATTTTTAATGATTCTATAAATTTTTTACCTGCTTCAACACCACCTTTAACCTCGATACCTACAAGAGCTCCATTACCACCCTTCATATATTTTTTAGATCTTTCACCAATTTCACCTTTGTGAAGAGTTGGGTAGATTACTCTCTCTACATTCTTATGTTTTTGTAAAAATGCAACAGCTTTCTCTGCATTAGAACAATGTTGTTGCATTCTTAATGGAACAGTTTCTAGACCTTGAATAATTCCCCAAGCATTATCAGGCGCTAAAGGGGCTCCTAAATCTCTTAATAGACACACTCTAGCTCTTACAGCAAATGAAACATTTGCACCTGTTAATTGTGGTACGACTTCACCCCATTTTGCTCCACCATAACTAGCATCTGGCTCGTTAAATAATGGTTGCCTTTTTGGATCCTTTGTCCAGTCAAAATTACCACCGTCAACAAGAGCTCCACCAATGACCGTACCGTGACCTCCAATAAATTTAGTAAGTGAGTGAACTACTACTGCTGCACCATGTTCTAGAGGTTTACAAATAATTGGTGCCGCTGTGTTATCCATAATCAATGGAATATTGTGCTTTCTTCCAATATCTGAAACTTCCTTAATTGGAAATACTCTTAAGTATGGATTTGGCAAGGTCTCTGCATAAAAACATCTAGTTTTATCGTCAATTAATTTTTCAAAATTACTTGGATCTGAGGGATCTGCATATCTACATTCGATACCTAATTTTTTAAGTGTGTGAGTGAATAAGTTAACCGTTCCCCCATATAGATCAGTTGAACTAATAAAGTTATCACCTGATTGACACACGTTCATTATGGCAAACGTTGATGCTGCTTGTCCTGAACCAACGGTTACAGCTGCAAGCCCTCCTTCAAGAGCAGCAACTCTTTTTTCAAGTACGTCATTTGTTGGATTCATAATTCTTGTGTATATGTTTCCAAATTCTTTTAGTGCAAATAAATTTGCAGCATGGTCTGTATCATTAAATTGATAAGATGTTGTTCTATATAGCGGAACTGCTACTGCTGTTGTAGCCGGATCACTTCTATAATCTCCGCCATGTAATGCTATTGTTTCTGGATTTTTATTTTTACTCATATTTTCCCTCCTGTTTAATAATGTATTAAACTAAAATGAAAAAATACAATCAAGCTTAAATTTAACTTGATAATGGGGGATAATTTGTAGTTATAAATTTTTTAAGAACAGTTAATACTCTATCTGCCTCTTCTAACAACATCATATGACCACAGTTATCAATTATATCAACTTGACTACCATCAATTAAATTAGCTAGTTTTTTTCCCTCTTTAACAGGACACATTTTATCGTCCGTCGCTAATATTGATAGAGTAGGGCATTTAATTTTTTTAGCTGCCTCAAATCCATTTTTATAATTATCACAAGCTCTAAAATCTACGCCTAATGTATTTTCTATTGTTCTCGATTTTGCAAGCATTGTCCCTGTGTTAATATGGTAAAGTCCAGGCACTGGATGTCCTCCAAAGTGCCCCGCTGGACCATGCGCCCAATCCATCATTAAATCTACTGCCTTAGGATCATTATTTTCAGCTAATGAAAGTAACTCTGGGTTCATAGGTATAGCACCAGCTCCACCCATCAAACTCAAAGTTTTAATTTTATTAGGATACCTTGATGTGCATTCTACTGTTACCAAACATCCTTGTGAGTGTCCTACCAACGAAGCTTCTTTATGACCAACAGCATCAATTACATCACTTACCCAATCTGCCATTTCTTCGATTGATTTGAGACTTTTACCACCTGAAAGCCCATGACCGGGTAGATCAACCGCTAAAGAGTTATATCCATGAAAAGCAAAATATCTTGTTTGAAGAACCCAGGTCATATGGGTTAAGCCACTTCCGTGCACAAAGATTATTAATGGTTTTTTTTTATCAAATGGTCTTCCACCTGTAGAGGCAAATGCCTCATGTCCATTTACTTTAAATTTCATTGATTTGAAACAAGCCTTGGTTTTCTTGCTGCTCTAAAACCAATCTCGAAATCATTTTTTATATCATCAATATCTTCAATACCTACTGATAATCTAATCATGTCGTGGGATAATCCAGCAAACTTCAAAGTTGCTTCATCCATTTGTGAGTGGGTTCCAGATGCAGGATGAATAACTAAAGTTCTTGTATCGCCTACATTTGCCAAATGTGATGCTAATTTTACGTTATTAATAAATGCAACACCAGCATCTTTTCCACCTTTAATACCAAATGCAATCATAGAACCTTTACCATTTGGAAGTAACTTATTAGCAAGCTCAGCATCTGGATGATTAGGTGCACTTGGATGTGATACCCAAGCAACACTTTCATGGTTTGATAAATATTTAACCATTTCTTCTGCATTTGAACAATGTTTTTTCATTCTTACTGACAAAGTTTCTATGCCTTGTAAAACATTCCATGCATTTTGAGGACTTAAACAAGGACCAAAATCTCTCATACCCTCAGCTCGTGCTTTCATTGTAAAAGCAGTTGGGCCAAATTCCTCTGCAAAAGATAATCCATGATATCCCTCATAAGGTTTTGTCATTGTTGGAAATTTATCATTTTGCATCCAATCAAATTTTCCACCTTCAACTAATATTCCCGCCATAGAAGATCCATGACCTGCCATCCATTTTGTTAGTGAATGAATTACTATATCAGCGCCATGCTCAAACGGTTTACATAAATAAGGAGTTTGATAAGTTGCATCAACCATCAATGGAATTCCAGCGTCATGAGCAATTTTTGCAATTTCAGGCATGTTCATTATTTCATTGCCTGGATTTCCAACAAGTTCTCCAAAAATACCTTTTGTATTCTTTTGAATTGCTTTTTTAAATCCTTCAGTATCTCTCGGTTTAACAAATGTACATTTAATTCCAAATTTAGGTAAAGTTAATCTAAATAAGTTTACAGTTCCTCCATAAAGTTGAGATGATACAACTAAATGGTCTCCTGCTTCACATAATGTCATAACTGTCAAAAATATTGCACTCATTCCTGAAGATGTAGCTAATGCTGCTGTACCACCCTCAAGTGATGCAACCCTTTCTTCTAATACACCAACAGTTGGATTTGAAATTCTACTATAAATATGTCCGCCTCTTTCTAAATTAAAAAGAGCAGCCGCGTGATCAACATCATCAAAAAGGTATGATGTGGTTTGATATATTGGTACTTGTCTTGAGCCAGCATTTTTGTGTGGCTGATAACCAGCATGTAAACTAAGGGTATCAAATTTATAAGTATTTGGTTTTAATTCTTTTTTTTTATCACTCATTAGACTCCTTTAATTTATAATTTTGTGAGTTCGTTTTTATCACGTTATTATTACTAATAAATGGTGATAATTCAATCAACCATTCAGTCCAACCAAAATATAATAATTTGACAATATAAGTAATTATAAGTATTAATCCCGCATTCATGACAAAGTTTGTTAAAAAAGATGAGATAAATTGCGAGTGGTTTGAAATCGATGCCACAGGTGCCGTTGTAGGCAGACTAGCAACAGTTGTATCAAAAATTATAAGAGGGAAGAACAAAACAACATATACTCCTCACATGGACCATGGAGATTTTGTTGTAATCAAAAATGTAGACCAAATTAAATTTACGGGAAATAAATTTCAAAATAAAAAATATTACAGACACACTGGATACCCTGGTGGTATTAAAGAAATAACACCTGAAAAATTGAGCGAAAAAAAACCGGGTGAGGTATTAAAGTTAGCTGTTAAAAGAATGTTACCTTCAGGTGCTCTAGGGAAAAAACAATTAACTAAACTAAAGATTTATTCCGGAGAAGAACACCCTCACACTGCTCAAAATCCAAAAATAATTGAAATCGGTAAGCTTAATCAAAAAAACGTTGTAAGAAATTAATATGGAATCTTCCCAAACATCTACACCAAAAATAAAATTAGACTTTAAAGATAGTAAATACGCAACAGGAAGAAGAAAAAAATCTGTAGCTAAAGTCTGGTTAAAAAAAGGTTCGGGTAAATTTTATGTAAATGGTAAATCTTTAAACGACTATTTTCCAAGAGCTAATCATGTAATGCAAATTTTAAGACCTTTTGAAATAATTAATCAATCAACTGATTACGATGTTAGATCTAAAGTTGTAGGTGGAGGACAAACTGGTCAAGCTGGAGCTTTAGTACATGGTATTTCAAGAGCTTTACTTAAATTTGATGAAACATTAAAATCAACGTTACGTAAAGAAAAACTTACGACAAGAGATTCAAGATCTGTAGAGAGAAAAAAACCTGGCAGAGCAAAAGCTAGAAAAAGTTACCAGTTTTCTAAAAGATAATTTCTTTTTAAATTTCAACTGTTATATTAAATTATGGGAAAGAAAAACGTTCTTATATGTGGTGCTACTGGATATATAGGGTTACAATTAACTAAACTTCTTTGTACACATAAAAAAATAAATATTAAATATTTATGTGGAAGTACTTCTGTTGGAAAAAAAATAGATTCCTTTGAACAAGAATTAAAAAAATATAAATTACCAAAAATTTCAAAATTTAAAAAAGAATATTTATCAGATGTGGATATAATATTTACAGCATTGCCAAATGGTGAGGCACAATCTATTTCAAAATTTTTAAATAAAAATAATTTGCTAATTGATCTAGCAGCTGATTTTAGACTTAACAATAAAAATGATTATGAAAAATGGTATAAAATCAAACACAAAGCATTAAATCAAATCAAAAAAAGTATTTACTCTATACCCGAAATTAGTGGTCAATTAATTAAAAAATTTCCAATAGTATCTTGTCCTGGATGCTACCCTACATCTGTATTAATTCCATTAATTCCGCTAATAAAAAAAAACTTAATTAATAATCAATCAATTATTATTGACTCGAAATCTGGTTATTCAGGAGCGGGTAGAGGTGTACATAAAAAATATAAAGATAAAAATTTATATGAGTCTTTGAGTGCTTATGGATTAGCAAATCATAGACATAATTCTGAAATTCAACAAGAGCTTGATCTTAAAACTGGTAAAAAAAATAAATTTCATTTCACTCCACATCTTACACCGATGTTTAGAGGAATTTTAAGTACTATTTATGTTGATTTAAAAAAGGGTATTAACATAAACAAAATAATTAATGTTCTAAATGTCCAATATAAGAATCATAAATTTATAAAAATCTGTAAAATAAATACTTTCTTAAGTACTAATGATGTTATCAACACCAATAATTGCTTTATTTCTGTCTGTAAAAGCAAATATAAAGATAAAATAATAATATTGTCTGCAATTGATAATTTGATTAAAGGTGGTGGTGGTCAAGCTGTACAAAATATGAATAATTATTATGGCTTTAATCAGAGCGAAGGTCTAAATGTTTAAATATATTTTTATAATTTTATTAATATTTTCATTATCACATTGTTCACTAAATCATCCTGTTTCTATGTGGAATATTGAGGAAGACAGTACCGACAAAGATATTTCGAAATTAAACTTTGAAAATGAAACATCTTTTGAAGAATTTAAAAAAAATGTTATTAAATATGGTAAGATCAGCAATTTTCCTAAATTAGATTAATTTAATGAATAAAAATATAAATATTGCTGTTATTGGACTTGGACAAATTGGATCATATGTTCTAAATGAGTTAAATTCAAAAAAGAAAGATATTGAAACTAAAACTGGAAAGAGAATCAAAGTTATAGCTATATCGGCTAAAAATAAAAACAAGAAAAGAAAATTTAAAATTAATAAGAAAATTTTTTATTCAAATCCTCTAGATATTTTGAAGATTAAAAACTTAGATATAGTAATCGAAGCTATAGGTTTATCAGATGGTATATCAAAAAAAATTATTGAGACAGCTCTTAAAAATAAAATTCATGTTATAACTCCAAATAAAGCATTAATTTCAAAACATGGTGATAAACTGGGAGAATTAGCTGAAAAAAATAAAGTTAATTTAGAATTTGAGGCATCTGTTGCAGGTGGTATTCCTATTGTAAGAACAATCAAAGAAGGTTTGGCTACAAATAAAATCACAAAAGTTTATGGCATACTTAACGGTACTTGTAACTATATCATGTCAGAAATGGAGAGAACTAAAGATAGTTTCAAAAATGTTCTGAAGATGGCACAGAAACTAGGTTATGCTGAACCTGGAAACCCAAAATTAGATCTTAACGGTTATGATGCGTTAGCTAAAATAAAAATTTTGACATCATTAGCTTTCAATAAGAAAATTTCAAAATCTGAATGTTTAATGGAAGGTATTGAAAACATCGATTATGCAGATATTAAAATTGCTGATCAGTTAGATTTTAGAATAAAATTATTAGGTATAACTGAGATTATAAATAATAGTATTTTTGAAAGAGTTCATCCATGTTTAGTTAAAAAAAATTCTTATATAGGAAATGTAGATGGTGTAATGAATGCTGTTATATTAAATGGTTCACCTATTGGAGAGTCTGTATTGCAAGGAGAGGGGGCTGGACCAGGACCAACATCCTCTGCTTTAATGTCTGATTTATTATCTATATTGAGAGGAAATATAAAATATCCTTTTGGTATATCTAAAAATAAAAGATTAAAACCTAAAATATTTAATAAATACCAATCATCAAATTCTCTTTATTTAAGATTAGAAGTTAAGGATAAACCAGGTGTTTTATCTTCCATAACTAAGATTCTGGCGAAGTATAAAATTTCTATTCAAAGATTAATACAAATACCTGATCATAAAAGTAAGACAGCTACGATTGTTCTTATTACTCATAATGCAAATGAATTAGACGCTCAAAGATCCATTAAATCATTTAAATCAAATAAAAATATTATTAAAAATCCTGTTCTTATTCGATTATTTTAATGGAACTTTATTTAAAATTATTTGAAGTTCTTTTTCCAGTTTTTTTTATAGTTGGTATCGGATATTTTTTAGGTAAAAAAAATCCAAATTTTGATACATCATTTATAACTACTTATTCTGCTAATTTTGGAACGCCATCTATAGTTATATTCTCTATTTCGGCAAGCGGTGTAACTTTTGCAATGTTTTCAGAGTATTTTTTATATGCAGTAATTCTTTTATCCTCTTTTTTAATAGTTGGGCTAATTTTTTTAATTTTGATGAAGAAGGATTATTTGAGAGAACTACCAACATTTTTTTTACCCAATACAGGCAATATGGGTATTCCAATATGCTTATTTGCATATGGTAAATTGGGTATGGGCATTGCGGCAGCTATATCTTCTTTGGTCGTTCTTCTTCATTTTACTCTTAATATTTTTTTGGCTAAACGTGAGTTTGATTTAAAGGTTATAATAAAAAGTCCATCATTTTATGCAATAATTGCTACCATTATTTTTCTATATTACGAAATACCTTTGCCAATATTTGTATTAAATACTGTTATGCTTCTTGCTTATGGAATGATAGTAATGATTTTAATGTCTTTAGGTGTTTCATTAACACAAATGAAAGTTTTCTCCTTTAAGGATGCTTTAATTACATCTACTGGAAGAGTTATTATAGGGCCACTAATTGGCTTTTCGCTGATTTCTTTTTTTAACCTTTCTGGGTTTGCTGCTGGTGTTCTTTTAATTCAGTCATCTATGCCAAGTGCAATACTTTGTTATCTTGTTGCTTCAATGTATTCACCTAAGGAAATTGTTGATAATATATCTAGCACAATAGTTGTTTCAACTTTAATGTCTCTTGTAACTGTACCTATAACAGTATTCTTTGCTTTAAAATACTTTAATTAAGAGATAAGATTTTCATATGAAGGCTGTTATTCTAAATGCATCAGCTTGGATGATTGTTCCATTTATGGATGCTTTGGCAAAATATTTAAGTTCATCTATGGATGTTTTGCAAATTACTTGGGCTAGATATTTTTTTACAGTTGTTTTTGCACTCTCCATAATGCTTTTTTTTGATAGAAAATCCATGGTTTGGAGTAAAAAACCTATGCTTCAATTGATAAGAGGATTAATTTTTGTATTTTCAACATATTTATTTTTTTTTGCAATATCTGAGATTTCTTTACCTAAGGCCTTAACACTAGCATTTGTAGCCCCAATTTGTGTAACCGCAATGTCCCCATTTTTTTTAAACGAAAAAGTAGGCCTAAGAAGGTGGACAGCTGTATCCATGGGATTTATTGGTACCTTAATTGTTATTAGACCTGGATTTATAGAGATTAATTTAGCTACATTAGCAGCCTTGGGTAATGGTATTTGCTATGGTTTTTATTTAATTATTACAAGAAAATTAAGTACCTCTGATAATACTTTATTAACTTTATTATTTGCTGGCACAGTAGGGACTATTGTCATGTCTTTATTTATGCCCGGTGTTTGGATACAGCCATCAAATATTCAGTGGATTATGATGGCTTTAATTGGCTTTATAGCAGCTATTGCCCATCTTTTTATCATTCTGTCTCTTAAATACGCTGATGCTTCTAAATTAGCTCCCCTTGGCTATACTGAAATTATTACCAATATTTTGCTCAGTTATTATATATTTAAAGAATTGCCTGATAATTGGACATATTTAGGTCTTTCTATAATAGTCCTTTGTGGTATTTATATTTCTAGAAGAGAGTATTACTTATCAAGACTTTATTTAGGTAAGTAACATTTACTAATATATTAATGTATCACTTTATGTTTATATTATATATAATTGAAATTTCATACTTTTTTTAAAATTGATTATATTATAGAATATTTTTCATTTTTTTATCTTAGCAATTAATACCTTAAAAAAAGTCTTATTTTTAATAGATTAATTCATAAATTTTTCCAAATTAAATAAGATCTGATGAGAATAGAGTGGGGAATAAATACCAGTTTTAAAATAAAATTAGAATTACTAAAATTTAGTGATAAATAACTAAAAAACAAGCAAATATGCCAATATTTTGATAATTACATGTTTCAAAGAGATTTTTTTAAAGTTTTTTTAAATAATCATAATTAAATTTTTAGGGGAAAAAGGAGATTTTGAAATAGCTCTGCAATATTCGAATATACCGTTTAAAAGCCCAAAATTGGGTCTATTTTAAGCATTTGTAATTTTGCAGTGCAACTTATAGGCGATATTATAAAATCAATACTAAATATTGTATATTTATAAAAAAACGTTGGTATTTGACATTTTTAGAGCAAAATACCTTCTAATTTTAGCAATTTTCTCTTGGTATTTATCCCGCCTTTACCTGAATAACCACCTAAAGAGCCATCTGACCTTATTACCCGATGACAAGGTATTTTTGGAGCATAAGGATTTTTTCCTATGGCATTTGCTACAGCTCTTACTGCTTTTGGCTTTTTGATTGCTATTGCTACTTGAGAATATGTCCTTAATTCACCTTTAGGGATAGATTTAAGGTATTTCCATACTTTTAATTGAAATTTTGTACCTTTAAGGATCATAAATGAAAAAAACCCTGTTTCCTTGCACCTTTTCAGGTACAAAGAACAGTAGTTTTTGGCACGTCGTTGTATGCGCTACCGCCATGCCGTCCACCTTACAATTTTAGCGCTACTCTGCAAGGCTTTCTGCCCTCTGGGCTTGAACCTCTCGGTTTTTCCCCAGATGGTCAGTTAAGAGTTGCCTCTTAATTCATTTTAGAAAATATCAGATAGAGTAGGTTGTATGTATCACTTTATCGTTGAATATACTTAGTTTTTCACAGGGTTGAATAATGGGGATAACTTAATCTAAAGCTTTAACTAAACCATCTAAAACCTTCATACATAGCAATTCCATAAATTGAATGTCTGATTAGAAACATAATTGATGTTTTAATGGGTATTCCAGTCTTATTTGCAAACACTCCCTGTCCTGTAAATGGTAGAAATATCAGTAATGGAGCTAGTGTTGTGAGAGCTCCAAATATAAAGCCTGAAAAATATGTCATTTTTATACCTACCATTAAAAAACAAAAATAATAGATTACAGCCCAACAAATCGATACATAATAGTGAAAAATCCAACCAAGTAAAACTTCATACCTAAAATTAGGCATATGAGCAATATTTGGGTTATAAAAAGTAGCATTTTTAAGCATATAATAAGTCCATCTTCCAACAATTCCCCACGATGGTTCTGGAATACCCATCAATTTGAGTAAATAACCTAGAATATCAAGAATTATGCATGAAAATATCCCAGCAACTAAAATACTAATAATATCTATCAATTAACCTCAAAACATTAATAAAAATAGCAAAACAAAAATACTTATAAAAAATATGCCAAAAATAATCATTAAAATACGATTTTTTGTTTGTTCTTTTAATTTTGGCCAGTAATTCATAATTAGAAATGTTCCAATAACAACAATCAGACCGATTAATACATATTTAGGCATTGAGATACTTTTACATTAAATGCTTGACTTGTAAAATGTGTTATATTATAGTTTCCGATAATTAATGGTTATCGGAAATTTATGAAAGATCTTATCACAGATGTTAAAAAGCTAGAAATTGAAACGCTCAAAAATTTAAAGAATTCAAAGTCAAATAACACAATAAGAGCTTATGAATCTGATTTTAGAAGTTTTACATTATTCTGCAGAAATAATGGTCTTAATCCACTACCAACAGAGCCTAAAGTATTATCTATTTACTTAACTCATTTGTCTAAAACTTCTAAATTCAGCACTTTAAAGAGAAAAATTGCTTCTATAAAAGTGGTTCACAAAATGAAAGGTCATTATTTAGATTCAAAACACCCAATAATTATGGAAAATCTGTTAGGGATAAAAAGGGTTTATGGTTCATATCAAAAAGCAAAAAAACCTATATTAATCAATGATTTAAAAATGTTAATTAAAGTAATAGATGAATATGAAACTAAAGATTTATTAAAAATAAGGAATAAATCCTTGATACTTATTGGGTTTTCAGGCGGCTTTAGAAGGTCTGAGCTGGTAAATATAGACTATGAAGATCTTGAATTTGTTTCTGAAGGTTTAAAAATATTTATTAAAAAATCAAAAACAGATCAATCGGGAGAAGGACATATAAAAGCAATCCCCTATTTTAAAAATTCAGAATATTGCCCAGTAATAAACCTTAAAAATTGGCTTAATTTTAAAAATATTCAAAAAGATAAAATTTTTGATATATCTGATAAATCAGTTGCACTAATAATAAAAAAATACATATCAATAGCAGGATTAGATCCAAATAAATATGGTGGTCATAGCCTAAGATCAGGTTTCGCAACGTCAGCAGCAGAAGCAGGTGCGGAAGAAAGGAATATTATGGCTATGACAGGTCATAAGACTACTCAAATGGTAAGAAGATATATACAAGAGGCAAATTTATTTAAAAATAATGCATTAAATAACATTAAAATTTAACATTTAGCAAATTTGATCCTTCTCTGACAAAAATACAGTCAAACTGTAAAAGAAAAGACTTATTATCACCAAGTCTTTTTAAATCAAATATATCATATAACCTATAATTCTTCGCTTTCATGTAATTCATGACCTCGTTAAAAAGAGGTGAACCCTTATTATAATTATGAACTGATACTTCTAATATAATTACCTCGAAATAATTTAAATTATTTTTTAAACCATCAATTACTTTTAATTCAGCTCCTTGTACATCAATTTTAATCAAATTATTTGAATAATTTTTTAATTCTAAAGGCAGTACAATATCTAAGGTAGTTGATTTTATCTTCTCTATTTTTCTAGCGTGGTTAGTATTCTCTTCAAAAATTGAAGAACCGTAACCCATATTATAAAAATTATAATATTCAACATTATTTGTTAAAAGACATATCTCATAATTTAGGTTTTTATATTTTAATTTTAGTTTTTCCAAACTAGGTTTATTGCTTATATCAGCATCAAATAAAAAAAAATTTGAAGAAGGATATACTTCAAGAAGTTTATTTGTCCATTGCCCATAACCACTACCAACATCAATAATATACTCAGGTACAAATTTATTATACTTAAGCAATCTTAAAACAGTATTGGAATCTGTAACTTGATTCTTGTTTTGATACTTATGATTAAGAGAAAAATCATAGGAAATAAAATGTCTAAATAGTCTACTAAGTCGTTCTAAAGATTTATTAATAAAAAACATTGTAATTAAATATGTTTAAAAATTTTCCTTGCTGATTTTTCTATATCATTATTTAAAAATGAAAAAGTAAAATTCATACCTTTGCACCATTCAGAATAACTTATTTTTTGGTGATAAACATCTCTTTTAGTTTTAATCTCAAAATTGAATAAATTATGACATTTTTTTTTATGGAAATATGATAAATGTCCAATTATACCTTCTTTAGCTACATTTATTTCTGACTCTTTTAGAATGTAGAACAAATTGAGTGCATTTACTTTTTCAAGATAGAATGTTTTTTGATTAATTAAATTTTTAGTCTGTAAATAATTTTTTGTGTCTATAATTGAATAATTTTTTTTAAAATAAGAATCAAAATTTTCAGAAACCTTATTGCTTTCTATATCTGAGGAAAACAAAACGTATTCATATTTTTTATGGATTACAGATATAAGATAATCGAATTCCTTTGTCCCCCAACCTAATTTATTAAAAAACTGATATCTAAATTGAAAGAAAATAAATTTTTTAGGGAGAATATTTTTAAGGTTTTTATTAATTTTGGGAATATTTAAGGATAAAAAATTTTCATCATATTTCTCTTTATTTTCTAACAGATCTAATTGTAAATCTCGATAACTTTTAGAATTTATTTTATTTCTATAAATAATTTTGTATTTATATAAATATTTTCTTAGATATTTTGATGGTCTTAATTTCTTTTCACTTTCATAAACAATCGAATAAAATTTAATATTACGAAATATAAAAGGTAAAATGAAATAGAAACTCTTCGGTGTTAATATATAAACTTTATTATAATTATTCATTAAAATATCAAGAAAAATTAATATTTTATCAATTATAGATAAATTAAAATTTACTACTTCGACTCTTTTATTTTTAAAAAAAAAAGAAAAGCCTGCATTTAATTCTGATAAATATATTTTTATACTACTGTATCTACTAATTAGTGAAGATATTAGTTTTAAAGATGTAAATAGATCACCTGCTCTATCGTTTTTTAATATTAAAATTTTGTCACACATTATTTGTTACTTTTTCCAAAAACTTTTTTGAGGCGTTATGCCAAGTTTTCTCACCTCTCTTAGAAAGAAGATTTTTTCTAAAAGTCAGCCATAAATTATCATTAGAAAAGATATCAATAATATAATCACTAAACTGATCTTTGTTTTTAGCAATTAACCCTGTAACATTGTGCTCTACTCTTTCTGATAAAGATCCAATGCCCATTGTAACTACTGGTATACAAAGCTCTTGTGCTTCTGAAGCTGCCAAGCAGTATAATTCAGCCTTATGCCCAGGAAGTATAATAACTCTGGATTTATTTATTTGATTTATATACTCATTTTTTTCAACATATTCTCTATTAAAAATCCTAAAATTTTCAAGATTTTCATTAATTGGACTAATATAAAGTTTTAAATCTTTTTTTTTGGGAAAAATATTTGATTTCCATATATCTAACAACATATCTAAATTTCTGTCTGTTCTTGAAGTAAACATCCCTAGATTATTATCGACATTATCTTCAATGGAAATATTTGTAAAAATCTCATCTAATCCATAATCTATAATCATAGTTCCATATATAGAAAATAACTTTGACATTTTTGATTTGTGATAATCACCAAGCAATAAATAAGTAGGTTTATTTTTTAAGTATGATTTTAATTGATTTTTTCTTATAAACTTTTCAATACTTTGTAAACTGTGTGATAGCACATATTTTTTTGTTGACGATACATAATCAAGAAGCTTTGTATCATTATTTGAAATTGCAATATCAAAGTTAAAATTTTTTGGATTAATTTTTTTAATATTTAACCATGAATAATTTTTAAAATTATATTCACGTGCGCAATTATTAAAAACAACGACTTTATGACCTAATTTATTTATACTTAGTGATAGATTTATTAAAACATTTTCAGCTCCACGTATGAATGGTTTATTAATATCGTTACAATTATATTGAAATTCTGTTTTATCTATAAAACATACTTTCATTATTATTTATCCCAATAAAATTTAGAATTTATTCCGAATGTTGTATTAATAATGTAATTTGAGACCACAGATGAATTAAAATGTTTGTGGTATATCTCATATCCTCTTTTAGCTATTTCTGATGCTTTTTTTTTATCTCTTTTAAATTTTTTAATTTTTTCTGATAAATCAGAAATATTTTTATAAAAAATCATTTCTTTTTCAGTAAAAAAATCGTTAAATTTAGTGTCATTGTGTATAAAAGTTAACAATCCATTTCCCATTAATTGGGCTATTCTATCACTACTATAATATTTAATCGGTTTACCCCTACTTAAATTAAGAGCCATTTTTGAATTTGATAATTTATTTAAAAACTCATTTCCCCAGACAGGTTGCCTTCCAAACAATCCATAAAGATCAAATTTTATTCCATCACACTTTTTTACGAGTTTATTTATAAATTGCTCTCTTTCATCTTTTTTTCCTATTCTAAGATTTCCTCTATGAACTCCGTGGCTAATGGCATAAAAAATATCATAATCTTTATCATTTCTGAAGTTTTGAAGGTTGTCTAATGACTTGTCACATGGATTAGGTAAAAAAAAGGAATTTTTAAGCTTAAAATCTAATGCATCGGGACTGGTAGTTATAAATGTTGTATCACATTCTTTGCTTTTATTGGAAACTCTTAATTTATTTTTTTCATAATCAGGCCCCTTTTTTGATAGAGGATCCAAAAACCACTGACTTATTTTTAAATATGGATATTTTAATTTTGCAGAACTTAACGTTTCACTATTAATACGATCCGCATGGCCCATAAGAAGTAAGTCTGGCTTAAAATTCTCAATAGTTTTAGCTAAAAGTTTATTTAAATATTTCTCACCTGTTGGATCCCTGAAAGATTTTGTATAACTGATTAAATCTCTATCTGATAAACTTAGGACATTATGGCCATTCTTTATTAAACCATTATTGATCCTAACACCGGTGTTGTATTGAAGTCTGCCAAAATATCTGTAGTTAAAATTTGTAACATGTATTATTTTAAGCTTACTTTTTTTATCAATATTTATTTTTTTAATATCATTATTAGATAGTATTTTTTCTCTAACACTATCAATTATATTTGATACGTATTCGTGTGTTAAATAGAAAGATTTATAATTTAGCTTTTGAGCTTTCTTTCTTATTTTTGGATTAACTATTAAAGTTTTTATTGATTTATAAAGTGTATAGACATCTAAACTATCAATTATTATAGGATGTTTGGTAGTCTCTATTAAGCCACCTCTATTAGTAATAATTGTGGCACAACCCATACTGCAAGCCTCAAGACTTGATCTACCAAAAGGCTCTTCCCATCTAGAACATGCAACAAATATGCTAGTTTTTTTTAAAAGATTTAAAACAAAATTATTTTCTTTAAAATTATAAATTTTTAAATTTTTATTTTTAAATATATGTTTTTCTCTAGGTTCATCTCCAACAATAATGCATTTCCAGTCTGGAAATTCATTTAAAATTTTTACTATTGATTGTCCAAAAATATCATAACCTTTTGCTGAATTAAGCTTACCAACAAAAGAAATAATTTTTTCTTTATTTTTTAGATTAACTAAAGATTTTTTAGTAGATTGATAACATATTCCAAATTTTGATATATGTTGAGTTTCAGAAATATCATCAAAAAATTTATTTTTTGTCCAATTACTATTAAAAAAAATATAATCACAATTTTCTAACAAAAATAAGCGTTCTGTTTTAGTTTTTGATCCCGATAAAAGTAATGGATTATTATGGAAATAAATAATTACTTTTGAATTTAATTTTTTCTTTAATAAAGCTATGTAAGAAGGTCGATTATGAATCTCAATAATATCAGGTGGATTATTAATATTGAGTTTAATAAATTTTTCTAAATATGCTTTATTATTACTTTTTAGTAAACTTTTTTTAATTTTAACATTATTATAATTATCTGATAAAAATTTTCTATTAGTGGTATTACCGTAAACATACATTGATTTTTTAAATTTAGAAAATTTAATAAGACTTGAAACATGTATTGATACAGCGCCAGAATATCTGGGAGTATAATCTTCTTTGTAAGGTAGGAGTGTTACAATTTTCATTAGTTATTATTTATGAAATCTCTTTTAATTTTAGATCTTAATTTAATATCTTTTTTTAATTTATACTCCTCTTTCATTGCAAGAATTTTGTTTTTATATTGTTTTGTGTAAGCTAATAACCAGTGTTTACCCTTAGTGAATTTAGCACCTTTTGAGTTATTGTGTAAATATAACCTTTTTCTTACATTATTTGTGTATCCCACATAGGATGTATATTTATTACAATTTTTTGATAAAATTAAATATACATAATATTTCATTATATTTTATATATTTATAAAAATATATGACAAAATACAATTTCAATGTTCTCAAGAAAATATAAAAAACAAAGTAAATTAAAGAGACTTCTTTTAAAAATTTTAAATATATATGGTATTGATAAAGAAACTTTTAATTTAGTTCGACCTAATTATAGAAATGATAGTAAAAATATTTTTGCATTAAATGATAAATCAATAATTTTATCAAATGGGTATTTAGATTTAGATAGAAAAATAAATAAAATAGATATTTTTTTTAGATATGCTCCAAATAATCAGCTTTGGAACTCAACAGATAGATGGAAAAGAATAATTCCTAATATTAATAAACATGATTTAATTTTAACATGTCTGAAAAGTTTAAAGGTGAGTATTGCAAATTTTTTAAAAAATAATGATATAAATTTTGAAATAAATTGTATTTCTGATGAATCAGACAACTTGTTCGATAAAAAAATTACAGAAATCCTTGAATTTAAAAATATCAATGTAAAATTTATAAAATCAAAAGTCAAAGGTAATAGAGGTACATATCTTGAGTGCTGCGATCAAGCTGAACATTCAGAAGATCTAATTTTTTTTATTGAAGATGATTATTTATTCGAACCAAATTGTATTGAGGAAATGATTTATTCTTATTCAAGACTTTCAACAATATTTAAAGAAGATTTATTTTTGTGCCCAAGCGATTACCCTTTTTATTATGATTCAAATTATGAAACTTCCTTGTTTATTGGTTATGAGCAAAGGTGGCGAATTGTATATGAGACCTTATTAACATTCCTATTTTCTAAAAAAATACTAAATAAATTTAGAAAACAAATAAGACAAGTTGGTGATCAAGAAAATAATCCTTTTGAAAAACCATTACACAATATTTATAAGATTGCACCATGTATGTCACCAGTGGGTTCTCTATCACATCATATCTCTAGAGGAATACCTGCCGTCACAGAAAACTGGTTGAAAGTTTGGCAAACAAACGCAACTAAATATAAGTTATAAATATTTATCCTGCAATAACAGCCAATAATAGTAGCGCAACAATATTTGTTATTTTGATCATTGGATTAACTGCTGGTCCTGCCGTATCTTTATAGGGATCACCAACAGTATCACCTGTTACTGCTGCTTTATGTGCCTCTGAACCTTTTCCTCCAAATTTTCCATCTTCAATATATTTCTTAGCATTATCCCAAGCACCACCTCCTGCTGTCATTGAAACAGCAACAAATAGACCTGTTATTATAACACCAAGTAACATTGCTCCAAGAGACGACAATGCTGCCACTTGTCCACCTATAAAATAAATTACTATGTATAAAACTATAGGTGATAAAATTGGTAACAATGATGGGATTACCATTTCTTTAATTGCAGCTCTTGTTAGTAAATCCACAAGTTTACCGTAATCAGGTTTTGCTTTTCTTTTCATTATTCCAGGTATTTTTTTAAATTGTCTTCTAACCTCTATCACAACTGCACCACCTGCTCTACCAACTGCTTGCATGCCCATTGATCCAAAAAGATAAGGAAGCATTCCACCAATAAGTAATCCAACAACTACGTATGGGTTAGATAAATCAAATGTAACAGCTATACCTTCTAAATTTGAACCTGCAACTTTTGAAAAATGTTTTATATCTTCTGTATATGCTGCAAAAAGGACTAAGGCTCCAAGACCGGCCGAACCAATAGCATAACCTTTCGTTACAGCCTTTGTAGTGTTTCCAACTGCATCTAAAGCATCAGTTGTTTTACGTACATTTTTAGGCAAATTTGACATTTCAGCGATACCGCCAGCATTGTCCGTGACAGGTCCATAAGCATCTAAAGCAACAACCATGCCAGCTAGCGCCAGCATTGTAGTGACAGCAATAGCAATACCATAAAGGCCCGCTATCTGATTAGTCCATAAAATTCCTCCAACAATTATTAATGCCGGAATGGCAGTAGCTTCCATAGAAACTGCTAACCCTTGAATAACATTTGTACCATGGCCTGTTGTTGATGATTGAGCCACACTTTTAACAGGTCTGTAATTAGTCCCTGTATAATATTCTGTAATCCAAATTATTAATCCTGTTATAACTAAACCGATAATTCCACAAAAATAAAGACTTAAACCATTGAATGACTTTCCGTTAGCTACATATTCTGTCGTAAATCCTATAACATGCTTGGTTATTGGAAATAGAATTACCAATGAACTAATAGCTGTTATTACAAATCCTTTATACATTGCTTTCATAATATTTTTATCGCTTCCAAGAGTAACAAAAAAAGTTCCAAGAATTGATGTTAAAATACAAGCACCACCAATTGCTAAAGGATAGATCATCATATTAAAATCATTTACAAAGAAAATAGATGAAAGAACCATTGTAGCAACAATAGTGACAGCGTAAGTTTCAAAAAGATCAGCTGCCATACCAGCACAATCTCCAACATTATCACCAACATTATCAGCTATGACAGCTGGATTTCTTGGGTCGTCCTCAGGTATACCAGCTTCAACCTTGCCTACTAAATCAGCACCAACGTCTGCTCCCTTTGTAAAAATTCCTCCACCTAGTCTAGCAAAAATTGAGATTAATGAGGCACCGAAGCCTAATGCGACTAAAGCATTAACTATTTCTCTCTCATCAACTCCATTCTTTACTAAAAAATAATAATATACAGCTATTGCAAGTAAAGCTAATCCAGCTACCAACATACCAGTAACGGCACCTGATTTAAATGCAATTGATAAACCGCTAGCTAAACTTTTTCTTGATGCTTCAGCAGTTCTGACGTTTGCTTGAACAGATACAATCATACCTACGTAACCTGCAATACCTGATAATGCAGCTCCAATGAAATAACCTAATCCAACTAAAGGACTGAACAATATTGTAATAACAATTAGAACTACAACACCAACAATTGCAATAGTTTTGTACTGTCTATTTAAATATGCTCTAGCACCCTCCTGAATTGCAGATGCGATCTCTAGCATTTTAGCATTACCTGAGCTTGAATTTAAAATATTTCTTCCTGTTATAAAACCGTAAACGATGGATAATATTCCAGCCGCTATGATATAATACATTATTGTTTCAGTTGATGTGTTCATTGGTTCCTTTGTTAATTAAAGTTATGAAAAATATGTAATACAAAATATGATATAAAACGCAATATTTAACTTTGTTAGAAATTGTGCGAATATCCTTCATTATTTCTATGTTTTATTAGATTATCACCATCAATAATTTCATTATTTTTTGCATCTTTAGTTAAATTGCCAATTAGTGTTACTTTCTGATTCATCTTTTTGAAAAATTTTTGAATATAATTTCTCTTTGACTTTGGGGATGTAAATATAATTTGATAGTCATCGCCTTTTGAGACGAAATTAATCTTCCTTTTTTTTGATTTAGAAAGATATTTTCTCAAATTTATTGAAATTGGAATTTTATTTAGTTCAACTTTGTAAAATAATTCACTTTTGTTGATTAACTTACTCAAATCTCCGAATAAACCATCTGAAATATCGATTGAGGAATTTGCAAAGTTTAAAAGGTTAGAGCTAATTTTAGTAGGCAAGTCGGGTAAATAGTATTTTTTAATGAAATAGTTATACTTTTTTCTATTTAATAAAATATTTCTTTGTAAGATTTGTAATCCTAAGTAGCTATCACCAATGTTTCCAGTTACATATATATCATCACCGTTCTTACATTTATTTCTTTGAACTATTTTTTTTGAATAACCTAGTGACATTATTGTAAAGATAGTTTTATTTGATTTTGTAGTATCTCCACCAGATAGTTTAATATGATATTTCTTTTGTTCTTCTTGAAGACTTTTAGAAATAATATTAAGATTTTTTTTTGAGAAAGAATTATTGTTTCCACTTGCACCTATAAAAATGAATTTTGGTTTTACACCTTTGCAATATAAATCTGATATTGAAGATCTTACTATTTTTTTTATTACTAAATCAGGATTTCTAAAATTAATAAAATGAACACCTTCTACATAAGTATCTGTGGAAACAACAATGTTACGTTTTTTGTCAAAAAAAACATCATCATTGAGGTCTAATGCTGACGGGTTTTTATAAGTTAATTTTTTAAAGTACTTTTGAATTAGAGTAAATTCATTCATTTATAATTCTAATTTTTTTTGAAATTTTGTCTAATAATGCATTTAAATATTTAGTTTGAGAGTCATCAATAAAAAAATTTGATGCTTTCAAATATTCGTTAATAATAATTTTGATTGAAGTATTTGGTTTATATAGGAATTCAAAGATTGCACTTTTAATAATAATTTGAAAAACTTTATCCATATTTTTAATTTTTAAATCTTGCTCCAAATGGTTATTAATTTCTGTATTAATTAACTCTTCCCTCTCGATAGTTCCATTCACAATATCTTTTATAAATTTTTTAAATCTATGTTTAGGAAAAGTAATATTTTCCTCATTATTAAAAAGTTTCCCATAAAGCTTTTGTATAATTATTACTCTAGGATTTCGTTGTGGTGAAAATTGAACTGTCATAATTTATTGAGAAAGGACAGATAAAACTGCTTTAGCAGCCTCTGAACCTTTTCTACCACGTTGATTAGCCTGTTTTCTGTTTAAGCAGGTAATTACACCATTTCCTATCGGTTTCTTAGATGTAATTGATAATGTCATTAATGCATCAGTAGTTGCTTTAGATATAAAATCAAAATGAGGTGTTTGACCTTTAATCACACATCCTAAGGCAATGAATCCGTTAAATTTATTTAAATTTTTTGATATTGTTACAGGTATCTCAAATGCACCAGGTACGTTAATCACTCTTATGTTATATTTATTTTTAATTCTAGATTTTGCGCTATTTAATAAAGACCTAGCAATATTTTCATAATAGTTTGCAACAACAATTAAAATTTTTTTTTTCACTTTATAATTTCCTGTTTTTTAATTTTTATTCCGTAACCTTCTAAACCTATCACTTTTTTTTTTGATCTAGTAACAAGTATCATATTTTTAATATTTAAAGATTTAATAATTTGAGCACCTATACCATAGTTTCTAATCAATTTGTCATGACCTTTTTTATAAAAAGTTTTACTTTTATACTGTTTAAGTGTTTGAGTTACAGATTTTAAATTAGGGTCTCTTATAAATACAAGAACACAGTTATTATATTTTTTGAAATATGAGATTGTTTTATCAAATGAATTTGGCAGTTTTTGATTAATTAAATAATTTTGAACTACGTTAGATGATATTACTCTTAATCTAGGGACAACTCCTTTCTTTAAGGATCCCTTTATCAGTGCAAAGTTTTCTGATCCATCAAGTACATTTTCAAATACTTTTATTTGAAATTTTTGTTTTTGAACAATTATTGAAGAAGTTTTTTTTAATTTAACAAGTTTCTCTCTCTTTAACCTATAAGCAATTAAATCTTCAATCTTACCTATTTTAAGTTTATGTTTTTTAGCAAAATTAAACAATGTTTTGCCTGTTGCCATTTTTCCATCGTCTGCCATGATTTCACAAATAACAGCTGAATTATTTTTTTTAGCAAGTTTTGATATATCAACTGAAGCTTCAGTATGTCCTGCTCTAACAAGTACACCTCCATCTCTTGCTATAACTGGAAAAACATGTCCAGGAGATACAATATCATTTTTTTTTGCATTTTTATTTGATGCAGCTTTAATTGTTTTAGCACGATCATAGGCTGATATACCTGTTGTAACACCTTTTTTAGCTTCTATAGAGTAAGTAAAGGCAGTTTTGCTTCTGGATTGATTTATTGGTGAAGCCAAAGTTAATCCAATTTTTTTTGATTGTGCATTATCTATTGCTAAACAAATTAATCCTCTTGCATGTTTGGCCATGAAATTAATATGATTAGGATTAACAGCTGATGTTGAAATTACTAAATCACCTTCGTTTTCCATTTCTTCATGTTTGCTCTCATCATCAACAAGAATATACATTCCATTTTTCTTAACTGTCTTAATTATACTTTCTATTGAGCTAAAATTACTTTTTTTCATTGATAAATTTTTTTACATATTTTGACATAATGTCAATCTCGACATTAACCAAATCATTTTTTTTTAATTTGATTAAATTAGTTAGTTTTAATGTGTGAGGAATAATCCATATGTCAAAGGAATTCTTTTTTATCTTTGATATTGTTAGTGATACTCCATTTATTAATATAGAAGCTTTTTCTACTAATTGCCTCTTGAGTAATTTTGATATTTTAAATTCAAAAATATTTGACTTATCAACTTTCTTAATACTTTTTACAGAACAAACTGTATCAACATGACCCTGGCAAATATGTCCTGAAATATTATCCCCAAATTTTAAAGGTTTTTCTAAATTAATTTCATCTCCAATTTTAATATTTCTAAATTTTGACTTAGCTAAGGTTTCATTTGATAGGTAGAATTCTAAAATCTTATTTTTATAGGAAATTAATGTAAGACAAACCCCATCACAAGAAATAGAAATGCCAAGATTTTTGTTTGAAATCTTCAATGAAGATTTTATAAATAAGTTTATACCTTTGGGTCTTTTTTTAATGTTATTAACTTTGCCTTTATTAAATATAATTCCATTAAACATCTTAATAATAGTGAGTAATTATATCTCTATCGAGATATGTATTTATTTTTTTCTTGTTTTTGTAGCTTTTATTAATCATTTTTACTAATGATGATATATTAATTTTATCGCCATTAGAGATTATTTTGTCGCTTTTAAAAAAGTAAAATTCATTTAACAAATTTTCATTGAGAAAATTAGTCATCAAATCCTTACCCGACTCTATTAAAAGTCTGTGTAGACCCAATGTATAAAGTGTTTGAGTGATTTTCCTGAGACTAAAGTTAGTCTTATTTTCTAGTTTTTGACAGATAAGTTTAACACCCCTCTTTTTAAGCAATTTGATTTTTGAAATATTATTAGAGTGGTGAAATATAATTAACTTACTTTGTTTTGAATTTTTAATAACATAAGAGTTAATTTTTATTTTTAAATTCTTATCGATTACCACTACAGTAGGTGAAAATTTCTCTAATCCATTTAATCTACAATTTAGTTTAGGATTATCCATGTTAATTGTTTTGTAAGAAGTTAAAATTGCATGATTTTGAAATCTTAAAATATGTGAAACACTTTTTGAATGTTCATTTGTTATTTGAGAATTGTTTCTTAAAATATTTAAATTTGATGAACTTGCAATTTTTCCTATTATATATGGGGCTTTGTTAGATCTTATAAAATTATATTCATTGTAAAGACTCTTAACGTCTCTTTTTTGAAGTCCTGATATTGCAACTATTTTTTTAGACTTTAAAATTTTTTTAGTTTTATTAAATGTTCGTAAATCTTTATCCTCAATTGAGTAATACACTCTCTTAACTTTATTTTTTATTATTGCATTTGTGCAAGGAGGTGTTACCCCATGATGAGAACAAGGCTCAAGTGTCGAGTAAAGCGATGTTCCTTTATTATATTTATTTTTATTCAAAGCAATGCTTTCTGCATGTGGTCTACCACCATTATTAGTAGTTGCAAAAGATAAGATTTTATTATTTTTTACAATTACACATCCAACTGATGGATTTGTGCCGGTTAAATACTTATTATTCTCCGCTAAATTTATAGCAAAATTCATAATTTTTTTATCTGATGATTTATAATTATCTTTTTTTAAAGACATCTATTCTATCCACAAATTGAACAAAGTCTTTTTCTTCTCTGAAGTTTCTATAGACTGATGCAAATCTCACGTATGCTACAGGGTCAAGCTCTTTTAAGCCCTCCATAACCATTGTTCCAATAGTATTAGATGAAATTTCACTTTGGCCTAATTCTTCTAGGGCTCGACTTATTTTTGAGATAAATTTTTCTGCTGTCTCAGTATCAATAGGTCTTTTCTTTAAAGCGACATAAATTGATTTTGAAAGTTTTTCCCTATCAAAAGATGATTTTCTGCCATTTTTTTTAACTACAGTAAGTTCTCTAAATTGAACTCTTTCAAATGTTGTGAACCTTTCGCCGCAGCTACATAGTCTTCTTCTTCTAATTGCCGTTCCATCTTCTGTGGGTCTTGAGTCAACAACTGAAGTGTCACCTTTTTTACTACATGGACAAATCATAAATTAATTTAGCCTAAGTGTTTATAGATAGGGAAATTAGAACAAAGGCTCACAACTTCTTTTCTTACTTCATCTTCAGTTTTAGAGTTATCTTCAGGGTTTTCGGCTAACCCTTTTATAGTTTTTGTTATTAAATCACCTACTATTTGAAATTCTTTTAACCCAAATCCTCTTGTTGTAGCAGCCTGCGATCCAAGTCTTATTCCAGAAGTTATCATTGGGCTTTCTGTGTCAAATGGAATACCATTTTTATTGCATGTAATGTTGGCTCTAGAAAGGCTTTCTGCAGCGACGTTACCTTTTACATTAAAAGGTCTTAAGTCAACTAACATTAGATGTGTATCTGTCCCGCCTGAATAAATTTTAAAACCATTATTTTTTAAAGTCTCAGCTAAAATTTTTGCGTTTGCTAAAACAGTTTTAATATAATCTTTAAATTCAGGTTTTAATGCTTCTTTAAATCCAACAGCTTTTGCAGCTATAATATGCATAAGTGGTCCCCCTTGGTATCCAGGGAAAACTGCAGTATTAAATTTTTTAGATAAGTCTTCGTGATTAGTTAATATTATTCCACCTCTTGCACTTCTAAAAACTTTATGGGTAGTTGATGTAACTACATGAGCATAGTCACAAGGATTTGGATATCCCTTACCAGCAACTAAACCAGAAAAATGAGCCATATCAACCATCAGATATGCTCCAATTTTATCAGCAATTTCTCTAAATCTTTTAAAATCAATTACTCTCGAATAAGCGCTTCCACCAGCAATTATAAGTTTAGGTTTATGTTCAAGTGCAAGTTTTTCAACATTGTCATAATCAATAAGTTCAGACTCTTTATCAACTTCATAGCCAATTGCATTAAACCATTTACCTGACATAGAAATTTTTAAACCATGAGTAATGTGTCCTCCTGAATTCAAACTCATTCCCATAAAAGTATCACCAGGTTTTAACAAAGCTAAAAACACAGCTCCATTTGCCTGTGCTCCTGAATGAGGTTGAGCATTAGCAAATTTACAATTAAATAATTCTTTAAGTCTGTCTATAGCTAATTGTTCGGCTACATCCACATGTTCACAGCCATTATAATATCTTTTACCAGGATAGCCTTCGGCATACTTATTTGTTAATACAGAGCCTTGAGCTTCAAGGACTGCTTGAGATACAATATTTTCAGATGCAATTAGTTCAATATGATTTTGTTGTCTTACTAACTCATCATTAATTGCTTTATAAATTTCTGGATCGCTATCTAATAAGCTTTTTTCAAAAAAATCTTTGTACTCACTGTTAGAATATTTTGTTTCACTAGACATAAGTTTATATTTTTTTAACTCTTTTTAAGTGCCTCCCACCCTCAAACTTTGTATTTAAAAATGCATTTATACATTTAAAGGCTAAATTCTTACTAATCAACCTTTCTCCTAATGTAATAACATTTGCATCATTATGCAATCTAGATAATTTAGCGTTTTTTACTGAATAACATAATGCGGCTCTTATATTTTTATGCTTATTTGCAGTCATTGCCATACCCATACCTGAACCACATACTAAAATACCAACATTCTCTTTTTTTATCTTTTTTGATAATTTATGGGCATAATCTGGGTAGTTTACTGATTTTTTTGAATTTTTTGGTCCTAAATCTAAAACATCAAACTTTGTAGAAAAATTTTTTTTAATACTTTCTTTTAATTTAAAACCAGCGTGATCTGATGCAATAAAGATTTTTTTCAAATTAATTAAATTTATAATCTAAAACACAAGCAACAAGGTGTATTCTGTTTTCTTCTCCACCATTAAATGCATTGTGATATTTTGTATTGTTAGTAACCCAAACTGATCCATCAGCAGGCATATGCTTAGCTACATTATCAATAACCATCAAGCAACCTGGATTTGTTATAATTGGTATATGCAATCTAGGTTCTGGATCTCTATGCCAGCTCAATGTTGATCTTGGTTCTTTTAATAAAATTCTTACTCTGCCTAATTTATATTTGGATGACAGAACATCATAAACTTCTTTAAAATAAGTATTTTCATAATCTCTTATGAATTCACTGTACTTTGACTCATCTATATCCACATCCCTTGAAACTTCTTTCCCAGATTTATCAGGTTTGGTCCAATAAACACCTCGAGCTTTACTACCTTTTATTGAGTCTGGGTCTCCTGGTATTTGCGTTAATGAAATTGCACCAAAATTAGTTACACCACCTCCATCATCGAATTTTTTAATTTGTATGATTTGGTTATATGCATCTTGAAGCTTATCAATATCAAATTGTATAGTTTGTTTTTGAAAATCGCTAAAGTCTAAAACTCTATCAGTTTTATTATGTAAGTTTAAGTTTACGATTTTATTTTTATTGTCCATCATGAAGATTGTTTTCTACTCATTTATATATATATTTGTATAATAGATTTTGTCGCATAATAAAATACAATATGATTACAGGTAAATACCCAAATTTAAGGCTTAGAAGATCTAGAAAATATGCATGGTCTAGAAAATTAGTCCAAGAGAGTTCTTTATCTTATAGTGATTTGATTCTTCCAATTTTCTTGATTGAAGGAAAAAATAAAAAAGAATCAATAAAATCTATGCCAAATGTATTTAGGTATAGCGTAGACAAACTAAATACAGTTGTGGGTAAAGCAATAAAAAAAGGGATACCCATGGTTGCCTTATTTCCATACACAAGCACCACAAAAAAAGATGAAAAAGGTTCTGAAGCTTTAAATCCAGACAATTTAGTTTGCAGAGGAATAAAGTTCATTAAAAAGAAATTTAAGAATAAAATTGGTATTATGTGTGATGTGGCCCTAGATCCATATACTTCTCATGGCCATGATGGATTATTAAAGAAAAGCAATATTCTAAATGATGAAACTGTAGAAATACTTACCAAGCAAGCAGTATTACAAGCAAAAATGGGATGTGATGTGATCGCGCCTTCAGATATGATGGATGGCAGAATTAGTAAAATTCGATCAGCTTTAGATAAAAATAATTTAAATGACGTACAAATATTGTCATATGCAGTTAAATTTTCATCTAGCTTTTATGGACCATTTAGAGACGCAGTTGGATCAAAAAAATTATTAAAAGGTGACAAAAAAACATACCAAATGGATTTTAGAAATTCAGATGAGTCTTTAAGAGAAGTTTCATTAGACATAAAAGAAGGTGCTGATATGGTCATGGTTAAACCTGGTATGCCCTATCTTGATATAATAAAAAGAGTAAAAGACAATTTCAAAATACCAGTATTTGCATATCAAGTTTCTGGTGAATATAGTTTAATAATGAATGGAATTAATAAAAAATTGATAGACAAAGCTTCAATAAAAGAGTCTCTTATTTCATTAAAAAGAGCTGGAGCAAACAGTATTGTAACTTATTTTGCAGATCAAATTGATCTTTAATTATTTCAACAAATTAACAAAATCATTCCTTGAAGAAGGATAATTCTTGTTATTAGGTTTGATAATTGTTTTATCCAAAAAATCACCAACTATGGAAAAACCAATGCATATATCTTTTAAATTTTCAGGACTAATATTTTTATCTATTAAAAAATTAGGTATAATTTTTTGACTAGAGTCTACAATATATTTGGTTTGGCCATTAATATTTTTATCAACCACGTAATCTTTAAAATTAATATCATATCCAATAGACTTTAGTATATTTAGCTCTAAATATAAAAATTCAACAAGCCAATTATCATGTTCAATTATTTTGAATAATTTTTCTAAAAGATTATATATTTCAATATTATTCTCATTTTCAGCAGTGAGAATTTTAATCAAATTCATACAATATATAATGCAAAATAATTTTTTTTTATTTTCTAAATAAATAGGCGTTTTAATTTCATCTATTTCAACTTTTAGATAACTAAGTCTGCCATCCTCTCTTATTTTCGAATTTATGTGAAATTTATTACCTATTAACAAATAACTCTTAATCTTTTTTGATGTTGAACCAAAAATTACACCTACTATTTTTCCATTATTTTCAGTGTAGAATTCAGCTATTGATGAATTTTCATTATATTTATTTAAAGATAACAAGTATCCTTTATCTTGCCAATTCATTCTTGATTAATTTTTTTTAGTAGTTCTGAGGCTGCAGATTGTTCTGCATTTTTCTTTGAAGATCCCACGGCATAAATATATTTACTATTTTTAAGTTTTACTCCTACTTTAAAATTAGGTTTATGTCTTGGTCCTGTATTAGAGACTAATTTATAGACAGGTAATACTTTAAAAGTTTTTAAAGAATACTCTTGAATTCGTGTTTTGGCATCGATGAAAGTTGTTTCGGCATTATTTATTAAATTTTTCCATAATTTAAGAATAAAACTTTTAGAAACCTCAAAACCTTTATCCAAATAAATAGCTCCAATTAATGCCTCACAGCAATCCGAGATAATTTTATTTTCTACTACATTTTTGCTCGTCTTAGAATTACCTGTAATTACAAATTCTTTAAGGTTTAATGAATTTCCAATTTCTAGGCACTTATTTTTATTGACTAATGAGGCTAATTTTTTATCTAATGACCCTACTTTTTCATTTGGATAAAGCTCATACAATTTTTTTGAAACAACAAGTCCTAGTACTCTATCTCCTAAAAATTCAAGATTTTCATAATTATTAATTGGATCATAACTTTTATGAGTAATAGCTTGCAAAAGGATTTGCTCGTTTTTGAAATTTATTTTAATCTTTTTTTGAAGGTTTTTAAGAGTGCTCATAATTAATCAATAAGTCTGAAAAATCTATTTAACCTTAATATTTCAGTCCAATTCCAAAATTTAACAATACTTCCTACAACTGGATCTGATGAAAAAAACAATATTTGAGCTTTACCCACAAGATTATTTTTATGCACATACCCAACCTCAGATAAAAATCTACTATCTTTTGAGCAATCCCTATTATCTCCTAAGAAAAATAAATGGTCTTTTGGCACTAGGTATTTATCCGTGTTAGCAAAAGTAATATCTGTTCTGTATGATGCCAAATAAACTTTACCGTTTGGAAGTTTTTCCTCAAATGTGTTAACTTTTATTTTTGATTTGCCACAATAATTAGTGATATTTTTTGATTTAATTGTTTTTAAAATTTGATTACCATTTAAGTAAAGATCACCATTAATAAACTGAATTGTATCACCTGGTAAACCAATAACACGCTTTATATAGTCGGTTCTATTATCGGCCGGCGTTTTAAATACAGCAACATCACCTCTTTTAGGATTATCAGTAAAAATTCGATTTTCAAAAATAGGTGGACTAAATGGGAAGGAATGCTTGCTATAACCATATGTGAATTTAGTTACAAAAAGTCTATCCCCAACTAATAAATTTGGTTCCATTGACGATGAAGGAATATAAAAAGGTTGCAACAAAATTGATCTAATTAAAACTGCAATGATAAGTGCATAAATTATAGTTTTAATATTTTCAATAATTATTTTTCTCATATTTTTTTATCTATAACAACAAACGCTATTGAATAATCTTTTTCATCAGAGAGCGATAAAAAGACTTTATATTTTTGTATTTTAAATTTTTTTTGCAAAAAATTGTTTAATTTTTTTGATAGTGAAATATATGGCTTTCCATTCTTGTAATTCTTAATTTCAATATCTATAAAATTTATATCTGATCTAAAGCCGGTTCCAATTGCTTTAACAAATGCCTCTTTTGCAGCAAACCTTTTTGCATAAAAATTAATTTTATTTTTTAATTTTGTTCCTTGTTGAATTTCTTTTTCTGTAAAAATTCTATTTAAAAAACCTTTAGTTTTTAATGAATTATTAATTCTACTGTTTTTAATAATATCAACACCATTCCCTATTATATGCATTATCTTAATATTTTAATAAATTGTTTAACTACTTTTGAAATGCTATGTGAAATAGACTCTCCAATTATAAAATGGCCTATATTAAATTCCTCAATTTGTTTTATCCTATTTAGTATTTTTGTTGTCTTATAATCCATACCATGTCCAGCATGAACCTCTAAACCTATTTTTTTTGCATAAATGGCACATTTTTTAATTTTATTTAGTTCTCTTGAGTAATTTTTTTTCTCCTTTATTTTATTAGAAATCTTACCTGTATGTATCTCTATACATTTACTTCCAAGAGTTTTTGATAATTTTATATCTTGAAGAGATGGATTTATAAATAAGCTTGTTCTAATATTATTTCTATTAAAAATTTCTAATATTTTTTTGATTTTATTTTTATTCTTTTTTAAATTTAATCCTCCTTCTGTGGTAATTTCATTTCTTTTTTCAGGAACAAGACAAATAAAAGAGGGTTTATTTTTAAGTGCAATATTAATCATTTTTGGATCTGAAGCTATTTCCAAATTGATAGGGATTGATTTATTTGATGAGAGAATTTTTAAATCCATATCATTAATGTGTCGCCTATCCTCTCTTAAATGAACTGTAATAGAGTCTGCACCAGCCTTTAAAACATCTAAAGCTACAGTATAAGGATCAGGATGTTTTTCACCTCTAGCATTTCTCAACGTTGCAACATGGTCAATATTAACCCCTAGTCTCTTTTTCATTTTAAAAATCTACTTCCAGGTTTGGTAATTGGAATTTTTTTTAGACTTTCTGGAATATTTTTTTTTGTAAAAGTTGGAATTTTTAATTTTACTTGTGAAATTATATTTTTTCTTTTTATTTTTAAAGTTTGCTTATTAGATCTGTCAATTAAACATGCAAATCCTAATAAAATTGCGCCAGATTTCTTTATTAATTTAGCACATTCTAAACTTGATTTTCCTGTAGTTATAACATCTTCAATAATTAAAACTCTTGTTTTTTTTTTAATATAAAAACCTCTTCTTAACTTAAAATTTCCTTCAACACGTTCACAAAAAATTGTTTCTTTTTTTAAAATTCTTCCGATTTCATAACCAATTACAATTCCACCCATCGCTGGCGAAAGAATTAAATCAATATTTTTAAATGTTTTTTTAATTTTACTTGCTAAAGATTTTGTAAATTTTTCAGCTTTGTGTGGAAAACTTAATAATTTTGCACATTGCACATATGAAGGTGAATGTAGTCCAGATGACAATACAAAATGTCCATCTAACAAAGCATTAGTTTTTCTTAAAACTGCTAAAGAGTTTTTTGAAGAAAGCATATTTTTTGTTTTTGTGTCTTATAATTTTAAATTTATATTCTTTTTGTTTTAGTTCACTTATCAATTTTGTAAAGTTCTTAAGGTCATGTATGATTAAATTAAATTTGAAATTAATCCTTCCATTAAGTTTTTCTACCATTTCTACACTTGAAATATTAACAAAGTTTTCACCAATCATGGTTGTTACATCACCCATTTTTCCAGGTTCATCAGGCAGAGAAATCCAAAGTGTAGTATTATATCTTTTTTCCTTAATCGGCTTGCTGTTTTCACGGTACTGCCAATAACGTCTAATTGCAGCACGAGCTTTCCCTGTTTTAGTGCTCGTTAACCAATGTAATGAGGGGGAGGCTTTTTTAGAGGTGATTATCTTAACTACATCCCCGTTTCTTAATATAGATTGTAAAGCGCTTTCATTTCCATTTATTTCACAACCAACAGCAGCATCTCCGATTTGAGTATGGACAGCATAGGCAAAATCTATTGGTGTAGCATTTTTAGGTAGTTTTATAATTGATCCTTTTGGTGTGAAACAAAAGGCGTTTTCTTGAAACATTTGAAGTTTTGTATATTCATAAGAGTCATCTGGATTCTCATTTTTATCAATAATTTCAACTAAATCTGCTAACCAATCATACTCTTTCCAAGTCAATGAATTAAATTTTTCTGATGATTTGTATTTCCAGTGAGAAGCAATACCTCTTTCTGCGAACTCATGCATTTGCTTTGTTCTTAATTGGATTTCAATTGGTCTTTTATTTGGTCCAATAATTGCTGTATGTAATGATTGATATTTATTAATCTTAGGTGATGAAATATAATCTTTAAATTTACCTGGTATACAATTCCATTTGCTATGAAAAATTCCTAACGCTTTATAGCAATCATCAACATTATTCAAAATAATTCTAAAACCAATTATATCTGTTATTTGTTCAAGAGAAGTTCTTTTTTTTTGGATTTTTCTCCAAATTGAAAAAGGTGTTTTTTCTCTCCCAACTATTTTTGGTTCTATATTTTTTGTTTTAAGTATCTCAAAAAACTCATCAGAAATATTATTAAAGTTTATAAGATTATTTTCTTTAATTTTATCTAATCTATCTTTAATCAGTTTTCTTGCATCTTCATTTAGAACTTCAAAAGAAAGGTCTTCCAATTCATCTCTTATACGATGCATACCCATTCTATCTGCAAGTGGAGCGTAAATTTCCATAGTTTCTTTTGCTTTTCTAACCTGCTTTTCTTTATCAACAACTTTGATTGTACGCATATTGTGAAGTCTGTCGGCTAATTTTACCAGTAAAACTCGGATATCTTTTGATGTCGCTAGTATTAATTTTCTAAAATTTTCTGCCTTAGAATTTGATATGGCCTGATTTTCAAACTCAGAAATTTTTGTAACACCTTCAACTAAATCTGCAACTTCTTTTCCAAATTCTGACTCTATAGTTTTATAAGTTGCATGAGTATCTTCAATTGTATCATGAAGTAAACCAGTGGCTATAGTTGCACTATCTAATTTTAGTTCAGTTAATATATTTGCTACAGCTATTGGATGAATGATATATGGAGAGCCCTCATCTCTTTTTTGTTTTTCATGGGCCTTTAAAGCAAAGTCATAAGCTTTTGTTAAAGTTTCTGGATTAAGAAATTTGTTATAATTTTTAACCTTATTAATTAATTCTTCAGATTTAAGCATTACTATTTATATCATTTTATTGAGCAATTTTAATACCCAATAACTGCTCATTAGTTAAATTTGACATTAAAATGACTATATTTCGATTAAGTTTTGGGTGAACCCAATCTTTATCTAATTCATATAAAGGAAATAGAACAAAATTTCTATTATGCATTCTTTTATGTGGAATACTTAGCTTATGATTTATAAGTTTTCTATTGATTATATCACCATTAAAATCAATTATATCAATATCACACACTCTTGGATAATTTCTTTTTGACTTAGTTCTCCCTAATTTTTTTTCAATTTTTTTAATTTTTAAAAATAATTGTTCTAAATTTAACTTTGTCTCAATCAATATGACAGAATTAATAAAGTTTGGAAAATTTTCATTTGGCCAAGATTTTGTGCTGTAAAATTTTGATGCTTTTTTTATAAAAACTCCCTCTTTTTGGATTAAATCTATACATTTGTTTAGATTATTTTTCTTATCACCCAGGTTAGAACCTAACGCAAGATATGCTAAGTTAACTTGATTTCCTAATATATCTTGCTTTTTCACGGTTCCAATCTCTTGTTTTTTTTGTAAGTCTTTTGTCAAATTGTTTTTTGCCTTTAGCTACTGCAATCTCTAATTTTGCCTTTCCTTTTTTAAAATACATTTTGGTTGGCACTATAGTCAAACCGTCTTCATGAATTCTACCAATAATTTTATTAATTTCTTTTTTATTTAATAAAAGTTTTCTTTCTGAATAAGGGTTGTGGTTTGAATAACTGGCTTGTTTATAAATAGGTATATGAGAATTAATCAAAAAAATTTCTCCATCTTTATCTACGGCATAAGAGTCCGCTATATTAATTTTACCTGATCTAACAGATTTTATTTCAGACCCCTTTAAAACTATACCTGCTTCAAATATCTCTTTAAAAAAATAATTAAAAGATGCTTTTCTATTAATTGTTATAATTTTTAAACCAGAAATGGTTTTTTTATTCATTAATTAATTCAGCAGATATAAGAGCTTTTTTTACCTCAGCTTTTGTTTCATCTAAAACTGTTACTAAAGGTAATCTCACATTATCATCACAAAGACCTATCAATTTAGCTGCGTATTTAACTGGTGATGGATTGCTCTCAATAAATAAAGATTTATGAACAGGCTGAAGTTTTTTATCTATCTCTTCAGCCATTTTTTGTTCTTCTTTATCCTCTGATTTTGAAAATTTTTGCATATCAGAACACATTTTAGGAGCTATGTTAGCTGTAACAGAAATGCACCCCACGCCACCTCTTTTATTATATTCATATGCAAGACCGTCCTCACCTGTTAGCTGGATAAATTCATTTCCAATCTTTTTGAAAGTCTCATCTACTCTATTCAAATCACCAGTTGCGTCTTTCACTCCAACTATGTTTTTCAATTCAAATAACCTTGCCATAGTATCTACCGTCATATCAATAACTGATCTACCAGGAATATTATAAATTATGATTGGTATGCCACATTTGTCATTTATTGCCTTGTAATGCTGATATAAGCCCTCCTGAGTGGGTTTGTTATAATAAGGTGTAACTATCAAGGCTCCGTCTGCTCCAGCCTTTTCAGCGTGCTCTGTAAGTGATATGGCTTCTGCAGTAGAATTTGATCCAGTACCTGCAATTACTGGTATTTTTCCTTTTGCTTCTTGAATGCATAACTCTATAACTTTTTCATGTTCTCTATGAGAAAGTGTAGGAGACTCTCCTGTTGTACCTGCTGGCACGAGTCCATTAGTTCCATTTTCTAAATGAAAATTAATAATTTTTATATAAGTTTCCTCATCAAGACTATTGCCTTTAAATGGTGTTACTAAAGCTACATTTGAACCTTTAAACATAAATATTTATATCATAAGTTATTAAAAATGATTTTTAGAAAATCTAAATTACTATTAACAACTATATTTTTTTTAAGCTTTTTTCAATCATCATATTCGAATGAAATAATAATTCCTAAGAAAAAACCTGCGTTTAAAAGTCAGGTAGTAGTTCCTCCTTTAAAACCAGGAACATTTAATGAAAAACAAAGTTTAATAGATGATAAAGATTTGCCTAAAGAGATTTTTGGAATTTTGTTACCACCAAAAAAACCACTTATTGTAAAAAAACAATCGTTAAGAACTGTTAAAAAAACTAGATATTATAGTGAAAGAGATTTTCAATTAGCAAAACAAGCAATTAGATTTATGGAAAAATCTAATTGGAAAGATGCAAAAAATACTGCGAAAAAAGCAAGAGCTCAATCAATATATGATTTTATAGAGTGGAGGCATCTTCTAACATCTGGAAATAAAGCAACTTTTTCTGAATACAAAAGGTTTATCGAAAGAGTTAAAGATTATCCAAGATTTGATAGAATTAAATATCTTGCTGAACACAAAATAAACTTACAAAACCAATCTCCTACAGAAATAATTAATTGGTTTCAAAGTAATAAGCCATTAAGTGGATATGGTAAAATGATGCTAGGTGAGAGTTTAATTAAAACTGGAAAGTCTGGTGATGGAAAAAGATTAATTAAAGAAGGATTTATAAATGCAGATCTAAATACAAATAATTTAAAATATTTCAGAAAAAAATTTAAAAAAATTCTAGATACCTCTGATTATATAAATAGAGCTGATTACTATGCTTGGGAGGGTAAGCATTGGGATCTTAAAAGAGTTATTAGATATTTGCCTAATGAGTATCAATTACTTTATACAGCAAGACAAATATTAATAAGTAGAGGATATGGGGTTGATGAAGCGATAAAAAAAGTACCAAAAAATTTAAAGAATGACGCTGGTTTAAATTATGATCGATTAAAATGGAGAAGGAAAAAAGGACGTGTAGATAGCTCTCTAGAAATTCTTAACAAAATAAAAAACTCTGAAGAATATTTAGTAAGACCAGATAAATGGTGGAAAGAAAGATCAATAATTGGAAGATCTTTAATTTATAAAAAAAAATATAAAACTGCTTATAGAATTGTCTCAAATCACGCAATGACAGAAGGTGCCGATTATGCTGAAGCAGAATGGATGAGTGGATGGATAGCACTTAGTTTTTTAAAAGATGCGCAACAAGCAGAAAATCATTTTTTGAATTTTTATAGGAATGTTAGCTATCCAATCAGCTTATCTAGAGGTGCCTATTGGTTGGGAAAAACATATGAAAAAATTGGGGATAAAGAAAGCTCAAATAAATGGTTCTTTGAAGGGTCAAAATATTTAACAACCTACTATGGTCAACTCTCACATATGAAAGTAAAACCTCAAGAAAAATTTGAACTAGATAAATTAATGTTTGTAGATGATGATTATGAACAAGAGTTTTACTCAAAAAAACTTGTCGCAATTGTTGATTTACTTGATTATTTAAATAAAGATAAATACACAAAACATATCTTAAGGTTTTTAGCAAATGATAATGTAGAAAAAGGCAGTGAGGCTTTAGCTGCTAAATTAGCTTCTGATATATCACGTTTTGATTTTGCTATACAAGTCTCTAAAATTGCTTCATATCAAAAAAGATTTCACAACCAATTTAATTATCCAATAATGAGTGTACCAAAATTTGTTGGTGGAAGAAAAATTCCTGATCCAGCATTAATATTATCTATTATCAGACAAGAAAGTGAATTTGATACCTCAGCAAGGAGTAGAGTTGGTGCTCAAGGATTAATGCAACTGATGCCTTATACGGCTAAGACTGTATCAAAACAAGCTAAGTTAGGATACTCGAAGGCTAAATTAACAACTGACCCTGAATATAATATTAATTTAGGATCTCATTATATTGCTGGTTTAATCAATCAGTATAAAGGATCCTACCCTTTTGCTACAGCCGCTTACAATGCTGGTCCTAAGAGAGTAAAGTATTGGAAAAAAATTAATAAGGATCCTCAAAAAAAACAGATTGACTATGTTGATTGGGTTGAGCTTATTAAATTTAAAGAAACAAGAAATTATGTACAAAGAGTTTTAGAAAATTACAATGTTTACAGGTACATTTTGTCTCAAAAGCCAATATATTTAAAAGATTTCTTTAAAAATCAGAGCATGTATTAATGGCGGAAGAGAAGGGATTCGAACCCTTGGAAGGATTGCTCCTTCGGCAATTTAGCAAACTGCTGGTTTAAGCCAACTCACCCACTCTTCCGTTGATACATGTGTAACTTGAAATCATTGAATATTCAATATTAATCAAGTAATTTCTTGCAAATATGAAAAACAAATATTCAATTTTTTCACTGATAAAAAATGCTTTTTCGCAGCATGAAAACTGGAAACAAGCCTGGGGCAATCCTGAGCCTAAAAAAGAATATGAAGCAGTAATTGTTGGAGGTGGTGGGCATGGATTAGCAACAGCTTACTATCTTGCAAAAAAACATAACATGAAAAATATTGCGGTTTTAGAAAAAGGTTGGATTGGTGGAGGTAATACCGGGAGAAATACAACAATCATAAGATCAAATTATTTATGGGATGCTAGCGCTGGATTGTATGACCATGCTTTAAAAATTTGGGAAAATTTATCTCAAGAGTTAAATTATAATATAATGTTTAGTCAACGTGGAGTTATGAACTTAGCTCATAACCTTCAAGACGTTAGAGATTTAAAAAGAAGAACTCATGCAAATAGGTTGAATGGTATCGATGCTGTTTGGTTAGACACAAAACAAGTTAAGGAATTTTGTCCAATCATAAATATTTCTCAAGATATTAGATATCCTGTACTTGGTGGAACTTTACAAAGAAGAGCTGGAACTGCAAGACATGATGCTGTTGCATGGGGTTATGCAAGAGGTGCAGATGCAATGGGTGTAGATATAATTCAAAATTGTGAAGTTAAAGGAGTAAAAAGAAATGGAGACCATGTTGAAGGACTTGATACTACAAAAGGATTTATCAAAACAAAAAAAATTGGTGTAGTAGCCGCAGGTCATTCAAGTGTAATTGCTAATATGGCAGGCTTAAAATTACCACTTGAAAGTAAACCATTACAAGCATTAGTCTCAGAACCAGTCAAACCAATAATAGATACAGTTGTAATGTCTAATGCTGTCCATGCATATGTTAGTCAATCTGATAAAGGTGAATTAGTAATTGGTGCTGGAACAGATGCTTACATATCTTATACACAAAGAGGAAGTCATGATGTAGTAGAAGGTACCTTAAAAGCTATATTAGAGCTGTACCCTATTTTTAGTAGAATGAAGATGTTAAGACAATGGGGTGGTATTGTTGATATTTGCCCGGACGCAAGTCCGATCATTAGCAAAACAAATATAAAAGGTCTTTATTTTAACTGTGGATGGGGAACAGGAGGTTTTAAAGCAACACCTGGATCTGGTGATTTATTTGCTCACACAATTGCTAATGATGAGCCACATAAATTAAATGCAGCATTTAATCTTAACAGATTTGTAAGTGGAGATCTTGTTGATGAACATGGTGCAGCTGCTGTAGCACACTAATGTTTGTTATAAATTGCCCATATTGTGGAGAAAGAGACCAGAGTGAGTTCTCATGTGGTGGCGAAGCACACATTGTAAGACCAAAACAACCTACAGAGCTAAGTGATGATGAATGGGCAGAATATTTATTTATGAGAAAGAATATTAAAGGTGTTCAGTTTGAAAGATGGAACCATGCTCATGGATGTAGAAAATGGTTTAATATGGTTAGGGATACATCAAATGACAAAATACATGCAGTTTACAAAATGGATGAAAAACCTCCTGTAATTTAAATGACCAAATATAGAATTAATAAAACAAGATTTGTTGATCAAACAAAAACTGTTTCATTTACTTTTGACGGTAAAAAATATCATGGTTTTGAGGGTGATACTTTAGCCTCAGCACTTCTTTCAAATGGAATTCATTTAGTTGGCAGAAGTTTTAAGTATCATCGTCCAAGAGGTATAATGTCATGTGGATCTGAAGAACCAAACGCAATATGCCAAATAAATGCTAATACTGATTTAACAGAACCTAATGTAAGAGCTACAGAAATAGAACTTTATGAAGGATTGAAAGCATCTAGTCAAAATTGTTGGCCAAGTCTTAACTTTGATATAGGTGGAATTAATAACTTAATATCACCATTTATACCAGCAGGTTTTTATTATAAGACTTTTATGTGGCCTAAAAGTTTTTGGAAAAAAATTTATGAACCATTAATAAGATTGTCAGCAGGCCTAGGCAAATCACCTACACAACCAGATCCAGACATTTACGACCATAAACATGAACATTGTGATGTATTAGTTATTGGAGGTGGGATTTCAGGTATTATATCTGCTAAAATAGCAGCAAAAAATAATTTAAAGACAATATTAATCGAAGATAAAAATATACTTGGTGGATCCACAATTTATCAAAATAATAAAAATTTTATAATAGATAATCAAAAATCAAATGAATGGTTAATGAATGAAATATCAGAATTAGAAAAATTAGATAATTTAATAATAAAATCTAGAACAAGTTTGGCAGCTTTTCATAGTTATAACTATCTTTTGGCCAAAGAAAATATATCAGATCATTTACCATTAGATAAAAAAAATGGCAGTATAAGACAGAGATTATGGAAAATAAGAGCAGATAAAGTAATTGTTGCTGCAGGTGCAATAGAAAGACCTCTTATATTCAACAACAATGATAGACCAGGAATTATACTTGCTAACTCTGTTAAAAAATATTTAGATTTTTATGGTGTATCAAGTGGATTAAATAATATTATTTTTACTAACAATGATAGTGCTTACGAAACTGCAGTGTCATTATTTGAAAAAGGAATATCAGTAAAAATTATTGATATTAGGAAAAAATCTTCATCAAATATTGTTAAAAATGCTGAAGACCTAGGAATCGAAATATATTGGAACTCTACAGTGGTAAATACTTTTGGCTACAAAAAGATAAAATCAATAGAAATTATGAATTTATCTGAAGATGGATCAAATGTTACTGGAAATAAACATAAAATTCAGTGTGATTGTTTATCAATAAGTGGAGGTTGGACACCAATGGTGCATATGCATACACAATCAGGAGGAAAATTAGATTTTAGAGAAATAGATCAAGTATTTGTTCCAAGTGAAAAAAGTGAAAATCATATAAATGTTGGATCATGTAACGGTGATTTTGAATTAGAAGAAATAGTTAAAAATACAAATAATAAAGTTAAAAAATTTTTAAACATTAATGAAAGTGGTTTTGATAAAATTTCAGTTTTATGTTCAAAAGAGTTAGAGAAGAAAAACATATGGCTGTTACCAAATACTATATCAGATGGTAAAACTAAATCTTTTATAGATTTTCAAAATGATTCGACAGCGAAAGATATAAAGTTAGCACTTAGAGAAGGTTTTAAATCGATAGAACATGTAAAGAGATATACAACAACTGGAATGGCTACAGATCAAGGTAAATTATCGAATATGCATGCCTTGGGGATTATTGCTGACACAGCTGGAGTAAAAATGGGTTCTTTAGGTACAACTACTTTTAGACCACCATTTACACCTTTAACTTTTGGAGCAATTGTAGGAAGAAGTGTTGGAAAATTTTTTGATATTGTTAGAAAAACCTCAATTCATGAATGGCACGTTCAAAATAATGCAAAATTTGAAAATGTTGGGCAATGGAAAAGACCATGGTACTACCCTATTAATAATGAAAATCTTCATGAAGCAGTTCAAAGAGAAAGTAAAGCTGCAAGAGATAGTGCTGGAATTTTGGATGCCTCTACATTAGGAAAAATAGATATACAGGGATCTGATGCTTCTGAATTTTTAAACAGAGTTTATACAAATGCTTGGTCAAAATTAGGAATTGGGAAATGCCGATATGGTTTAATGTTAAATGAAGATGGTATGGTTTATGATGATGGTGTAACCACTAGATTGGGTGAAAATCATTATTTAATGACCACAACAACTGGTGGCGCAGCAAATGTGCTTTCTAAACTTGAAGACTATTTACAAACAGAATGGCCAGAATTAGATGTTTACTTAACGTCTGTTACTGATCACTATTCTACAGCGAGTATTTGTGGTCCAAATTCAAAAAAAATATTGAAAAAATTATTTCCTAATAAAGATTTTAGTGATGAAGCGTTTCCTCATATGTCTTACCAAGATGCAATAATTGATAAAATTGAATGTAGAATAATGAGAATAAGTTTCACAGGAGAGCTTAGTTATGAAATTAATATAGAGTCAAAATATGGAAAATCATTATGGGAAAACTGCATTGCAGCTGGAGAAGAATACAAAATTACTCCTTATGGAACAGAAACAATGCACTTATTAAGAGCTGAAAAGGGATTTATTATTGTTGGCCAGGATACAGATGGAACTATGACACCTATTGATCTTCAGATGGATTGGATAGTTAGTAAAAAAAAATATGACTTTATAGGTAAAAGATCACTTTATAGAAGTGATACGATGAGAGAAGACAGAAAACAGCTTGTTGGATTGCTTACGGATGACCCTAATGAAATATTAGAAGAAGGTGCTCAGATAGTCTCTGAATTAGATAAGAAACCTGTTGAAATGATTGGACATGTAACATCAAGCTATTTTAGCCCTAATTTAAATAAATCGATTGCACTAGCAGTTGTTAAAGGTGGAAAAAAGATGAATGGTCAAAAACTTTTTGTACCTATGGAAAATAAAAATATCAATGTAACAGTTTCAGATTTTATTTTTTTAGATAAAGAAAACAAGAGGATCAATGCTTAATTTAGAATACCCTAACTTTGAAAAAAAATCATTAGATGAACTAGAATTAAAGTTATCTGAACCAATTAAAAAAATAAATATTCGAGGGAAAAAAAAGGAATTTTTTACAAAAGCAGGAAAGATTTTATCAATCATCTTACCAATTGAATCAAATACAGGTTCCTCAAATCAACAATTTAATGCTCTATGGCTAAGTCCAGATGAATGGTTAGTATATTTTAATGAAGATAACAATAATGTTTATAATGATCTTTATAACGAAATTTCTAAATTAAATTTTGGCTCAATAGTTGATGTTTCTAATCAATGGATATGTATTAATATAAAGGGTAAAAAGACTTTTGATCTACTTTCATCGGGATCTCCTTTTAACTTCAATAATTTTAAAAATACTAAAAATTCTGTAACGCAAACATTGCTCAATCATACAGATGTAATTATTCATCATACTGAAATAAACGAAATAAATCTTTTTGTGAGAAGATCATTCTCAGAAGATTTATGGTTGTGGATTAAGGATAGCGCTAGGTTTATCTAATTTTTTTTTTATATAATAACTCACATAACTAAATAATAATATCGAAAGTGACCATTGAAAAATAAACCACAACCAGAAAAAACTATCAAAATCTGCAGATAGATATTTGGCTAAGTAAAAAACACATATAGGAACAAGAACATTTCGCAACATATTGTTTATCATTGCATAATTAGATTTTTTTAAACCCATAAAAAAACCGTTTGATAAAAAGAAAATTGGATATGCAGGTAAAATAAATGCTGCAATTTTTAAGTATCTACGTCCATATTCTAAAACAGTTTCATCATTAGAGAAAAGTCTTGGTATTATATCTGCTGTGAAATAAACAAATATTCCAGAGAAAAGCATTAATAAAAAGCCATATTTGACAGATATAAAATAAGTCTCTTTCACTCTATCAAAATGATTTGCACCATAATTTTGAGCTATAATTGAGATAATTGCAGTATTTATTCCTAATATAGGAAGTAAAACAACTTGCTCAATTCTCGTAGCTGCTCCATAACCAGCTACAGCCAATTCACTAGTTTGGCCAACATAAGTAAATATAAATGTAGCAGCAACTGCATATCCACATATAGCAATTGATATTGGCATTGATTGAAAAAATATATTTTTTAAAAATGTTAATTTAATTTTAAAAAATTCCTTAGTAATTTTTTTTACCCTAGGATTTTGCAAGACCTTATATAAAATAATCGCAAAAGCTATAAATTGAGCTATAATGGTTGATAGACCTATACCCATCATACCAAAAGCAGGTATGAATAGAAAACCAAATATTAGTATAGGATTTAAAATTATATTTAGTAGAAAACTTAAAACCAAAACATTTCTGTATGTTTTTGTATCTCCTTCTGCATGTAATAAAGAGTTAAGTGATACAACAAGGAAAAAAAGAAATGATCCATAAAACATAATATTTGTATATTGAAGTCCTAAATTTGTAATTTCTTCAGTCGAACCCATTATATTAAAAACTTTTTCAGCAAAATATAAACCTATGCATGTAATAAAAACTGATATGATCAGTCCATAGAAAATAATATGGCTAAAATAATAAGAAATATTTTTTTCATTTTTTTCTCCAATACTATTCCCTATTAAAGAAGTTCCCGCAACTGTTACACCAATTGAGGTTGCAACAATAATAAAATATATTGGAAATGATTTACTGAGTGCAGAAAGTGCCTCGGGTGAGATTAGTCCTGAATAAAAAGTATCAACAATATTGTATAAGGTTTGAAAAAGCGTGCCTACACTTGCTGGTATTGCAAGTTTTCTAACAAGTAGGGGTATATTTTCTTTAAGCAAATCCATAAAAATTATAATTTAATTAATATTCTTTTTTAAAGATATGTCTCTTGCCAGTTTTTTTTGCAAGTATTATTTGCTTTTGTCTCATTGCAAATCTTGATTTTTGATCATCTGTTAAATAATCGTGACATTTTGGACAATGAATGCCTTCTAAATATTTAGAAGATTTTTTTTCTTTGATAGAAAGAGGTTTTCTGCAACCACTACAAATTGAATAACTGCCCTGCTTCAAGCCATGTTTTATTGAAACTCTATTATCAAAAACAAAACATTCGCCTTTCCATTGACTATTTTTTTTGTCAATATTATTTAAATAATTAATAATTCCGCCTTTTAAAACATATACATTTTTAAATCCTTTTTTTTTCAAATAAATATTTGCTTTTTCACATCTGATGCCACCTGTACAAAACATTGCTATATTTTCACTATTTTTAAATTGATTTAAATATTTAGGAAATTGACGAAAGTTTTCTATATTTGGATTTAAAGATTTTTTAAAAGTACCCACATCATGCTCAAAAGATTTCCGTGCATCTATCAAAACCGTATCCTTTTTTTTAATTATTTTATTCCATTCCCTTGGATTGAGGTTGTTCTTGGGATAGTTGTAGTTTGTAACTTTAAAACCCATTGGAACAACTTCCTTTTTAATTTTTACTTTAGGTTTATGGAATGGATTAAATTTACTATTTGAATTATTTTCTGAATTAAATTTTTTTATATATAATATTTTTTTTAAAAGTTTATTGAATTTCAAAAGATTATTTTTTTTAGCTGAAATCGTTCCATTAACTCCCTCAGATGAAATTATTATTGTTCCAAAAATTTCATGGTCTTTAAGATCGATCTCTAATCTATTTTTTAATTTTTTTAAATTATTAAGTTTTTTAAATTTATAAAAACCAAAAATATTAAACATTATAAAACTCTACAAACAGTCATTCCATCTCCTAATGGGATAATTATTTGTTCTACCCTCTCATCACTTGAAACATACTCATTTAATTCTCTTATATTTAATGTAAATTTATCCATTTTATCTTCATTTACGACTTCACCATGCCATAAAACATTATCAATGATGATCAAGCCACCTTTATTTATCATCTTAAATGATTTTTCATAATATTCTTTATAGTTAAGCTTATCGGCATCAATAAAAATCATGTCATATTTTTGATTTTTTAATTCATCTAAACTTTCTAGCGCAGGTTTTATAATCATTTGAATTTTTTTATCTTGTTTAGCTTTCTTAAAAAAACTTACTGCAATCTTGCTTGTCTCTTTGTCTTTATCAAGTGCTGTAAGTTTTCCATCATCAGGAAGTGCAAGAGCAATAGAAAGTGCACTTAAACCAGTAAATGTTCCAATCTCAAGCACATTTTTTATATTGGATATTTTTATTATTAATTGGAGAAAATGACATTGAGATATTGCTACTTGCATTCTCTTTTCATTTCCAAGTGTATTATTATAATCTATGATTTCTTTTTGAACTGGGCTTAGTTTAAAACTAAGATTATTAATATATTTTTCAATTTTTTCAGAAATTTCAATGTTCTTGCCCATCTGTTTTAATTATATAAAGACTATAAGTTTTGTTAAAATTAAAGTTTCTTCTTTAATATTTCATTAATTAATTGAGGGTTGGCTTTTCCACCAGAAACCTTCATTGCTTGCCCTACAAAAAAACCAAATAACTTTTCTTTTCCTTGTTTATATTCAATGGCTTTTTCTCTGTTATCGTTGATTATTTTATCAATTAATGCCTCTAGTGCTTTTGGATCACTTTGTTGCTTTAACCCTTTTTCCTCAACAATTATTTGAGGGTCTTTGTCACCATCCAGCATTAATTCAAATATTGTCTTAGCAATTTTACCTGAAATAGTTCCGTTTTTAATTAAATTAATCAATTTTGCTAAATTTTTTGCACTTATTGGACTTTCAGCAATTTCAATACTTTTATTATTTAAAACAGCAAATAATTCTCCTGTAATCCAATTTACAGCTAGTTTCATATCACGATTTTTGCCCATTTTAGCAACAACTTCCTCAAAATATTTAGCTGTATCAATATCAGAGACTAATATAGTTGCTTCATAAGGAGAAATTTTAAACTCATCAATAAATCTTTTTTTTTTGTCATCTGGTAATTCAGGGATTTCAGATTTTAGTTTATCAATAAATTCATCCGTAATTTCTAGTGGAAGTAAATCTGGATCTGGAAAGTATCTATAATCATGAGCATCTTCTTTTGATCTCATTGACCTTGTTTCATTTTTTTTTGTATCAAAAAGTCTTGTCTCTTGATCTATTTCTTCACCTTTTTCAATTAAATCAACTTGTCTATTTGCTTCATAAATAATTGCCATTTGCATGAACTTTATAGAATTAACATTTTTTATTTCACACCTCGTTCCTAAATCTGTTGAGCCTTTTATTCTTACGGACACATTAACATCAGCTCTCAATGATCCCTCTTGCATGTTACCATCACAAGTTCCTAAATATCTCATAATAGATCTAAGTTTTTTTATGTAAGCATTGACTTCATCAGGCGATCTTAGATCAGGCTTACTAACAATCTCCATTAAAGCTACACCTGATCTATTAAGATCAACTAGTGTGTTACTCGGATCAACATCATGAATACTTTTTCCCGCATCCTGCTCTAAATGCAATCTTTCTATTCCAACTTGTTTTTGACCTTCGGGCATATCCAAAATAACGTTACCCTCACCTACAATTGGGTATTTATATTGTGAAATTTGATACCCCTGAGGCAAATCAGCATAAAAATAATTCTTTCTATCAAAAACTGACTTATTATTGATTTTAGCTTTTAAACCAATGCCGGTTTTTATAGCTTGTTTAACACAATATTCATTAATTACTGGGAGCATTCCTGGAAATGCTGCATCAACTAAACTTACTTGAGTGTTAGGTTCAGCACCAAATTTTGTAGAAGAAGATGAAAAAAGTTTTGAGTTTGATGTTACTTGAGCATGAACTTCAAGTCCTATAACAACTTCATAAATATTATCATTTCTTTCTATTAAATATTCCAAATTTTTTTTTGACATTATTCCATCCACCAATCAGTTATATTATTTTTATAATTTATTTTTTCCTCCATTGAATAAGCAATATTTAAAACTGTTTGTTCATCAAATGGTTTACCTATTATTTGTAAACCTAGTGGATAGTTATTTTTATCTGTGCCTGCTGGTATTGAAATTCCAGGTAAACCTGCTAGGTTTACTGGTACAGTAAATATATCATTTAAATACATTGAAACTGGATCATTAGATTTTTCTCCAATTTTAAATGCAGAACTAGGTGTTGAAGGTGTCAAAATAGCATCGACTTTATTATAAGCTTGATCAAAATCTTGTTTGATTAATTGTCTAACCTTTTGAGCTTTAAGATAATAAGCATCATAATATCCAGAAGATAAAACATAGGTGCCTATCATTATCCTTCTCTTTACTTCTTCACCAAAACCTTCTGATCTAGTTTTTTCATACATATCAATTAAACTTTCCCCGTAAGATCTAAGACCATATTTAACGCCATCATATCTTGCTAGATTAGATGAAGCTTCTGCCGGCGCTACAATATAATAAGTGGGCAATGCATAGCTTGTGTGAGGTAATGAAATGTCAATTATTTCTGCTCCACAATCTTTTGCATATTCAATACCTTTTTTCCAAAGACTCTCAATTTCATCTGGCATACCATCAACTCTATATTCTTTTGGGATTCCAATTTTTATACCTTTGATATTTCTAGTTAAATCTGATGAATAATTATTTCTTTTATAATCAATTGAGGTTGAATCTTTTTTATCAAATGATGAGATCACTTCTAAAAGAATGGAACTATCTTTGACATCTTTGCTCATTGGACCTGCTTGGTCTAGAGATGATGCAAAAGCAACAATTCCATATCTTGAACAGCTTCCATAAGTAGGTTTTAGACCTACTGTTCCGGTAAAAGAGGCTGGCTGTCTTATAGATCCACCCGTGTCAGTGCCTATTGTTACAGGTGTTAAATTAGCTGCTAAAGCCGACGAAGAACCACCAGATGATCCACCTGGAACTAAATCTTTTGCAATTGGATTTTGAACATTACCAAAAAAACTTGTTTCATTGGATGAGCCCATTGCAAATTCATCGCAATTAAGTTTGCCGAGTAAAATACCACCTTCATTCCATATATTTTGTGTTACAGTAGACTCATAGCTAGGAACAAAATTATTTAAGATATTGCTTCCAGCTGTTGTTCTTACTTCATTTGTACAAAATAGATCTTTTACAGCAATTGGAATGCCTGGAAGTTTTAAATCAAAATTTGGTTTGTTATCAAACTCTTTTGAAAGTTTAAGACAATTTTCAAAATTTTCAGTTACATATGCATTTAGTTTTTTTGACTTTTCAGATCTATCAATAAAAGATTTTGAAACCTCATTTGATGATATTTTCTTTTCTTTAATATTTTTAATTAATTCAAAAAGGCTTAAAGATGTTATTTGTGTCATTACTCAACTACTTTCGGAACAACAAAAAAATCATCATTTTTTTCAGGAGAATTTTTAAGAATCTTTTCTCTTATATTATCGCTAGTTATTTTATCTTCTCTGAATCTTAAAGTTGTTTCAGCTATAGAGGTTAATGGTTCAACATTCTCAGTCTTTAGCTCGTTTAATTTTTCAATAAATTCAAATATAGAATTCATATCATCTGCCAATTTTTCAGCTTTTCTCTCTTCAAGTGAGATCCTTGCTAATTTTGATATGTGTTTTACTGTTTTAAGATCTATCGTCATATGGTAAAAAATAATGCCGCAAAGTACCACTTAAGTTAAAAATATACAATATGATCACAATTAATGAATTCAAAAACAAATTATCAAGTGGTTCAAGATTATTGGGTATAGATTTAGGCACAAAAAGGATTGGAATTGCAATAAGTGACTATAATCAAAAAATTGCCACTCCCCTTCAAACCTTAGATAAAATTAAACAAGTTAATTTAATTGATGAAGTAGAAAGTATTATTACAGAATATGACATCAAAGGAATAATTATAGGTAATCCAATAAATATGGATGGCACCTACGGAAAATCTTCACAATCTGCAAAAGATATAGCAATCAATATTTCAAATAAAATTGATATTCCTGTGTCTTTGTGGGATGAAAGATTATCTACTGTTGGTGCTTTTAATTTATCAAGTGAATTAGATATAAATGTCAGTAAAAGAGAGAAAGATATTGATAAGTTTGCAGCAGCTTTTATTTTACAAGGCGCTTTAGATTTTATTCAAAATTAATGGTTGCAAAGTTAATACTATATAGTTATAGAGTTAATTTTAATGGCAACTAAATCCAAAATAGCTATTAAAATATCTCAAAAACATTTATTAGGTATTCAAGATTTATCTGTTAGTGATGTTACAACTATCCTGAATGAAGCTTCTAAATTCATAGAATTAAATAAAAGCAAAAATAAAAAAATTGATATTTTAAAAGGAAAAACTCAAATAAACTTATTTTTTGAACCATCAACAAGGACACAAAGCTCATTCGAACTAGCAGGAAAAAGATTGGGTGCAGATGTAATGTCAATGAATATTACAAATTCTGCTATCAAAAAAGGTGAAACGTTAATAGATACTGCTATGACGTTAAATGCAATGCACCCAGACATAATTGTAATAAGGCACCAAGACTCGGGAGCTTGTAACCTTCTATCTCAAAAAGTTAATTGTGCAGTACTAAACGCAGGTGATGGTAGAAGAGAGCATCCAACGCAGGCATTATTGGATGCTTTAACAATTATAAATAGAAGAAAAAAAATAGAAGGTCTTAAAATTGCAATTTGTGGAGATATACTACATTCAAGAGTAGCAAGATCAAATATTTATCTTCTAAACATGTTGGGTGCAGAAGTGAATATCGTGGCCCCTACAAATTTGATGCCAAATGAAATTGAAAAATTTGGTGTAAATATTTTTTCTGATATGAAAAAAGGTGTTAAAGATTGCGACATAGTAATGATGTTAAGATTGCAAAATGAGAGAATGACAAGCTCATTTCTATCATCCAACAGAGAATACTATGAGTATTATGGCTTAACACCTGATAAAATTCAATATGCTAAAGAGGATGCTTTAATAATGCATCCAGGACCAATGAATAGAGGAATTGAAATTGATACAAACTTAGCAGACGATATAAATAAAAGTGTAATAAAAGAACAAGTTGAGTTAGGTGTAGCAGTAAGAATGGCCTGCTTAAAGATTTTTTGTAAATAAATGAAAAAAAAATACTTTATAAATGCAAATATAATTGACCCTCATAATTCCTTAAATGAAATTGGAGGAATAATAATTCAAGAAGATGGAAAAATTGAAGCTGTCGGAAAAAAAGTAAATATCAATAACATTCCATCTAGAGAAAAAGTAATAGATTTAAACGGAAAATACATCTTTCCAGGAATTGTAGATATGCGAGTTTTTGTTGGTGAACCAGGATATGAATATAAGGAGAATTTTAGAACCCTTAGTGAAGCTGCTTTATCCGGTGGTGTAACTTCAGTTGTTACAATGCCTAATACAAACCCAGTAATTGATAATGTTTCATTAGTTGATTTTCTTAAAAGAAGAGGAAGAGATAAATCAAAAATTAATATTTATCCAACGGCTGCATTAACGGTAAAAGCAGAGGGAGAAAATATGACTGAATTTGGTTTATTACAAAGTAAAGGAATAATTGGTTTTACAGATGGAGTAAAAACAATTCAAAATCCTAGAATTATGAAAAGGATTATGAATTCAGCCTCAGATTTAAAATCCTTAATAATACAACATGCAGAAGATGCAGAATTATCAAAAGATGGAATGATTAATGATGGTATTATAGCAACGAAACTTGGTCTTCAAGGGATTCCAATAAGTGCTGAATTATTAATTATAGAGAGAGACTTAACATTACTTGAATATAATAATTGTAGGTATCATATTGCACAAATTTCATCTGCAAATTCAGTAGATATAATCAGAGAAAGAAAGAATAAAGTAAACTTCAGTTGTGGGGTTTCGATAAACAATTTATCTTTAAATGAAAATGACATTGGTGATTTCAAAACTTTTTTAAAATTATCACCCCCTTTAAGAACTGAAGCTGATAGAAACGCTTTAGTTCAAGGATTAAATGATGAGACCATTGATGTTATTGTTTCTGACCATAAACCAGAAGATGAAGAAAATAAAAGATTAACTTTTGCTCAAGCAGAAACTGGCGCATCTGGAGTTGAAACTTTATTGCCCTTAAGCTTAGAACTATATCATAATGGATCGGTTGAGTTGGAAACTATAATAAGAGCTTTAACATCAAAACCAGCAGAAATACTTAAAATAAATAAAGGCAACTTATCAACAGGAAATGATGCTGATTTTTGTATTGTAGATATAAATAAACCTTGGGTTGTTAGAAAAGATAAATTGATATCAAAGTCAAAAAATACCCCTATTGAAGACAAAAAACTTCAAGGTAAAGTATTAAGCACATTTGTAAATGGTGAAGAATTATTTAAATCTTAATAATGGATTATTTAATAACAGCTTTAATATCTTATCTATTTGGGTCTATTCCTTTTGGATATCTATTCACAAAAATTTTACTTAAAAAAGATATTAGAAACGTAGGATCAGGAAATATTGGTGCCACAAATGTTATAAGAGCTGGCAATAAGTCATTGGGTTATTTGACTCTTGTATTAGATATAACAAAAGCTGTTGTGCCTGTTGTCTACATAAAGTTCAATTATCCCGATTTAGTTTATATATCTGCGCTTTGTGCTTTTTTAGGACATTTGTTCCCTGTTTGGTTGAAATTTAAAGGTGGCAAAGGTGTTGCAACATTTGTTGGAATTTTGATTTCAATAAATATTTATTATGCGGTAGTTTTTGGAATTGTTTGGATTTTAACTTTTTTAATATCAAAATATTCATCTTTATCCTCTTTATTTGCTTCATTTTCAATTCCAATCTACTTATTAATCATTGATCAGGGTAACATAATTTTTTTCATTATAATGTTTGTTTTAATTTTTTATACACATAGAGAAAATATAAAAAGATTAATAAACAAAGAAGAAACCAAGAGTAAAATTTATTAATTTGACAGATTAATAGTTATAAGTAGTTTGACTAATTATGAATCTTGTAATTGTTGAAAGTCCTGCAAAAGCTAAAACTATAAATAAATATCTAGGTTCAGATTATACTGTGCTAGCAAGTTATGGTCACATTAGAGACCTTCCTTCAAAAAATGGTTCTGTTGATCCAGAAAATTCTTTTAAAATGATTTGGGAAGTAGATAGTTTCTCAAAAAAATATTTAAAAGAAATTACCGATACAGCTAAAAATTCAGAAAAGATTATTTTAGCTACAGACCCAGATCGAGAAGGTGAAGCAATTGCTTGGCATGTCAAAGAGTTTTTAAATGAAAAAAAACTTCTTAAAGATAAAAAAGTAGAACGTGTAGTTTTTAATGAAATAACAAAAAAAGCTGTAACAAACGGAATAGAAAATCCAAGAAAAATAGAAAATGAACTTGTAGATGCGTACATGGCAAGAAGAGCGCTGGACTATTTAGTAGGTTTTAATATATCGCCAATTCTATGGACAAAATTACCAGGATCTAAGTCAGCAGGAAGAGTTCAATCAGTTGCTCTTAGATTGTTAACTGAAAGAGAACATGAAATAGAAGTTTTTAAACCAGAAGAATTTTGGACACTTAATCTAAATTTTTTAACGAAGGAAAATTTAAACATAAATACATTTATTACTCAATTAGATGGTAAAAAAATTGAAAAATTCTCTTTTAAAAATAAAGAAGATATTAATAACGCATTAGATGTAATCAAAAATAAAAAATATAATATTACAGATATAATATCTAAAATTTATACAAGAAACCCATCTGGTCCTTTTACAACCTCTACTTTACAACAAACATCGTCCAGTAAACTAGGTTTTGGAGCCTCTAGAACAATGCAAATTGCCCAAAGGCTTTATCAAGGAATAGATATTGATGGTGAAACAGTTGGATTAATTACATATATGCGAACAGATGGAACAAATATATCAAAGGATGCTGTAAATTCTTTTAGAAATTTCATTACTCAAAATTATGGTGAAACCTATTTACCACCTTCCCCTTTAAATTATTCAGGCAAAAAGGCCAAAAATGCACAAGAAGCTCATGAAGCTATCAGACCAACAGAGATTAGTAGGGTTCCTGAAGATATGAAAAAATATTTAAGTACAGATCAATACAAACTTTATAACTTGATATGGTCAAGATCGTTATCCTCGCAAATGGAATCAGCAAAATTTGATAGAAAAACTATAACGATTACATCTGAAGATAAAAAAAATATATGTAAAGCTAGTGGTTCAACTTTAAAATTTGATGGTTTTTTAAAGGTTCTAAGAATAGATGAAAACAAAGATGATGAAAACATATTACCTGAAGTTGACAAAGGTGAAGTAGAGTTTGAAGATTTTGCAGATGAGCAACATTTCACTCAACCACCACCAAGATATTCAGAAGCAAGTCTTGTTAAAAAGTTAGAGGAATTAGGAATTGGAAGACCTTCAACATATGCAAGTATAATTTCTGTTATTTCAAATAGAGGTTATGCGGATATAGAAAACAAAAGATTTTTTCCAACTGATAGAGGTAAGTTGCTTTCTGCTTTTCTTGAAAAATTATTTTCAAAATATGTGGATTATGATTTCACTGCAAAATTGGAAGATCAATTAGATGATATAACAGCCGGTAAAGAAAATTGGATTAAGGTTTTGGAGGAATTTTGGAGAGATTTTAATTTGAATGTAGCAGATGTTAAAGAAAAACGTACTAGAGAAGTCTTAGATATGCTTAATGAAAGTTTAGGCTCATTAATCTTTGAAGTTGATAAAAATGGAAAAATAAACAGAAAATGTAAACTATGTGATAGCGGTCAATTAAGTTTAAAAAATAGTTTTCGTGGAGGTGCTTTTATTGGATGTTCAAATTATCCAGATTGTAAATTTACAAGACCTCTTTCAAAATCTAAAGCAGCTCAACAATTGACTTTAGCAGAACCAAAGTTAATTGGTCAAAATGATAGAGGTAAAGACATATACTTAAAAAATGGAAGATTTGGCCCTTATCTTCAGTATGAAAAAGAAATTGATGATGTTGAAGAAACTAAAAAGAAAAAGAAAAAGAAAAAATTGAAGGGAGAGGTAAATAATATGAAAAATATATCCATACCAAAAGGCATTGATATTAAAAGTATTGATTTAGAAAGAGCCAAATATTTATGCTCACTTCCAATTTGTTTGGGTAAAAATCCTGAAAATGATAAAGATATTACAGTAAATGTTGGTCGCTTTGGACCATATTTAAAGTGTGAAAATAAATCGGCACGTTTAGAAAATGTTGAAGAAATTTTTAGTATAGGACTTAATAGAGCTATTACACTAATTGCTGAAGCTAAACCTGGAAGAATTTCCTCATCATTAATTAAAGATCTTGGTGAGCACCCTGAGGATAAAAAACCTGTAAGAATAATGAAAGGCCAATATGGGCCTTATATTAAATATAAATCATTAAATGCTACAATACCTGAGGAAAAAGATCCAATTGAATTGACAATGGAAGAAGCTCTTATTTTAATTGAGAAACGAAAAGAGTACGATAAAAATAAAAAAAAAAAGAGAGGGAAATAATGTTAATAGATGAAAAATTAAATGAAATGGGTTTAATTTTACCAAAAGCAAACGACCCTGTTGGTTCATATGTTGCCACTAAAATTTCTGGTAATTTACTTTATATTTCAGGTCAAATATCTATTGATGCTGAAGGTCAATTGATTAAAGGAAAAGTTGGAAAAGATTTAGATACAGAGCAAGCTTACAAAGCAGCACAAAGATGTGCTTTAAATATAATTGCTCAAGCTAAAAAAGCTTGCTCAGATGATTTATCAAAAATTAAATCATGCGTTAAATTAACGGGTTTTGTTAATTCTACAGAAGACTTTAGTGAGCAACCAAAAGTAGTTAATGGTGCATCAGATTTAATTAAAGATGTCTTTGGGGATAAGGGTACACATACACGTGCAGCAGTAAGTACTAATAGTTTGCCACTTGGAGTTGCAGTTGAAGTTGATGCTATATTTGAAATTAAATAACTATCTTCCAATACCAAAATACTCAATATTTTTCTTCTTAAATTTAATTGGTGAATAAAGGTTTCTAAGATCGAAAATTTTAAATTTTTTTTTCTGATTTAGTTTATTGAAATTTAATTGTTTAAATTCATTCCATTCAGTATGGATAATCAACAAATCACTATTCTTACATGCATCTTTAATGTTGTTGAAATATTTAACATTTTTTTTGTTTAATTCAGATTTAATACCTGTTGGTTCATAATAATTAATGTTGGATCCTTTTTTAATTAAATTTGGAATAAGTACTAATGAAGAAGCATCTCTCATATCATCTGTACCAGCTTTAAAAGTAACACCTAAAAAAGTAATTTTCTTACCTTTAAATTTATTATTAAGTATATTTTTAATTCTGTTTAATAAATATTTATTTCTAGAATCATTTGATTTAACAGTTGATTTTACGATAGAAAGTTCTGTTTTGTATTTTTTAGCAATTGAAAGTAAGGCACGTGTATCTTTTGGAAAACATGATCCACCATAGCCTGGACCAGCACGTAAAAATCTTGAACCAATTCTTTCATCAGATCCAATTCCAAGAGAAATTTCTGCAACATCAATTTGAAGCTTTTCACATAAGTTTGAAATTTCATTTATATATGTGATTTTGGTTGCCAAAAAAGCATTAGCAGCATACTTGATTAATTCAGCAGCTCTTCTAGAGGTGTGGAAATACCTGTTAGTTTTTTTAATTAAAGGTAAGTACAAATTTTTTAAAATATTATTTGCTTTTTTGCTGCTAGTTCCAATAACAACTCTGTCTGGATATAAAAAATCTCTTATTGCCTCACCCTCTCTTAAAAATTCTGGATTTGAAACTACATCAAATTTATTATTATTATTTTTTGAAATTAATATTTTTTCAATTTTATCACCTGTTGTCACGGGGACAGTAGATTTGTTAACAATAACTTTATATTTGTTTAAATTTTTCTTAATATCATTTACAACTTTAAATACATATTTTAAATTTGATTCATAAGTTTTCTTATTAGTTGGTGTGCCTACACATATAAAAATAATATCTGAGTTTTGAACAGACTCAGATAGATTGGATGAAAATTTTAGTCTTTTTTGTTTATGGTTTCTAAAAATTAATTCTTCTAATCCTGGTTCATAAATTGGCATTATTCCTCTTTTAAGATTTTCAATCTTTTTTTTGTTGATATCTACACAAATGACACTATTTCCCAGTTCAGAAAAACACGCACCACTGACTAATCCAACATAACCAGAGCCTACCATACAAATTTTCATAATTTAGCAATCTCTAATGTTGATTTGATGTATCCATCCATTGAACCGCAATCTAAATATTTACCTGAGAATTTGTGACCAACAAATAAAAATTTATTATTAATCATTGTTCTAATTGAGTCAGTAATATGTATCTCACCACCTTTTCCCTTTTTTTGTTTCTTAAGAATTTTAAATATATCTTTACTTAATATGTATCTTCCAATTACGGCATTATTTGAAGGTGCTTCTCTAGTACTTGGTTTTTCAATAACATCTGATATTACAAAATTTTTTTTATCAATTTTTTTTGATACGGAGTATATGCCCCAACGATTTACATTATTTGCATTTACAGTCATGCTAGCCATAACAGAAGCTTTATATTTTTTATGCAATTTGATCATATCTTTTGAACAATTCTTTTTCATAATTAAATCATCTGGAAGTAACATTAAAAAAAATCTATTTTTAATTAATTTTTTGGTTTTTAAAACTGCATCGCCAGTACCTAAAGGTTTATTTTGATAAATAAATTTGATTTTTTTTTTATATTTCAAAATTTTTTTATATTCTTTAATAATACGTGGATCTTTTTTTTTTTTAATTAGTGATTTGTAAAAATTATCATTATAAAAATATTTTTTTATCATTTCTTTTTTTTTGGAAATAATGAAAATAATTTCACTAACACCAGCATCTATACATTCATCAAGAATATATTCTATACCAGGTTTGCCATTTATAGGTAATAGCTCTTTAGCAAATACACTAGTAAGAGGCAAAAGTCTTGTACCCAATCCTGCTAGTGGAATTATCGCTTGTTTAATCATAAAGATAACTTATTTATAAATATATATTTATAATATGAAAATAATTACAAGTATTTTTGATTTAAATAAAGAGATTAAAAACTATAAAAATATTGGATTTGTCCCAACGATGGGTGGGATACATGCTGGTCACGTATCCTTAATAAAAGCTTCACAAAAGAAAAAAAGTAAGACAATTGTTAGTATTTTCATAAATCCTACTCAATTTAATAAAAAGAGTGATTTTAAAAAGTATCCCAGAAATAGAAAGAAAGATATTGCAATATTAAAAAAATTAAATGTTGATTATTTGTTTACACCAAATATCAAAGATATTTATAGATTAAGATCCAAGAAATTTAATTTAAAAAAAAGTGAGAAGATATTGTGTGCAAAGTTCAGAAATGGTCATTTTGAAGGTGTTCTAAATATTATGAATAGATTAATGACTATTATAAAATCAAAAGATTTGTATATGGGAGAAAAGGATTATCAACAATTATATCTAATAAAAAAATTTCTTTCAAAAAAGTTTCGGGTTCGTATTAATTTGTGCCCTACAATAAGAACAAAAAATAATATTGCATTATCTACAAGAAACAAATTATTAAATAAAAAATATATAAAAATAGCATCAGAAATTGCATTATTTCTTCGTAATTTAAAGCGTAAATCTAAATTTCAACCATCAAAAATAGCTCTTGATTTACCTAATTATAAAATTTTGCTGGAGACAAAATATAATATTAAAATTGATTATTTAGAATTTAGAAATGAAAAGAATCTTGAACTTAATAATTTTAAAAATAGATTTAGATTATTTATAGCTTACAATATTAATAAGGTTAGATTAATTGATAACTTTTAATTATAAAAAATAGGCACCAACACCTAAAAATGATACAAATCCAATTACATCCGTAATTGTTGTAACAAAAACGCTTGAAGAAATTGCTGGATCAATATTCATTTTTTTAAGAGTTACTGGTATCAATATTCCAAACAAACCTGCCACTATCATAGTTAAAACCATTGAAATTGAAATTATTAAAGCTAGTTGAATATCATTAAACCATACATAGACAATTAATGAACTTATTATTGCAAAAATAATACCATTTAAAATACCTATGTTGAATTCTTTAATAATATTGCTAGTAAAATTGTTCTTCGTTAAATCTTGTGTTGCCAGAGATCTTACCGTTACAGCTAAAGTTTGCATTCCAGCATTTCCTCCCATCGATGCAACAATTGGCATTAAAAAGGCTAAAACAACCATTTGTTCAATAGTAGCTCCGAACAAACTTATACAATAAGTTGCTAAAAAAGCAGTAAATAAATTTAATAAAAGCCAATTAAACCTTCGTTTAGTTTTTGTTATAACACCATCAGTTATTTCCTCGTCACCAACACCAGCAAGTCTTAATGCATCCTCTTCGGCTTCCTCTTTAAGGACAGTTAATACATCATCATAAGCTATCATACCTACCAATTTATCACTTTTATCGATAACAGCTGCTGAACTTAAATTATAATTTTCAAATAAATTTCCAACCTCTTCTTTATCCATATCAACAGGTATTAGGAGCTGAGACTCAGACATTAGAGACATCATTTTTGCTTCTCTTGGAGTTCGAAGAACTTTTGAAGAAGGTACAGTTCCAATAGGTTTAAAGTTTTCATCAACAATGAAGATTTCAAGAAATTCCTCTGGTAATTCTTTATTTTCTCTTAAATAGTCAATTGTCTGTCCTACTGACCAATTACTTGGAATTGCTGTAAATTCTCTCTGCATTATTCTTGCAGCAGTATCTTCTGGATAACTTAAGCTTTCTAATAAAGCAAATCTATCTTTTGGGGGAAGGGATCCTAAAATAATATTCTTATCTTTTTCATCAACATTTTCTAAAATTTTAATTGCATCATCTGACTCTAAATTTTTTAAAATATTAACAATAGACTCTGAAGATAAATAGGTTATTAACTCAGATTGAATAGACTCATTAAGTTCTACAAAAACTTCAGGATCAACTTTAAAATTATTTAATTTAATTAAACTCTCTCTATCGTTTTCACTTAGATGTTCAATAATATCAGCTGCATCAGCAGGGTGCATATCATTAAAAGAATTAGTGATAAATTCTGCATCATTAGATGAAATTTTATCAGTTACTACCTTTATAAATTCTTTATTGAATTCAAAGTTAACTTTTTTATCTTTAATTTTTTTTACTAAAGTCATAATTTAACTATAATTAAGTTGGCACTATTAATATAAAATATTAATATTACAATTTTATAATGATGATAGAGATTAAAAAGTCAATAAAACCAATAAAATATGAAAATGCAATTTCATTAATGGAAAAAAGATTGGACGAAATACACTCAAAAAAAAGTAATGAACTAATTTGGATCTTAGAGCATGAAGACGTCTATACTGCGGGCACTAGTTATAAAGAAAATGAATTATTGGACAAATCAATAAAATTAATCAAAACAAATAGAGGTGGAAAAATAACACATCATGGACCTGGTCAATTAGTATTTTATTTTGTTATTGATTTAAATAAAAGAGGAAAGAATATTAGAAAACTTATTTCCTCAGTAGAAAATACAATAATTTATGCTTTAAAAGAATTTGAAATTAATGTTTTTGCAGATAGAAAAAATGTGGGAATTTGGCATAAAAGTGAAAAAATTAACAATGTCAAAATTAAGAAAGTAGCAGCCATTGGAATTAAAGTTAAAAAATGGATCGCTTACCATGGTTTTGCATTAAATATTTCAAATAACCTAAATTCATACACAAAAATAATTCCTTGTGGAATTAAAGATAAAGAAATTACAAATCTTATAAAAATTAAAAAACAAAAATATAATAATATATCTGAAATATTAATTAAAAAATTTTTGAAAGAAATTAAAAATTAAGTCTTTTTGCCTTAAGCATATTTCTAAAATGCTCAGGTGGTGTAGCTCTAAATGTATATTTTTTTTTATTAATTTTAAATTTAATTTCATACGAATGCAGCATAAGTTTTTTATTATTTTTTTGTACTTTGTAAGAATTGTATTTTTGGTCACCTATGATTGAGTGTCCCAGGTTAAATAATTGTTTTCTTAGTTGATGTTTTCTTCCTGTTATTGGCTTAAGCTGAATGAAGGTTGAATTATTATTTTTATCTAAAATCTCATAATATGTCTCTGCATTCTCAACAATCTTTTTGGTTTCATTGTATCGTATAAGATTATTTTTAATGGACCCTTTATCTTTAATAGTAATTTCTCCATGACATATAGCAATATAGGTCTTATAAACTTTTCTTAATCTAAAAAGTGTTGTGAGTAATTGTGCAGTTGGTCTATTTTTTGCTATTAAAAAAACACCAGATGTTTCTTTATCTAGTCTGTGTACCGAATATGGTTTATCATCTTTAAAAATGTTACTTTTAGAAAAAATATCTATAAGATTTTTTTTGGATTTTGTTCCACCTTGCACTGATATACCTGCTTGCTTATTAAGAACAATAAAATCATCATTATTTTCAATGATAAAATCTTCGTTTTCTTTGATAATTGTGTCTGAAGGGTTGAATTTTATCTTTTTAATTATAATTTCTTTTTTAATTTCAAAGCTGTGAAGTTCAATCAAATCGTTAGTTTGTAGCTTAGTAGAGCTTTTAACTTTCTTTTTATTAAGTTTAATTTTGCCACATCTAAGACTTTTTTCAATTAAACTTTGAGGACTCGTTTCAAAGTGTTTTCGGAGAAATCTATCTATACGCATACCAGCGTACGTAATATCTACGTTGATAGTTTTTTTCATAATGAAGTTTATTTAGGCTGTAGCTTCTTTAGGTGTTTCTACTTTTTTATCAGCTAATTTAGACTTTTCTGTTTTCTTTTTATCTACTTTTTTTGCTTCTATATCACGATCTACAAATTCTATTACTGCCATAGGAGCATTGTCTCCATATCTAAAACCCGCTTTAATTATCCTTGTATATCCACCATTTCTATTTTCATATCTTTTAGATAATAATTTTTTAATTTTGCTTGCAGACGCCTCATCTTGAAGTTTAGAAATCAAAGTTCTAGTATTTTGAAGTGTATCTTTCTTCCCTAAAGTAATTAATTTATCAGCCTGTGGTTTTAATACTTTTGCTTTCGGAAGTGTTGTAGTAATTTGTTCATACTTCACTAGAGAATTAAGCATATTCTTTATTAATGCTTTTCTGTGCTCAGAAGTTCTATTGAGCTTTCTATAGCCCATTTTATGTCTCATTAGATAGCTTCCTCAAGTTTTTTTGATAATTCTGCTATATTATCTGGAGGCCAATTCGGTATTTCCATTCCTAAATAAAGTGACATTCCTGTTAATACCTCTTTGATTTCATTAAGAGACTTTCTTCCAAAATTAGGAGTTCTCAACATTTCTCCTTCAGACTTTTGAACTAAGTCACCAATGTAAATTATATTATCATTTTTAAGACAATTCATTGATCTTACAGACAATTCCAATTCATCAACCTTTCTTAATAAATTTTTATTAAATTCAGGTTCTGTTGGTTGTTCTCTTACAACAATCTCTTGCGGTTCATCAAAATTTACAAACATACCGAGCTGATCTTGAAAGATTCTCGCAGAGTAGGCTACTGCATCCTCAGCTGAAATTGATCCATTTGTCTCAACTTCCATTGTTAATTTATCATAATCTAAAGCTTTACCTTCCCTAGCAGTACTAATTGAGTAAGAAACTTTTTTAACTGGACTAAATAATGAATCAATAGCTATTAGTCCTAGAGGCGGTTCCTCAGGTTTATTCATTTCAGCAGAGACATAGCCTTTACCATTGCTTACACTCATTTCCATATGAAAATTTGTATTTTCATCCAAATTACATATCACAAGATCTGGGTTCAAAATTTCAATATCAGAAGAAGTGGTAATATTTGATGCTTTAATTTCTCCTGGACCTTTGGCATCTAAAATTAATTTGCTAGTAGTTTCTGAATTACTTTTTAAAGCAAGTGATTTTACGTTTAACACAATGTCAGTTACATCTTCTCTAACACCTTTGATTGATGTAAATTCATGTAGAACTCCATCAATCTGAATTGCTGTAACTGCCGTGCCTCTTATTGATGATAAAAGAATTCTTCTTAAAGAATTACCTAATGTAAGTCCATAACCTTTTTCTAAGGGTTCAGCAACTATTTTGGCGAAGGATTTGTCGTCACTAAGACTCACATCTAATTTTGGTGGTTTGATAAGTGATTTCCAATTTTTAATATTTACTTCAGATGTTTCCATTTACACTCTCCTTTTCTTTGGCGGTCTTGAACCATTGTGTGGCATTGGTGTTGTATCTTTTATTGATATAATTTTAAATCCTCTAGCTTGTAATGCTCTCAAAGCGGTTTCCCTTCCAGAACCTGGCCCTTTAACTTCAACAGATAATATTTTCATTCCAACTTCTAAGGCTTTTACAGCGGCTGAATCTGCTGCTACTTGCGCAGCGTAGGGTGTAGATTTTCTTGAACCTTTAAAACCTTTTTGACCTGCTGATGCCCAAGAGATTACGTTACCATTTGTATCTGCAATTGAAACTATTGTATTATTAAAAGTTGATTGGACATAAGCTATCCCATTTAAAATATTTTTCTTGTTTTTTTTCTTCTTTGAATAAGAACTTTTTTTTAATTTAGAAACGCTTTCCTTAGATTTATCTTTATTTTCATTACTATCTTTAGACATATTATTTCTTAAGTGGAGTTAATTTTTTACCTGCAATTGCAATTGCTTTCCCTTTACGGGTACGAGCATTACATCTAGTTCTTTGACCTCTAACAGGTAATTTTTTTCTATGTCTAGATCCTCTATATGACGCAAGATCAATTAGTCTTTTTATATTTAATGATGTATCTCTTCTAAGATCTCCCTCAACAGTAAATTTTTGATCAATAAATTCTCTTATTTTTAAAATTTCATCATCTGTTAACTCATTTACTCTTTTTGAACTTGGAATTTCTAATGATTTACAAATATCATTTGAATTCTTTTCACCAATACCAAAAATGTAAGTTAAACCTATTCTAACCAATTTGTTTTGTGGTATGTTTACACCTGCTATACGAGCCATAATATTGAGATTAAAATTTAGCCTTTTATATAAGAAGTTGTTTTAAAGTCAATGTCTTAAACTGATAGAATTTGCTTGATTTTACTTGATATTTCATCAATTTTGCCTCCTCCATCAATTTCATAATAATTTTCTTTTTTGGAATAAAATTCAAGAACTGGTTTTGTGGTTTCCATATAAGTTTCGTACCTTTTAAGAATTATATCTAAATTATCATCTGATCTTTTTTCTAATATTTTTCTTTTTTCAATTCTTTTAATTATTGTGTCCTTTTGAACATTTAAAAAAAAAACATAATCAATTTTTTGATTTGAGCTATTTAATAAAAAATCTAAGTTTTTTGCTTGGTTTAATGATCTTGGGTATCCATCAAATATCAATTTATTCTTTTTTTTTTCGTCAAATACTACATTTTTAATTAGCTCATTTACGATTTCGTCAGTTGCAAAGTCCCCTTTGGAAATAATATTTTCGATATCCTTGCCAATTGAAGTTTGATTTTTTACTTCATTTCTTAGTAAGTCACCAGTAGATACCTGAAACAAATCAAATGTTTTAACAATTTTAAGTGCTTGTGTACCCTTTCCTGCACCTGGTGGTCCAAATATTATAACATTCACTTAAGCTATCTTCCAAATTTTGTTTTCTTAATTAGTTGTTCATATTGTGAACTCATCATTCTAGTTTGAACTTGAGTTACAGTGTCAATAGCTACAACTACAACAATTAATACAGAAGCACCACCAAGATAAAAAGGTATTGGATAATTTGCGATTAAAAACTCTGGCATTAGACAAACAAGTGTAAGATATAAAGCACCAATTGTTGTTAATCTTGTTAGAATAGTATCTATATAAATAGCTGTACTTTCACCTGGTCTTATTCCTGGAATAAACCCTCCATATTTTCTTAAATTTTCAGCTGTTTCATTTGGATTAAATGTAATTGAAGTATAAAAAAATGTAAAAAATATAATACCAGATGCATACAAGATCATGTAAAGAGGTTGTCCTTGTGAGAAATATGATGAAATATTTAGAAAAGTTTCATTTTGTGAGACATTAAAATTCGAAAATGTAACAGGCAACAGTAATAATGCAGACGCAAAAATTGCAGGTATTACCCCCGCAGAATTAATTTTTAAAGGCAAATGAGAAGATTCTCCACCATACATTTTATTTCCCATCTGTCTTTTAGGATATGTAATCAATATTTTTCTTAAAGCTCTTTCCATAAATACAATGAATAAAATGGTCAAAACTAATAAAACAAATATGAAGATAATCATTATAGTTGAAATTGCACCTGTTCTTCCTAATTCAAAAGTTGTAACTAATGCACGAGGAATTTCTGCGACAATACCAGAAAAGATTATTAAAGAAATTCCATTACCGATACCTCTTTGAGTGATTTGCTCACCTAACCACATTAAAAATATAGTCCCAGCAACGATTGTTGTCACTGTTGAAATTTTAAAAAAAACACCTGGGTTTATTACTAAGTCTGCTGAAGATTCTAAACCAACTGCTAAACCGTACCCTTGAACAGTCGCTAATAAAACTGTACCATATCTTGTAATTTGAGTAATTTTTTGTCTTCCTATTTCACCTTGAGATTTTAGATTTTTAAAATATTCAGTCACACCTGTTAATAATTGAACTATAATAGAAGATGAGATATAAGGCATTATTCCAAGAGCAAATATAGCCATTCTGCTAACTGCACCTCCAGCAAACACATTAAACATACCAAGTAATCCCTTTTGATTACCTTCCATCATTACTTGAAGTTGCTCTGGATCTATACCTGGAAGTGGAACAAATGTACCTAATCTATAAATTGCTAGAATTGCAACAGTAAATAAAATTCGATTTCTTAAATCGTTAGTTTGTGATGTCTCACTCATTTTTTATTTGGAATTTTTTACTTTTATTACACCGCCAAGTTTTTCAATTTTTTCCTTGGCTGAAATAGATGAATAGTCAGCTTCAATATCAATTTTAGCAGTTAAATTACCATTTCCAAGAATTTTAAATTTTAAATAAGATTTATTAACTATGTTATTTTTTTTTAAACTTTCTAAATTTATGTGATGGGTTGGATCGATTCTTTTTTTATCAACGAAGTTTTGTATTTGATCTAAATTAATCTTAGCAATTTTAATTTTTTTAATTGGATTAAAACCTCTTTTTGGTAACCTTCTATAAAGTGGCATTTGTCCACCTTCAAAACTTTTTATAGCAACGCCAGAACGTGATTTTTGTCCTTTAACACCTCTACCTGAAGTTTTTCCTTTTCCAGATCCTATTCCTCTTCCTAGTCTTTTTTTAGGAATTTTAACTGTCTGAGTGTTATTTAAAATATTCATTATCCCCTCTTCTCAATTATTTCTGAAATTTTTTTATTTCTGATTAACGATATATTCTTCGGAGAGTTTTGCTTGGTTAATGCTTTCATACAAGCTCTTATTACATTATGGGGATTTGCAGTTCCAAGTGATTTTGCAACTATGTCTTTAATGCCAAGAACTTCACAAACTGCTCTTACTGCTCCACCAGCGATAATTCCTGTTCCCTTAGGTGCGGCTCTTAACTTTATTTTACCAGCTCCATCTTTACCAGAAATATCATGGTGTATTGTTCTTCCTTCTCTTAAAGGTATTTGAATAAGATTTCTTCTTGCTAGTTCATTTGCTTTTTTAATTGCATCAGGTACTTGTTTAGCCTTTGCGTGTGCGACACCTATTTTACCATTTTGATTTCCTACTACAACTAACGCTGAAAATCCAAATCTTCTACCACCTTTAACTACTTTTGTGATTCTGTTTATATGAACTAATTTATCAACAAACTCTGTATTTTTTTCCATATTAAAATTCCATTCCATGTTTTCTGAGTTCTTCAGCAAGTAATTTTATCCGGCCATGATATTTGTATATACCTCTATCAAAGTAAACTTTAGTAATTTTCAAATTTTTAGCTTTCTTTGCAAGTGCTTCAGCAACTATTGAAGATAACTCTTTTTTTGTTTTTTTTTGCAACTTTATTTCTTTGGTATTTGATGATGAGGAAGCCAGGGTAATATTTTTAACATCATCGATTATTTGAGCACTTATATTTTTTGCTGATCTGCTTACACTCAATCTAAACCTTTCTGATGAAGAAACTCTCTTTATTTTATTTCTAACTCTATATTTTTTTCTTAAGGTTTTTGACAAGTTCATTATTTCTTTTTTCCTTCTTTTCTAAGAACATATTGCCCCTGTTCTTTAATACCTTTTCCCTTATAGGGTTCTGGTGGTCTTAAGCTTTTAATATTAGCAGCTACCATTCCAACATGTTGTTTATCTGTACCAGAAATTTTTAAAACAGTTTGTTTCTCAACCTGGATTTTTATTCCCTCAGGTATGTTAAAATTTATATCATGACTAAATCCAAGTTGAAGATTTAATACATTCCCTTTCAAAGTAGCTCTGTATCCAACTCCAGATAGTTCTAAAGTTTTTTCATAACCTTTGCTAGTACCAATTATAGCATTATTTATTAGACTTCTGTTCATTCCCCACAACCTTTTAGAGTCTTGGTTATTTATTTTTGGTTTTAACGAAACCTCTTTATTATCCTCAATATTTAAATCAAACATATCTAAATCAATTTTAAGAGATTTTTTGCCAAGTGGGCCCTCTATATTTATACTACCTTCGGTTAAAATGACTTTAACTTTTTCTGGGATTGAAATATTAATTTTACCAATCTTCGACATTAAAATACCTTACAAATTATTTCACCACCAACTTTTTGTTTTCTAGCATCTATGTCAGTCATAACACCTTTTGGTGTTGATATTATCGCAATACCCAATCCATTATTAACTTTTGGTAAACTGTCTGCTCTTGAAAATATTCGCCTACCAGGTTTTGATACTCTTTCGATAGAGCTAATTACTGGATTTCCAGAGCTGTATTTTAAGCTTATATGAAGGTTTGATTTATTTTCTTCAGATTTTATCTCATAATCAATAATGTAACCCTCTGATTTTAAAATTTCTGCAATTTTTGCTTTAAATTTTGATGACGGTAACTCAATTTTTTTATGGTTTCTCATTTGAGAATTTTTTAATCTTGCTAACATATCACCTATTGGATCACTTAAACTCATAATTTCCTTTCTACCAACTTGATTTAACCATGCCAGGGATCTTGCCTTCTAATCCTAGCTGTCTTAATGCAATTCTTGATATTTTTAATTTACGATAGACACCATGTGGTCTACCTGTAATTTGACATCTATTCCTAACTCTAATTTTAGCTGAATTTCTTGGTAGTTTTGAAAGTTTTTGTTGAGCTTTAAATCTTTCTTCAAAAGTCAATTTTTTATCCATGACGATTTTTTTCAAATTATTTCTTTTTTTATAAAACTTATCAGACAATTTTATTCTTTTATTATTTTTATTTATTGCGCTTAACTTAGCCATTAATTACTCCTGTTTTCCTTAAATGGAAAATTTAGTTTTTTTAAAAGTTCAAAACTATGTTTTTTATCCATTGATTTTATAACTATTGTAATATCAAGACCTCTAATTTTATCTACTTTATCAAAATTTACCTCTGGGAAAACTATTTGTTCCTTGATTCCAAAAGTATAATTTCCAAATTTATCAAATCCATTTGGACTCAAACCTCTAAAATCTTTAATCCTTGGAAGCGCTATGTTAACTAGTCTATCAATAAATTCATACATTTTATTTTTTCTTAGTGTGACCTTCAAACCAGAGTTAGTGTTTTTTCTTGTTTTAAAGTTAGCTATTGATTTCCTAAATTTTGTAATAACTGGTTTTTGACCTGTTATACTTGCTAAATCTTCATGACATGAATTTATAATCTTTGCCTCATTTCCATCTAAACCTAATCCCATGTTTAATATAACTTTTTCAATTTTAGGTCCCATATATAAATTTTTATATCCAAACAGTTTTTTTAATGATGGATTAATTTCTTTAAATATTACTTCTTTCAGTCTTGGTTCCATTATTTCTTAGCCTCTTCTTTTTTAGGTGTTTCAATACTTTTTAAATTAGATATATGAATAAAATTTTCTTTTGAAACAATACCACCTTTTTTTTCTTTTGTAGTTTTGATATGTTTTTTTACAATATTTACACCTTTTATTTTTGCTCTAGAATTTTTTCTATCAATCTCTATTATCTCACCTTCCTTTTTTTTATCCTTACCAGCTAATATCATTACTTTCATACCTTTTTTAATCATTATAAAACCTCAGGTGCCAATGATATTATTTTCATTTGACCTCTATTTCTAAGCTCTCTGGTGACTGGTCCAAAAATTCTAGTACCGATAGGTTCACCTTTTTCATCAGTTAAAACCGCTGCGTTATTATCAAATCTAACCTTAGATCCATCATTTCTATGGATCCCTTTTTTTACTCTAACTACCACAGCTTTGTGCACTGATCCCTTTTTTACTTTACCTTTAGGTATAGCTTCTTTTACAGCCACCACAATAATATCACCAATACTAGCATATCTTCTTTTTGAACCACCTAGTACTTTAATACATTCAATTTTTTTAGCTCCTGTATTATCAGCTACCATTAATTCAGTTTGAACCTGTATCATTTTGCATCTCCAATAACTTCAAATTTTTTATTTTTTGAATAAGGTTTACTCTCTATTATTGAAACTTTGTCACCCAATTTATATTTGTTATTTTCATCGTGTGCATTATATTTTTTTCTTGCTTTCATAACTTTTTTAAAGATTGGATGTTGATATTTTCTTTCAACTAAAACTGTCACTGTCTTGTTTGGTTTATCACTAACAACGATTCCATTCAAAATTTTCTTAGGCATTTTTATCCTCTAATAATGTTTTTAATCTTGCTATATTTTTTTTAGTTTCTGTTATTTTTGCAGGGTTTTTAATTTGACCATTAACTTTTTGGAACCTAAAATTAAATAGGTCTTTTTTATTTTTTTCTAAATTTTCTAGGATTTGTTTTTCTGTTAATTTTTTTATCTCTTTTTTATTCATGTTATATTCTCTTTATAAACTTACACTTGATTGGTAACTTTGCTGAAGCTTTGTATAAAGCTTCTTTCGCTATTTGTTCTGAAACTCCATCAACTTCAAACAATATTCTTCCTGGTTTTACTCTACATGCCCAAAATTCTGGAGATCCTTTGCCTTTACCCATTCTTACCTCTGTTGGTTTTTTTGAAACAGGTATGTTAGGAAACATTCTTGTCCAAACCCTGCCTTGTCTTTTCATATGTCTTGTTAAAGCTACCCTTGCAGCCTCAATTTGCCTCGATATAACTCTTTCTGGTTCAACAGCTTTCAATCCAAAAGATCCATAATTCATAGCATTACATCTAGAGGCATTTCCGTGAATTCTACCCTTATGAGCTTTTCTAAATTTTGTTCTAGTTGGTTGTAACATTTCTAAGCTTTATTCCTTTCTTGACTGAATTCTTTTGTAAATATTTCCCCTTTGTAAATCCATATTTTAATGCCAATAATTCCGTAAGTAGTTAAAGCCTCTGCTTCTGAATAGTCAATATCTGCTCTAAGTGTATGAGAAGGAATGCTTCCTTCTCTTAACCACTCTGTTCTTGCAATTTCATTCCCACCTAATCGTCCACTAATTGAGACTTTTATTCCTTTAGCTCCAAGCCTTAAAGCAGATTGCATTGCTCTTTTCATTGCCCTTCTATAAGAAACCCTTTTAACTAATTGTTGAGCAATGTTTTCTGCAACTAAATAGCTATTAGTCTCTGGTTTTTTTACTTCTTTGATATTTAATACTACTTCGTTAGAGGTTATTTTAGATAATTTGCCTTTTATTTTTTCTATGTCTGTCCCTTTTTTTCCAATTACAAATCCAGGTCTAGATGTATAAATTGTTACAAAGCATTTCTTCGTAGTTCTTTCTATCATAACCTTAGAAACACCAGAATTAACAACATTTTTTTTAATGTATTCTCTTATTCGAAAATCTTCAATTAAGTTATTTCCAAAATCTTTTTTCTTAGCATACCAAACTGAGTCCCACCCTCTATTAATACCTAATCTTAAACCAACTGGATTAACTTTTTGTCCCATGAGTCTCCTTGCTTTTAACTTGTTCTGTTAATGTTATAGTTACGTTAGAATAAGGCTTCATAATTTCAGCAGCTCTACCTTTAGCTCTAGCTCTAAATCTCTTCATCACAACTTGTTTTCCACAATATGCTTCTTTTACAATTAATTTATCAATATCATATTGATAGTTATTCTCCGCATTTGCAACCGCTGAAGAAATTGTTTTTTGAACATCTTTAGAAATCCTTTTATCAGAAAAAGATAAATCTCTTAATGCTTTATCAACTTTTTTTCCAACGATTGATTTCAGAATAGGATTAAGTTTTCTTGTACTTGATCTTACATTTTTGTTTATTGCTTTAACAATTTTAGTATCTATTGATTTTTTTAATTTTGCCATTATTTCTTAGCTCCACCTTCTACTTTTGCTTTTTTATCTGCTGGAGTATGACCATAAAATTGTCTTGTTGGTGCAAATTCGCCCAACTTATGTCCTACCATATCCTCTGATATTGTTATTGGTATAAATTTTTTTCCGTTATAAATTAAAAAGCTAACACCAACAAAATCTGGAATCACAGTCGATTTTCTTGACCATGTTTTAATGGGTTTTTTTACTGTTTCATTTTTTAATTTCTCAACTTTTTTAATTAAACTTTCTTCTACAAAGGGTCCTTTCCAAACTGATCTAGCCATAATTTACGCTCTTTTTTTCTTTCTTCTTCTTATTATAAATTTATCTGTTCTTTTATTATCTCTCGTTTTTAATCCTTTAGCAGATTGTCCAGTTGGAGATACAGGGTGTCTTCCACCAGCTGATTTTCCTTCTCCACCACCATGCGGATGATCTACTGGATTTTTGACAACTCCTCTAGTATGAGGTCTAATTCCAAGCCATCTTGATCTTCCTGCTTTACCTATTTTTATATTTTTTTGATCTGGATTAGATAGAACTCCAATAGTTGCCATTGAATTTGAATTTATTTTTCTTACCTCTCCAGATGTCATTTTTATTATTGAGTAGTTTCCATCTATTCCTGATATTGAAACAGATGTACCAGCTGATCTGGCAATTTTACCACCTCCTCCAGGATTTATCTCAACATTATGTATGTCAATACCGACCGGGATATCTCTAAGAGGAAGACAATTTCCAATTTTAATCTCAGAATTTGAGCCATTCTGTATTTTATCTCCTATTTTAATATCTTTAGGAGCTAAATAATAAAATCTTTTACCATCTTCAAAAACTACAAGCATAATATGGCAAGATCTATTTGGGTCGTACTCTATTCTTTCTACCTCAGCAATTTCGTCTAATTTCTTTCTATGAAAATCAATCTGTCTATATTTATGTTTGTGTCCACCACCATGATTACGAGATGTAATTCTTCCATAGTTGTTTCTCCCTTTGGATGAATTATTTGGTAAAGTCAAAGGTTTAAAAGGTTTCCCTTTCCAGAGACCTTCTCTACTTACAAGAATTGTGCCTCTAGTTGTCTTTGTGTATGGTTTAAATGTTTTTAATGCCATTTTTAAATTCCGGTTGTCAGATCAATATTCTGACCTTTTTTAAGTGTTATTATTGCCTTTTTAAAACCTTTTACTCTTACTTTTTTACCTCTGGTGATTTTTATTCTAGTTTTTTTATTAATAATATTAACTTTCGTAACATTGACTTTAAAAATTTTTTCAATGTTTTTTTTTAAATTTTTTTTATTAGCTTTTGAGTTAACCTTAAATATAACCTTATTTTGCTCTGAAAGATTTGTAGACTTTTCTGTAACAACGGGTGATAATATCTTATCGTATAAGTGTAATTTATCCATAATTAAAATCTTTTTTCTAGTTCTTTTATTGATGACTCAGTAAATATTACTTTTTTGTACTTAGCCAAGTCATAAGCACTAAAGTGATTTATATCTGTTATTTTAACGTTAGGTATGTTCCGTATTGATTTAATAACTTTTTCTTTAGATATCTTATCTGCAATAATAATAGAATTCTTTGCCTCAAACTTGATTAATATATTGTTCATTTCTTTTGTTTTTATGATATCCTTTTGAAAATCCTCTAAAATTATCAGATCATTTGAATTTTTTTTTGTTGTTATTAATGAGGCTATACTTAGCTTTTTCTCACTTTTATTCAGTTTTCTTTTTTTATATTTAGTTTCACCTTTAGGACCATGCGCTACGCCACCGCCCACGAAAATAGGAGCTTTCTTACTTGCATGTCGTGCATTACCTGTTCCTTTTTGAGCATATATTTTAGATGTTGAGCCAACAATTTCATTTTTTTGCTTTGTTTTAGCTTTTCTGCCTTTGTAATTTGCATTAGTCTTATACAATACATTACTCACTAACTTGTTATTAATTTTAGCAGCAAATATTTTATCTGAAATATCAATAGATACTTTATCTCCATTTATATTGAGTTTTTCAAATTTCATGATTTATTTTTTTTATCTTTTGCTTTTTTTGATTTGTTAAAAATTTCAATTTTTTCACTAATTGTTAATTTATTTAAATTCTTAACAGATTTTTTTAGTAAAACTTCAGAGTTTTTTGACCCTGGAATTGAGCCTTTCAAATAAATTAACTCATTATCTAAATCTGTTTTTATAATTTCAAGATTTTGCATAGATCTAATTTTATCCCCCATATGTCCAGCCATTTTTTTTCCTTTAAAAACTTTTCCAGGATCTTGATTTTGTCCTGTTGATCCATGTGCTCTATGAGATATAGAAACTCCATGAGATGCTCTTAATCCCCCAAAATTGTGTCTTTTCATGGCGCCTGCAAAACCTTTTCCGATAGTTTTTGATCTTATGTCTAAAAATTTAGTGTCTTTAAAAATTTCTATACCAAATTCATTTCCCTCTTTGTACATATTTAGATCCTTCACTTTAAATTCTTTTAAAATCTTTCTTGCTTCAGTATTTTTTTTTGCAAAATAACCTTTCATAGATTTTGTTAGCTTTGAACTTTTAATTTTACCAAATCCAAGTTGAATTGCATTGTATCCTCTTTTTTCCTTATCAATTAATTGAATAACTCTACCTTTTTCTATTTTTAGTACAGTCACAGGTACTGATTGTCCTGTTTTAAAAAATTCTCTTGTCATTCCAATTTTTTTCCCAATTAAACCTAATTCGCTCATTATATTTTAATCTCCACATCTACACCTGACGCTAAGTCTAATTTCATTAATGCTTCAACAGTGGCAGGCGTAGGTTCGATAATATCTATTAATCTTTTATGTGTTCTTGTTTCAAATTGTTCTCTACTTTTTTTATCAATATGAGGTGATCTTAAAACCGTATATCTCTCTTTCTTTGTAGGCAAAGGTATTGGACCTTTTATATTAGCTCCAGTTCGTTTTACTGTATTTACTATCTCTTCAGTTGATTGGTCTAATACTTTGTTATCGTATGCCCTGAGCTTTATTCTAATATTTTGCTTATCCATATTAACCTGTTTTCTTTGTTACCTCGTCTTGTACATTTTGTGGGACTTTATCGTAATGATCAAAGAACATAGAATATTGAGCTCTGCCTTGAGACATTGATCTTAAATTATTAATATAGCCAAACATATTTGCCAATGGTACCATTGCAGTTATAACAGTTGCATTACCTCTTTGTTCTTGCGTGCTTATTTGACCTCTTCTACTATTTAAATCGCCTATAACATCGCCCATATAGTCTTCAGGTGTTACAACTTCAACTCTCATTATTGGTTCCAATAACTTAAGTGTTGCCTTGGTGCATGCCTCTTTAAAACATTGTCTTGAAGCTAATTCGAAAGCCAACACACTAGAATCAACATCGTGATGCAAACCATCTACTATCGTTACTTTATAATCAATAAGTGGAAATCCTGCTAAAATTCCTCCATCGGCAACAGTTTCAACACCTTTTTCAACACCTGGTATGAATTCCTTGGGAATTGCACCACCTTTAATTTTACTTTCTATTTCTCTACCCTTGCCAGGCTCTAATGGTTCAACAGTTAATTTTACTCTTGCAAATTGTCCAGCTCCACCACTTTGTTTTTTATGTGTGTAATCATTTTCAGCTGATGAAAGTATTGTTTCTCTATAAGCAACCTGTGGTGCTCCAACATTTGCCTCAACCTTAAATTCTCTTTTCATTCTGTCAACAATTATATCTAAATGTAACTCACCCATGCCTTTAATTATTGTTTGTCCTGACTCTTCATCTGATGTTACTCTAAAAGAAGGATCTTCTTTAGCTAATCTGCCTAGAGCTTCACCCATTTTTTCTTGGTCTGCTTTAGTTTTAGGTTCTACTGCAATTTCAATAACTGGATCAGGGAATTCCATAGGCTCAAGTAATACAGGTGTCTCTTTATTTGCCAAAGTATGACCAGTTATTGTATTTTTTAGTCCTGCAAGTGCAACAATATCACCAGCATTTGCCTCTTTAATATCTTCTCTAGAATTTGCATGCATTAACAACATTCTTCCAACTCTTTCTTCTTTATCTTTAGAGGTATTGTGGATACCTGTTCCTGATTTAACAGTTCCTGAATAGATTCTTATAAAAGTTAAACTTCCAACAAAAGGATCGTTTGCAACCTTAAATGCAAGTGCAGAAAATGGAGCATTATCATCAAACTTCATTATAACTTCATCTTCAGATCCAGGTTTTGTTCCTTTAATAGATCCAATATCCTTGGGACTTGGCAAAAAATTTACAACTGCATCAAGTAATGGTTGAACACCTTTATTTTTAAATGCTGAACCAGTTAAGACTGGCACAAAATCAAATCCAAGACACCCTTTTCTAATACATTTAATAAGATCAGCTTCTTTTATTTCATTTCCACCGAGATAATCCTCCATAAGCTTCTCATCTTGCTCCACAGCTGTTTCCACTAACTCTTGTCGATATTTTTCACTAATTTCTCTCAAATCTTCTGGAATATCTGTTAATTCCCATTCAGCACCCAAATCCTCATTTTTCCATACAATTGCTTTCATTTTAATCAAGTCAACTACTCCCTTAAGTGATGCTTCAACACCAATAGGTATTTGCATTACTAAAGGCTTAGCTCCAAGTCTTTCTTTGATCATTCCAACGCATCTAAAAAAATCTGCACCTGTTCTATCTAATTTATTAACAAAACATATCCTAGGAACTTTATATTTATCTGCTTGTCTCCAGACGGTTTCAGATTGTGGCTCAACTCCTGCTACTCCATCAAAAACAGCTACTGCACCATCAAGCACCTTCAAGGACCTTTCAACTTCAATTGTAAAATCAACATGACCAGGAGTATCAATAATATTAATTCTATGTTCGTTCCAAAAACAAGTTGTTGCAGCGGATGTAATTGTTATACCTCTCTCTTGCTCCTGCTCCATCCAATCCATCGTAGCAGCACCATCGTGAACTTCACCAATTTTGTGGCTTTTTCCAGTGTAGTATAAAATTCTCTCGGTTGTTGTGGTTTTTCCAGCATCAATATGTGCCATGATACCAATATTTCTATACTTGTCTAAAGTGTGTGTTCTCGACATAATTTATTACCATCTAAAATGAGCAAATGCTTTATTTGACTCTGCCATTTTATGTGTATCTTCTTTTTTCTTTATTGCAGACCCCCTATTTTGATATGCATCATAGATTTCGTTAAATATTTTATCTGACATTTTTTTGTCTTTACGTTTTCTTGATGCATCAACTAACCACCTTAGAGCTAGTGCTTGAGATCTTTTTGATTTTACTTCAACTGGAACTTGATATGTTGCGCCACCTACTCTTCTTGATCTTACTTCAACTGTTGGTTTAATATTATTTATAGCGTCATTAAAAACGTTTAAAGGTTCATCTTTTGATTTACTTTTAATTTTTTCAATTGCATCATAAATTATTTTTTCAGCAATAGTTTTTTTTCCGTCATACATTATAGAATTTATTAATTTTGGAATTATTGTAGATTTATATTTTGGATCTATAACGGCTAATTTTTTTGGAGCTTTTCTTTTTCTAGACATTTTTATTTACCTTTTTTTGTTCCATACAATGAACGTCTTTGCTTTCTATTTGCAACACCTTGTGTGTCTAGATTACCCCTAAGAATATGATATCTTACTCCTGGTAAATCTTTTACTCTACCACCTCTTATTAGAACTACTGAATGCTCTTGTAGATTGTGGCCTTCACCTGGAATATATGCGGTCACTTCAAAACCATTGGACAGTCTTACTCTTGCGACTTTTCTTAAAGCAGAGTTTGGTTTTTTTGGAGTTGTTGTGTAGACTTTTACGCACACGCCTCTTTTTAAAGGTTGCTTTTGTAAAGCTGGTACCTTATTTCTTGTTATCTGTCTAACTCTGCTTTTTCTTACTAATTGGTTAATAGTTGGCATTATATAATTTCATTAATTTTGTATTTTTGATGAAAATAACTGACATGTTATTTATGGCAGCGTTTAGTGCTCAAGTCACTACATTCCAACCAAAAACATGGCCAAAATACATTAGAATTTCTGTTTGTCAAACTAAATTAAGGCTAAAAAGTTAAGTAAATTATTGATTTATTTGAGCTTCTGATGATTCTGAGCTCTCTTGTTCAGATAAAAACTTTTGGTCATCATCTAGAGCTTTTTTATTCCAAGAGTTTTTAATTGAACCTGTTCCTGCTGGAACTAATCTTCCAACAATTACATTCTCTTTTAATCCAGTAAGCTTGTCTACTTTACCTTTAATTGCAGCATCTGTTAAAACTCTAGTTGTTTCTTGAAACGAGGCAGCTGATATGAATGACTCAGTTTGTAGTGAAGCTTTTGTTATTCCCATCAAAACTCTATCTCCTTTAGCAGGATTTTTACCTTCGGCAACTAGTCCCTCGTTCATTGTCTCAAATTTTATTCTATCAATAATTTCTCCTGGTAATAATTTGCTATCACCAGTTTCTTTTACTTCAATTTTTTTTAGCATTTGTCTTAGAATTGTTTCAATATGTTTATCATTAATAATTACACCTTGTAGTCTATAAACATCTTGAACCTGATTTACAAAATATTCTGTTAATTCTTCTATTCCTAAAATTCTTAATATATCATGAGGCAAAGGTTGACCATCTAATAAGTACTCACCTTTTTTAATTTTTTCACCTTGATTAAAATTAATATGCTTACCTTTAGGAATTAAGTAACTTGATGTATCACCGTTTTCAGCTTCTATTGTTACTCTTTGTTTGCCTCTAACTTCTTTACCAAAAATTACACTTCCATCATTTTCAGCTATGATTGCACTATCTTTTGCTTTTCTTGCTTCAAATAGTTCTGCTACCCTAGGTAATCCTCCAGTGATATCTTTTGTTTTTGTCGTTTCTTTGGGTAATCTTGCAATAACATCGCCAGCAGAAATTTTTGCTCCATCTTTTACTGATAAAATCGAGTCAGGAACTAGATAATATCTTGCTTCATTATCATCTGCTTTTTTAATGACGTTTCCTTTTGAATCTCTTAAGGTTATCCTTGGTTTTAAATCTGTATTTTTAGACTGAGTTTTCCAATCTACAACTGCTTTTGTAGAAATTCCTGTTGCATCGTCTACAGTTTCTGCAATTGAAACACCATCAATTAAATCTACATAATTTACAATACCATCTTTTTCTGCAATTACTGGGGTTGTGTACGGATCCCATTCACAAATTTTTGCCCCTTTTTTTACTTTTTGATCATTTTCAAAAAATAGTTTAGATCCGTAAGGAACTTTGTAAGATGCAACTTGTAATCCATTATCATCTTCAATTGAAATTTCTGTATTTCTACCCATAACAATTTGATTGTTTTTTGAGTCTTTAATTAGGTTTGTATTAACAATTTTTAGAGTTCCTTCTGAGTTTGATACTATCTGTGACTCTTGTTTGACAGAGGCTGTACCACCTACGTGGAATGTTCTCATGGTAAGTTGTGTTCCAGGCTCTCCAATTGACTGGGCTGAAATCATGCCAATAGCTTCTCCTACATGCACCATTTTTCCCCTAGATAAATCTCTTCCATAACATGTTGCACAAACACCCTCTTTTGAACTGCAAGTCATTACAGAATAAACATTTAGTGTTTTAACACCAGCTGCATCGATTTTTTCGCATGCCGCCTCATCTATCATTTCCTCTTTTTTAATTATTATTTCTCCAGACAAAGGATTTTTAACGTCTGTTGCTGTCACTCTTCCTAAGGCTCTCTCAGATAAACTTACCATAATATTTCCACCCTCTAAAACTTCTGTAAGTTTAATATAACTTGGGTTATCGCATTTAACTTTTGTAATAGTTAAATCTTGTGCAACATCACACAACCTTCGTGTTAAATAACCAGAGCTCGCAGTTTTAAGAGCTGTGTCAGCTAAACCTTTTCTTGCTCCATGCGTTGAGTTAAAGTACTCTAAAGCTGTAAGACCTTCTTTAAAATTTGATGTAATTGGAGTTTCAATAATTTCACCAGATGGTTTTGCTATTAAACCTCTCATACCAGCCAATTGTTTCATTTGTGCCGCTGATCCTCTAGCACCGCTATCAGCCATCATAAATACAGAATTTATTTTTAATCCTTCATCTGTAACTTCAGTTGCTGAAATTCTCTTCATCATTTCTGATGCTACCCTATCTGTACATTTAGACCAGGCATCAATAACTTTATTATACTTTTCACCTCTGGTTATAAGTCCCTCTGCATATTGCCCTTCATAGTCCGCAATAAGTTTTTTAGTTTCATCTATAAGTTGTTCTTTGTTATCAGGTATTAAAAGATCATCCTTACCAAACGAAATTCCAGCTTTGAAAGCATGTTTAAATCCAATATCTTTTAATTTGTCACAAAATATTACAGTACTTTTTTGACCTGAAAATCTAAAAACATGATCAATAACTTCAGAAACTATTTTTTTTGGTAATAATCTATCAATTAATGAAAATTTATTATTTAGATTTTTTGGAATTATATTTGATAATAAAAATCTTCCAGCAGTACTTATGTGTTTCTCAAACTTAGTATTTCCTTTTTCATCAACTGTTTCAAATCTGGATACTATTCTTGAATGCACTTTTATTTGCCCTGTTTCTAATGCATGTTCAATTTCAGATGTGTTTACAAAATATCCTTCAACTTTCTCTGTTTGTATTGGGGGTTGTGATAAATAATATATTCCAAGTATCATATCTTGGCTCGGTACAATTATTGGTTTACCATTTGAAGGACTTAAAATATTATTAGTGGACATCATTAATACTCTAGCTTCTAATTGTGCCTCTAAACTCAATGGTACGTGAACTGCCATTTGATCCCCGTCAAAATCAGCATTAAATGCTGCGCAAGTTAATGGATGAAGTTCTATTGCATTGCCTTCAATAAGTTTTGGTTCAAATGCCTGAACGCCTAACCTGTGAAGTGTTGGTGCCCTATTTAATATTACAGGATGTTCTCTAACTATTAGTTCTAGTGCATCCCAAACTTCATTTCTCTCTCTTTCAACAAGTTTTTTTGCTTGTTTAATTGTTGAAGCAAGACCAAGCTTGTTAAGTCTTGCGTATAAAAAAGGTTTAAATAGTTCTAAAGCCATTTTTTTTGGTAAACCACATTCATGTAATTTAAGGTCAGGGCCAACTACAATCACTGATCTACCAGAGTAATCTACTCTTTTACCAAGCAAGTTCTGTCTAAATCTTCCCTGCTTTCCTTTTAACATTTCTGCCAAAGATTTTAAGGGTCTTTTTCCAGTTCCAGTTATAACTCTGCCTCTTCTTCCATTATCAAAAAGTGCATCGACAGATTCTTGCAACATCCTTTTTTCATTTCTTACAATAATATCTGGAGCCTTTAGATCAATAAGTCTTTTTAATCTATTATTTCTGTTTATTACTCTTCTATATAAATCGTTTAAATCAGAAGTTGCAAATCTACCTCCATCTAGCGGGACGAGTGGTCTTAATTCTGGTGGTATAACAGGTACAGTTGTTAGGATCATCCATTCAGGTTTATTTCCTGTTTCAATAAATGACTCTATTAACTTTAATCTCTTAATTGATCTTTCCTCTGATACTTTAGATTTAGTTTCTTTTATATTTTTAATTAAAGCTTCTCTTTCCTCTTCAAGATTTATTGATTTTAATATTTCAAGTATCGCTTCAGCTCCAATGCCAGCTGTAAAAGCTTCCTCTCCATAATCGTCTTGATACTTTATTAATTCCTCTTCTCCAAGCAGTTGATTTTTTTTAAGACTTGTTAAACCTGGTTCTATAACAATGAAATTCTCGAAATATAAGACTCTTTCAACCTCTTTAAGCTTCATATCTACTACCAAAGAAATTCTGCTTGGAAGTGATTTCAAAAACCATATATGCGCAACTGGTGTAGCTAAATTTATATGACCCATTCTTTCTCTACGGACATTAGATTTTGTAACTTCAACACCGCATTTTTCACAAATAATACCTCTGAATTTCATTCTTTTATACTTTCCACATAAACACTCATAATCCTTTATGGGACCGAATATTCTTGCACAAAATAAACCATCTTTTTCTGGTCTAAAAGTTCTATAATTAATTGTCTCTGGTTTTTTTATTTCACCAAAGGTCCAAGATTTTATTTTTTCAGGACTTGCTAGAGTTATTTTTATACTATTAAAGTTTTGTGCTTCAGAAATTTCTGAAGATTTAAAAAGATCTGATAATTCTTTACTCATAATATTAGTTTAACTCCACATTTAATGCCAGAGATTTTATTTCTTTTACTAAAACGTTAAATGATTCAGGAATTCCTGACTCAAAATTTTCTTCACCTTTTACAATTGTTTCATAAACTTTAACCCTTCCAGCTACGTCATCCGATTTAACTGTCAAAATTTCTTGCAAGGTATATGACGCACCATACGCCTCTAAAGCCCATACTTCCATCTCTCCAAATCGTTGTCCTCCTAATTGAGCCTTACCACCAAGAGGTTGTTGAGTGACTAAGCTATATGGTCCGGTTGATCTAGCATGTATTTTATCTTCAACCAAATGATGTAATTTGAGCATATATATAATTCCAACTGTAACAGGTCTATCAAATTTTTCTCCAGTTCTTCCATCCCATAAAGATGTTTGACCCGAATTTGGAAGATTAGCCAAATCTAACATTTTAGTTACATCTTTTTCTTTTGCACCATCGAAAACAGGTGTTGAAATAGGAACACCACTTTGAATATTTTCACACAAATCTTTAAATTCACTGCTAGAAAGTGGGTCTATATTTTGTGAAAAAACTTCATCGCCATATACAGACTTTAAAAATTTAGAAATTTTTTCAACTTTTTCAATTTTTTTATGATTTTGATTTATTAAATAAGTTAATTGCTCCCCAAGCTCCTTGCAAGACCATCCTAGGTGAGTTTCTAATATTTGTCCAACATTCATCCTACTTGGAACTCCAAGAGGGTTCAGAACTATATCTACTGGCTTTCCATTTTCTCTATAAGGCATGTCTTCAACTGGAACGATTTTACTAACAACACCTTTATTTCCATGTCTTCCTGACATTTTATCTCCAGGCCTTAGTCTTCTTTTGATTGCTACAAAAACCTTCACCATTTTCATAACACTTGGTAAAAGATCATCACCCTGTCTGATTTTTAAAACCTTATCCTCAAATCTATCTTGAATATCTTTTTTTGCTTTTTCATATTGTGATCTTAATTGAAATAATGCATCAACTTTTTTAGTATCCTCTATTGAAATTTTAAATAAATCTGAAACAGGTAGATCAAATATTATCTCCTCACTTATGTTTGTGCCATTTTCATAATTTTTTATTTTTTTTATAATTTTTGTATTAGTTAGAATAGATGTGGCTCTTTGCTTAATACTTCTCTCTAGTATTTCTTCTTCTACATTTTTATCTTGTTGGACGCTTTCAATCTCAGCTCTTTCAATTGTTATTGATCTCTCGTCTTTTTCAATTCCATGTCGGTTAAAAACTCTCACATCAACTACAATACCACCACTCCCACTTGGCATTTTTAGTGACGTATCAGTTACATCAATTGCTTTCTCGCCAAATATTGATCTTAAAAGTTTTTCTTCAGGTCCTGAAGCAGAGTCGCCTTTTGGTGTTACTTTTCCAACCAAAATATCTCCAGGTTTTACCTCAGCACCTATGTAAACGATTCCCGACTCATCTAAATTTTTAAGTGACTCTTCATTTATATTTGGGATATCTCTAGTTATGTCTTCCTCTCCCAATTTAGTATCTCTAGCCATAATTTCATACTCTTCAATGTGAATAGATGTAAATACATCATCTGTTACACATCTCTCCGAAATTAATATAGAATCCTCGAAATTGTATCCTTGCCATGGCATGAACGCTACTGTTACATTTTTACCTAATGCTAATTCTCCAGTTTTGGTAGATGGACCATCAGCAATGATATCTCCTGACTTTACATTATCCCCAACCCTCACCAATGGTTTTTGATTTATGCAGGTATTTTGATTTGATCTTTTAAACTTTTGAAGGTTGTAAATATCTACGCCTGATTTTGAATAGTCTTTTTCATTTGATGCTTTAATTACAATTCTTTTACCATCAATTTTATCAACAACACCATCTCTTTTTGCAACTATTGTAACACCTGAATCTAAAGCAACATCACTCTCTATACCTGTACCGACAAGTGGTGCTTCAGGTTTCAGAAGTGGCACAGCTTGCCTCATCATATTTGAACCCATTAATGCTCTATTAGCATCATCGTTTTCCAGAAATGGAATTAGAGACGCCGCAACTGAAACTAGTTGTTTTGGTGAAACATCTATATAATCTATATTTTCTGGTTTTGATAAAATAAAGTCTAAATTTGCTCTACTCGAAACTAACTCCTCAACAAACTTTCCATTTTTATCTAACTCAGAATTAGCTTGAGCAATTGTAAATTTAGTTTCTTCCATTGCTGACAAATATTCTATCTTGTCCTGAACAACACCATTTTCAACCTTTTTATAAGGACTTTCTATAAAACCATATTTATTTATCTTAGAGTAAGTAGATAAACTATTTATTAGTCCGATATTTGGACCTTCTGGTGTTTCAATTGGACATATTCTTCCATAATGCGTAGGATGAACGTCTCTTACCTCAAAACCAGCTCTTTCGCGCGTCAAACCTCCTGGACCTAATGCGGAAACTCTTCTTTTATGAGTAATTTCTGATAACGGGTTAGTTTGATCCATAAATTGTGAAAGTTGAGAAGTAGCAAAAAAATCTTTGAGTGAAATGGTTAATGGTTTTGCATTTATTAAATCTTGTGGCATTGCAGATTCTACGTCTAAAGTTGTCATTTTTTCTTTTATAGCTCTTTCCATTCTGTAAACACCTATTCTAGCTTGGTTTTCAACAAGTTCTCCAACGGATCTAACTCTTCTATTTCCTAAATGATCAATATCATCAACTTCATCTTTTCCGTCTCTAAGGTCTAGCATTTTTTTGATTATGGATAAAATATCATCATTTCTTAATATTGTAATTTTGTCAGAGCAAGTAAGATCTAATCTAGAGTTCATTTTAACTCTACCAACATCTGATAAATCGTATCTATCCGAGCTAAAAAATAAGTTATTAAATATTTGAGTTGCAATTTCAATAGTTGGAGGTTCTCCAGGTCTTAATATTTTATAAATTTCTGTTATTGCATCATTTTTATTATCGTTTTTATCATTTAAAATAGTTTGTAATAAATATGGACCCTTAGATATAGAGTTTGTCTTAGAAATATTTAATACTTTTGTTTTCTCATCTATAATTTTTTCAATAATAGTTTCATTTATTTCTGTACCAATTTTAAATTTATCCTCTCCAATATCAATATTCTCGTGCAAAAATTTACCATATAGCGACTGATTTGAAACTAAAATTTCTTTTAGACCATCGTTTGCAAGTTTTTTTGCAATCAGAAAATTAATTTGTTCGCCAACTTTTATTAGTGTTTTGTTAGTTTTGGCATCAATTATCTCCTCTGAAAAATTTTTTGCTTTATAATCTTCAGGGTCAAATTTTGTCCTCCATTTTTTTGTATTTTCATCATATGTGAAAGATTGCTTTTCATAAAATTCATTTACAATATCAGATTTTGAATATCCAAGTGCTTGTAAAAGAGTTGATACATAAATTTTCTTTTTCCTATCTATTCTAAAATATAAAAAGTCTTTGACATCAAATTCGAAATCTAACCATGAACCTCTATTTGGGATTACTCTACAATTAAATAAAAGTTTTCCGCTAGCATGTGATTTTCCTTTGTCATGATCAAAGAAAACACCAGGACTTCTATGCATCTGATTAACCACAACACGTTGAACACCATTAGTTATAAATGTTCCGCTATTTGTCATCATTGGAACTTCTCCCATATAAACTTCTTGCTCTTTTGCTGACAATATATCCTTTGTGTTATTTTCTTGATCTATTTCATATACGACTAATCTTAATGTACATTTTAAAGCTGCTGAGTAAGTAAGACCTCTTGTTATACACTCATCAACATCAAATTTTGGTTTCTCTAACTTATAGGAAATATATTCAAGAGTGGCCTTATCATTCAAATCTTCGATTGGAAAGATGCTTTTAAAAACTCGATGGAAACCCTTAACCAAATGTTGTTCAACCTGACCTTTAAATTCAGTTAATTCTTTGTAAGAATTCTTTTGAACTTCAATCAAATTCGGTATTGATAGGCTCTCTTTTAGTTTTCCAAAACTCTTTCTTATATTTTTTTTCTCAGTAAATGATAATTGCATGCCTATTATGTTGCTGAATTAAATTACAGCAACCAAAATCTTTCTAGTTAATATTTACTTAAGTTCTACTTTTGCGCCAGCTGCTTCTAACTTAGCTTTAATTTCTTCAGCTTCTTTTTTATTAACACCTGTTTTGACTTCCTTAGGTGCTCCCTCCACTAAATCTTTAGCTTCTTTTAATCCAAGTTCTGTAACAGCTCTTACTTCTTTAATAACGTTAATCTTTTTATCTCCAGCAGAAGTTAGCATAATTGTAAAATCGTCTTTTTCTTCAGCAGGAGCTTCTCCACCACTTGCAGCTGGTGTAGCTGCGACTGCCGCTGCTGCTGTTACTCCCCACTTTTCCTCTAATTGTTTTGATAGCTCCGCTGCCTCAACAACGGTTAAGCTTGATAAATCCTCTATAATTTTATTTAAGTCAGCCATAATAATTTTTTATTTGTTCCTAGTTATTTTTTTGATTTTTCGAGCGCTAAAATAGCGATTTTTGAAGCTGGTGCAAGTAAAATACTTGCTATTTTTTGTGCTGGAGAGCTTAAAATACCTACTATTTTTGCTCTAGCCTCCTCTAAGGAAGGTAATGTTGCTACATTTTTAACGCCTGCTACATCCAATATATCCGCACCCATGATTCCACCTAATATTTTTAAATTTTCATTCTCTTTAGAAAATTTTGTCAAGATTTTTGCAGATGTTATTGCATCTTTGGATAATGCTATTGCCGTTGGTCCAGTAAATAAGTTTGAGAGTTCTTTGCACTTAGTTTTTTCTAAAGCTAGTTTTGTAATTCTATTATTTGTGATCTTAAATTTAATACCATGTTCTCTCATTTTTTTTCTCAGATCATCTAACTGTGATACAGTCAAACCTTGATAATGAGTGACTATAATGGCCTCAGTATTATCAAACTGAGAAGTCATATCTTCAATATATACTTTTTTTTGTTCTTTATTCATCATAATTAAAAACTCTTTTCTAATTTAATTTTATAAGATACGCCCATTGTTGAAGTAACAAATGCTTGTTTAATTAGATCTCCTTTAATAGTCAAATTAGATTTTTCTTTTTCTAGAGCCTCTATAACTGCTAAGTAATTTTTTAAAAGCTTTTCATCAGAAAATGATTTTTTGCCAATACTTAATCCTATATTGCCATCTTTATCGTTTCTAATTTCTACTTGTCCAGCGATCGCTTCACTCACAGCTTTCGGAATGTCATTTGTAACTGTTCCCAACTTTGGATTTGGCATTAATCCTTTAGGTCCTAAGACCTTTCCCAATTTAGATAATTTAATCATCATAGAAGGTGTGCATATAAGCTTTTCAAAATTTAAATCACCATTTTTAATTTTTTCAATTAAATCGTCAGCACCGACTATATCTGCTTTTGCATCTTTAGCTTCTTGGAATTTGCCTTCTTCACAAACAACAGCCACTTTAGTTTTTTTTCCTGTACCTCCAGGCAAGTTAACAACAGTTCTTAAATTAACCTCATTTTTTTTTTGTTTATTGTTAATTCTAAAATTTAAATCTACTGATTCATCAAACTTTGTTGTGCAATTTTGTTTAATTGTATCTAAAATTTTATCAAATGAAACAGAATTCAAATCTTTAGTTTTAGTTGGTAATTTATTAAATCTTTTGGATACCATTAGTCTTTAACCTCAATTCCCATTGATCTTGCTGATCCGGCTATTATTTTAGATGCTTCATCTAAATCATGTGCATTTAAATCTTCCATTTTTTTCTCAGCTATATCTTTTAGTTGTTGCCTTGATATTGATCCTATTATATTTCTTCCTGGCTCCTTTGATCCACTTTTCAATTTCATTACTTCTTTAATAAAATGCGATGCAGGAGGTGATTTTATAACAAAATCAAACTTTTTATCCTTGTAAACTGTTATTATTACTGGAACTGGCTTACCAGCAAATGATTTAGTTTTGTCATTAAAAGCCTTGCAGAACTCCATAATGTTAATTCCTCTTTGGCCTAAGGCTGGACCAACTGGTGGAGCTGGATTTGCCTGACCTCCTTTTATTTGTAATTTAATGTATCCACTTATTTCTTTTTTTGCCATTAGCTAGCCTTTTCCACTTGATTATATTCTAAGTCAACTGGTGTGGGACGACCAAAAATTGAAACTGAGACTTTTAATCTTAATTTATCTTCATCTATATCTTCTACCAAACCGTTAAATGATGCAAAAGGTCCATCAATTACCTGAACTTTTTCTCCAATAGTATATTCTACTCCTGATTTAGGTTGAGCAACTCCGTCTTTGATCTGACCTAGAATTTTTTCAATTTCTTTATCAGAAACAGGGATAGGTGTTCCTTTTGATCCAAGGAATCCACTCACTTTTTTTAGATTTTTTATCATGTGATAAATACTATTATCCATCTCGCTTTTAATAAGGACATATCCTGGGAAATATTTTTTTTTTCTTTGAATTCTTTTTCCTCTTTTGACTTCAGTGATATCGTGAGTGGGTACAATAATTTCTTCAATTTTCTCTTGGATTTTTGCTTTTTCAGCTTCTTCCCTTATCATTTGCGCAACCTTGTTTTCAAAACTTGAGTGAGATTGAACAATGTACCAATTCTTCATTAGATGCTCACCTTTAGAATTATTTCTAAAAAAAATTTTAAGACTTGATCAAGGAGTAAAAAAAATAATGATGCTAAAACTGCCATTGCAAAAACCATTAATGCACCTTGAACTGTTTCTTTTGCTGTTGGCCAAGTCACTTTAAAAGCCTCTTGTTTTACATCTTGAAAAAATTTTAAAGGATTTTTCATATATACATCTTAACTAAACTGGCAGGAGCGAAGGGAATCGAACCCCCAACCTCCGGTTTTGGAGACCGGCGCTCTACCAATTGAGCTACACTCCTATTGAGTTACTCTATAATTTTAGTTACTACTCCAGCCCCTACTGTTCTACCACCTTCTCTTATTGCAAAGTTAAGTTTTTCATCCATTGCAATTGGTGTGATAAGTTTTACCGTAAATTTAGCGTCATCCCCAGGCATTACCATTTCTGTACCAGAAGGTAATTCTACCTCACCTGTGACGTCTGTTGTTCTAAAATAGAACTGAGGTCTATATTTTGTGAAAAATGGTGTATGTCTTCCGCCTTCTTCCTTCTTCAATACATAAGCTTGAGCTTCAAATTTAGTATGAGGTTTAATCGATCCAGGTTTGCATAATACTTGGCCTCTTTCGACATCTGTTCTCTCTACACCTCTGAGTAAAGCTCCAATATTGTCTCCTGCTTCGCCTGAGTCTAGAAGTTTTCTAAACATTTCAACACCAGTACATACAGATTTTTTCGTTTCTCTTATTCCAACGATTTCAATTTCTTCTCCAGTTTTAATCATACCGGACTCTACTCTGCCAGTTACCACTGTTCCTCTTCCAGATATTGAAAATACATCCTCTACTGGCATCAAAAAATCTTTATCTTTAGGTCTATCAGGTTGTGGTATAAATTCATCAACAGCTTTCATTAAATCCATAATTGAATTTTTACCAATTTCATCATCTCTACCTTCTACTGCCGCTAAAGCTGAGCCTTTTACAATAGGTGTTTTGTCACCTGGAAATTTATATGATGTTAATAAATCTTTAATCTCTTCTTCAACCAAATCAATCATTTCCTTATCATCAACTTGATCAACTTTATTTAAATAAACAACAATTGCTGGTACGCCAACCTGACGTGCTAAGAGTATGTGCTCTCTTGTCTGAGGCATTGGTCCATCAGCTGCATTAACAACTAAAATTGCACCATCCATTTGAGCGGCACCAGTGATCATATTTTTTACATAGTCAGCGTGGCCTGGGCAATCAACGTGAGCGTAATGTCTTTTTTCAGTTTCGTACTCAACGTGAGCAGTTGAAATAGTTATACCTCTTTCTTTTTCCTCAGGTGCTTTATCAATCTGATCATAAGCAACAAAGTTTGCACCGCCACCTTCGGCTAATACTTTTGTTATTGCGGCGGTTAAAGTTGTTTTACCATGATCAACGTGTCCGATTGTACCAATATTACAATGCGGTTTATTTCTTACAAATTTTTCCTTCGACATTACTTTTTTTCCTCACTTTATATTTATATTATAATTTTTTTGGAGCGGGTGATGAGAATCGAACTCACGCAACCAGCTTGGAAGGCTAGTGTTCTACCACTGAACTACACCCGCATACCCAAGTGTGCACTCCAAAGTTAAATAAAGATCTATGAATGGTGGAGGGGGAAGGATTCGAACCTTCGAAGACCGAAGTCAACGGGTTTACAGCCCGCCCCATTTGACCGCTTTGGTACCCCTCCCAAAAAGTAGGGGAAGCGTCCCCATGTTCAATAAAGCTTTAAACAACATGCGTTTTATATATTTTTATTGTACAAATGCAATACGTGAATTTAAGGAAAAATAGTATAAAAACCCTAATAAAATCGTAAAATATGACACAAAAATCCTCTTTTTTTATAGCTGGTCGTCATGCAGTCATCGAAGCTTTAAAAAATGAAAATAGGAGAGTTTTAAAAATTTTCTTAACAGAGGAAAGTAAAAAAAAAATTCATAAGCAAAACCCTAATAAAAATTTACTAAAAGAAATAAAAGTTTTTTTTAAAACAAAAAAAGAACTAGATAAATACTGTAGGAGTGAAGATATTTTGCATCAAGGTTACGTCGCAGAAATAGAACATTTAGAAAATCCTGAATTAAAAGAGTTCATAAAAGATAAAAAAAATTTAACATTTGTTTGTTTAGATGAGGTTTCAGATCCAAGAAATATAGGTTCATTAATTAGAAGTGCTGCATCATTTAATATAGATGGCCTAATCGTTAAAGAAAGACATTTTCCAAGTGAAAGCAAATTATTATACAAATCTGCAAGTGGATGTGTTGAACACTTAAATATTTTTCAAGTATCAAATATAAATACTACATTAAAGTATTTAAGGGATAAAAATTTTTGGGTTTATGGATTTACATCAAATAGTGATAAAAACTTTACAGATGTTAAATGGCAAGGAAATAATGTATTGCTATTTGGTTCTGAGGGACATGGCCTAAATCATCATACAAAAAAATACACAGATTTTTCAGTAAAAATTAATATTAATAAAAATATCGAGAGTTTAAATATATCAAACAGTGCTGCAATAGTTTTTCATCATATAAATCAACAGAAATAATTTCTTGATAATATATTAAATGATATTAAAAAACGCTCATGCCCTTGTAGCTCAGTTGGTAGAGCAATTGATTTGTAATCAATAGGTCCGCGGTTCGAATCCGTGCGGGGGCACCATTTTTACTTTAATGATTTGGAGGTAATTTGTTTCTTTGGATCAAAGAATGGTTTTTCTATAACTTCACATTTAAAATTTTTTTCATCAATTAAAACTTCAATTTCGCTTCCAATTTTGGAATAATCAATATCCACCATAGCAAGAGCTATATTCTTCTTTAATCGTGGAGAGTAAACAGCTGATGTAACTTTACCAATATTTTTATTATCAGCTCTCAATGTCCAGAATGTTGTATTTGGTCCACTCAGCTTTTCACACTTTATTTCTAAACCAACTTGCAATCTTTTTAATCCATTAGCTTTAATTTTCTTAAGCGCTTCCTTTCCTATAAAATTTACTTCACTATCTAAGTTGACTAAACGATCTAAACCTAATTCAAATGGATTTGTATTTATATCAGCATCAGCATGGTATGAAAGCATCGCGCCTTCTATTCTTCTTATAGAAGATGTGTGACCTGGCTTAAGTCCAAAATCTTTTCCAGTTGCCATAATTTTTTCATATAGCTGATTTCCTTTTGATTCATCTCTTAAAAATAGTTCATAACCAAATTCACTCGACCAACCTGTTCTTGAAACCACTAAAGGAATTCCGTCTAAAAGTAATTCTTTAAACCAGTAATACTTTAGATCTTTTATCTGATCTCCAAATAATTTTAGCATAATTTCAGCAGACTTTGGGCCTTGTAATTGCAATGGAGAAACATCTGGTTCTGTTATTTTCACATTTAGTCCTGAGTTAACAGCTACACCTTGAGCCCATAATAAAATATCACTATCACCTAAAGATAACCAAAAGTGATTTTTCCCTAATCTTAAGAGAACTGGATCATTTAATACCCCACCATCTGAATTTGTTATTAAAACATATTTACATTGTCCCACAGATAATTTTGAGAGATCTCTTGGGGTAAGTAATTGGATGAATTGAAATGCATCTGGTCCAGTGATCTCAACTTGTCTTTCAACCGCAACATCACAAAGTATAGCTGTTTCTATTAAATTCCAAAAGTTCTGTTCTGGATCACCGAAATCACGAGGTATATACATATGATTATATACAGAAAAACCTGTTGCTCCCCATTTTACAGTTGAATCAAAATATGGGGATTTTCTAATTTGAGTTCCAAACCCAAAATTTTTGTTACTCATTAGTTAGTTTCTTTTCTAATTTGTTCTATTTTAATTTTTTTTTGAAGACTTCTGTTTGAGTCGTAAAGAAGATTAAATTTAATTTTTTTGTTTATCTTAATTGAGATAGTTTTTGCATTCCTTACCTCGTAGTTATCTGCTACCGCACTAATTGGTCTTTTTTGTATGTTAAGATTTTTGATTACAATTTTTGATTTGTCACTTACCACCCTTCCTTTCCATCTTCTTGGTCTAAAAGCACTTATCGGTCTAATTGATAATTTTTTAGAGTCTAAGTTTAATATAGGACCATAAACTGACATATTATATGCAGTGCTTCCAGCTGGTGTAGAGACTAATATTCCATCAGAAACTAATTTTTTTATAATTTTCTGAGATCCACTAGAAATTTCTAATGAGGCTGTTTGCCTGCTTTGTCTTAATATCGATACTTCATTTATTGCAATAGACTTCTTAATTTTGTTATATTTATTTTTAACAATCATTTCTAAAGGGGAAATTGTAACTGACTTTGCCTTAGATAGATTTTTTATGGTATTTTTTGAAGAAAATTTATTCATTAAAAAACCGTAACTACCAGCATTGATTCCATAGAATGGTTTTTTGTACTTATTATATTTTTTAAGAGCAGAAAGCATAAAACCATCACCACCAATAACAATGATTAGATTACATTTAACTAAAGATATATTTTTAATTTTATGATCTAGAACATTTTTAATTTTTTTTGATGTATTAGTATTATCAAAAAGAATATGAGGTTTTAACATTTAGTGGTGCCCTCGGCCAGACTCGAACTGGCACTCCATAAATGGCAAGGATTTTAAGTCCTTTGTGTCTACCAATTTCACCACGAGGGCATCTAGATTTTGCATTGTATATCTGTCTTTTGTTTTAACACAACTTCTTTTGCGTGTTCAAGAATTATCGGTGCATAATTGGTGACTAACTTTATTAAAAAATTATTGTAATTTAATCTAATATTTTACTACTTTACCCCATAGGGATTGAGATGGTCCATACCCTATTCGAGCATCTTCCATTTTGAGAACTCTACTATGATCAACCATCATATTTATGCCTGGACCATAGATCTCTATGTATTTTGATAATACATCCTGATCATCAGCCTCAACCATAAACTGATTCAATTCTAGAGGACTAATGATTTTATCAATTACATTCCATCTATAATCTTTCTTATCAAGGTTTTCTGTCAAACCCTCTGATTCTAGTAATATTTTCCAAGAACCTGCCTCAATAAATCTTTTAGATTGCATTTTAATTCGTTCTACAAAAATTTCTTCATCGATAACCTTGGAATGTGCAAACGTAACACCAACCTCATTAATAACTTTGATCCCTTTGATTGTTGCATTTTCGATCAGTCTACACATCTCATCATCATCTAAAGAACGAGCTATTCTTGAAATTTCAATTATATCAATACCAAAATTAACAACAGTATCCAGATAATCATCTACCACTTCTTTCCCACCAGACAATGCAACGTCCATAATTGGATTTCCTAATGCAACTTGAACATTATGCTTTTTGCAGGTTTCGATAAATCTCAAAAGAGACTTTTTGCTCATCATTGCACCTTGTTTTCCAGAGATCTTAAAGATATCAACAAGGTTTGCATATGCCTCTAAATAATCATCTATACAATTTCCCACCATCACAGGTGCCCTAACATAATTTATGCCTGTCTCACGAGGTTTTTCCTTTCTTTTTATAAAAGGTAAATTAGGAAATGTTACATCAGTCATTATAAATTCTATTTATTTAATTCAATTGCCCACCTAGCCACCAAGGTAAGTCAATTAATAATCCTATCAAACCATTTGGAAACTGTAAAGTTAGCAAGGAGGATAACGACCAGAGTATTACCATCAATACAGCAGAAATACAAATTGATGATACATAAGCTTTTCTATTGTGAAATAATATAAATATATTTATAAAAATTGCTGCTGCAATTGGAAAACCAAATATAAAATTCATTAATAGGAAACCAATAAAACTAAAATAATAAAAAAGTTGATTATTAAAGTTACCACTTATTTCAAAAATATTTGATCGAGCAAATTTCATAAATGTATTATTTAAAAATGGTAAATTTTTTAAGTCAGCAATTTTTACAAAAAGTATAAAAACTAAGAGTGATAAAGCTATTACACTTAGACTTATTGGAAACAAGTTAGCACGATAATCTAAACTACTAGTAAACCAAATCATAGATAAAGGTAGACAGAGTAATATAACTATATAATAAATTTGAGTAAGCTTACCTTTAATAAGATCAGATCTATAATTGCTATCAAACTTTTGTTTTGTCAAAAGAACGATAGTAGCAAGACACAAAATTATAAGAATTATTGAAACTGGACGGGATAAAAAACTTAAACCATATACTGCTTGAGTTTGATAGCTTAGAAGTTCAACTTTGCTTGATAAAAAGAAACCAATTAAAAGTGCCGGTCTAGACCAACCAAAGTTTTTAAAGGTAATACCAATTATACCAAATGATAATAGTCCAATAAAATCATACCAGTCCCTATTAATGTTAAATGTTGCAAAAAATATTAAACAAACCATCACAGGTGCAAGTATGTAATATGGAACTAAAGTGAATTTTGAAATTTGGGATGAAAAACCCATACAAATTCCAGCACCTAAAATATTTGCAATAGCTAATGACCAAATCATTAGATAGGTAAGATCTAGGTTTGTAGTTACCATATCTAAACCAGGTTCAATTCCAATTAGAACAAAACCTCCAAGTAATAAAACCTTATTACCAGAACCAGGTATTCCAAAAATTAATGTTGGAATTAATGCTCCACCCTCTTTAGCATTATTAGCAGACTCAGGTGCTATAACGCCTCGGATATCACCTTTACCAAATTGAGAAGTATCTTTTGTTGTTTGTTTTAAGTGACTATATGCAATCCAATCAACGACTGTTCCTCCTAAACCTGGTAAAGCTCCAACAAGACAACCAAGAGTAGAACATCGTAAAACTAAAAACCAATTTTTTACAACATCTTTTAAACCTGTGAACCATCCTTTTTTGGTATTAAGTGATTTTGCAATTGAACCTTTAGCATCAAGAAGTCCGACAATTTCAGGAATTGCGAATAATCCAAGTCCAACAACAACAAGAGGAACACCTTCTAAAAGATATAATGTATTAAATGTGTATCTTGGATCTCCTGTAATTGGGGCTGTTCCAATTGATCCAATAATTAAACCTAAAAAACAAGAAGCAATACCTTTAAATAAATTGTCACCTGTAAGAGCTCCAACCATTAATAAAGCAAGAACTACTAAAAGGAACTGTTCTCCAAATCCAAAAGCCATTATTATTGGAATGGCGTAATAAATAGATATAGATAATATAAAAGCTCCAAAGATACCTCCAAGCAACGAAGCACTAAAGGCAGCACTTAACGCTCTTGCAGCCATGCCTTTTTTGGAAAGTGGAAAACCATCCATTACTGTTGCTTGAGATCCTGCTGTACCAGGTACTCCCATAAGCACAGCAGGAAAAGTATCAGAAGTTGTCGTAGGAGCTAAAACTCCAATCATCATTGCAAGAGCATGTGAAGGCTCCATTGTAAAAACGAAAGGTAAAACAAGGGCTAAACCTGATGTTCCACCCATACCTGGAAGAATACCAACAATTAAACCAAGTAAAGTACCTGCAAATAGAAATGCTAAATGAGTAGGCTCAAAAAGTTGTAAAAGTGCAGCTAATAATTGTTCCATAAAAAAAGCTGCTAGCTATTAGCTAGCAGCACTTTTTTTATTTGTTCTATTGAACTCTATATGTGAATTTATGTTTCTTTAGAGCTGCATTTAATTGCTTTTTAGTAGTATCAGAAAATACAGCAGCCTTTTTAATAATTTCACCAGCTTCTTCTCCTATGATTAATGGAAATGGTCCAAGAGCTTTTACAGCTTTTGCCTTAAACTCTGGGTCATTTGTCATTTTAATAGCTGCATCTCTGTATGCTTTTACTATTTCATCGGATGCATCTGCTGGAAGCATCATTGCTTTAGATGCTTGAGACCATGCAGCACCTATTGCATAGTATGCTTCTAGGTCATCACCCTCAAGTTTTTTACCATTTACCTTCTCATACATTTCAGGAAATGTAGGTGCATTTGGTGCCAAAGGATTTCTAGAAACTGAACCGTCAGCTCCAATAATTCCTAATGTCATTAAATCTACAACTTTTCCTTTTTCTATTTCAGGCTTAACTTTTTTTACGTAATTTGCTGCACCATGTGAACTTAGATGAATTTCACCTCTTAGGAATGCTTGATAACCTCCTGAAGATGAAAGACCAGGTATAGGTTTAGCTCCTTTGATACCAAGTTTCTCATAAATCCATATGTGAAATAAATCTGCAGATGCTGGAGTTTTCAATGCGTAGAGAACCAATTTTCTTTCTTTAATTTTTGATAGATCGTGAGGCTCAGCTAAATCTGAACGTGTGAACCAATGAGTATTTTGTGGTAGCAAAACTACTGGTCGATATTCACTAAGATTATATTTAACAAGTGGATTTCCAGTCGCAACATTAACTATAACTGAAGTTGAACATCCAAAAATAAAAGTTCCATCTGCTTTTGCATTTTTTTCAAAATAATTTGAACCTTTAATAGCTCCACCTCCTGGTATGTGCATGATTTGGACATCAGGATTTCCAGGTAAATATTTTTTTAAGAAAGGTTGAATAAATCTTGCAAATCTACTCGTACCACCACCTTCTTTAAATGGCACAACCCATGTAACTGTTTTGCCTGCGAAATTCACATCTGCATTTCCAATGGATACAAACGAGAATAACGACATTAATATTAATATTAGAATTTTACGCATAATTTCCCCCCTTGAGAATATTGTTAGAGATAGTATAACGTGTTCATTATGGGTCTTTCAACTAATTATATTTTTTTACATCCCTAAGAACTATGAAAATGACTTATTTAGTTAGAAATTTATCTATTTGACTAATATAAAAGCAAAAAACATGTCTAAAACAAAAAATTCGATATCAAAAGTATTTGATTTAAATGCAATAGAACCCAAGCCCAGAACTAAATCACAACTATGGTTGAAAGATGTGGGTTTTGATGAAGGCCCTTGGTACCACGAAAGAATGGGGCTTCGTGAATTAGAAGACTTTCTAGAAGTTGCTGGTAACAGGATTGACCATGTTAAAATTGCAACAATGCAAGTTCTGGGACATCCAAAGAAATGGTTAGAACGTAAAAATGATCTTTACAAAAAACACTCGATAGAGCCTTACTTGGATCATGGTTATTTTATAAAAGCTTTTAAAAAGGGAAAAGTAAATGAAGCAATTGATGTTGCGGCGGATTTAGGATTTTCTGCAATGGAATTCATGAATACATTTGGAGACATCCCTGAAAATCAAATTAAAACTTGGTGCAATCATGCAATTAATAATGGAATGAATATAATTTATGAACATCATCCAGAAAGTGGATGGAATAAAACAAAAAAAAATACTCCTGCAACATTAAAGCAAATTATTGAAAGCGCTGAACCTTTTTTTGAATATGGAGCATTTTCAATGCTTATTGATCATGAAGAAATTGAACTTCATAATAGTAAGTCCGATGTGCTAACTGGAGTGCTCGAACATTTTGGTAAAAATAAAGTAGCATTTGAAGTTACTTCTCCAAAGGAAGCTGAAGTGAGATGGTATTCAGATGTTCTTAATTATTTTGAAATCTTTGGTACTGACTGCAATTTAACTAATATTATGCCTAGCCAAGTGATGCTAATTGATCCATTGAGGTCTGGGGAGAGACCAGCCGAAATTTTATTTGATAAGTATCCAGAATTGATTTCAGTAAAAGATAAATAAATTTTTTTATTTTTCTTCAATTTCGTTATAAAAACTCAATTTATAGTAACGGGTGAATTTGGTATAATAAATTACCTTAGCTTTAATTTTATATTTTGGAACAACTTTCTCGAGCCAACTATTAAATGCGTCTGGTACCTCTTTGTGATGAATTCCCCAATCATCAAACAATATAAATAAAGGTTCTACACGGTCAATCAAGTATCTCTCTATAACTTTCAAAGCAGTAGTGGTTGAAGAACCTAAATCACAGTCAAGATGCACAGCACAAATATCTTTTACTTTATAATATATTTTTTCTATTGTTTTAGGATCGTCATACCAGCCTTCAATTAAATCAACACCTTTAAAGTTTGTGATATTTTTATTTAAGTTTTTTAATAAAATATCTTTATTTGTATTTGAAAAACTACCCTTGATCCAATTATGACTGGAATGTGGTAACCCTTTAAAACTATCAACACCTATGAGCATTTTTTCACTTTTATTTTGCATTGCTAAATCAAATAATATTAAACTTTGGCCTTGCCATGTTCCAAATTCTAATAAATCCCCTTTAATTTTACTGTTTTCAACTTCAAGCAAAATTTTCTTCATGTTTAAAAATCTTCCTATTTGATGTTCAGCTTCTTTAAATTTTTTGTATTTGTTATAGGTATCTAAATTAGCAAAAAGTATATTTTTATTAAGATGAGATCCTGAATATTTTCTATTAATCCAAAAATCTTTTTCTATAAACATATGTCTTAAAACAAGAGACTTTATGTGCTTATAAACTGTTATTAAATAATATAATAATTTTTTCATCAAATTAGCAAATTTACTTATAAATAAAAAATAATTAATTTTTAAAATTTTTTTTTACTTTTTGTATTATACTGAGGATGTTTTGAAACAGGTCTGTTTTTATGTTTTACAACAATCGATCCATCAACAAGTCTAATATCATAGCCCCAATTATCCCATCCTTTTAATGACAACGATTCGCTTAGTTCGTCTTCCAGGGTGCGTGGATAAACATAACACCCTTCTCTGTCGCCATATTTTAATCTTGCTTTCTCCATTTTCTTCATAACCTCCATATGCAAATCTAAAGGAACATTTAAATGTTGCCCAAGTAAATAACTCAAATTCATGTCTTTGCATGCTAGATCCATTGTAAATCCTGCTTCATAATTTTGATTAAAAATATGAGGTACGACTGTTTCCCAGGCAAAGGAGTTTCCAGCAGAAACTCTAATAGCATCAAAAAAACTCTCTAAATCTAGTCCAGCTCTTTTTGCAATCATCATACATTCAGAAGCTGCAACCATATTGGTAAAAGCCAGCATATTTGAAACAACTTTTGTAATAGCCCCCGCCCCTATGTCTCCACAAAGAACAACGACTTCACCAATTGAATCTTGTAAAACTTCCTTCCATTTATCAAAAATTTCTTTATCACCTCCAGCTAAGCAGACCATATTATTGTTCTGCAAAGCATGAACACCTCCTGTTAGAGTAGCCTCTAACATTGAAACATCGTAAGTTTTTGCTTTTTTTGCCAATTTTTGGGTTTGTTTAAAGTCGGTTGTAGATGTGTCTATCCATATCATCTCTGATGAAGCATTTTGTAATAACCCATCTTCACCCTCAACAGCTTGTAAAATATGTTCTGGTTTAGGCAAACATGTCAGAACCACTTTACATTTCCTGGCAAGGTCTTTAATCGAACTAACTTTAGTAATGCCTTCAGGAACATCATTTAGTTTATTTTTATCAATATCAAAATCAATAAGCTTGTATTTTTTAGAGTTATGTAAATTATTTAAAATCGGTGCACCAGCATTTCCTAAGCCAATAACTCCTATTATATTGAGGTCGTTCACAGGTTTTTCCTTTTGGTTAATGAATAAATTTGCCAATTTTTGACACGAATGTAAATAATAAAAGTTTAATTAATGACATATTATACTGTTTTGTGGCGCGACAAGAATTTATCTTCGAAATTATTCTTCTTAGGATAATAAAATGTATGCTGAAAATTAAAAAAGATATAGATACTATTCTTGCTTGGTCTGTTCATTTGATAACATGCTCTGGATTGATAGCAGGTTTTTTGGCGCTTATAAGCATTTTCAAAAATGATCAAACTTCAGCCTTTTTATTTTTAGGACTTGCATTATTGATTGATGCTGTTGATGGTACATTAGCAAGAAAATTTAAAGTATCTATTTTCATAAAAAATATAGATGGAAAGATGCTTGATAGTGTAATTGATTTTTTTAATTACATAATAATTCCATCTGTAATGATATATTGGTTTAAATTTGTTCCCACACCTTTTGAAATAATTATACCTTCAATTATTTTGATTATATCAGCAATATCATATTCAAATAATAATTTGATGACTTCAGATAACTTTTATAAAGGTTTTCCATGCATCTGGAATGTATTACTTTTTTATCTATATTTATTTGATATGTCACAAACTTATAATTTATTTCTAATATCTACCTGTATATTGCTTAAGTTTATACCAATTAGGTTTGTACATCCATTGAGGGTTAATAAATACAGAAGCTATTCCATAGTATTTATGATTTTATGGTTTATTTCATCATTTAAAATTCTATTAAGCTCATTTTTTGTACTTAAAAGTAATTTTGATTATTTATTTCTGTGTATATGGCTAGCCTCAAATATGTACTTTATTTGTCTTACAATTTACGAACTTTATCGTCCGATACTTAAAAATATTTATTTAAAATTTAAAAGACAAAATACTTAAATTTCTTAAATTAAGAGAAATACTAAACAAATCATTTGAATAAAATTTATTACGACTGATAAAAAGTGTGAGTATTTAAATTTATTATCCTGTTTTTCATCTCTGTATTTATTAATTAAAGGCATTAATAAATAATTTGAGGTAGCAAATAGAAGCGTGATTACTAAAATTAAGTAAAAGTCTATTCCTAATCTACTTAATAATAAAAAAGTTATTAGAACAATTAAACTAATCACTAAATTCACATTGTAATAAAAAGGAAATATTCTTCTTATAAACTTTCGAGCATTATCTTCATCTAAAGTGGTAAATACAACTGGAGCAATTACAAATGAGAAGAATAACATTATTCCTAAAATCATTGCTGTTAAATAAATACTAATCTGTTCAATCATAACTTAGTTTTCTATTGAATTTTCTTCTTTCATTAATATTGGTCTACCATCATGTGCTGTATTAAGAGGTATTATTTTGCCTTTATATTTTGCACATAAAGTTGGAGCACTTCTAACTTCTTCTCCTAATCTAACTTCTAGATCAACAATAACTAATTTTGCATCTTCTAATTCTTTTAATATTCTCATTTTAGTCCTTTAGTTAATTAAATTAATTTAATGACAAGCCTGATTGTGTTTTTTAAGTCTCCAATAATTGTAAGGCCAAGGAGTAACAAAACCAACTGCTAACATTATTGGAACAACCCACCAAGTAAGTATTGCTCCACCAGTTAACAAAAAGTCTGTTAAATTCATTGCTATTTCCATACTAATCATAGAAATAAAGCTCATTCCTAAAGCAGTCTTCAACGCCTTTTGAAATGAAAAATCTTGTTTCATTAAAATAAATGTTTCTAAAATAACACTTGTTATTAGTCCATTAATTATGGCTAAAATCATAATGCTTAAAACTGGGAATGGAATTTTTGTTAATTGAAAAAACAATATAGTTCCAAAATCACCAATAGCACAACCTAACAAACACCAAGCTGTGTTCTTGGCACTTCTTCTCCAAGTATGTTTACATTTCCAATTAAAACTTATTGCTTCAGCACTCATTTATTTCAACTTTTAAAGGATGTATTTATCTCCAAGATACATTGCAAATGCAATCGCAGCTCCTAATAAAATATATTTCATATGTTAATCTTATACCTAAAATAATCTGTGTTTAAAATGTGATATTTTTTCATAATCGTAACGAAATTAGAACCTAATTAAAACAAATCAATATTCTAGAAATAGAATCGTGAGATTATCATTATTCTTTTTTCTTCATTTAGTTGCTTTCGTGATCCTCTTAATTGTCCATCCACATGCCCGTGCTAATGATGGATGGGCAATTGCAGAGGGTGATAAAGACTATATTTATTTAACTAAAAATGGTGAATACATTTATGGTGATAGATTAATTTTCTCTTTAAATTACAAAAACTGTAACAAGATTCATCAATTATTTACCTTTATAACAACTAAAGGTGATTCAAATATATATCAATTTGAAAATAAGAAACTTCCTATAACTCTTAACGATAATGAGTTTCATGCTGAAGTAATTCATATTGAAAAAATATTAGACCATAGAGCTCATTGGGTAGTATTTGAACTTGGAGGTTATGAAACGCAAAAGTATGCAAAATTACTAACAGGGTTTATTGAAGAAAATGATAAATATGAAATTTCTTTAACAAATGGATTACATTTTGAAGTAAATAAATACTTCGATATTACAAAAAATAAATGGAATTTAACAAATTTCTCAGAAAAATTTGCTGAGTTTTATAAACGTTGCAAAGAAAAAACAATTTTAAAGGATAGTTAGTATGTTTACTGGTATGGAGGCTATAATAATCATAGAGTTGGTAACCTTGTTCGCTTATCTTCTTTGAGACCCACAAAATACTTTTGCATTAGAAGTACCGATCTCACCACTGCCATATCTTTTTTTATATCCATCTACACATTGAGCATAGGGAGAAAGAAAGAGTTGATATAGTAAAAACATTACAAAAACAGATGCTATACCAAATAATAAAATTTTTTGATTATTATTAAAAGGTTTTTTCATAATTTGATTTATAATATTCTTGAACCTTTTGGAGGTTCGTTTGGCTTAATATCTTTATCTGTTTCGTTTGTTTCTAAACTTTCATTATTGATCTGCTTTTTAATGTTAAAGTATTCTTTGTTAAGTTGATCCAAAAACTTTTCAAAATTGTCTTGAGTAAAAGTTAGTGTCTTATTGATCTTCATTTTATTTAAGCTTTCTTTAGTATGAATTGGTCTGGAAAAAATATTAAATTTAACAATATTGTTGTAAACAATCAAATCACTTACACCTTCGGTAAAAACCTCTTCCGGTGGTTCGCTTGTGTCTAATTTTTGAATAATTTGATTTTTATCTTTTTCAATCATATTTTTTCTCCACTAAAAGTTTTTTTGGTCTTCTTTCTTTTGCGGTCTTAAATAGTGAAAAAGTGTTTGAAACAAATCTAGGTGTATGAAGCATTGAAGATTTATATTTTCTTAGTTCTTCCGTGTATTCCGCTTCTATTAATTTAAATGAGTCCTCTGGGTTATCAGACTCAAAAAATACATAAAACCATGGTTTATTTCTTTTAAGTATTAAGTCCTTTGATAAATCGCACCACTCAAAAGCCCAAGATAATGTTCTTGGCCAATTTGTGATATTAAATCTTCCTGAAATCAAAACACCTGGCCAATAAGATGAGTTAAATTCTAAAAATGGAGGAAATTGTGTTAAGTATACATTTTCATCAGTTACAAATGCATAAGGACATTCTATTTGTATAACTGGTCGATCTCCACGTCTCCACGCCTCTTTTGGCATTAAGTTTAAGTTTCTTTTAATTAATTCCTCGTCTATTCTTGTTCCCTCTGGCACAGAATAAATCTCAAATTCATTATTTTTTTTTTCACATCTTAATCTTAGGTCAAATGGAGTTGTAACTTCAAAATATCTACTCTCAAATTGATTTACTGCTGGGCAAGCTTGCACAGCCATGTGAGAAAGAGGTTTATCTCTGTCTATTACAATTGGTTTTGGAGATTGATAAATGAAGTTACCAGGCCTTCCATCTTCTATTAACCAGCCAATTTTTTTTGAACTCACCTTAAGATTTAGTTACCAAAACTCCAACTATATCCACTTCCATACCCACCATAATATGAATATGACCAATTTGTAGAACCGCCGCTAGAATAATAAGAGTAACCGTATGATGTATTGCCATAAGTAGATCCTCCCCAATTAGTGCCAGTATTTGAATTGTAGGCATAGTAAGAATTTCCATATGTGGAATAGGTTGATCCATCAGTACACCATTTATAGGATCCTGAACCATAGCAGGCAGCTTCTGCAGGTGTTGAGCTTAAAGAAACCATTGCTGTTGATGCTATTAAGGTAGGTGTAACTGTTGATGCAACAAGAGCAACTGCTGCAACTGTTTTTAAAGTTTTCTTTTTAATGCTCATTTAATATTTTAACAAAAAAACAAGTAATTTTCTATTACTTATTTGCTCTTTTTATTTAAATTTTATTGACCTAGAGACTGTTTAGCTTCCTCAACAGAATAACTAGTTCCATGTTGTTGATTATAAGCTGCTACAGCATCTGCAAAACTACCATAACCAAGTCCTTGTGCTGTTGCCTCTAAATCGACTGAAACTCCAGCACTTGTTGCAGCTCTAATCGTATCTGCAACTTCCTGTAAACCACTATTTGCTGCAGCAGCTATTCTTCCAGCATCAAATGAACTTAATGATCCTGACTGAAGTGCATTTATCATATCAACATTATCTTGGTATGCAGCAGCATATTCCTCTACAGACCAATTAGCATTGTGTTGTGCGTTTGCTAAATCTGTAAGATCAGCATAATTATTTATATCCAAATTGTAAGTATCACCAAATGACCTTGCAAAATCGTCTAAAGTAAATGAAAACTTGAAGCTATCAGAATTAATATCTAAATTTTTTGCGATATCATTAAAGTTATTAGCTTCATTTTGTATCAGACTACTAAACGAGTCTAGATCTAATAATTCTTTGAAGTTTTTCATCGCTAATTGAGCTTTGATTGATTCAATTTCCTCAGGTGAAAGAGAAACCTCAATACCTGCATCATCAACTATTATCTCAGGAATTGGATTTTTCCAAGCATTTGCCCAATCACTTAATGTCCAGTCTTTCATTTTAGATGCTGATGCAACTTGAAGATTTATATCATCAAGTCTCACATTTAATTCATCTCGATAAACTTCTAGAAATCTATTTACGGGTATGCCTCCATTTTCAAGATTCATTATTTGTAACTGAATATCATTAGACTTCTCATTTTTAGTAACTTTCATTGATTTTGTAATATCACCTAAAATTGATAATTCTTTTTGAGAGAATATTTCAAATTTGGCATTTGAAAGATCTTGTTCATACTTTTTTATAATTTTATCATTCTTGATCTTTTGAAGAATATATTCTGCAATTTTATATCCGCTCAATAATCCTGAATTATTAGTATTTTTATATTTATCTATTTCAATAATAAAAGATGTTAAGAGTTCATAATCTTTGATTGTTACCGATTTTTTTAAATTTTTAGAAAGTTTTTTAAAATTTTTTTTATACTCGCTATTAAATTTTTTTTCTGTCAATCTGTTACTTAATTTATCTTCTGTTATATTTTTTAACTGAGATATATTTTTGGAAATATTAGTATGTAATTTTGAATTATTTTTTTCTTCTTTCGTTAAGTTGATTGTTTTTATTTCAGCTTGATTTAATAGTTTATATAGTACGTAGTATCTTTCTATAGCCTCCTCAGGAGTGTTTTCTAAAGATAAGCCTAAAGCTTCTCTCATTGATTTTCTAGCTTTATTCAATCCATAAATTTTTTGAATATTTTTCTTAGTAGCGGCATTAATTTTAGGATATTTTTTCTCAAATGTTTCTAAAGACTTTTTATTATCTTTTAATTGTTGCATATAAAAAAACTCAAAATATGCCATTCCAAGGATAACTTGGTCAGTATTTTTTTCCATCTGCCCTTTTTTGGTAATAAATGTATCAATGAACTTCTTCTGTGCAATTACCTGTTTTTGATGAAAAGAATTTTCAATATTAGGAAACATGCCAGGTGGTGTATCATTTATTTTTTCAAACTTTCCAAATTTTTGAAAGTCTTCCATAAACACTCCAATCTTGATTTCCTTTTTTGTCCTTTCTGTAGAATTAGCAGTTCCAAAAAGAACTAAAAAAAATGAAATTAATAAAAATAATTTATTTACTTTTTTGTAATTGATAAATAGATACATAATGTTTCTTTTTAGGTAATGGAATAATTACAGGTACATCAGTACACCTTGGAACAATTGATTTTTTTCCATAAATAATATTTTTATCATAATTTTCAAAGTTTGTTTCTGGATGAGGATTACCATCATTAATTATAGGCCAAGCATCACATGCTCTATAACCAAATAATATTAGTGGTCTCGATCCATTAGTGTGATTTAAGCCTGAACCATGAATTGTTCGACAATGAAAGAAAGCAACCGAACCTGCTTTTCCAGTTAATGAAACTGATTTTTTTAAGTTAATCTTGTTTTTTTTAGTATTAATTTTACCTACGAAGTAATTATCATTACTATGATGACTAAATAGTTCTTTTTTATGAGATCCTTTAATAACTTTTAAAGGACCATTTTTTTCATCACAATCTTCAAGATAAATACCTACTGTAATTAAATCGTCGTTTGTGTGAGGATAAAAAGCAAAATCTTGATGCCATTCAACTAGACTACCTTTTTTCTTATTAGGTAATTTAAAATTTAATTTTCCAAGATGAAATCTTACTGTTCCACCGATAAGCTTTTTAACAATATCAATAATCTTTTTATTTCTTGATAAATCATAAAATAATTTGTTGTTATTTTGAGGGTTATTTAATCGAAGTATTTCTTTATTTTTTGACGAGTTGCTATTGAATACGAAATGATAATTATTGTAACTTTGGGTTCCACCTTGATCTTTAACTTTTTTTTTACTGTTCTTTTCCTTTGTCACAATCTTATTAATAAGTGAATTTAACTTATTGATATCTTTCTTTGAAACAAGCTCATCTTTTAATAAGTAGCCATTTTTTTTATAAAAGTTACTCTCAGATCTAGTGATACTCATCAATTAATTTTATAATAAAAATATAATAATCCAATATGAAAATAGTCCAGATATAATCGTTGCTATTACATTTCTTGAAAAATAACCAACTAATATAGCAACTATTGCACCAAAGATTTTAGGATCATTCATTTCTATAAAAGTTCCATAATCATTTATAAATATTCCTGGAAATATTATTGCTGGAAATACTGCTGATGGAACATATGCCAATACAGCCTTAACTCTCTCTCCTAATAGATCCCTATCTACTAAAGCAACCATAGTCATTCTCATAAAATACGTAATTATTCCTGCTATTATAATTGACAACCAAGTCATTTTTTTAACCTCAAAACTAGTGCAGCAACAAACAATGCAATTATAGGTGAAATGATTATGTATGATTTAAAAGGTGCATCAAAAAATAATAATGAACTTAATCCACACGTAATCATAACTATTACATGATCTAATTTTTTAATATCTTGAACAACAATTGCGATAAAAGTTAAAGGGACTGCAAATTTTAGTCCTAATTCCTCTGGGACAAATGAGCCAAGAATTATTCCTGCTAATGTAGATATCTGCCAACAAACCCATAAAGTTCCACCACTTCCTAATAAATGATAATGGAGATGCGTTTCATTTTTATTTTTTTGAAAAAACTTATTAGACTCTGCAAAACCTTGGTCTACGACTAAATAAGATATTAGTAGCTTCTTAATAAATGATAACTTTTCCAAGTATTCAGATAAAACAGCCCCGTATAATAAGTGTCTAGAATTGATTACCCCAACTGAAGTTACTGCGATTAATGCTGAAGCTCCTCCAGAAAGCAATTGTAAAAAAACAATTTGAGACGCACCACCAAAAATAATGATAGACATTGCGTAAACTAATACTGGACTAAAACCTAACTCAATACCAATTGCTCCACATACAATTCCAAAAGGAATTACTGAAAACATGTGCGGCGCAACAGCTAATATTCCTTTAGAAAATATTTGTTTTTTAGAGAGCATTTACTTAACTGGTTGAAGTGCAACTTTTAAGTATTTAGTATCTAACTTACAGTCTTTATAACCTCGTTTAACAACATTTAAATATCTTTCAGTTGGGTATCTAAATTCTGTTTTATTAACCATGATATAAGTCATCACTGTTTTATTGTAATAAGTAAAATAAAGTTTTTTATAAAGAATTGGATAATCTTCATAAACATCTAGTTTTTTTTCATCACTTTTTGATATTTCAAATAAAGCACCAGGAACTAAAGAATTTTTACTCTTTTCGATGTCAGCAGCTCTATATTTGCTTCTAAAGTTTAATCTATAGCCTTTAAGCTCGTATTTTTTTAAGAAAATAGAGTCTTTACATCTACGCTTCATTTGAAAAAGATTAAGATTACTTCCGTAAGCAAAATATAGCATTACTCTAGTTCAACAATTTTAATATTTTTTGCTTTTACAAAATCAAGGATTAGTGAATTACATAAGTTTATTTTATCTTGATCTTTTGATCTTAATACAATTGATACACCTAATTTACCTTGTCTAAAGAAAGGATAACTACCAATTTCTACATCTTTATTATTGTCTTGGACGTTAGTTAACGAGCTTGCAATTTCACTTTCATAGGTCATTAAATTTATTGTTTTGCTAAGAATGGGGTCTCCACCTACTAATACATTACCAAGTCCCCCAATCATAGCTTTTAGTATTGATGGAACTCCTGGAAGAGAAAAAACATTTTCTACATAAAATCCTGGAGCACCGCTGGTTGGATTTAAAATTAAATTAGCTGTAACTGGCATCTTTGCCATTTTCTGTCTTCCATCATTAAAGTTACCTGGCTCATAGTATTTTTCTAAAATAGCAAAAGCCTCTTTATGAAATCCATATTCAATATTGAAAGCTTTTGATATTGATTCTGCAGTTATGTCATCATGTGTTGGTCCAATACCACCTGTAGTAAACACATAGTTGTATTTAACTCTTAACTCATGAACAGTATCTATAATGGTTTTTTCCACATCAGGAATTACTCTTACCTCTCCAACAGAAATTCCAAGAGAATTAAGCCAAGTAGCTAATGCGCTTGTATTCAAATCTTTTGTTCTGCCTGATAATACCTCATTACCTATAATGATAATTGCTGCAGATATTTCTTTTTTATTAGTCATTTCTAAATATAAATAAATTTCTATGAAATTTACCAACACTTTATTAAAAGGCAAATTACAACGGAGATATAAGAGATTTTTCACAGATATAGAAGTAAATAATAAAACTGTTGTAGCGCATTGTCCAAATACGGGCTCTATGATGGGTTTATTAGATCAAGGAAATGAAGCTTGGATAAGCGAGCACAATGATCCAAAGCGCAAATTAAAATTCACTCTAGAGATGATAAAAGTAAAAAAAAGAATAATTGGAGTAAATACTCATAGAGCAAATAGAATTGTCGAACATGCATTAGAAAATAAATTAATAAAAGAATTTAGTTCTATAAAAAATATACGAGCAGAATTTAAGTATTCTGATGATACTAGATTTGACTTTTTGTGTGATAAGAAAATATTAGAAGTAAAGAATACCACGTTAATGAGAGTAGATGATATTGCAGAATTTCCAGATGCCGTTACGTCAAGGGGTACAAAACACCTCCAAAAGTTAAAGGAATCAATTAAAAAAGGATATAAGCCTTATGTCTTATTTTTAACTCAAATTCAGGGTATAAATAATTTTAGAATAGCAAAAGATATAGACTCTACTTATTATAAAGAATATTTAGATGCTAAAAAATCTGGTGTAAGCTTTCTTGCTTACAGATGCAGCTTAAATTCTAAAGAAATAAAAATTGAAAAAAAAATAAAAATTTTAGATGAGTAATTATTCAGAAAAATTTGAGAAAATGAGAATTGCTGGAAAGTTAGCATCTCAAACTTTAGATATGCTTACCAATGAAGTTAAAGAAGGCGTGTCCACAGATAGAATTGATCAATTGGGTTATGAGTTTATAAGAGACAATGGTGGCCACTCTGCCCCACTATACTACAGAGGTTTTAAAAAATCACTTTGTACATCATTAAACCATGTTGTTTGTCATGGCATTCCCTCTGATAGAATTTTAAGTGAAGGAGATGCAGTTAATATTGATGTCACAGCAATAGTGAATGAATACTACGGTGACACCAGTAGAATGTTTACCATTGGAGATATTCCAGTAAAAGCTAAAAACTTAATTGATACAACTTACGAATCGATGATGAAAGGAATAGCAATTTTAAAACCAGGTGTAAAATTAGGAGATATTGGATTTGAAATTCAATCCTTTGTTGAAGAAAGGGGTTTTTCAGTTGTTAGAGATTTTTGTGGACACGGTATTAGCAATACTTTTCATGAGCAACCTAATATTCTTCATTATGGTAAGAAAAATACTGGTCATGAACTAACACCTGGTATGACCTTTACAATAGAGCCTATGATAAATGTTGGTAAATTAGATGTAAAAGTACTTAATGATGGATGGACAGCAGTTACAAAGGATAAGTCTTTATCTGCACAATTTGAACATACAATAGGAATTACAGAAGACTCTTATGAAATTTTCACAGAATCTGTTAAAGGTTATAAGAGGCCTCCATATAATTAATGATAACACGATACTCTAGAAAAGAACTTACGGATATCTGGTCCGAACATAATAAATATCAAATCTGGTTAGATGTAGAGATTGCTGCAGCTGAAGGAATGGAAAAACTAGGGACTATTCCAAAAGGTGTAGCAAGTGCTGTTAGAAAAAAAGCTAAAATAAATGTTAAAAGAATTCACAATATTGAAGCTAAAGTTAAACATGACGTTATTGCATTCCTAACATCGGTTACTGAAAAGGTAGGGATTAAAGCAAGATATTTGCATCAAGGAATGACATCATCAGATGTGGTAGATACAAGTTTTAATATTCAATTAGTTCAATCTGGTCAGATTTTAGTTAAGGATATTGACCAAATATTAAAAGTTTTAAAATCAAAAGCTAAAAAATATAAATTTACCCCATGTATGGGTAGAAGCCATGGTATTCATGCTGAACCAATTACATTTGGACTTAAATTAGCTTCATATTATGAGGAATTTAAAAGAAATAGAAAAAGATTAATTAGTGCAATAGATGAAATATCAACGTGCGCAATATCTGGTGCTGTTGGTACTTTTGCAAATATTAATCCTAATGTAGAAAAACATGTTGCTAAAAAACTAGGATTAAAAGTTGAACCAATATCTACACAAGTTATTCCAAGAGATAGACATGCATATTATTTTTCAGTTTTAGGAATTATAGCAGGATCAATTGAGAGAGTTTCAACTGAAATTAGACATTTACAAAGAACTGAAGTTTATGAATTGCAGGAATTTTTTTCAAAAAAACAAAAAGGTTCAAGTGCAATGCCTCACAAAAAAAACCCAATATTAAGTGAAAACTTAACGGGATTAGCTAGAATGGTTAGAAGTTATACTATTCCAGCACTAGAGAATATTGCTCTTTGGCATGAAAGGGATATTTCACATTCAAGCGTTGAAAGAAATATTGGTCCAGATGCTAATATAACTTTAGATTTTGCGTTAGTAAGGTTAGCAAACTTATTAGATAAGATGATCGTCTATCCAAAAAAAATGCTTAATAACCTCAATATTACTAAAGGTACCATTTTCTCCCAAGAGTTGATGTTAGAACTCACAAAATCAGGTTTGACTAGAGAAAAATCTTATAGATTAGTTCAAGCACATGCTAAAAAATGCATAGCAGATAATCTCAATCTTTTAGATGTTGTGATGAGTGATAAAAACATTACATCTAGAATATCTAGCAAAAAAATGAAAAAATTATTTGATTATTCTTCACACTTTAAGAATATTAATTTAATTTTTAACAGGGTTTTTAAATAGTGAAAAAAGGTAAAAAATTATACGAAGGTAAGGCTAAAATTATTTATGCAACTACTGATAAAAATTTAGTAATTCAACATTTCAAAGATGATGCTACAGCTTTTAATAATCAAAAAAAAGATGTCATTGAAGGTAAAGGAATTTTAAATAATAGAATTTCAGAACATGTTCTTACGCAATTAAGTAACGTTGGAATTAAAAATCATTTAGTAAAAAGACTTAATATGAGGGAACAGCTTGTTAAGTTAGTGGAAATTATTCCAATTGAATTTGTTGTTAGAAATATTGCAACAGGTTCTTTGACAAAAAGATTAGGAATAGAAGATGGAACAGTGCTTGATTATCCACTAATTGAATATTGCTTAAAAAATGATGATCTAGGAGATCCTATTATAAGCAGAGAACATATTTTGGCATTTAAATGGATGGATGTTTTCGAATTAGATTTTATTTATGAAGAGGTAAGAAGAATAAATGATTTTCTTCAAGGAATGTTTAGAGGTGTTGGAATTAAATTAGTCGATTTTAAAGTTGAATTTGGAAGATCTGAAGCTGATGGCAAAAGAGAAATTATGTTAGCTGATGAAATAAGTCCTGATACATGCAGACTTTGGGACATGAGAACAGATAAAAAACTAGATAAAGATAGATTTAGAAATAACCTTGGAAACTTAGTAGAAGCTTATCAAGAGGTGGCCATTAGGCTTAATATATTACACGAACAATCAAATATAAGACCATTAACTTATCCCAAACCTAAAGCAGTAAAAATTAAGAAAAAATGAAAGTAAAAGTAATAGTCACTTTAAAAAATGGAGTGCTTGATCCTCAAGGTAAGGCTATACAACAAACTCTAAATGGTATGACATTTGAAAATGTATCAGAGGTTAGACAAGGTAAATTTTTTGACATCGAAGTAAATGAGAGTGATGAAAATAAAGCTAAATCACAAGTAGAAGAAATGTGTAAGAAACTTTTAGCAAACCTAGTTATTGAGGATTATAAAATCTTGTAACTACTGAATGAAATCATCTGTAATTATATTCCCTGGTTCAAATTGTGATAGAGATATGGATGTAGCTCTAAAGAAATTTGGTTTTGAAAATCAAATGGTTTGGCACAATGATGCTAATATTCCTAAAAGTGATTTAATTGTATTGCCAGGAGGATTTTCCTACGGCGATTACCTCAGATGTGGAAGTATTGCTGGTAAATCGAGAATTATTAAATCTGTAGTAAATTTTGCAAATTCCGGGGGATTGGTGCTTGGTATCTGTAATGGTTTTCAAATACTAACTGAAACAGGCCTACTTCCTGGAATACTTCAGCAAAATAAATACCTAAACTTTATTTGTAAAAATGTTTTTGTGAAAATTAAAAATAAAGAAAATAAATATTTTAAAAATATTAACAAAGAAGTTTTAGAGCTTCATATTGCTCATAACGAAGGAAATTATTTTTGTTCAAAAGAAGAATTAAAATCAATAGAAGATAATGGGCAAATAGCCGTTACCTATTGCGACGACAAAGGGAATGATGACGAATATAATAATCCTAATGGGGCTATTAAAAATATAGCTGGGATATTCAATAAAGAAAAAAATATTCTGGGAATGATGCCTCATCCAGAGAGAATGATTGATCCTTTTCTTTCGGGTGAAGATGGATCACTATTTTTTGAAAATTTAATAGGCAACGTGTAATGAATGAAGTAAATGAACAAATAGCAATTGATCATGGATTGAAGAAAGATGAATATAAAAAAATTTGTGATCTATTAAAGAGAACTCCAAATATTACAGAATTAGGTGTTTTTTCAGCAATGTGGAATGAGCACTGTTCTTATAAATCATCAAGAAGACATCTCAAAAAGTTACATACTAAAGGTGATCAAGTTATCCAAGGTCCAGGAGAAAATGCTGGCGTTGTTGACATTGAAGATGATGATGCAATTGTATTTAAGATAGAAAGTCATAACCATCCTTCATTTATTGAGCCATATCAAGGTGCAGCAACAGGTGTTGGTGGAATTATGAGAGATGTATTTACAATGGGTGCAAGACCTATTGCCAATTTAAACTCAATTCACTTTGGTTCAATTGATCATGAAAAAACTAGAAATCTATTAAGAGGGGTTGTTAAAGGTATTGGTGGATATGGCAATTGTATTGGTGTTCCAACTATCGCTGGCCAAACTTGCTTTGACGAGTCTTATAATGGAAACATTCTAGTCAATGCTATGACACTAGGTTTGGTAAATAAAAATAAAATATTTTACTCTAAAGCTGCTGGAGTTGATAAGCCTGTTATATATGTAGGGTCAAAAACAGGAAGAGACGGAATTCATGGTGCAAGTATGGCATCAGCTATTTTCGATGATAAAATAGAGGAAAAGAAACCAACAGTTCAAGTTGGCGATCCATTTACAGAAAAACTACTTTTAGAGGCTTGTTTAGAATTAATGGCAGGTAAATCAATAATATCAATTCAGGACATGGGTGCAGCTGGACTAACTTCATCAAGTATTGAAATGGCATCAAAAGGTGATTTGGGTATTGAAATTGATTTAACAAAAGTACCTTGTAGAGAAGAAAATATGACACCTTATGAAATAATGCTTTCAGAAAGCCAAGAGAGAATGTTAATTGTATTAGAGTCAGGAAAAGAAGATGCGGCAAAAAAAATATTTGATAAGTGGAACTTAGATTTTGCAGTAATTGGAAAAACAACCAATAGTAAAAATATAGAATTATTTTTCGAAAATAAAAAAGTTGCTGAAATTCCGATAGATTTTTTAGCTGAAAATGCTCCAATGTACGATCGTAAATGGATAAAGGCTAAATTACCTAAAGAAAACAATTTTTCAAAAGATGATTTTAAGTCTTTGAAATTAAGTGTTTGTTTAAATAAAATCTTAACTGACCCAAACATTGCAGATAAAGAATGGATATGGAACCAATATGATCACACGGTTATGGGTGATACTATACAGAAACCAGGCGGTAATGCGGGTGTAGTAAGAGTACATGGCACTAATAAAGCGGTGGCTGCAGCAGTGGATTCATCAGCTACTTATTGTCATGCTCACCCATTAACAGGAGGAAAACAAGTGGTTTGTGAAAGTTGGAGGAATATGATTTCTGTTGGAGCTAAACCAATAGCGATTACAAACTGCCTTAATTTTGGAAATCCAGAAAAAGAAAAAAATATGGGAGAGTTTGTTGAATGTGTTGAGGGAATTACAGAAGCTTCAAAATATTTAAATTACCCTGTGGTTTCAGGAAATGTCTCTTTCTATAATGAAACAAAAGATAAGGGAATCAAGCCTACTCCATCAATTGGAGGTATTGGACTATTATCAGATTATAAACAGATGGTTACAATGGAATTAAAAAATGATGGAAATTATCTATTAATAATTGGTAAAACAGAAGGTCATTTAGATCAATCAATATTTGCAAAAAATATTTTATCTAATCATAATGGACCTCCTCCAGAAATTAATTTATTCAATGAAAAACAAAATGGGATGAGTATTTTAAATTTAAAAAATAAAAATTTAATTGAGACTTGTCATGATGTTTCCTTGGGTGGAATTTTAACTGCTATTTCAAAAATGAGCATAAAAGGAAATAAAGGAGTAAAAATATTTCCTATTGAAGGTTTAGTAAATAAATTTGAATATTTTTTTGGAGAGGACCAAGGAAGATATATAATAGAAATCAAGCCTGAAAATTTAGAAAATGTTGAAAAAATACTTAAAAAAGATTCTATCCATTTTGATAAATTGGGTATAGTAGAAAGTGATAAGATTACTTATGGAAGTGATCTAAAAATATCACTTGACGATATTAAAGAAGACTATAAAAAATGGCTTCAGGAATATATGGTTAGCTAATGGCAATGGATTTAAAAGAAATAGAAAGCTTAATAAAAGAAGCACTTCCTGATGCAAAAATAGAAATTCAAGACCTTGCAGGTGATGGTAATCATTATTCAGCGACAGTAATTTCGTCGCAATTTGCAGGAAAAAGTAAAATTCAACAGCACAAGATGGTATATAATTCACTTAAAGGTAAAATGGGAAATGAGTTGCACGCATTAGCTGTTAAAACAAAGGAGAACTAAATGGACAACCAAACTAATGAATTAATCAATAATGAAATTAAAAGCAACGAAGTATGTTTGTTTATGAAAGGGACACCTGATGCTCCTCAGTGTGGGTTTTCTATGGCTGTAACTAACATTTTAAAAATGCTTGAAGTTAATTTCAAAGGTGTAAACGTTTTAGCAAATCAAAATCTAAGAGAGGGTATTAAAGTTTTTAGTGATTGGCCAACAATTCCTCAATTATATGTTAAGAATGAGTTCATAGGCGGATGTGATATAGTTAAGGAAATGTACGAAAGTGGTGAACTAGCCAAACTTTTTGAAGATAATGGAATTGAATTTAAAAAGAAAAACTAATCTTATTTAATTAACAACCTAATTTTTTTTGAGATATATTTTTTAAGCAAGTTTAAAATTGATATTTTAACTGGAGTTTTTAAATCATTTTCAACAATATTAAATTTAATACTTTCTTCCCAACTTAATTCAATTACTAAACTTTCACGAAAATATTCATTTAATTTTTTTACTGTTCCCACTGTTAGAACTGGTTCAAAATATTGCTGTTTTTTTGAAATATTGATTTGGTTATTAACATCATCAAATACTAAATGCCAAATATGAGCTTTTTTATTTTCAAAAACCAAATTGTCCTCGAGTCTTGTAGGTACTTCAATATATCCTTTTTTTCCTACTCTAGACAATTCATTTAAAAAATAAGAGACATCCTCAACATGTTCGGCTACATGGGAAGCAATAACAAAGTCAAACTCCTTATCTTTAAAGGGTAATTTTTTATCACTAATCTTTACAAATGATTTATCTTTATAATGATTTGATAAATCTAATATATCACTAACGGTTGTTGCGTATTTATTAGCACCGTATCCACAACCAATATCCAATATTTTCCAGTCTGGATTTTCTGAAAGAGTTTTTTCTATGTGAGTTATGGAGGTTCTTTTAATCAGAAAAATTATCTTGAATAATATTCAATTACTAAATTTGGCTCCATTAGAACTGGATATGGAACTTCTTCAAATTTTGGAATTCTTACAAATTTAACTTTTTTATTTTTCTCATCTAATTGTAAATATTCTGGTACTTCTCTTTCTTTATTTGCAAGAGCAATATCAATTAGAGCCAATTGTTTTGATTTATCTCTTATTTCAATACTATCCTCTTCTTTAACTTGATAACTTGATATGTTAACTTTTTTTCCATTCACTCTTACATGTCCATGATTGATCAATTGTCTAGATGAAAAAATAGTATTTGATAGCTTTGATCTATAGATTACTGCATCAAGTCTTCTTTCTAATAATCCAATTAAATTTTCAGCTGTATCACCTTTTTTCATTATTGCTCTTTTATACATGTTTCTAAACTGTCTTTCGTTCATATTACCATAGTAACACTTTAACTTTTGTTTAGCTTGGAGTTGAATTCCATAATCAGATGGTTTAGATGATTTTGACTGACCGTGTTGTCCTGGGGGATATGCTCTAGTATTAAATGGACTTTTAGGTCTACCCCATAAATTTACCTTAAGTCTTCTATCGACTTTATGTTTTGAATTTAATCGTTTTGTCATATTAAAGTTATTGGTTTTATAGACATGAATATATTTTTGTCAATCAAGGTTTTTTTATTAAACCAGCAAATACGCTTGATAAAATGCGTGTTTCTTTTTGAGAAAGTTCCATTTTATAAAAAATACTTCTTAAATTTTCAAGCATTATGGGTTTTTTCTCTTTTTGTTTAAAAAAATTTTTATTTTCTAGGTTTGTTAAACAAAAATTTAACATTGCAGATATCTCATTCTTAGTTGCTTTTTGTATTTTTTTTGATTTTTGAAAATCAAATTTTTCATTTGAAATTAAGTTTGAAACAATTTGAGCTACGATCACTAGACTGTGTGAAAGATTTAAAGATCTAAATTTAGGATTACTTGGGATCTGCAAAGTATAGTCGGCATAACTCACCTCGTTATTTGTTAAACCTGAAGCTTCAGAACCAAACAAAAAACTTACCTTTTTTGAAAAATCAATTTTTTTTAGCTCTTCTAGGGAGATATGTTTAATATTTTTATTTCTAAATCTTGCTGATGTTGCAATAAGAATGTCAGTTTTATTTAAAGATTTTTCTAAATTAGGATAAATATTTGCTTTTTCTATTAAATCTTTAGCTCCAACTGAAGTTGCCTTGATTTTGTCATTTGGGAATATTGGCTTTGGTGCTATCAATGACAAATTTTTAAAACCAAAGTTCTTCATTCCTCTTGCACATAATCCTATATTTTCAGATAGCTGAGGTTTATGTAAAATAAAAGATATATTATTAAAATTCATTAAGCACTCGCTGGTGCATTATCTTTGAATAATTTATAATCAAGACTATCAATTAATGCTTTAAAAGATGCATCTATAATGTTTGGAGAAACTCCAATTGTAAACCAGTTTTTTCCTTTAGAGTCTGTACTTTCAATGGAAACTCTGGTTATAGCCTCTGTTCCTGTATTTAATATTCTTACTTTATAATCAACTAATCTTAGATCTTTAAGATAATCAGTGTATTTTGATATTTTTCTAATATTATTTCTAATCGCATTATCTAGGGCATTTACTGGTCCATTCCCCTCACCTTCACAAATAATTGTCTCTCCATCTACTTCCAACTCTGCTTTAGCAGATGAAACAATTTCACCTGAAGAATTTTTTTTTACCGATACATCGTATGCCTTGATAATTAAATATCTTGGTATTTCACCAACTATTCTTCTTGCTAATAATTCAAAGGATGCGTCTGCACCATCATAGCTATAACCAATAAATTCTCTTCCTTTTACTTCATCTAATAGTTTTTTAATTTTAGGATCATTTTTTTTGATATCAATTCCAATGGTTTCTAGTCTTGATAATATATTTGATTGTCCAGCTTGATCTGAAACAACTATATTTCTTACATTGCCAACTTCTTTTGGATCAATGTGTTCATAAGTTTTTGGGTCTTTTTGAACTGCTGAAACATGCATTCCACCTTTATGCGAAAAAGCTGCTGCACCAACATAAGGCAAATGTTTGTTGGGTTTTCTGTTTAAAATTTCATCTAATAATCTAGAACACTGTGTTAGATGCTTAATATTCTCATCTTTTATATTTATTTCATAATTTTTTGAAAACTCAGGTTTTAAATATAATGATGGAATAAGAGACATTAAGTTAGCATTACCACATCTTTCACCTAAACCATTGATCGTTCCCTGTACCTGTCTTACTCCTGCTTGGATTGCAACTAAAGAATTTGCAACCGCATTTTCTGTATCATTGTGAGCGTGAATTCCTAAATTTTTACCTGGTATATGTTTTGATACATCTAAAACTATTTTTGATATTTCGTGGGGCAAGGTACCACCATTAGTATCACACAATATAATCCACCTAGCACCTTGATCATATGCAGACTTGATGCAACTTAAAGCATACTCTTTATTTGTTTTATAACCATCAAAAAAGTGCTCAGCATCAAACATGAATTCTTTTCCAGAGTTGATTATATGTTTTGCACTTTCGCTAATATTTTTTAAATTTTGATCTTTTGATATGCCTAAAGCAACATCAACATGAAAATCCCAAGATTTTCCAAATAAACAAATTGAATCTGCCTTTGAATTTATTAAAGATGAAATCATTGGATCATTCTCAGCACTATGATCAGATTTTTTTGTCATTCCAAAGGCTGTCAATATTGAATTATTAAAGGAATGTTGTTTGTTAAAAAACTCTGTATCCGTAGGATTAGCTCCAGGCCATCCACCCTCTATGTAATCAACACCAAGATTATCTAATGCTACTGAGATTTTTTCTTTATCATCTAAAGAAAAATCGACGCCCTGTGTCTGCGCACCATCACGCAAAGTAGTATCAAAAATGTATATTTTGTCTGACATTATTTAAATTTCCACGAGGTTTTACCATCTTTATCTTCTATTTGAACTCCTTTTTCCAAAAGCTCATTGCGGATTTTGTCAGCTAATTCGTAATTTTTGTCGTCTCTAGCCTTATTTCGCTCTTTAATTTTTATATCAATTAACTCATTACTTAATGTGGATTTATTTTTTTTAAAATTATTCCACTCATCTTTTGTTTCAGTTAGTAGTCCTATAAAGTTACATGCAGATACAAAAATTTTTTTATCTTCTAGATTTCCTAGTTTTGATTTTTCGTATAGGTTATGAAGGTTAGCTATATACTTTGGTGTATTTAAATCATCATACAAAGGATGGAGATCTTCATCAGAGATTAATTTAGGTTTCTCTAACTCAATGTAGCTTTTGTACCATTTATCAATTGTTTTCTGACATTCTCCTAAAAGTTTATCATTCCAATCTAATGGCTGTTTATAATGTGAACTGATTAGAGCCAATCTTATAGCTTGACCGCTAACATTATCTTTAAAACTACTTATTTTTAATATATTGCCTTGCGATTTAGACATTTTTTCATTTGATTGTGTGATAAATCCATTATGAACCCAGTAATTAGATAAAGATTTCGTCCCATTAGCACAACATGATTGTGCAATTTCATTTTCGTGATGTGGGAATAATAGATCTCTACCACCTCCATGAATATCAAATCTATCACCAAGATACTTTTTTGACATTGCTGAACATTCTAAATGCCAGCCCGGTCTGCCCTTTCCCCAAGGCGATGTCCAACTTGGCTCGTCTTCGTTTGAGGGTTTCCATAATACAAAATCTTCATCATTTTTCTTGTTACTTGATACCTCTACTCTAGATCCAAATATTAACTCATCTATTTTTTTATTAGATAATTTTCCATAATCTTTAAATTTATTAACTTCAAAATAGATGTGGTTTTTGCTTTCGTATGCAAAACCTTTATCAACTAAAATACTAATCATTTCTATCATCTCTTTAATGTTTTCTGTTGCTTTGGGTTGAAAGCTAGGTTTTTCACAAATTAGATAACTACAATCTTCTTGAAAATTATTATTAATTTTTGTGGTTAGATCATTAATCGAAATTTTTTTATCTTTTGCAGATTGAATTATCTTATCATCAATATCAGTGATGTTTCTTACATATGTGACTTTGTCATTGCCGTATTTACACTTTAAAACTTTAAAAAGTAAATCAAATACAACTAATGGTCTTGCATTTCCTATATGTGGATCATCATAAACTGTTGGGCCACAAACATACATTTTGATATTATTTTCATCAATTGGTTGGAATTTTTCTTTTTTTCCACCATAGCTATTTGTTAAAAAAATATCTTTATTCATTATTCTAGGAATATACTTAAATTATAGATTTGTGAATCTATTTGATTAGTTAGGAATCTTGCAAACTGGAATTGGATCCATTTTATGCAAATTTGCGTTTCTTATTTGGATATATTTTTCTCTATTTTTTGAATTTTCATTTTCCATTGCTTCTTCAAGTTCCTTATAACTTAAACCCAACTGACCTTCGTCAGTTCTACCATCGTCCCATAAACCGTCTGTTGGGGGAGCGTCAATGATCTCTTGTAAAATCTTTAATTCTTTTCCTAATTGCCAAACTTCAGTCTTATTGCAATCTGCTATTGGTGATATATCAACTCCACCATCACCGTATTTAGTGTAAAAACCTACCCCAAAGTCTTCAACTTTATTTCCTGTACCAACTACAATTCCATTGTTTGCAGCAGCAACTTGATAAAGGGTTGTCATTCTTAATCTAGCTCTAGAATTTGCCATACCATGCAGACTGTTAAAATCTTTTAAAGTATTCTCAAATGTAGAAAAAAGACTGTCTAACTCTACTGTAATACCTTCAACATTTTTAAAATTTTGTTTTAGCCATTCTTGATGCTTTAAACTTAAATCATGTTGTGCGCTTTTTTGTTTTATAGGCATGGATAAAACAATAGTTTTAAGCCCTGTCATTGCACTCAAAGTGCTTGATACAGATGAGTCTATTCCACCAGAAATACCTATTACTAAAGACTCAGCTTTTTTAGGCATCGAATTTACATAATCTGATATCCAATCTTTAATAAATATAACTTTTTTGCTCGGTTCCATGTTTAAAATATAATAATTAATTTAAAAAATTAAATGATTAAGATGCCGCTCTAATACCGTTTTTAGCATATAAGGTATTCTTTTTAATCTCATCTGATATTAAAAATGCAAGCTCCAAGGCTTGATTAGCATTAAGTCTAGGATCACATTGAGTGTGATACCTGCTAGATAAATCAGTATCTGATATTTTTTGAGCTCCACCAGTACATTCTGTCACATTTTGTCCAGTCATTTCAATATGAAGACCTCCTGCGTATGAGCCTTCACTTTGATGCACACCAAATACATTTTTAACTTCATTTAAAACATTATTAAAAGGTCTTGTTTTAAATCCTGTAGTTGATTTAATTGTATTTCCATGCATTGGATCACATGACCAAATAACATTTATTCCTTCTTTTTTAATTCCTCTTATAAGTTTAGGTAAATATTTTTCTACTTGATCGTGACCAAATCTAGAAATTAATGTAATTTTTCCTTTTTCATTTTTAGGATTAATTAATTCACAAATTTTAGCAATTTCCTCAGGTTTGGAGGTTGGTCCACACTTAATTCCAATTGGGTTTTCAATTCCTTTACAAAATTCAACATGTCCTCCATCGATTTGTCTTGTTCTATCCCCTATCCAAACAAAATGTGCTGAGGTATCGTGATATTCACCTGTTGTAGAGTCTACTCTAGTCATAGCCTCTTCAAATGGTAAATGTAGTGCTTCATGAGAGGTCCAGAAATTAACAGTGTACAGCCTTCTATTAAAGTCAGATGTAATTCCACAAGCCTCCATGAATGCTAAAGCATCAGCTATTTTATCTTCTAATTCCTTAAATTTTTTAGCCTGTACTGCAGATTTAATGTAACCTAAATTCCACATATGAACATTTTTTAAGTCGGCAAAACCACCATTAGAAAATGCTCTTAATAAATTTAAAGTTGAAGCGGATTGTGAATAAGCTCTAAATAATCTCTTTGGATCATAAGCTCTTCCTTTTTCAGTAAATTCTATAGAATTAATATTATCTCCTAGATAGCTAGGTAGTTCTACATCTCCTATTTTTTCGGTTGGCGCACTTCTAGGTTTAGAAAATTGCCCAGCAATTCTTCCAAGTTTAACAACAGGTAAAGATGCTGAATATGTAAGTACTAAAGACATCTGTAACATTAGTTTAAAATAGTCTCTAATATTATCTGGATGAAATTCTGCAAAACTCTCAGCGCAGTCTCCACCTTGTAATAAGAAAGCTTTTCCATCAACAACATTTGCTAATTGTTCCTTTAGATGTCTCGTTTCACCTGCAAAAACTAGTGGTGGGAAATTTTTTAATTTGTTTAAAACTAAGTTCAACTCATCCTCATCCTTATATTCGGGAATATGTTTAACTGGATAATTTCTCCAACTATTTACTTTCCATTTTTTCATAATTCAATCTCAAGGTGTATATATATCTGATTTTAATAAAAAAAAGTAAATTTTTTATTAATTCAAATTTATTTAAAAACTAAGTATAGCTTGTTATTTTAAATGCAAGTATACCAAGGATTTCTCTAAAAAAAGTATTAAATTTTGAAAGATTGGTGACAACATCAAAAGCCTGATAACTATTTAATAAAGGTGTTTTTGATCTTGAAATGGGCTTGGCAGGGTAAGGTATAACTTTTACTCCTTGATTTTTAGCAATCATCATTGATCTCTTCATATGATAAGCAGATGTAATTAGAATAGTTTCAGAGTATTTTAAATCTAACTCTTTTATTTCTTTGAAATTTTCTATTGTGTTACGTGATTTACCAATAAAAACTATACGATCCATATCAAAATTAAGTTTATTATAAAATTTTTTTGCTATAGTAGGGTCATCGTTATCATTATTTTGAACTAAAAAAGCATTTCCACCAACATAAAAAATTTTTGCATCTGGGTATTGGTATGCTAAACTAATTGAGGCTATTATTCTTTCGTCTGCTCCTGATAAAACTAAAATATTTTTTATATTTTTATATTCTTTTTTTACTATGAAGTCTTTTTCAAGATACTTTAAACCTAAAGTTCCTGTTGGAAAAAAAGCAACGATTATTATTATAAATATATTTAAACTTAATATTTTTAATATAATTTTTCTTTTACTAATTAAGTAATAAGTAAATAAAATTACTAAAATTATAAATAAAAAATTTGATAGGTTTAATAAAGGGCCCAAAAATTTTGATAAGTAATAATACAAATTATTCTACTGTTACCGATTTAGCAAGGTTTCTTGGCTTATCAATATCATAACCTTTTTCCAATGCCGAATAAAAAGCCAATTTTTGCAAAGGAATAGTTGTTAAAAATGGAATAAGTTCATCGTTTAATTTGTCAACTTCTATTTGCTCCCAAATATTTTCAGAAATTATTTCATCATTATTTTTATTTGTAATCAATAGAACTTTTGCTCCTCTAGCAATTACCTCCTGCATATTAGACATAGTTTTTAAATAGTGCTCATCTCTTGGAGCTATAACGACTACTGGCATTCCTTCTTCTATCAAAGCTAATGGTCCATGTTTCATTTCACCTGCTGGATAACCCTCTGCGTGAACATAGGCTAACTCTTTTAGTTTTAATGCTCCCTCCAAAGCAATAGGGAATGAGTAACCCCTTCCCAAAAACATACATCCTTTAGCTTCAGCAAAAACTTTACCAATCTTTAAAAGTTTATGATCTAATTTAAGTGTTTTTTTTGCTGAATTAGACAATGTTAATAAATTTTTAATTTTTGATTCATATGTTTTCTTTGTAATTACTCTCTGATCAAAAGAAATTTTTAAGGATAGCATATAAAGCACTAACATTTGACCAAGGAAAGCTTTTGTAGATGCTACTCCTATTTCTTGTCCACAATATATAGGTAAAACCAAATCAGAGGCTCTTGCTATCGAACTTTCTACAACATTTACAATTGCACAAGTTTTCATTTTATTTTTCTTACACAGTTCTAAAGCGGCATATGTGTCAGCAGTTTCACCTGATTGAGACACAAATACATATAAACAATCTTTTTTAAATTTAATTTTTCGATACCTAAATTCAGAAGCTATATCTATACTTACATCTAAATTTGTATTTTGCTCTAACCAATATTTTGCAACCAGACATGAATGGTAAGCTGTTCCACAACCAATTAATACAATAGATTTCAAGGAACTTATTTTCCACGGAAAATTGAAAATATTTATTTGTTTGTTAAATTTATCTACATACTCATTTATACAATCATTTATAGTTGAAGGTTGTTCATCTATCTCTTTTTCCATGAAATATTTATAGTCACCTTTGTCATAATTAAGTTCTTCTTTAGTAAGATTCATTACTTTTTTGTTTATTTTAATTCCATTACCCTCAAAGAATTCAATTTGATCTCTCTTAATAATACAGAACTCACCATCATCTAAATAAGAAATTTTATTAGTCATAGATTTAAGAGCATATGAGTCTGAGCCGAGATAATTTTCATTTGGACCATATCCAACAGCTAATGGGGAGCCTCTTCTTGCTCCAATCATTAAATCATTTTTATTTTTAAAAATTATCCCTAATGCGAAACTTCCATGAAGTTTTTTCAAAACTTTGATAATCGTATCTTTTAGAGAATTTTTTTTTAAATAGTCTGTAACAAGGTGGGCAATTACCTCTGTATCAGTTTGTGATTTAAATACATAACCTTTTTTTTCTAAAAGCTTTTTCAAGATTGTTGAATTTTCTATAATGCCATTATGTACAACTGAAACTTGATCTGATGAATGGGGGTGAGCATTAATTTTGCTAGGTTTGCCATGTGTTGCCCACCTAACATGACCGATACCAATATCTCCCTTTAGGTTAAATTTTGATATATCTTTTTCTAAAACATCGACCCTTCCCTCGCATTTTACTTCGTTTATATTTCCATCAACCAAAGTAGCTATGCCTGCAGAATCGTATCCTCTATATTCTAGTTTTTTGAGTGAATTAACTATTCTACTAGAAACTTCTTTAGAACTTATTATTCCAATTATTCCACACATTTATTTTTTTCTTTTATAATTTTTAATTTCAATTTGCTCAGTTCTCGTTAGCGCTAATGAATTTTTAGTTACTTTTTTAGTAATTACTGATCCAGCTCCAATTATACTTTTTTTTTCAAGCTTTATTGGGGCAACAAGTGATGAATTTGAGCCCACAAATACCTCATCTTCAATTATAGTTTTGTTTTTTTTTATCCCATCATAATTACATGTAATTGTTCCTGCACCAATATTTACTTTTTTACCTATTTTTGAATCTCCTATGTAAGATAGATGATTTAATTTAGAGTCTTTGCCTATAATACTTTTTTTCACTTCAACAAAATTTCCAACCTTAGATCCTGATTTAAGAATTGTTCCAGGTCTCAATCGTGCATAAGGTCCAATATTTACATTGTTTTCAATTTTCACTCCTTCTAGATGAGAAAAAGATAAAATTCTTACATTATTTCCTATTGATACATTCTCAGTGATAACAACGTATGGTTCTATGGTTACATTCTTTCCTATTTTTGTATTTTTAGAAAAAAAAACTGTATCAGGTGCAATCATTTTGACACCTTTTTTTAAAAATTTGTCTCTTAATTTTGATTGAATATTAATTAATTTTTTTTGTTTCATTTGATATTTTTATATATTTGGGTATTAGTTTATTTAATTCACAATATATTTCTTAATAATACTTTTAAATGACACAAAAATTTACCATTCTTTTTGATTTAGATGGAACCTTGATTGATACAGCGCCAGATTTAATAAGGGCTCATAATCATGTGATGAAAAAATTTGGCTATCCAACAAAAAAATTAGGTGAATTAAAAAATGCTGTTGGCAAAGGCGCAAAAGCAATGATGGCAAAAGCCAATGGACAATGGAAATGGTTTGATGAAAAAATTCAAAATGAAATGACAAACGAATTTTTATCTTACTATGGAGAGAATATTTTACATGAAAGTAAATTAATTAATGGAGTAAGGGAATTTCTAAATTGGTGTAAAAAAGAAAATATTTCTATGGCTGTATGCACTAATAAAACTGAGCATTTGGCTGTTGATCTTTTAAAAAAAATTGGAATTTACGATTATTTTGAATATGTTGCTGGGTACAATACTTTTGAATATTGCAAACCCGATCCTAGACATTTAACCACCACTATTGAAATTTTAGATGGTAACAAAAATAAAGCAATCATGATCGGGGATAGTGAAACAGATGCAAATGCAGCTAAAGCTGCAGAAATTCCAATAATTTTACTAAAATATGGATATACTGAAAAAAAATCGAGTGAAATATATCACAATCACTTAATTAAAGATTTTGTAGGTATTGAAAAAATTATAACAAAATATCTTTAATATTGATTAATTTATTTTAACTATTAAAACAAAATCATAAGCTAGGAAATATTTTGTTATTAAACACTGTTAAAGTATACCCATCAAAAATTATTCTTCCAAAGAAGAAACAGCTTGCCTGGAAAATAGCAGAAATAGCTAGTGATAATGCAAAATTAAATAAAGACTCAATTGAGATGGTTATCAATAGGATAATTGATAATGCATCAGTTGCTATTGCATCATTAAACAGAAAACCAGTTGTATCTGCTAGAGAGATGGCCAAAGGTCATTCAAGAAAATCAGGATCAACCCTATTTGGTATTAATTCTAAAATGAAATTTGACGCTGAGTGGGCAGCGTGGGCAAATGGAACTGCAGTTAGAGAATTAGATTTTCATGATACTTTTTTGGCAGCTGATTATAGCCATCCGGGTGATAATATTCCTCCTATACTAGCTGTTGGAGAACAGCTTAAAAAAAGCGGTGTAGAACTTCTAAGAGGAATTATTACAGCTTATGAAGTTCAAGTTAATTTAGTTAAAGGAATTTGTTTGCATAAACATAAAATAGATCATATTGCACATTTAGGACCAAGTGTTGCCGCTGGTATTGGTTCTATGCTTAAATTGAATACCGAAACTATTTATCAAGCTGTACAACAGGCGCTTCATGTTACTATTTCTACTCGTCAATCTAGAAAAGGTGAAATTTCAAGCTGGAAAGCTTATGCGCCAGCTCACGCAGGAAAATTAGCTATAGAGGCTGTTGATAGAGCAATGAGAGGTGAAGGTGCGCCCAGTCCTATTTATGAGGGAGAAGACAGTGTTATTGCTAGAATACTAGATGGAAGAAATGCAAAATATAATGTTCCTTTACCAAAAAAAAATGAACCTAAAAAAGCTATTCTAGAAACATATACAAAAGAATATTCAGCCGAATATCAGGCCCAAGCTCTTATAGATATTGGTAAAAAATTAAATAAGAGAATTCAAGATTTTAAAAGCATAAAAAAAATTGATATTTACACAAGCCATCATACACATTTTGTAATTGGAACAGGAGCAAATGATCCACAAAAAATGGATCCAAATGCCTCAAGAGAAACTTTAGATCATTCTATTATGTACATATTTGCTGTGGCTTTAGAAGATGCAGATTGGCATCATGTAAAATCATACACTAAATCAAGAGCAAACAAAAAAAGTACTATTAAAATATGGAAATCAATAACAACACATGAGGATAAAAAATGGACAAAAAAATATCACCATCTAGATCCTAAAAAAAAATCATTTGGTGCAAAAGTAATTATTACTTTAAATAGCGGTAAAAAAGTATCCGAAGAGCTAGAGAGAGCTGATGCACATCCATACGGTTCAAGACCTTTTAAAAGAAATGATTACATAAAAAAATTTTTAACTTTAACAAAAAATATTATTTCAAAAAAAGAGAGTGATAGATTTTTAAAATCTGTTCAAAATTTAAAAAAATTAAAAAGAGGAAGTCTTGATAAATTGAACATTATAGTAAATGAAAAATATTTAAGAAAAAATAATAAAAAAGGTATTTTTTAAATGCATTTTGTTGAAAAAGATTTAACTCAAAAAAGAATAGATTTAGATACAAAATTAAAATCTAATAAAATTTTAAGAGTTCCCGGTGCATATAATCCCTTAACAGCAAAATTAATAGAAGAAATCGGTTATGATGCGGTCTATGTCTCTGGTGGTGTAATGGCAAATGATTTAGGCTTTCCGGATATCGGTTTAACGACCCTTCAAGATGTTAGTACAAGATCTTATTTAATCTCTAGAGTAACAAATCTACCAACAATTGTTGATATTGATACTGGATTTAAATCATGCAAAGAAACTATTGAGACATTTGAAGAATTTGGTGTTGCCGCAGTTCATTTAGAAGATCAAATTGAACAAAAAAGATGTGGTCATTTAGATAACAAAGAATTGATAACAAAAGAAAAGATGGTCTCCAAAATAAAGGAATGTGTGAGTGCCAGAAAAGATAATAATTTCAAAATTATAGCTAGATCAGATGCAAAAAGTGTAGAAGGAATAGATAGCATGATTGATAGATGTAAAGCATATCTTGATGCTGGTGCAGAGGTAATATTTCCAGAAGCTTTAAAAGATGAAAAAGAGTTTGAATTAGTTAGAAAATCCCTGGATTGTTATCTTTTGGCTAATATGACGGAGTTTGGAAAATCTAAATTACTTAATTATAAGCAGCTAGAGGACTTGGGATATAATATTGTTATTTATCCAGTTTCTACTCAAAGATTAGCGATGAAAAATGTAGAGGATGGTTTGCGTGCCATTTTTGCTGATGGACATCAAAACAATATTATTGATAAAATGCAAACGCGGAAAAGATTATATGATCTTGTGGAATACGAGAAATACAATTCTTTAGACGAAAAAATTTTTAATTTTAATACAGATGGACATGAGTAATGAGTGATGAAATCAAAAAAGGGTTGCTAGGAATAGTTGTTGACGAAACAGAAGTTTCTAAGGTTATGCCTGAAATCAACTCTTTAACTTACAGAGGTTATGCTGCTCAAGATCTATGTGATAAATGTAAATTTGAGGAAGTAGCTTATTTAATTTTAAATGGCGAACTTCCAAGTAAAAAACAATTAAAGAAATTTGAAAAAGAAGAGAGAAAAGATAGAAAACTATCTAAAACATTGTTAGATGATATAAAAAAATTTCCTAAGAAAGCTCACCCTATGGATGTTGCAAGAACAGCAGTAAGTATTATGGGTCTGGAAGATAAAGAAACAAAAGATAATTCCCCTAAAGCAAATATGAGAAAAGTAATGAGAATTTTTGCTAAAATGCCTGTTGCACTCGCTGCTTTTTACAGAGCAAGAAAAGGGAAAAAAATTATTCCACCAAAAAAGAACCTTTCATTCTCTGAAAACTTTTTCCATATGTGTTTTGGTAGAGTGCCAAACAAAGATATAGTCAAGGCTTTTGATGTATCTTTAATATTATATGCAGAACATAGTTTTAATGTTTCAACATTTACAGCCAGAACTATAACAAGTAGTTTGTCTGATATTCATGGCGCAATCACTGGTGCAATAGCAAGCTTGAAGGGCCCTCTTCACGGAGGAGCGAATGAAGAAGTCATGCATATGATGAATAAAATCAAAAAACCAGAGAATGCACTTAAATGGATCAATAAAGCACTAGATAATAAAGATGTTGTAATGGGATTTGGTCACAGAGTTTATAAAAGTGGAGATTCAAGAGTTCCGACAATGAGAAAATATTTTGGAAAAGTTGCTAAAATCAAAAAAGATAAAAAGTTTGAAAAAATTTATGATATTGTTGAGAAGGTCATGATAAATCGAAAAAATATCCATCCAAATGTAGACTACCCTACTGGACCTACTTACCATTTAATGGGATTTGATACTGATTTCTTCACACCAATTTTTGTAATTTCAAGAATTACTGGTTGGTCAGCTCATATTATTGAGCAGCATGCTGCTAATAAACTTATTAGACCTTTAGCAAGCTATAAAGGTAGCAAGCACCGTAAAGTTTTACAATTAAATCAAAGATAATCTTAAGAAAAAGCTTCTGTCCAAGATCCTCTTGTAGATGCTTTTGAGTATTCTGTCGCTCTACCTTCGAAGAAGTTCATGTGTTCAACTGCGTTTAACATTGTATCAAGCCATGTTAGTGGATTTTTTTGAACATCATAAATTGGTTCTAAACCAAGCTGATCTAGTCTTCTATTTGCAATAAACCTTATATATTCTTTAACCTCTTTTGCTGTTAAACCTTCCATAGGTCCCATTTCAAAAGCTAAATCGATAAAAGAATCTTCATGCTCAACAATAGTTCTGCATGCCTCATAAAGTTCTTTTTTAAGTTTTGGTGTCCATATTTCAGGGTTTTCTTTGATAAACTCTTTAAAGATTCTAATCATTGAATTACAGTGAAGTGTTTCATCTCTAACTGACCAAGTAACAATTTGGCCCATGCCCTTCATCTTATTATGTCTTGGAAAGTTAAGTAAGATGGCAAAACTTGCAAATAATTGTAGACCTTCTGTGAATGCACTAAATACAGCAACTGTTTTTGCAATATCTTCTTTTGAATTAACATTGAAGTTTTGCATATAATCATATTTATCTTTCATCTCTTTGTACTTCATGAAAGCTGAGTATTCTGACTCTGGCATTCCAATTGTATCTAAAAGGTGTGAATACGCTGCAACATGAACAGTTTCCATTGAAGCAAATGCAGTCATCATCATTAAAACTTCTGTGGGTTTAAATACGGTTGTGTAATGTCTTAAGTAGCAATTATTAACCTCAACATCTGCTTGTGTAAAAAATCTAAAAATCTGAGTTAATAAGTTTTTCTCAGGTTGAGATAAATTCTTTTGCCAATCTCTGACATCATCGCCCAACGGAACTTCCTCAGGTAACCAATGAATTCTCTGTTGAGTTAACCATGCGTCGTAACACCATGGATATCTAAAAGGTTTATAGACTGGGTTCTCAACTAATAGACCCATTTTTTTTGGTTGAATTATTTCTTTATTAATTTTTTCTGCTACTGACATGATAAACACTCCTCATAATCTTGTTGGTTATTACTTTCTTCTTTTGATTTATAAACGTTTGCTGCAATGTCTGTTGAATTTGCATCATTAACATTTTCAGCACGTTGTATTGATTTAGACCTACAGTAATAAAGACTCTTTAGTCCTTTCTTCCAGGCTTGGAAATGGATTTGATGTAAATCTTTTTTATGTACATCTGCAGGTAAAAATAAGTTAATAGATTGCGCTTGTGAGATATGTGGAGTTCTATCTGCACTTAAATCTACAAGCCATCTTTGATCTAACTCAAAAGCTGTTTTGAAAACATCTTTTTCTTCTTGAGTTAAAAAATCTAAATGTGAAACAGATCCTTGATTTGTTGTAATGCTTGACCATACTTCATCTGTATCTTTTCCGTGTTTTTCTAATAATTGTCTTAAATATTTATTTCGAACATTAAAAGAACCGGACAATGTTTTGTGAGTAAAGCTATTAGCTGCAATTGGCTCAACACCTGGAGATGTTCCACCACATATAATTGAGATAGAGGCTGTTGGTGCTATTGCAGTTTTATTTGAAAATCTTTCCATAACACCATAATCTGCTGCGTCAGGACAAGGTCCTCTTTCCTCTGCTAGATCTTTTGATGCTTTATCAACATGCTTTTGAATATGTTCAAACATTTTTTTATTCCAAACTTTGCTCATAACGGACTCGATTGGGATCATTTTCTTCTGATAATATGAATGAAGACCCATAACGCCTAAACCGACACTTCTTTCTCTCATTGCCGAATAAGTAGCATCACTAAATTGCTCTGGTGCATTTTCAATGAAATCTGTCATTACATTGTCTAAAAATCTCATCACATCACCTATGAAATTTTCATCATCTTTCCAGTCATCATATTTTTCAACATTTAAAGATGATAAACAGCAAACTGCTGTTCTATCTTTGCCATCTTTGTCAATTCCAGTAGGAAGAGTTATTTCGCTGCACAGATTTGAAGTTTTAACGGTAAGGCCTGCTAATTTATGATGTTGAGGAATTTGTCTATTAACAGTATCGATGAATATAATATACGGCTCACCTGTTTCAATTCTTGCTGTTAATAATCTTATCCATAAATTTCTTGCTGATACAGTTGCTTGAACAGCTCCATCTTTTGGACTTTTAAGTCCCCATTGTTCATCTAGTTCAACAGCTCTCATAAAAGCGTCTGAAACTAAAACACCGTGGTGTAAATTTAAAGATTTTCTATTTGGATCTCCTCCAGTAGGTCTTCTCATTTCAATAAACTCTTCAATTTCTGGATGATCTATTGGAATATAACAAGCAGCAGAACCTCTTCTTAATGAGCCTTGGCTAATTGCCATAGTCAAAGAGTCCATCACTTTAATGAATGGAATTATGCCTGATGTTTTACCAACTCTTCCAATTTTCTCTCCTATTGATCTAAGGTTTCCCCAGTAGCTTCCAATTCCTCCACCACGTGCTGCGAGCCAAACGTTCTCACTCCATAGATCCAGAATACCGTTAAGACTATCGCTAGCTTCATTTAGAAAACAAGATATTGGTAATCCTCTTGTAGTTCCTCCATTTGATAAAACTGGTGTTGCTGGCATGAACCAGAGATTACTAATGTAATTATATAATCTTTGAGCGTGCAAGTTGTCATCAGCATAATGACTTGCAACTCTAGCAAACAAATCTTGAAAAGATTCGTTAGCACCCAAATATCTATCTTTAAGAGTAGCTTTTCCAAAGTCAGTTAAATTATCATCTCTGCTTCTATCAATTTTAATTGTTATGCCTTTTGAATTTTGAAATAGCTCTGTTTCGCTATTGAGAGAAAATAAATCTAATCTTTTATCTTTAGAATCTTGATTCACATTTGGTGTATAATCAGAGACAGCTTTCCTAATAGCTTGTGATAAAATCTTGTTCATTTAGCTCCTTTTTTGTACTATACTTAATTAAGTAAAACAACTAGATGTTGTATGATGGTTTGGTAAATATACTATATAACCAACAAATCAATAGAACATTTATAGAACTTAAGAAAAAAATTATCAATAAAAAAATAAACAAAATATAAAAATATTAACATGAATAATTCAATAAAAATTGATCCTTTTGGCTTTAGAGAGTACGACGCGCGATGGTTGTACCCTGATAATATCAATTTAGAAGGTGTGACAAATTTGGGAAAAGGTTTAGGAACACAGATTATTAATCATACAAAAAAAGAAAATCCAAGAATCGTTGTTGGTCATGATTACAGATCTTATAGCGAGGAAATAAAGTCAGCTTTGAAAAAAGGACTTATCTCAACGGGTTGTTATGTTGAAGATGTAGGATTAGCGTTATCGCCGATGGTTTATTTTGCACAATTCAATTTAGAAAGTGATGCTATTGCAATGGTAACTGCAAGTCATAATGAAAATGGTTGGACAGGTGTAAAGATGGGAATCAAGAAAGGATTAACTCATGCACCAGAGGAAATGAAAGAATTAAAAGATATAACATTAAATAACAAATTTGTTAAAGGTAATGGAAATGAAAAAGAAATATCTAATTTTCAAAGTATTTATAAAGATGATCTTATAAATAAAAATAAAATTAAGAAAAAAATTAAAGCTGTAGTTGCCTGTGGCAATGGAACAGCAGGAATATTTGCACCAGATATTTTAAGAGGAATAGGATGTGATATAATAGAGTTAGATTGCAATTTAGATTATACTTTTCCAAAGTACAATCCTAATCCTGAAGATCTTGAAATGTTACATGCAATAAGTAAATCTGTAAAAGATAATAATGCTGATATCGGATTTGGATTTGATGGAGATGGTGATCGTGTAGGTGTAATTGATAACGATGGTAATGAAATTTTTTCAGATAAAATTGGATTATTGATTGCAAGAAACTTATCTTCAAACCACAAGGGGTCAAAATTTATTGTAGATGTTAAATCAACTGGATTGTATTCGACAGATGAAGTTTTGAAAAATAACTCGTGTGAAACATTGTATTGGAAAACTGGACATTCCCATATCAAAAGAAAAGTAAATCATGAAAAAGCACTTGCAGGCTTTGAAAAAAGTGGTCATTTCTTTTTTAACAAACCTTTAGGTTACGGATATGATGATGGTATAAATTCAGCTATTCAAGTTTGCCATTTACTAAACAATAATCATAAAAAAATGAGTGAGATCATAAGTGAATTACCTAATACCTATCAATCACCTACCATGGCTCCTTTTTGTGAAGATAATGAAAAATATCAAGTTGTTGAAGAAATAATTAAACAAATTGATGATTTAAAAACAAATAATGTTCAAATTGACAATCAAGAAATTGAGGACATACTTACAGTAAATGGTATCAGATTTTCTTTTAAAGACGGCTCTTGGGGTTTAATAAGGGCCTCATCTAATAAACCTTCACTAGTAGTCGTTACCGAAAGTCCAACATCTGATGAAAGAAAGAAAAAAATCTTCGATTTTATTGACGATTTGCTTCAAAAAACTGGTAAAATAGGTGAATACGATCAAAAGATTTAATTAAAGATCTAAGAACCTAATCAAAAAGAGAGTCCCTATTACATATAAAAATACCCCAAACATTCTTTGAGTTTTATTTTTATCTGTGCTGTGAACCATATTTGCTCCAACTCTGGCCATAAAAGATGTAATTGGAATAAATATTAAAAAAGCAGGAATATTTACAAAACCTAAGCTTAAAGGAAGATTTACATTTAGTAAAAAACCAGATGTCAAAAAACCAATTGAGCCAATAAATGCTATAATAAATCCTATTGCAGCAGAACTTCCAATTGCTGTACTTATAGGATATCCAAAATATCTTAAGATTGGAACATTCATCATAGCTCCTGTAATACCCATAGGTGCGGATATAAAACCAGAAATGAAAGCAAAAGTTGCTTTTGGTAGAAACTTAAATTTTTTATTTTTTTTTAATTCTTGTTTTACTAGTAATAAATATCCTCCAAAAAAATATACAACTACAGCAAAAAACAAAACTAAAGATTTTGTATTTAACAATGCTGCCATATACGTACCAAGCAAAACTCCAAAGATAACAAATAGACCATAAGTTTTTAAAATATTTGTATCTACAGCTTTATGCTTTCTATGGGTCATAACTGAAACAAAGGCAGTAAAAATTGTAATAGAAAAAGCGGTTCCTACTGAAAGATGCATTAAATAAGATTTATCAACATCTGCTGTTTCAAAAATAAAAAAAAGTACAGGCACAGATATTAGGCCTCCACCTATCCCAAAATAACCTGCAAAAAATCCAACTGGAAATGCAGTAATAATCATTAATAAAATTAAAAGATAATACTGATTAGAGAGAATAGTATTAATCAATTCGACCTGCCGAATGTAATTTAGGAGAAAGTCTAACTTTATCCATAATATGATCAATTTTTTTTACATCCGCATCTCTTACACACATATTTTCACTTAAATATCTTTTCCAGTGGCTTGAACCTGTTTGTCCATGGAATAAACCTAGTGTATGTCTCATAACTTGATTTACTCTTGTACCCATTTGTACTTGAGCCTTAACATAATCAATTAACTCCTCAACAATTTCTTCCCGTTCTTTGATATCATGATTATTGAATATCTCTTTTTCAATATCAGCCAAAAGATAAGGAGAATGATAAACTGATCTTCCAATCATTGCACCATCCACTTTATCTAAATGATCTTTCACCTCTTCTACTGTTGTAACACCACCATTAATAATTATTTCAAGATCTTTGAAGTCTTGTTTTAGTTTATATACATAATCATATTTTAAAGGAGGTATATTAAGGTTTTGCTTAGGTGTAAATTTACCCAACATCGCTTTTCTTGCATGAATTATAAAAGTTTTAACTCCAGTTTCCTTTAAAGTTTTTATGAAATTATAAAAATGTTCATAGTCTTCGACGTCATCATAACCAATTCTAGTCTTAACAGTAACTGGTAAGGAAGTTGAATTAATCATTTCTGATAAACAGTCTGCTACTAAACTTGGTTCTTTGATTAAACATGCACCAAATCTATTTTTTTGAACTTTTTTACTTGGGCAACCTAAGTTTAAATTAATTTCATCATATCCAAATTCCTCACCAATTTTTGCTGAATTTGCTAATAATTTTGGCGTAGAACCTCCTAATTGTAAAGCGACTGGTTTTTCTCTTAAATCAAATGATAATAGCTTGTCTTTATCACCTCTATCAATTGCTTCTGAAACCACCATTTCCGTATAAAGAAGCACATGTTTACTTATCAATCTTAAAAAATATCTTTCGTGCCTATCAGTGCAATCCATCATAGGAGCAACTGATACCAATCTATTAATCTTAGACATGTTTTTTAACTTTGTTGGATATATTGACTTTCTTTTCGTTTACATATTCTTGATGATTTCTCTCAATTTTTGCCAATTCGTATCGATAATTAACCATTACACCAAAAGATCTTTTAAAGCCTATATCTGAAACATTTGCATTTATGGCAATGTCATCAATATCAGCTCCATTTTTTAAATGAAATCTACAAACATCGTTAATTGGAAAACCAAAATCATTTTTCTGTTTTACTAAATAATTTACCGCCAACTTACTAATCAAAGCCTTGTTATCGGCAATTCTTTTGTCTCCTATTTTTAAATCTGAAGACTTTAAAAAATCTAAACTATTTTTGTTTGCTTCTCCTAGTATTTCAGCAGCCTGAGTACTTTCCATTTTTTTAAACCAATCAGCAAATCCAACCATTGGTGATAAAGTTCCAAAATATTTTACATCTGGAAGTTCCTCTTGAAGCTCATAAACAACTCTTTTTATTAAAAAATTCCCTAAGGTTACTCTTGATAAACCTTCCTGACAATTACTAATTGAATAAAAAGTTGCAGTATCATAATTTTTTATTTTTTCTTCTGAGGGTCTTGTTAATTCTTGTATTGACTGACTAAGACCTGTTGTTAAAGCGATTTCAACAAATATTATTGGTTCGTCTTCTAGTGCAGGATGAAAATAGGCAAAAAATCTTCTATCTTTTCCAAGTCTTCTTTTAAGTTCATTCATATCTTTCATAGAATGTACTTTTTCATATTTTAATAATTTTTCTAAAATATTTGCTTTTGTATCCCATGTAATCTTTCTTAATTTTAAAAAGCCTGGGTTAAACCAATTTTTAAATATATCTATTAAGTCATAATCTAAACTTTTAAGTTCAGGCTGGTTTTTTATTAAGTTTAACAAATCCTCTCTTAAGGAGACTATCTCTGAGGTACCGTTTGGAGCCATGTTTAATCTTACAAATAGCTCTTTTCTTATTCCTGACGCAACTCGAGATAAATTTAATATAGATGAGGTATCCTTTGATTTGCTGTAACTTTTAATAGCTTCATCTATTTTTGCTGAGTCAGGTTTATATTTATCATTTACTTGAATTAAAAATTTGTTTTTATCCTCTAAAGATAAATTTTGATATCTGAACAAGATATCTCTTGCTAGCGTTATTCCAAAAGCCGCACCTTTAGTTGACAATAAATCATCACAAAGATCTAGAAGGTCTCTTTTTTTTGTAATACTTTTGATAGATTTTTTTTCTAAAATCTTTTGTCCAGCATCAGCAATAGTCTCAAAAATTCTTTTTATATTTAACATGGTGTTTTTTATATATTAAAAACCTAAACTTTTTCCCATTATTTTATCTGGAAGCCAAGTAACTATTTCAGGAAAAATGCACAAAATTAATATAGCTAAAGCCATAATTATCATAAAAGGTATAGATCCCTTTAATATTTCAGACAAACTAACGTCTGGTGTAATGCCCTTAATTATATAAAGGTTTAATCCAACAGGTGGAGTAATAAGACCAATTTCCATGTTTATAGTAAATACAATTGCAAACCAGTATGGATCAAAACCTAAAGTAGTTATAACTGGTAATAATATTGCTGAAGTCATCACAATGACAGCGACTGGAGGTAAAAAAAAACCCGCTATAAGTAAAAAGATATTAATTAAAATAAATACGACCCATTTGTTAGAACTTAATTCAACCATGCTCTGTGCTAAAGATTGAGTTACGTAAAGTTGAGATAAAGTGAATGCAAACAGATAAGATGCAGCGATAATAAACATTATCATCACACTTTCTTTCATTGAAACTTTAACAATATCCCATATTTTTTTTGGTTGATAAATTTTGTAAACAACAGCTATCAATACGAAAACTAAAAATGCTCCTACACCTGACGCCTCTGATGGTGTAGCAACACCACCATACAAAACATATAAGACACCAGCTATAATTGCTAAGAAAGGAAGAATTCTTGGCAACACCTCAATTTTTTCTTTTAATGTTGGAGGTGTTCTATTTTTTAAAGCTTTTGCTGAGTCTTTGTCAATAAAGTAACTGTGTATAAGAGCCCAAATTGCAAACATTCCTGCTAACATAAAGCCAGGCACCAACCCGCATAAAAATAATCTTCCAATTGATGTTCCTGTTGCAATTCCATAAACAATTAAAACAATACTAGGTGGAATTAAAACTCCAAGAGTCCCACCAGCTGCAATTGTTCCAGTTGCTATTTGATCGGAATATCCTCTTTTTCTCATTTCAGGTATACCCATAGTGCCAATTGCTGCACAAGTTGCTGGACTTGATCCACTGAGGGCAGCGAAAACTGAACAAGCTCCAATATTAGATATTACTAGTCCACCTGGAACTCTCCAAAGCCATCTATCTAATCCAGTATATAAATCTTTTCCTGCTGGAGAATTTGCTACTGCCATTCCCATTAAAATAAACATTGGTATTGAGAGCAGAACAAAAGAGTTAAGCCCTGCATAAAAGGTTTCAGCAAATACGTCTAACATTTGAAACCCTTCAAATGCGACTAGAAGGGCTATTGAGACAAAACTAAGACCAAACGCGATTGGGATTCCCGAAAATAAAACTATTAGAGTAAAAACCGCAACTATCACTGCTATTAATAAAGGATCCATTAATTAGTACCCTCTTCGTCAAAAAGTTTAATAATTTCAGCAATGTATTGAAGTATCATTAAAGCTGCTCCAATCATCATAGAAGAATAAGGTATCCACAAAGGTGGATCCCAAACTGTTCCTGTCGAATAATTTTTGGTAAAGGCTTCTTCGACCATTAAAAATCCAAAATAGAATAAAATTAAGAAAAATAATAAACTTATTAATGATGTAAATATTTTAAGTCTTAGAATATTTTTTTTTGATAAAAAATCATAAATCCATTCCATACTGACATGTGCTTTTTCACTCAAAACATAAGCACTTCCAATGAAAGTTGAAGCAACTAAAAGCATTGTGACCAACTCTGTTTGCCAAGTGATTGCTCTTTGAAAAAAATATCTTTCAAAAACAAGCTCAACAATCACCAAAATTGATAAGATTAAGGCTAGAACAGCAAAAGCACCACAAGCCTTTGACGATAAATTACAGAATTTTAAATATTTTTCTTTCATAAAAAAAACCCCTATTTAATTTTCAAATAGGGGTTCTTTATATATCTTTTTATTTAACTGCTAAAGCCATTTCCATCAGCTTATCACCACCTGGAACTTTTTCAGCAAATGCTTTGTGAGAAGATTGTTTTGCAATCTCAACCCAAGCCGCATGGTCATTTGCGTCCATATATACTAACTTAACTCCTGCTGCTTTGTATGCGTCTTCAAATTTTTTATCTAAATTTTCGACTTGCGCAGTCATATATTTCTCAGCAACTTTACCTGCCTCCATTAAAGCATTTTGTTGTTTGGAATTTAATTTATCAAAACTCATTTTTGACATCAAAATTGGCTCATACATAAACCATAATCCAAATTTTCCTGGAGGTGTTGCACAGCTTACTTGTTCATAAATTTTGTAACTTACAAAACTTCCTGAACTAGTGTTTGCACCAGTTAATACTCCTGTTTGTAATCCAGTATAAATCTCAGATGAAGGCATACTTTGAATACCCGCTCCCGCTGCTTCCAACATTTGGTTAAATGCTTTACCAGCTGCTCTCATTACTTGTCCTTTAGCATCTGATGGATTTTTTATACATTTAGATTTTGATGCAAATCCACCACCAAGCCAGGCATCAGATAATACAACTACACCAGCATCATTAATGATTCTCTTGATCTCTGTCATCATCGGGCCTTTATTAAATCTTAAAGCATGATCATGATTTTTAACAGTTCCTGGCATTAGAGTTGCATCAAATTCTGGATGGAATTTTGAAGCATAAGCTAATGGGAATGCAGAAATATCTAATTGACCAGTAGTCATTGGTTTCCATTGCTCTTTTGGTTTGTAAAGTGATTTTGCAGGATAAATTCTAATATCCAAATCTACACCTGCTTTTTTAACTTCATCAGCAATTATTTGAACCATTTCATGTCTTGGATCAAAAGAACCATCGGCCCTTGGAGTGCCCGGCCACTGGTGACTTGCTTTTAGTGTCACTGCATAGGCTGATCCAATTAATGAGAAAGCTAAAAATAATGTTATGAAATAAAAACTTATTTTTTTAAACATGTTTTCCCCCTCTTTAAATTAATTTAATAAACATATTAAATTGAACTTATGAGTAAGAGTCAATATAAGGAAATGTCATATATTTAATTATGGATGGACCATTAAAAAATTTACTAGTTGTTGATTTAACAAGGGTTTTAGTAGGACCTTATTGTACAATGATACTATCAGATTTAGGAGCGAGAGTTATAAAGATTGAAGCACCAGAAATAGGTGATGACTCACGAAAATTTGGACCTTTTGTTAAAGATTATTCTGCATACTTTATGTCATTAAATAGAGGTAAAGAAAGTATAGCTTTGAATTTAAAAAATGAAGATGACAAAAAAATATTTGAAAAAATATTATCTAAGGCAGATATTTTAGTAGAAAATTTTAAGCCAGGAACATTAGACAAGTGGGGTTTTGGTTGGGAAGTTATAAGTAAAAAATATCCTAAATTAATTTATGCATCAGCATCAGGGTTTGGTCAAACAGGACCTTTAAAAGAATTACCTGCATACGATATGGTAGTTCAGGGAATGGGGGGATTAATGAGTGTAACTGGCCATCCAAATTCTGAACCAACAAGGGTTGGAACCTCTATTGGTGATATTACCGCGGGTCTATTTACTGCTATTGGAATAAATGCAGCTTTGTACGATAGGCAAAAAACTGGAAAGGGTACTTTCATTGATGTATCAATGTTAGATTGTCAAATTGCAATCTTAGAAAATGCAATAGCAAGATATCTCTCCAAAAATGAAATACCAGGACCAATGGGTTCAAGACATCCATCTATTGCTCCGTTTGAAGCTTTTAAAACGAAAGATAGTTACATAATTATTGCTGCAGGTAATGATAAACTTTTTGGAAAACTTTGTGAGGTATTAAATATTTCTGAGATAACGAATGATGAAAAATTTAAATCAAATTCATTAAGGTGTGAAAATATGGATCAATTAAAAGAAATTTTTGAGAAAAAATTAAGTTCAAAATCTACGAATGAATGGGTAAAAGAAATGGAAGCATTAAAAATTCCATGTGGACCAATTTTTAATATAAAACAAGCAGTAGAAAATCCTCAAATTAAAGAAAGAAATATGATTGTAAAATCATACCACAAAATTATTGGTGAATTTAAATCTGCAGGAAACCCAATCAAAATGTCTACCTATAAAGATGAAAATACTAGGGGTAATATTCCTGATTTGGATGAGCACAGGGAAAAAATAATAAAGGAATTTAGTTAATTTATTCTTGGTTTTCAGTTTCGTCGTATACAGTCTCTTCTTGATCTTTCATTTCGTCTAACGAAACATCAGTCTCTTCTTCTTGCATGTCATCAACAGTTTCAGATGAAGGTTGTTCAGGTGTATTTTGTAACTCTGCTAAATCATCTTTAGAAACTTGAATTTTTTCTGGAATTTTTCTAGCTCTTTTAGAAGGAAGGATTGGCACTCCACTTTTTGAAATTTCACCTTTATAAAGATTTTCAAAATCGTCACCTATATCATCTTCGTCCTCTGAAGAATCATCTATCTGCTCAACATGCTTTCTCAATTTATAGACCGCTGCATCAGTTAAATCTGGAACTTTAATTGTTTCCTCAGCGATTTCTCTTAATGCTATAACGGTATTTTTATCGTTATCTCTATCCAATGTGGGTTCTAATCCTGAATTAAGTTGTGTTGCTCTTTCCTTTGCAACTAAAACTAATTCATAAGGACTCTCTACTTTATCTATACAATCTTCTACTGTAACTCTTGCCATGGACGGTTAGATACACCTCGATAGTGAAAAAATCAAGCAGTATTAGAGATAAACTGGATTTAATTTTTTTCTTATAGTAAAAAGTAAGGCTATAGAGCATGCTATAGCAATTGCTGCAACAAATGCGATTTTTTCAATTGAAAATCCAGCATCTATAAAAAAGCCAAATAATGCAGTACCAAAAGCAGTTGCAAATACCATTAAAGCAGTAGTCAAAGCTTTTATAGATCCAATGTATTTTACACCGTATATTTCTGCCCATGTTGATGATCCTAATAAGTTTGCTAGACCGTTTGATATTCCTACAAGTCCAAGAAATAAAAAAGCAGCTTGTGGAGCATCAAAATATATGATCACTAAAGTTCCTAAGAATAATGGAATATTCATATAGATTAGCAATTTTCTACTTGTAAACTTATCAATTAAATAACCAGCAACAATTAAAGTAATTACAGAAAAAATTGAGTAAGACATAAAAGATTGTGCAATTGTGTATTCACCCCACCCTTTTGAATTAGTGACGAATGATTGATACACAAATACTCCTGTAGCTATCCAGGGCATTGCCAACATGTTTAATGAAACAATATAAAATCTATAATCTCCAAGAACTTCTATTCTTTTCCAGTTTTTTATATTTTCTTCTTTTAAAATTTTGTTTTGACTACCCTCTCTAGTATCTAATTTGACATCTTTAACTAAAATATAAGATGCCAACGGTAAGCAAATTAAAATTATTAAAGAAAAGATTACCCATAAATCCTGCCAAACTATAAGAGTTAAAAGATAAACGATTAATACAGGCATTAAGAACTCTGCAGAAGATAAACCAAACCAAATAATGCTTAATGCTTTACCTCTAGATTTTGTAAAATATCTTGAAATGGTAGTTGAAGCTGTATGAGACATTAATCCTTGTCCAGAAAACCTCATTAAAAAAATTGCAACAAATAGAAAAGCTACTGAAGATGTTTTGGAAAAGAAAAAAGAAGAAAATGATAAAAGTATAGTAACAAAGATTGCAAATTTTATCACATTTACATCATCAATTTTTTTTCCAATCCATATTAGAAGTAAACTACTAAATAGAGTAGCTGATGCATAAATCGTGCCAAATTGTCCATGTGTTATAGAAAGAGTTTCTCTTATACTAGAATTAAACAGTCCTATAAAAAAACTCTGTCCAAAACACGAAAAAAATGTAAAAATAAAACCAAAAATAATTACTTTTAAACTTAAACTTTTAAACATATAAATAATTTATGACATGTAATGTTGCTTTCATAGGTCTCGGAGTAATGGGTTATCCGATGGCTGGTTATATATCAAAAGCTGGGCACAATGTAACTGTTTTTAATAGAACAACTGCTAAAGCTGAAAAATGGATTACTGAATATAATGGTAAAATGGCCTCAACACCAAAAGAAGCTGCAGAAGGTGCTGATTTTATTTTTACTTGTGTGGGTAACGATGAGGATCTGAAACAAGTTACTTTAGGTGAAAACGGTTTATTTCATAGTGCTAAGGAGGGTTCAATCTATGTAGATAATTCAACTGTATCTGCAGAAGTATCGAGAGAACTTTATAGTAAAGCAAAAGAAAAAGGATTTGCATTTTTAGATGCACCAATTTCTGGAGGTCAGTCAGGTGCTGAAGGTGGAATTCTAACAGTTATGGTTGGAGGTGATGAAGAGGTTTTCAAAAAGGCTGAACCAGTAATTGATTGCTATAGTAAAAAAGTAAAATTAATTGGTCCATCAGGAAGTGGTCAACTAACCAAAATGATGAATCAAATGTGTATTGCAGGAGTTGTTCAAGGTTTATCAGAGGCTATTAATTTTGGTATAAATGCTGGATTAGATATTGATAAGGTTATGGAAACAATATCAAAAGGTGCTGCTCAATCTTGGCAAATGGAAAACAGATATAAAACTATGGTTGAGGATAAATTTGATTATGGTTTTGCAGTTGATTGGATGAGAAAAGATTTAAAAATTGTAATTGAAGAAGCAAAACGAAATGGTTCACCGGTCCCAATTACTGAAATAGTTGATGAATATTATGCTGATGTTCAAAAAATGGGTGGAAATCGTTGGGATAGTTCTAGTCTGATCGCTAGGCTTAAAAAAAAGAAATAATCCAATGTCAAATGCTGTCCCATACTATGAGGACTTTTCTGAAATAAAGAAAAAAATATGGTCTATGCTTGATGATGCTGTGACGAATAGATCATCTCCTTTTAGGATTCCAGTTTTTGTTTGTGGAGATCAATCAGAATTTGATGGAAGAATAGTAGTTCTTAGAAAATCTGACCAATCAAATAATCTTCTTCAGTTTCATAGTGATATTAGATCAGATAAAATTCCAAAATTAAAAAAAAACAGCAGTGCAGCGCTCATATTCTATGACAAAGAAGAAAAGATTCAGCTTAGAGTAAAAGTTAAATGTGTTGTCAATCATGACAATGAAATCACAGAACAATCATGGTCAAAAACAGCTCATGTAAGTCGTAAATGTTATTTAGTAAATAATGGTCCTGGAACAGAAATTGATGAACCAGGATCTGGTTTAGATGATGAAATAGAAAAATCAGGCTTTAACATGGAACAAAGCGAAGAAGGTTATAAAAACTTTACCGTAATTCAATGCAACATTGAAAAAATTGAGTGGCTTTATCTTGCAGCAAAAGGTCATAGAAGAGCAAGATTTGATATTACAAGTAATAAACAAAGCTGGCTAATTCCGTAAAAATGTTAAGTGGATTTATTATTGCTGTAGCACTTGTTTTGGGTGGCTTAGCTGTAATGAGATTTGGTATTTTCCAAATCAGAAAATTTAAAAAGGGTGAAACTAGAGTTACTAAGAAAGTTAGTGAACAAATAGCTTTTTTAATATTTTTTATAATTATTTTAGGATTAATTATTTACTCAGTTAATGACCTTCTTTTCTGAAGATTGGTTAAGGATTAACTAAAAATATCTTGAATTTTTAAGTTCTTACTCGGTAAGATTTTTTTTACGACTCTTTTATATTTACTTAACTTTTCATAAAATTCTCCAGAACTCATTTTAAAAGTCTGCTCAAATGCTTTTTCCCATTTTCTGTGCTTTGCTCTCTCAATCCAAAAATCTTTAAAAACTAATTTAAAAGCTTGTTGTTCAGAAAAATTATTTTTCTTTAGTTCATTTACTAATACTAGCACCATAAAGGCAGAGCCTGTATAATTGCCATCCATTCCTCTTTTATTTGACGTTTTGTGTTTTTCGTAAAGGCTAGGTTCTTTTAAAACCTTTTTACTCCACATTTCTTTTCTTGAAAGATCATTTTTTAAACTGTCTTTTCCATAATATTGTTTCACATACATTTCTTCAAAAACTTTTGCTCCTCCCTCCGTTAACCACTTTGGTGAGTCTCTGTCTGATAGTTTATTTTCTGAGAGTGATATTTGATAAACATGAAAATATTCATGAGCAATTACAGAATAACGGTGTATATATTTTTTTGCTAATTCTTTACTTGGTATTTCTATCTGCATCCATCTAGTTGAACCATCACCGCAAATACATGAACCTTTCATATTATTCTTAACTTCTGGAAAAGGATTTTTTGTACTTTTCCAAGCATAGATATCCATTCCTGGACTTTTGAGATAATCATTCATATTATTTTGAATAGGTAGAACTTCTTGTAAAACATCCATTATATTCTTGAATTCAGTTACCCATTTTTTTGGTAAATTTTCATGAATATTGTATCTAAACTCAAATTTTTCATTAGCCACTGCAGTATTCAGAGATATTAATAAAGCGATAAAAATTATAAATACTTTTCTCATTTAGATATATTTTTGTCATTTAATTCTATCATCGCTTTTCCTGGAGCAAAAGTATAATCGTTATCATCCATTAATTTTCCATTTTTCATATTATATAATTTCCAATTAAATTTAAGATTGCTATTTTGATTTTTTCCTAATTTTAAAATTGTTAATTCAATTTTTCTAGGTTTCCCCCCAGAAGACCCTTCAAAAGACCTGGTTTCTCCCTCTTTCCAAATTCCCAAGGGAAATTTACATCCGTTTTCAATTATTCTACCACCACGTCTACTATCCCAAATTCTTCCTATGCATTGTCCATCGTTAGTTACAGTAAATAGCTGGGTTTTGAGACCACTTTGCCCTTTTCTTGTTCTTTTATAAACTTTTATTTTTTCTCCAGTTTCTGGATGATGCCAGTCTTCGGGACCTATAATTTTCTTTTTTTTCTTTTCGCCAAACACCAAATTAGCATTTGTAAATTTAATTTCTGTATCATTTCTAATTTTTCCACCTGTGAAAAGCTCTAAAGGTATAAATCTTTCAAAAGCTTGGGAGAATTGAGTTAATAAAACTAATATTATAAAACTATAAAAAAGTTTTTTCATTAAAAAATAGACTTTGAATATTTTTTCCAATTTTCTTGGTACCTAATTGCGTTTTGTTTTATTGCATCAATTTCACCATCAGTGCACTGCCTTATTACTTTTCCAGGTGATCCCATTACTAAAGAATTGTCTGGAATTTCTTTATTTTCTGTAATTAATGATTTGGCTCCAATGATACAATTTTTTCCAATTTTTGCTTTGTTAAGAACTACAGCTCCGATTCCAATTAAAGAATTATCGTCAATTGTGCAGCCATGAAGCATTACTAAATGACCTATGGTTACATTACTTCCAATTTTTAAAGGATATCCCGGATCAGTATGCAAAACACTTCCGTCTTGAACATTTGACCCTTCTCCTAAATAAATATTTTCTATATCACCTCTTAATGTTGCATTAAACCAGACACTAGAGTTTTTATCTAATGTTACATCACCAATTATAACAGCGTTTGGTGCTACCCAATTTTCGCCAAGGTTTTTTGGTTTTTTATCTTTTAAATCGTAAAACATAAATTATATATTCTTTTATCATGGCATTAACTAAAACTCCAATATGTGACTTCGGTAAAAAAGCTGATAACTTTGAACTTAAATCTACAGATAATAAAATAATTTCACTAAATGATGCAAAGGGTGAAAATGGAACACTAATAATGTTTATCTGTAATCACTGTCCATATGTTTTGGCAGTGATCAAAAATGTTGTTGAAGATTGTAAAGAATTAGAAAATGATGGAATTAAATCTATAGCAATAATGTCAAATGACCCAAAAAGATATGAAGAAGACTCATTTGATAATATGATTAAATTTTCAAAAAATCATAATTTTAATTTTCCATATGTAATAGATGAAACTCAAGAAGTAGCAAAAACTTATGGTGCAGTCTGTACTCCAGATTTTTTTGGATACAACAAAGATCTTGAACTTCAATATAGAGGAAGAATAAGAGAGTTAAAAAATTTGAAACCAATAGAAAGTGGAGATAGCGAACTTAAAAAAGCTTTGAAAATGATTGCAAAAACTAACAATGGTCCAAAAGAACAATTTCCAAGTATGGGCTGTAGTATTAAGTGGTTTTAACAACTAATGTATTTAATAGTAACTAGAACTTTTCCTCCAGAATTAGGAGGTATGCAAAATTTAATGTGGGGACTGGCAAGGTCTCTTTCAAAACTTAATCTTATAAAAGTTTTTGCAGACTATCATGAAAATCATGAAGAGTTTGACAATACAGTTTCATTTTCAATAGAAAGAGTCAGTGGAATGAAGCTAATTAGAAAATATAGAAAATCATATATGATTAATGATTATCTTGAGCAAAATAATAAGGTACAATGTATAATCGCTGATCATTGGAAAAGTTTAGAATTAATCAAAACAAATAAAAAAAAAATCTGTCTAATTCATTCAAAGGAAATAAATCACCCTAAAGGCTCTGGATTAAATAAGAAAGTTTTATCAGTTTTAAATAATGTAGATCATGTTGTTGCTAATTCAAATTATACAAAAAACTTAGCTATAGATCTTGGAGTAGATGAAAGAAAAATAGTTGTTATTAATCCTGGTGTTGATTCAGCCGTTGAAGTTCCTGAAAAATATTTGAATGAGGCAGAAGAAATACTTAAAGGCAAAAAATATAGAATAATTACAGTTTCTAGATTCGATAAAAGAAAAAATCATGAAAAAGTAATTATGGCTGTTAGAAATCTAAAAGAAATTTATCCCGAAATTGTCTATACATGTGTCGGATACGGTGAGGAAGAGGAAAAATTAAAAAAATTAGTAATTGAACTTAAATTAGAAGAACAAGTAATTTTCTTAAAAGATATTCCTTCAGATTTAAAAAATGCTCTTATTTCTAAGTCAGATATTTTTGTAATGCCTTCAATAATTTATAAAAAGTCAGTTGAAGGTTTTGGTATTGCTTATGTCGAGGCTGCACAATATGGTATCCCCTCAATTGGTGGTAAAGATGGAGGAGCTTCAGATGCAATAATTCATGAAAAAACTGGTTTAATATGCGATGGTAACAAACTAGAGGACATTTACGCAAGTATAGATACTCTTTTTAAAGAAAATAAATATCTAGAGTATGGCAAAGAAGCAAAAATTAATTCTACAAACTTTCTATGGGATAAGATAATTGAAAAATATAAGAGAATCTTATAAAATAGATACATGATTGCAAAGTTTAACAATATTTTTTACTTAATTATCTTTCTTGCACATTTTATAGGAATAGCTGCATATTGTTTTCAAACAATTGTTGGAACCAAAAAATTTATGGATAAGTTTGGTATAGATCACAGTGCAGCTGTAATGATTAGATTTGTTGGAGCGCTAATGCTTGGTTGGGTAATAATGGCTATTTATATTATGTTTGTAAGACCAAATGGAGTTGAGGGAACTTGGGCCTTTTTTAATTTAATATTTATTATTCATGCATGTGTTTTAGGAACAAATTTCTACTCACTTAAAATTGATAAAACTGGTCTTAATGAAAAAGCTACAAATGAAGGCATTATAGCGCCTACAGTCTTTTTAATTATGATGGCTATACTTTGTTACGGTTTATCAGATAAAATTTATATTACTTAAATAAAATTTAAAACTTGTTTCGCAGCTCTTTCACCACTTAGATCTGCTCCATGGCATGTTGCAAAAACCCCTGTGGTTGCTTCACCAGCAAAGAATAATTTGTTTGCAACTGGTATTTTTAATTTTTTTCTTAAATGAGATTTTCCAGGTATGGCGCTTGAATATGATCCAAGTGTAAATGGGTTTTTTCCCCATGCTGTTACATGTGCTTTTATGAAATATTTATCAATTTTAGACCCAAATGCTGATCGAAGCCTATTTAATACAAAATCAATAGAAGCATCTTTACCTTCAGCCTCTAAATGCTGAGCAAATTTTCCTCCTACATCAAAATATGAAATATTAGTTCCTGAAATTTTAAGCGTTGCACACGAACCAGCAGGAGATCCGTTTATTGTATTTTCAATTCTATTTACAAAATATGTATCATTCTTCACTTTGTATTCTTTATAAAAATCGTCTTTTAGCTGAAATGTAATGTGGTTGTAAGTTCCTAATCTTATGCCATCAAATGCCTCGTATTTTCCTAGGGGTAGTGCAGGACTAAATTTTATTTTTCCAGCATTTAATACTGCTACTGAAACTGTTACCACGCATGTTTTTGCACTTATAGTTCCTTGATTTGTTTCTATTTGCACACCTTTACCGCCCCATTTAATTTCATTTACCACAGTTTTTAATTTAACTGGTACATTTCTCCTGTAATAGGCTAGTAAAGTTCCATATCCCTCTTTTACATATCCATCTCCCTCGCCTTGATGTGTCCCATTAGTATGACCATCGTTTAAAGTATAATCATCAAAGTCCACAGCTGGCTGACAAGGACCAAGCAATTGATGGACAGAATGAAACCATTTATTCTTTTTCCATTTTTCTGGAATTTGGCTCATAAAAGGCTCATCTTTTGATGGAATATCATTTTTTTTCCATTGTTTCTTTTCAACTTTTGAATACAGTGAACCAAGCTTAAAGCCCTTAATTTTCTTTTCTCCATCATAAATCATCAAAGGCTCTTTATCTTTGTAGATATTAAATTTATCTTTATGTTTTTTGCCAAATTCTGCTATTTGGTTTTTACTGTATTGATGTAACCAGTGAGCACCCATATCATATGGAACGCCAAAAATAGAATTATCAGTGTAGCATCTTCCACCTTTTCTACTCATTGCTTCAATACATAGTACAGATTTGCCCGATGCCATTAAATTTGAAGTTGCAGCTAATCCAGAAGCTCCAGCACCAATTACTACAACATCGTAATTATTTTGAGCGAGGGATATTTTAGGTAGGCTTAATAATGCTAATGACGATAAAGATGTTTTTAGAAATTTTCTTCTGTTAATCATTTTCTTATTATAGATTTATAAAAATGCCAGACAACTATTAAAATAGTCGTTAAAAGAATACACAACGTAAGTGTTCTGTCCCATAGAAACTCCCATGATCCGTTGCTTAATAGCAAAGATCGTCTTAAATTTTCCTCCATAAGACCTCCTAATACAAAGGCAAGTATTAGAGGTGGCATAGGAAAATCATATAGTCTTAAAAATGTTGCAACAACTGCAATTCCAATCATCAAATAAATATCAAAATTATTGAAAGACATTACATAAATTCCGGTAATAGAAAAAAATAGGATTAACGGGATTAAATAATTTTTTGGAACCGCAAGGATTCTTGCGATGTAAGGAATTAGAGGAAGATTTAATATTAATAATATTAACATCCCTATATACATTGACATTATAATTGACCAAAATATTTCTGGATTAGTCATATATAGTCTTGGACCAGGCTGAACTCCGAAACCTAATAAAGCTCCTAACATTACAGCAGTTGTTCCACTACCGGGTATTCCCAATGTAAGCATAGGTACAAATGACCCTGAACAGGCTGCATTATTTGCTGTTTCTGGAGCTGACAAACCATTAACACTTCCCTTGCCGAATTTTTCTTTTTCTTCATCGTTGACAATATTTCTTTCCATTCCGTAAGCTAAAAAAGAAGCAATAGTAGCCCCTGCTCCAGGCAAAACACCAATTAAAAAACCAATTACTGATGATCTTGGAATTGTCTTGTACATTTTGGTTCTTTCTTCTTTATTAATTTTAATTGAACCAAGTTCTGTTAATGACACTTGCTTAGCAGCACTTGTGGGGTCATTTCTTTTCAAGATTATGGTTAAAGCCTCACTCATCGCAAAAGTTGCCATAACAACAAGAACAAAGCTAATTCCATCTGTTAAATTCATATTATTAAATGTAAATCTTGTAATATCAGATAAGCTATCTTGACCAACAGATGCAAGCATTAAACCAAGTACTACCATCATCATAGCTTTTAAAAACTGACCCTTAGATGAAAATGCTGCGATAGCAGTTAGACCTAAAATCATTAACGCAAAATAATCAGGGGATCTAAAAGATAAGCTTACTTTCGATAAACTTGGAGCCATAAATAATAAATATATTGCTGACAACGTGCCACCAGCAAATGAACTCCAGGCGGCTATTGCTAATGCTTTTCCCGCTTTACCTTGTTGAGCCATTGGGTAACCATCAAATGATGTAGCGACAGTTCCCGGAACACCAGGTGCGTTTAACAAAATTGATGACGTAGAACCTCCAAATACTGCACCATAGTAAACTCCTGCCATTAAAATTAAACCAGTTGCTGGATCAAAACCATAAGTAATTGGTATCATTAAAGCTATCGCTGTCATTGGACCAAGTCCTGGTAACATTCCAATAATTGTTCCAAAAAAACAACCAACCATTACCATTAAAATATTTTGAAAAGTAAGAGCTGTTGTTAAACCAATTAGTATCCCCTCTATCATCCCATTACTCCAATTGATTGTAAGAATGGATCTCTTAAATAAATATCAAGAACGCCATGAAGCAAATACATAAAGGCTGCTACAAAAGGAAAAGACAATAAAAACATTAAGACCCATCTTCTCTCTCCTAAAAAATAATATGATGAGAACAAAAATAATGATGTTGTTAAAAAATAACCAACTTTTAAGATTGTAGCACCATAAATTATTGCAATAACAATAAGTATTGCTGTTTTTTTATATTCTAAAGTTTTATGTTGTACTTTTATTGTATTAGGATCTGGTAAAATTATTTTTAATCCTGAAAAAAAAAGCCCTGTGTATCCTAGATAAATTGGGAATGTTCTTGCATTAAAGGGAGCATTTTCATCGAATGCAAAGACTTGAATTTGATAAGCTGTATATAAATAAAATGCTGAAAATATAAAAAAGAGCAGTGATATAACTTTTGTAGTATTTATATTCACTGCTCTAATATTTAATAATCGTAAAGATTATATAACTCCTAATTTTTTCATAAGAGCTGTCATTTCTTCAGTTTGTTTTTCTAAGAAAGAGACAAACTTACCTTCTGGATTGTAAATATTAACCCATGCATTTCTTGCTCTAACAGTTTCCCATTCAGAAGTTTTTTGTACATCACCTAACATTTTAGCAATTTTAGATTTATCTGCATTGCTCATTCCTGGAGGTCCAAAGAAACCTCTCCAGTTAACAAATTGTACATCATAACCTTGTTCTTTAAGAGTTGGTGCATCTGGAGCATCAGAAACTCTTGAAGGAGCTGTAATACCAATAATTCTTACTTGGTCTCTTGCACCCATAAGCTCACCTAAACCAGTAGAGATAATTTGTGTTTCCCCAGATAAAAGTCCAGCTAAAGCTTTTCCACCAGCATCATAAGGAATATAAGCAACATCATTTGGATTAGCACCAGCAGCTTGGAAAGCTAAAGCACCAATTAAATGGTCCATACTTCCTCTTACTGATCCACCAGCCATTTTAATAGAGCTTGCATCTTTTTTGTACGCATCAACTACATCTTTAAAGTTTTTATAAGGTGAATTTTTAGCAACTGCTATCGCGCCGTAATCACCAATGACGCCAGCTATTGGCACAACATCTTTGTATGATAAAGTTCCACTTCCACTTACATAACCTTTGTGTCTTGTAATTGATCTTAAAACTAATGGTGTTGATTGAACTAAGACTGTATTTGCAGGCTTATTATTAATCATATAAGCTAATGCTTTTCCACCACCACCACCTGACATATTTTCAAATGATGCACTTTTTAACATTCCAGCTTTTGTTAAAGCTTCTCCAGTACCTCTAGCAGTTCCATCCCAACCACCACCAGCACCACCACCAATTACAAAATGCAATTTATCAATTGCTATTGAACTAGTTGTTGTAGCTGAAAGTATTAGAATTGCTGAGAATAAAACTGAAATTATTGATTTAATTAGTTTCATTATTTTCTCTCCTATTATAATTATAATTAGTTATTAAACAGAAATTAAAATTCGGTGTCAATGAAGATTTATTATTTAAATATTAAACGTGATTCCATTTAAAAGATTATTAAATGAGCTTAACATTAGTTATAAGGCTTTAATCATAGGAGTAATTGGAGGTTATATTGGAACTCTCATTGGTCTTCCACTGCCTTGGTTGCTAGGTGCTTTAGGTTTAAATCTGTGTATTGCTTTTACTAATTTTAAAATTGAATTCTCTACAAAATTACTTAATCCAGTTTTTCTAATTGTAGGTATTATTTTAGGCGGTACGTTGAATGTATCTTTATTATATAAGATTCATTTATGGATATTCTCATCTATGGCAATGGTTGTTTGCACAGTAGTTAGCACTATTTTAGCAGGATATTATTTTGTTAAAGTTTGTAAATTTGATAAGTTTATTGCAACACTTGCAGCTCTACCTGGAGCATTTGTTCCAATAGCTGCAGCACTTTTAGAGTATGGAAAAAAAGAAAATCATAAACAAGTTTTAATTCCTCAGGCTACTAGAGTTATATTTATCGTAAGTTTTGTACCTATATTATTTATTAGTAATTTAGGTTTCTCTGAAATCGCAGGTTATAACTATGAAAATATTTATGATTTGAGATATTTTGTAGAAGTATTTTTTCTAATAATTATTTGTTATTTATTTTCTATATTACTGAAAAAATTTAATATCCCTTCACCGATACTAGTTGGAGCTATGGCTTTATCAGGTTTATTTTACACTTTTGAGATTGTTAATTCTAGATTTCCAGACATAGTAATAAATATAGCCTTTATTTTTTTAGGTACGGCTCTTGGTAGTAGATTAAATGGATTAAGGCTTAATGAATTATTCTTTTATATTTTTCATGGAATAATTGTGTGCTCAATATTAGTTGTTGTTGCAATGGTTACAGCATACTTTCTTCAGTACTTAGGTTTTGATTTTATTCCAACTTTTTTAAGTTTTGCTCCAGGAGGAATTCATGAAATGGTTGTAATTAGCGTTGCTTATAATATTGACCCAATTTTTGTTAGTTATCATCATTTTTTAAGAATATTAATAATTGTAGCATTTTTACCTTTTTTGCTTAAAAAATTTGGCAACAACTCAATTAAAAAAAACAAAATTTAAACAAAATCAAATATTAATTTTGTGCTACTGACAAGAATTAAAACATAGATAATGTTATAAAACAAATTTTCTTCTATAATTTTGAGCAATTGATATCCAATAAATATTCCAATTAAAGCTAATGGAAAAAGGGATACTGATTGAAACAAAGTATCAAGATTCATCATTGATAGATAAATATACAAAGGTAGTTTTATTAGGTTGACACAACTAAAAAATATAATTCTAGTTCCTACATAAATTTCTTTTTTTAACCTTAATGGAAGTAAATAAAGACTTGTGGGTGTGCCTCCAGCATGAACACAAAAACTTGAAAATCCAGCAATAGATGAACAAATTGCACCCTTGAAAAAATTTTGCTTATCCGGAACTGTCTTTTCTTTTTTAAACAAAAAATAATGTCCAGCAAATAAAAATCCCATTATTCCAACTATTAATTTAAGTAAATCCTCTGAAAAATGATTGAATGTAAAGGAACCAATTAGAATTCCTATTCCTGCAAACGGGACAATTACCTTTAGTATACTTAAATTAAACTCTCTTCTAAATCTGTAAACAGCAATCATGTCTGAAAAAATTAAAATTGGTAAAATAATTGCTAATGCTTGCTGTAATGGCATTGCAACTGTCATCAATGGAACAGATATTAATGATATTGAACCTCCTAAACCAGACTTTGCAATACCATACAAAATTATTGCAGGAACAACACTTATAAAAAATAGGAAATTTATTTCCATTAATTTAAAGATTTTATTAAATATTCAAAAACTTTTTCGGAAGATAACTTATTTAAATTTGGTACTTGGATAGCTTTAAAATTTTCTCTTTCTATGCTGACTTTATATGCAGTAGTGTGAGAGCCAAATAAAGCTACTCCTTTTACATTCAAATGTGCTGCCATATGCGCAGGTCCTGTATCATTTGCAACAACGAAAGAACTTTCTTTTATTAATGTGGCAAGTTCAGAAATATCTAAAGATATATTTTCTTTCAAAATTGGAATAGCATTGATTTCTTTTGTCATATTAATTTCATTAGGACCTGGAGCTACTATGATTTTGTATTCGTCTTTAAATTTATCCTTAATTAAATCTATAAGTTTATTGTAGCTAGGCCATTTTTTAATCTGCAAATGTGTAGAGCAAAAAGGGAATAAAATTATGTATTTATTTAAATCAAATTTTTTTTTTATATTTTCAATATTGGAACAAGCCCACTTAAAATCAGGAAACATAGTGTATTTAGTATTAACTCCAGATGTTTCTAATTGATGTTTAAATCTATCTAAAACAGGATTTTTATCAAATTCATCCTTGGATTTATCTTTGGGCAACGTAGTTTCAGAAGACGACCAAACAAGATTACTAGCATTTGGAAACAATATTTTTTTATAGAAACTTGAACGAGAAGAATTTTGTAAATCAAAAACTTTTACAAATCTGTATTTTTTTAATTTGCGCATGAGATTGAATAAATAAATTAGATTAAATCTTGATAATCTCTTATCCAAAATTATGTCCTCTAAATATGGATTTTTCTTGAAAAGGTCAATGAAAGGCTTTGATGTTAATAAATAAACTTTATCACCTTTGTAAAAATCAGAAATATCTTGAATTGCACCACTCGCCTGGGCTATATCACCTAAAGATCCATGCTTAATTATAAGAATATTAGACATATTTCAAACAACTTAACACACTATGTTTATTTATGAATAAAATTTTAGTTGAAGTTTCAGTAGGTGAACTTTTAGATAAAATTTCAATTTTAGAAATCAAAAAAGATAAAATTAAAGACTCTGATAATTTAATATTTATTAATGATGAATATCTAGTTTTAACAAAACAATTAGATGACAACATATCTCTAAATGACGAACTAAAAAAACTTTATGAAGAATTAAAGGCAATAAATGCAAAACTTTGGGATATTGAAGATAATAAAAGAATGTGTGAAAAAAATAGCGATTTTGGTGAAAATTTTATAAAATTATCGAGAGAAGTTCATTTTCTAAATGATGATAGAGCTAAAATTAAATTAGCAATAAACAATAAAACTGGCTCAAAGATAAAAGAGATTAAACAATACACAAACTATTAAAGCAAACTTGGAATAACTTTTCTTAGATCCATAGATATTTTTGGTTTTATTTTTGAATATATAATTCCTTTTCCTAATCTCTTGAGGGCCATTATTTTTCCATCGGGCGAAATAATTACTGAATGTCCAAAAGTTTCTCTTTTAATCGTATTTTTTCCTGTTTGATTAGGAGCAAAAATATAACAAAAGTTTTCAATTGCTCTTGCTTTTAATAAAGTTAACCAATGTCTTTGACCAGTTGTTTTAGTAAATGCAGATGGAACAGTCATAAAACTTAAATTTCTTTTTGATAAGTTTCTATAAAGTTCCGGAAATCTTAAATCATAACAAATTGAAAGACCTATTTTTCCCCAGGGTAATTTAGCAGATACTAATTTTTTACCTGCCTTAAAAACTTTACTTTCTTTATGCTGTTCTTTTTTTGAAACTTTAACATCAAACATATTTATTTTATCGTAATAGGTATTTATTTTACCCTTAGGTCCAATAAGAATAGATCTATTTCTTAATTTGTTTTTTTCTTTAATGCACATTGAGCCAAGAAGTATCCATTTCTTTTTTGATTTAGCAATAGTTTTTACTTTTTTTATTATTGGATCATGTTTCATTTCATATGAATATTTAAATAAATTATTTTTGTCAGCAGACATCAATGAGGAAGTTTCTGGTGTAAGTATAAAGTCTGCTTTATTTGCAATAGCTTGATTAATATATTTTACAATATCTTTAAAATTTTTATTATAATCCTCACCACTAGACAACTGAATACAAGCTACTTTCATGTTTGAAATCTGTATTTTTTTTCTAAGTATTTTACAATATTATGTATTATAAATGTAATAAATAAATAAATTATTCCTGCGGTAATAAATGCCTCAAAAGGTTTAAAAGTTAAAACATTTATCTTTCTAGCTTCACCCATTAAATCCATAATTGTTATAACGCTTGCAAGAGAAGTGCCTTTAAGCATTAATATTATTTCATTCCCATATGCTGGAAGTGATTGTTTTATAGCAATAGGTAATTGAATTCTGTAAAAAGTTATTTTTTTTGTTACACCCAAACTTTGTGCAGCTTCAATGTAACCTTTTTTAATTGTCTGAAATGATGATCTTAGTATCTCAGATGTATAAGCTCCAGTATTTAAAGAAAAAGCAATAATTGCACACCAATATGGTTCTTTTATAATTACCCAAAAAAAAGAATTTCTTAAAAATTCTATGTTAGCTAATCCATAATAAATTAAATATAACTGAACTAGTAGGGGTGTTCCTCTAAAAAAATAAGAATAACCATAAGCAAACTTATTAAATATTGGATTTTTATTAACTCTCAAAATTGCAAAAATTAAACCTATTATTAATCCAAAAAACATTGAAACTACCAAAAGTTTTAGAGTGATAACTGCACCATTTAATAAGTTTGGAAAAATACTCATCATCAAATTTATATCCATCAGTATCCTTTGTTATATTTGATTTCTAATTTATTAATTAATTTCATGCTTAAATAGGTAAGTATTAAATACAAGACTGCTGCTACTGAATAAAAAAATAGAGGATCTCTAGTTGAACCAGCAGCGATATAAGATTGCCTCATTATTTCTACTAGTCCAGTTACAGAAATCAAAGAAGTATCTTTCAAAGCTATTTGCCAAACGTTACTGAGGTTAGGAATTGATAGCCTCAACATTTGAGGTAAAATAATTTTATAAAATTGAATACTTTTTTTTATACCCAAAACTTTTGAAGCTTCAAATTGACCTTTATCAATTGATAAAATAGCGCCTCTAAAAACTTCAGTAGAATACGCTCCAGAAATAATCCCTATTGCAAGAGCGCCAGTTATAAATGCATTTATTTCGATATAGCCATCATATCCGAAAATTGAAGCTACATACATTGCAGCTCCTGTGCCGCCAAAAAATAATAAGTAAATTACTAGTAGTTCTGGAACGCCTCTAATAATAGTAGTGTAAAAATTTCCAATGATATTAAGTGTTTTATTTTTAGATAGTTTTAAAGGTGTAAATATTAAAGCAAACACAAAACCTATTGCCATAGCTGCAACCGAAACAGCAATTGTCATTAGGGTTGCAAAAAAGAGTTCGTCTCCCCAACCAGTATCTCCGAATGAAAGTAGTTCCATATAGATTGGCGACTATATATTATAGTCGCCATATCTAAAATTATTTACATAGATGCATCAAAACCAAACCATTTAATGGCTAGTTTACTTATAATACCATCATCTCTGGCTTTATCTATTGCTGCATTAAATTCATTAAGAAGCTTAGAGTCTCCTTTTCTAATTCCTACACCGACACCATTACCAAATGCTCCACCGGAGAAAGTAGGGCCAGTCAAAACTACTGCTTTTCCAGATTTTTCTGCATAATCTGTGAATGCCACTGCAGCTGCAAGAGCAACATCGCATCTACCATTTGTCAAGTCCAGGTTTACTTCATCTTGAGTTTTATAAGTTTTAAGATTTATCTTTCCAACATCACCTGACTCTAAAAAGTTTTGGTGAATTGTACCTATTTGTGTACAGACAGTTTTACCAGACAAAGAACTAGTTAATGTTTTAAGAGCTTTGTCAACATCAGAACCACCGATATTAAGGTTAATACCTTCTGGTGCGTTGATGTTTTCAATACTTGATCCTTTCATTACAGCTAAAGACGCAACTTCATCTGCATATCCCTGAGAAAAATTTATAGTTTTTAATCTTTCAGATGTAATTGACATTCCAGCCATTATTGCATCAAATTTTTTTGATGTTAGCGCCGGGATCATTCCATCCCAATCTTGCTCAACTATTGTACAGTTATGTTTCATTATTTCACACAATGCATTGGCTAAATCAACCTCAAATCCGTTGAGGTTGCCTGCTGCATCTTTAGAATTCCAAGGAGGATAAGCTCCCTCGGTTCCGATCTTTATCGAGCCAGCGTTTGCACTCAATACTAAGAAAAAGGAAATTATAATTCCTAGTCCTAATTGCTTAAATTTATTCATTTCACCTCCAAAATATTTATAATTATTATTTCACAAATTTAATTAATTAAAAAGAAAATTAGTGGTTTATTGATGATGAAAAGTTCCAGGAACAATCAAAGCTCGGAATGTAAACCCTTGATAATTTAGTATTTCCAAAGTTTTCGTTAAAAACATTTAACCAACTTTCGACTTGTTTAGGTTTTTTATCTTGGCTACCCACTTGTGCAGTAATGACACCTTTCGGTTTTAAAATTCTCACAAGCGAACTCATATTTTTTGCGGCTAAATCAATACAATATTGATCATCATTTAGATCAACATATATATGATTATATGTATCATCTTTTACTGATTTAATGCTATCAAATGCATCTCCCCAAACACATTTTACTGAATTTTTTTCGGTAGCCTTCTCACCTATTTTGCCTAGGTGCTTATCACAAACTTCAACTACCTCTGGGTCTAACTCATACCAATCAATAAAACTAAAATTTTTTGAAATACATTCTCTTGCTACACCACCATCTCCACCTCCTATAATAGCTGCTTTTTCTTTATTTGAGTTTAAGTCAAGTCCTGAATTTACAAAAGTAGAACTATAAAGGTGTTCATCTTTTTCTGCTACTTGAATTTCATTATCTATAAATAAAGCTTTTCCAAATTGTTCTAATTCCAGTATCTCAATATGTTGGCCTACACTTGACTTAAAATTTTCAATAACATTATTTACTACGTATGATTTTTTTAAACCAGGTGAACTATAATTATCATGATAGAGGTCTACTGTATCTCTATTAAATTCCTTTTTAATTATTTGTGTATGTTCTATTTCATCTATAATAACATCTAAAGCAATAGAGGGAGAAATTTTTGCGCAAGTAAAAAAATCAAAACTAATAATTCCCTTTTCTGGAAATGTGTGAAAACTAATATGACTTTCAGCCAATAAAGCAACTAAAGTAAAACCTTGTGGCTCAAATTTATACTTAGAAATTTCAAGCACGGTAACCTTTGCTATTTTGGCAATTTTATAAACTAATTTTTCAAAAAAAGCAGGGTCGTATTCCTTTTTTGTGCCAATTATATCAAGGGTAATATGTTCTCCAACTTTAGTCATATGAATATTTAATAACTTTACTAATTTAATTTTTTACTTCTTTCAAACAAAAAACTACGATAATAATTTATGTTAGGATATTACATTGAAAAATAATTGGTCAAATACTGAAGCTAAAAAATATATATCAAAATACAGGAAACTCGGTCATTCTAGGGATATGGCGTTGAGGGTTTATACAACTAGATTACTAGGAAGAAATAGTGAATTGGTTTTACATGGAGGCGGTAATACTTCTGTTAAAACTACTGTAAAAGATTTAGATGGAAAAAACTATGATGTTTTGTGTGTGAAAGGAAGCGGATGGGATATGGCAGAAATTGAACCAGAAGGTTTGCCAGCTGTAAAGCTAAATCCTCTTTTGGCATTAAAAAACAAAAAAAAATTATCAGATGAAGAAATGGTATCATATCAAAAAAGGAATTTGATGAACATCAAATCTCCTAATCCATCAGTTGAAACTTTTCTACATGCTTTTTTACCATTTAAGTTTGTTGATCATACACATTCCGATGCGATTATGAATGTAACCAACAGACCAAATGGAATTGCTTTTTGCAAAAAGATATTTGGAAAAAAAGTTAACATAATTCCTTATGTAATGCCGGGGTATGGATTAGCTCAGAAGATTAAAGAGGTTTACTTAAAAAATCCAAATATAAACTGTCTTATTTTACTTAATCATGGAATTTTCACTTTCTCTAACGATGCAAAAGAATCATATGACCTAATGATCAAGTATGTGAGTGATGCTGAAAAGGCAATAAAAAAATTAAAAAGAAAAAAAATTAAACAAATAAAAAGTTTAAATATTAAAATTACTCCTGCTCAAATAGCACCAATACTTCGAGGACTTACTTCTAATGGCACAAAAAATAAATTTATTCTTACCTTTCGAAATAATAAACCATTAAAGTATTTTATTGATGGAGTCGAGGTGGCAAGATATTCAGAAGAGGGGACTGCTACTCCAGATCATGTAATAAGAGTAAAACCCTTCCCTTTAATAATAAAACCAAAACTTAAATCTTCAGTCAATGAGTTTGAAAAGACTGCAAAAAAAGCATTTGTAAATTATAGGAAAAAATATTTGCAATATTTTGAACAAAACCAAAAAAAAGTTAAAGAAAAGAAGACAATGCTAGATACTTCACCAAGAGTAATAATAGTGCAAAATATTGGAATATTTTGTGTAGGCAATAGTCTTAAAGCTGCAAATATTGCTGCAGATTTGACAGAGACAAATGCAAGAGTAATCTCATCTGTTGAAGAAACTTCAAAGTATAAATTTATAACAAAAAAAGATATTTTTGATGTTGAATATTGGTCTCTTGAACAAGCTAAAATTAAAAAAGAAAAAAAAGAGTTAGAGGGAAGTATTGTTGTTATTACTGGAGCTTTTGGCGGAATCGGAACAGCAACATATAAATTATTCAAAAAACATGGCGCAGAAGTAATTTTAATAGATAATAACAAAACAAAGGTTGAAGAAATGAGTAAGGAGTTAAATGATATTTGTATTTATTGTGATGTAACAAATAAAGAAAGTGTTAAAAAAGCATTTAACGAAATTTCATCACAATTTGGAGGAATAGACATTTTAATATCAAATGCAGGTACCGCCACCGGAGGTCCTATTGCTGAGATTAGTGATAAAATTTTAAGAAAAAGTTTTGAAGATAACTTCTTTTCTCATCAATACTGTGCTTCGGAAGCTACAAGAATTATGAAACTTCAAAATACTGAAGGATGTTTATTATTTAATATTTCCAAACAATCTGTAAATCCAGGTAAAAATTTTGGGCCTTACGGTTTACCAAAATCGGCATTATTAAATCTATGCAAACAATATGCCGTTGATTACGGATCTTATGGAATAAGATCTAATGGAGTAAATGCAGATAGAATTAGAAGTGGGCTACTAAATGATAAAATGATAAAATCAAGAGCAAAGGCTAGACAAGTTACAACAGATGATTATATGAAAGGTAACTTACTTTTAAATGAGGTAAAAGCCGAAGATGTAGCCAAAGCTTTTTTTCATCTTTCAATATCCAAAAAAACTACTGGAGCTATTCTAACAGTTGATGGTGGAAATATTGCTGCATCTTTAAGATAATTTATGCCTTTTTATCAACCAAATGAATTACCTAGATTAATGGTAGCTCCAAATGGAGCAAGAAAAGTCAAGAAAGATCATCCTGAAGTACCATTAACTATACAAGAAACTGTTGAAGTCGCAAAGAATTGTTTTAAAGCAGGGGCTGGTGCAATACATCTGCATGTAAGGGATGAAAAAGGAGAACACGTTCTTGATGCAGGTTTGTATAAAGAAGCACTCAAGGAATTAGAATTTAAAGTTCCAAAAATGCATATCCAAGTTACAACGGAGTCAGTTGGAAAATATTCTCCAGAAGATATGAGAAAACTTGCTTATGATGTTACACCACCCGGAATATCAATTGGTACAGCTGAAATGATACCCTCAAGAAATCCAACTGATGAAGATGTAAAGTTGTATAAATATTTGACAGAGGCCGGGACTAAAATACAACATCTTTTATATAATCCAAATGAAATAGATTTATTAGTTAATTTATATAACAAAGCAGAAATTAATGTTGAGGGAGCTTGGTGTCTCTTTGTAATTGGACATTACTCAGGTAAAATAAGTTATCCAGATAACATTCCAATTTTTTTAGAAAAAATGAGAGATAATAATATTAATTTGGACTGGGCAATCTGTGCTTTTGCGAAAGAAGAAATATCCTGTCTAGAAAAAGCAATAAACCTGGGGGGTAAAATAAGAGTTGGATTTGAAAATTCTTTATTTATGCCTAATGGAGAGATCGCCCCAAATAATCATTCAAAGATTAAAGCAGTGAATGAAATTTTTAATTTATCTTAGAATTTCAGAATATTTTTTTAATAGCAAATTTATTTCATGATTTGTATTTGCTGAGCCCAAAATAAATCTATCGGGCCTTACTAAAATTGCCTTTGCATTTATATTTTTCAAATAGACTGATAGTTTCTTAATTTTTTTTGAATTTACTAAGTTATATTTTTTTGAAACCTTTGTTTTGAGATCAGAGGACAATATTAATATCCCTTTTTTTGAAAAATTATCATCTAAACTTGTATTTTTATTTAATTTAAATTGAGGAAATATTTTTCCTCTATTTTTATCTTTTAAATAGCCTAATCCTTTTCCCATTTTAGGTTTTATTGATTGCATACTTTTAATACCCTTATTATCAGACCTAATATTGTCAGTAATTGGTGTAGACTCAACTGCATTAACAAACTCACCCATTCTCATAGTAGTTTCAATATACTCTCTTACATTTAACGATCTCTCTGTTTGATAAGTATTTAAGAAAGCTTCATTATGTTTAACTTTTAAACATGTTGCTATTTTCCATGCTAAGTTAGACGCATCTCTAATACCTGCGCACATTCCTTGTCCCATAAAAGGTGGCATCAAATGTGCAGCATCACCAGCAATAAAAATTCTTCCTTTACGCCATTTTCTAGCAATTGCTGACTCAAATTGATAAATTGTTTTCCTTTCAATAATTGCGTCACTTTTATTTAACCAAGGTTTTAGAAAATTCCAAATGTAATTTTCTGACAATACTTTTATATCACTTTGATTTTTCTTAATTGCAAATTCCCATCTTCTACGTTTACCAACATTTCTACAATAAGTTGCTGGTTGCTTCGGATTTGAATATTGAATTGTTCTGTCTGGTAAGTTGTTTTTTTTCTTCTTCAATATCAGATCTACAACTGTCCATTTCTGAGTGAAACCTAAATTGTCCATTTTTGTTTTCATTTGCTTTCGAGTTATAGAATTTGCACCATCACAACCAACCAAATATTTTGATCTTACATAGTATTCTTTGTGATTTCTTGTGTTTGTGTAAGTTATATCTACATGATTTTTGGAATTTGTAATTTTTCTTACTTCAGAATTTTGCTCAATAAGAACTTTTTCATAATTTTTTAATTTTTTTCTAAGTTGTTTTTCTAAATCAGGTTGATGAAATCTATAACTTGGATACCATCCATTATCTGTAATTTTTTTTGGTCTAGGCCAATCCAATATTACTTTTTCTTTTGAGTTTACAAATTTCGTACCTTTGTTAATTATTGTATACTTCAAAAATTCTTTTGTAATTCCTATTGTTTGAAAAACTCTCATTACTTCATCATCAAAATGAACTGCTCTAGGTAGAGGATAAAAACTTTTTTCTCTATCGAGAATTAAAATCGATAAACCATGCATTGCTAAAAGATTTGATAAAGTTCCTCCAGCAGGTCCTAATCCCACAATTGTGATATCAAATTTCCTCATTGAAAATTTTGTTTTTATTTTTTATCAATATTTGAATATAACCAAGGGCAATCAATTAACAATGGAGCTTGTTTACCTTGTGAAGCAGTCTCAAGTCTTTTATTTCTAAATTTCATTCTCTCATCATCTGGTAAATAAAGTCTCTCATGCCCCCAAAAACTTGGCCCTTCAAATGTTTCAATTGGCTGCCATGTGTCAGGATTTATAATCCTTCCGCCCCATCCATTTTCAATGAAAAATCCTGATGGTGTGATTGAATAAAATGAAGTCATATAATCATTGGTGTGACGACCCATAGTATAAGCAATTGCATTATCTTTGTATTGCAACAAATCGTAGCCTTGCCCTACGTCGTCTAAGTTATTGTATTCAACCATAAAATGATGGAAACCTGTTCCACCTGAGCCAAACAAAGCTAAACTATGATGCCTTCCATTAACATGGAAAAAACATAGAGATATTGGAGTATGACTAAAATCACTTATCTTGAAACCCATTACATCTCTATAAAAAGGAATTAAATCATCAATTTTTTTAACATGTATTACCGCATGTCCCATCCCTAATGCTCCAGTTTTAAACCCTGAAATTGGTCTACTTGGTTTAAAAGGATCTGTATCTAACATAGGCTTATAGACAAGTTCAATACGATTTCCTTGTGGGTCATTAAAATAAATTAAATCATCAACAAAACGCTTGTCAGCAAAAGAAGTTTTTCCTCGATTTACTACTATTTTATTTTCTTCTAATTTTTTTGCAAAAGTTTGAAGATCTTCCTTGCTCTCAACTTCCCAGCCTAAAAATCCTAATCCATCACCTCTATCTCCAGTTATTGTTAATCTTTGTTTTTGGTCATCCATTCTGAAAGATAAAATATCTTTCCCATGATCTACTTGTTGCATGCCTAAATATTTTTGAGAATAGACTGACCAATCCTCAAATTTATCTGAATTAACTCCGATATAGCTTAAAGCTTTTACTGCCATTTTGTTATTATACTTAATTTTGAAAGAGCCCGCTATGAAATTAGCGGGCTCGAATTTATCATTTAACCGTCTATTTTAGAAATTACTTCCCTTGCTCTTTTTAATACAGCATCTCCATCAAGACCTTTACCTTTCATTTCTGCTAACCAGTCTGATTCAATTGGAGCTAATATTTTTTTGTATTCAGCTAAAACTGAGTCAGATGCAACAGTTATCTCGTGTCCAGGTGTATTTTCTACTTGAACTCTCATCTTAGAATTCTGAGTATCAATTAAATTAGATGCCCAATCGCCAAACCATTGACCTGAATGTTTATCTACACATCCTTTAGCTGCTGAAGAAAGACCGTTATATTTTCCCTCATTCATTATTAATCCAAATGTAGCATTCGTAATGTTAACTTCTGTATGGTATTTAGTAACGTCAAATAATCTAAATGAACCAATTGCAGTGTATGGGAAAGGTGTACCATCTATAACACCTTTGTTTAAAGCTTCTGAAGTTCCTGGTGCTGGCACCTTTACCCCTGTTGCTCCTAGTGTTTTAAGGATGGTTCCAGCGATTTTGCTTGGAACTCTCATTTTTTTACCTTTAAAATCTGCAGGCTTAACTACTTTTGTATCCTTCATATGAATTTGGTATCCAGGATTTGAATGTAGTCCTATCAGCTTAATTCCTGCCATTTCTTTATCTAGATAACCTTCTTCAAAAAGAGTATTTAAAGCTCTAGATCCAGCTTTTGAAGTTTTAGTTAAGAATGGTAGTTCTACAACTGAGCTTAAAGGAAATTGACCACCAATATATCCAAGAACTGTCCAAGATATATCTGCAACTCCTGAAGTTACTATATCGTATTGTTTGGGAGGACTTCCTAATACTCCTCCTGCATACATTTTTACGTTTAAAGCACCATTTGAACATTTGTTAACTTTATCTGCCCAAGCAGCTAAAATCTTACTTGCTATAAATGCTTTTGGTGGTTCAAAAGTTGCTAACTTTAATTCTGCAGCTGATGCCGTGCTAATAATGCTTAAGGAAAAAATTCCTATAACAAAACCAATTATTTTTTTTTTCATGTTAATCCCCTCTTATTATTAAATAATTATTAGAAAGTTTAACTTGAAAATTAGATTATTTCATCATTAATTGTATTAGATAAAGTCCCAATTTCTGTGATTTCTATTTCAACATTATCTCCAGGCTTCATAAATACTGGAGGGTTTCTTTTAAAGCCTACACCTCCAGGCGTACCAGTAACGAGTACATCACCAGCTCTCCAAGCCATAGCTTTAGAAACATACGAAATTAAAATTGGAATATCGAAAATAAGTTGACTTAATTTTGCGTTTTGCATTACTTCGCCATTTAATCTAGTTTCAATTGTTAAATTTTTATAATCATTAATTTCTTCAGCTAAAACCATGTGTGGGCCAAAACTCCCTGTTTTTTCAAAGTTTTTACCCATCCCAAATTGTCTAGTATGTCTCTGCCACTCTCTTACAGTACTTTCATTATAACATGAATAACCAATTATATGCTTTAAAGCATCATCAGGTTCTATGTGTTTTCCACCTTCACCCATAATTACTGCCATCTCACCTTCAAAATCTAAACTGTGTGAAACAAATGGTCTTTGAATTGGTTGTAAGTGTGCAGTTTGACTTTCTGGAAATCGATGAAAAATTACTGGGTTCTCTTCAACTGTTCTGTTGGTTTCTTTAACATGTTCACTATAATTTAAACCTACACAAATAATTTTTCCAGGATTTGGAATTAATGGCAAATATTCAATATCTGAAACATTAATATTGCCTGGATTATTCGTTGCATAAGATTTGGCTTCTTGAATTCCTCGGTTTTGAATTAAATCTTTAAGTGTATTTGAATTAGATACTTTTCCAGTTAGATCTGTAATTTTATTATTATTTATAATACCGAACTTATTTTGTTTAATATGTTTAAAAGAAATAAACTTCATGATTAATACTTTCTATTTTTGAAACTACTTATATGTTAATGTTTAAATAATTTGAAGCAACATTTTTATGATTTCTAAAGTCAGTAAAGTTTTTGATTATTCGGCGATAGCTTCAGGTATTGTTTTGTTTTTATTAGCCGTATTAACTTTTTGTGACGTTTTTGGAAGACGGTTTTTAAATTCACCAGTCACAGGCACAATAGAGTTAGTTGAAATAGGAATGGCATTAGTAGCTTTCCTTGCAATGCCAAGAGCATTTTTTTTAAATGCTAATGTTTCAGCGGATTTTATAAACAATTTAAATTTGGGTATATTTAAAACTTATTTGGTTATTTTAAAATTTGTTTTAATGATATCGATAATGTCTTTAATGGCATACTCAACTACTTTGACATCATATAAATTTATGAACAATCAAAGGGTGACAATCGACCTAGAGCTTTATTTTTATCCTTTTTATTTCATATGCTCTATTGGAATGTGGTTAAGTGTTTTTGCTGTAATCATATGGTTTATCAAAACTATTTTTAAAAATAATTCAAAAGCTGAAAATTTATAATGGGATTAGAGGCTGTAATTAATGGTGGATTGTCTTTTGCTGCTGTATTAATTTTGATGGTATTAAATGTACCAATTGGAATTGCAATGTTGGTTGTTGGTTTTGCTGGCTTTGCAATAATTTCAGGATTTGACCCTGCAATATTTGTTTTGGGAACTGCTCCTTTTGATGCTGTCTCAAAATATACATTATCAGTGTTGCCTTTATTTGTTCTAATGGGAAATCTTGCCAACAGTTCAAATTTATCAAGAAATTTATATGATGCAGCTTATGCGATAGTGGGCCATTACAAAGGTGGTTTAGCGATGTCTACTGTAGGGGCATGCGCTGGATTTGGAATGATTTGTGGATCATCGATTGCAACAGCTGCAACAATGTCTCAAATGGCAGGCCCTGAAATGAGAAGACATGGTTACAGTGATGCCCTAATAAGCGGATCTATTGCATCTGGTGGAACGCTTGGAATCATAATTCCTCCGAGTGTAATTTTAGTAATATATGCTTATTTAACTGAACAGTCTGTTCAAGAATTATTTTTTGCTGCACTGATACCAGGAATAATAGCAGTGGTACTTTATATGATTGCTATTAGGATTTATCTTTTAATTTATCCCTCACAAGGTGGTTATGGAACAAAAATGCCTTTGAAGGAAAGAATTTCTGCATTATCAAAAGTTTTTCCAATTTTTTTAATATTTGCAATCATGATGGGTGGACTTTATTTAGGTTTTTTTACAGCAACAGAAAGTGCTGCAGTAGGTGTAATTTTAGTTTTAATTTTTATTTTTTTTAGAGGTCAATTAAAATTAAGTTTATTGAAAGATGCTTTATGGGCCACTATAAAAACTGTTGGTTCTTTATATTTAATTGTTATTGGTGCAAGTATATTTAATTATCTTATAACTGTCACACAGCTACCTTTTGCGGTTGTGGATTTTATAAATTATCTTGAGCTTACTCCATTAGGAATAATTTTAGTAATTTGTGCAATTTATTTAGTTCTTGGTACTGTAATGGACTCTTTGGCAATGTTATTTTTAACTATTCCTGTATTTTATCCAGTGATTATTGATGCTGGAATTGATCCTGTATGGTTTGGTATATTTGCAGTGATAGTTGTTGAATTTGGATTGATTTCACCCCCTGTCGGAATGAATTTATTCGTTATTAAAGGTGTAATGCAAAAAACACCTTTGCAAACTATATGGTTTGGGACACTTCCATTCTTAATGACTGACGTAATTAGGCTCGCTTTAATTATTGCTTTTCCTGCAATTTGTTTATATTTGCCTAGTCTGATGGCTCACTAGTATCTTTTATTTTTTTTATATAATTAAAATAAATAAAACCAAAAACTGCACCTACAATCATTAAAATATATTGATAGAATTTTAATAATACAAAAACTATTGGTAATTCTTTACCTGGATTCTGAGCATAAAAATTATCGGTACCATCTTTATATAAATCCATTGGACCTAGAGTTGCATACAAACCAAAGATAAATATATAAATACAAGGTAATAAGGAAATAATTAATAAAATTCTATTTCCACGAATTAAATTTATTAAATTTGCAGATATTCCAACTGAAACTAAGCAAATTAGAGACAATATTAAAGGATTCATTACCAGACTCCTATCATAATACCGTCGTCTTTAGTATAGTCTCTTTCTTTCAAAACAAATTCATCTGTTGCTGCAACTCTATTTTTTCTACTCGTAATTCTTTTAAGCAGAATATCTTTCATTTCCTCAATAATTTTTGAATGGTCAAGTGAATGCCCTAGATCATTAAATTCATCAGGGTCATTTTTTAAATCAAACAATTGTGGTGGAAAACCTTTATAATAAATATACTTCCAGCTATTATTTCTAATCATATAAGCTCTAGCATCTGATGCTCCAATATTAAGAATTTTTCTTGCTTCATTAAATGAGTAATCTATTTCACTAAATACACTATCTTTCCAATTAGAAACTTTGTTTCCTCTAATAATTGGTAACAATGATTGTCCCTCAAGGCGATGCTTGCTTACATTGCTATCTACTGATTCTAAAAAAGTTGGAAGCAAATCAATAGCCTCTACGAATCTTTTTTCTCTTACTCCCCTATTATTATCTGACAAATTACTTGGATCATAAATTATCATTGGAACTTTAACAATTTGTTCATGAAAAAGCTCTTTTTCTCCTAGCCAATGATCCCCCTGATAATCGCCATGATCTGATGTAAAAACTATCATTGTATTCTTCATATAATTTTTTTCTTCAAGAAAATTAAATAGTCTCCCAAGATTATCATCTATTTGTTTTATCAATCCCATGTATCCTGAAAGAACAGTGTTTCTCACCTCTTCTCTTGAAAAAGTCTTTGAAATATTATTTTCCATGAAAGCTTTGTAGACTGGATGATCTATTTCTTTTTCAGTATTACTTCGATGAACTGGGTAAAATTGATTTGAAGAGTACATATTATGATAAGGGGCAGGAGCAATGTATGGCCAATGAGGTTTAATATATGATAAATGTAAAAACCAAGGCTTCTCTCCACTTTCTTGAATAAATTCCATTGATCTGTTTGTCATAAATGCAGTTTCAGAATGTTCCTCTTTAACTCTTGCTGGTTTATTTGAATTTCTTAACCTCCATCCACTCAAAATATTTCCACTTTCATCCTCTGATGAATTTGCCCAACTATCCCAAGGATTATCACCCTCATACCCAAGTTTGTTTAACCAGTCATTGTAAGATAGTTTTTTAGATGAGTTTTTAATGTGGTTATTAGGATGAAGACCGTCATCTCTCTCATAAGGATCAAATCCTGGTTCACTAACTGTCAGACCTATTTCTGTATCTTTTGAAATTCCAAGTCTATTCATTCCATCTATATCGGGTCTCATATGTGTTTTACCAACAACTCCAGTCCTAATTCCAGATTGCCTTAAATAATCTCCAATAGTTAGTTCACCGATTGGTAAAGGTATTTGGTTCCAAGTTGATCCATGGCTAAATACTGTCCTTCCAGTATAAAAGGATGCTCTTGATGGGCCACAAACAGGGGCTTGGACATAAGCAGACTCAAACAAAACTCCTTTTTTTGCTAAACCGTCTATGTGAGGTGTTTTAAGGTGCGGATGACCATAACAAGAAAGATAATCAAATCTTAGTTGATCAGCCATTATAAATAAAATATTTTTAACTTTATTCATTATCTATTAAACATTTGTTTTAAATCAACAGTGGATGCCTTGCATATACCTTTCTCTGTAATTAAACCTGTTACATATTTTGCTGGAGTTATATCAAATGCTAAATTGATTGATTTACTTTTTTCAGGATAAATTAAAACTTTCTTAATATTATTTTTATCGTCTTTTCCTTCTATATGGGATAGTTCCTCTGAATTTCTTTCTTCTATAGGTATCTTATTATAATCTTTAGTTTCCCAATCTATTGTGGAACTTGGTAAAGCTACATAGAAAGGTATATTATTATCATATGCAGCTAAAGCCTTTAAGTAAGTGCCAATTTTATTACATACATCTCCTGTTGATAATGTCCTGTCAGTTCCAACAATACACATGTCAACCTTTCCTCTTTGCATTAAAATACCACCAGTATTATCTGTGATTATTGTATTTGGTATGCCCTCTTCATTTAATTCATATGACGTTAGATTTGCGCCTTGGTTTCTTGGTCTTGTTTCATCAACCCATATATGAACTGGAATGCCTTTTTTATGTGCATGATAGATTGGAGATGTTGCAGTACCCCAGTTAATAGTTGCTAACCATCCAGCGTTGCAATGCGTAAGTATATTTACAGAATTTTTTTTTTTATTATATATTTTCTCAATAATATTGAGACCATTTAAACCAATATTTTTGCAGAAATTTATGTCTTCATTGCATATTTCATCAGCTTCTTTTAATGCAACATCAAATAAATTTTCAGATTTTATAAATGATAATTTATTATTCATTCTATGAACTGCCCATTGTAAATTAATTGCTGTCGGTCTTGCATTAACTAATTTTTCTGAACTTTTTTTTATAAAATCTAAATCATTATTTTCTTTGATAGCCAAAACTATTCCATAAGCAGCAGTGGCTCCTATTAATGGAGCTCCTCTTACTTCCATAGTTTTTATAGCATTGACTGCATCGTCCAAAGTTTTAAGTTCCTTAATTAGAAATTTATGAGGAAGTTTTGTTTGATCAATAATTTTTAATAAATTTTTTTCAAACCATATGGTTCTATATTCTTTACCCTCTATTTTCATTTATTAAGCACTCTACCAGCTACTGTTTTAAGTTTATTAATGGTTTTTTGGGTTCTTTTTTCTGGAGCAGTAATTATTGCAACATCTAAACAGTTGTTTGTTGGATCATCGAGATCAATATGACTTTCAAAATTATCAATAAGATTTTTTATCATACTTTTTGCTTTAGAAGCATTGTCTAATAATACTTTTATTACTTGCTGGACATCAACATTTTCATGATCTGGATGCCAACAATCATAATCTGTAACCATTGAAACAGATGCATATCTAATTTCTGCTTCTTTAGCCAATTTAGCTTCAGGCATATTTGTCATTCCGATCACATCGGCTTTCCATGACCTATAAAGATTAGATTCAGCTAAAGTTGAAAATTGTGGACCTTCCATTACCACATAAGTTCCTCCTTTTTGATAATCTATTCCATCTTTTTTAATTGCATCTTCACATGCATTCATTAAACCCCTAGAAGTTGGGTGTGCCATTGATACATGAGCAACTATTTCATCATCAAAAAAAGTTTTATTTCTAGCAAATGTTCTGTCAATAAATTGGTCAATAATAACAAATTTACCAGGAGGCAAATTTTCTTTTAAAGAGCCAACTGCGGATACAGAGACAATATCTGTTACACCCAGTTGTTTTAATGAATCAATGTTTGCTCTGAAATTTATATTTGATGGTGAAATAAAGTGTCCTTTACCATGTCTTGGTAAAAAATAAACTTCTTTATTTTTATAAATAGTTTTTAAAATCTGATCTGATGGTTTACCCCAAGGAGTGTTTAAATCTATTAATTCTCTATCTTTAAACTCTTCAACATCGTATAGACCACTTCCACCTATTATTGCTAATTTATTATTTGCCATGTAAAAAGTATTTATATTGTATTTATAAATAACTATTATGGATTTAAAAGATTATATTCGCTCAATTATAGATTATCCAAAAAAGGGTATTTTATTTAGAGATATAACTACTTTAATAAAGAATGAAACTGCTTTTACGGAAACAATTAATCAAATTGTTGAAAGATCCAAAAAATTTAAAGTAGATAAGATAGCTGCAATTGAATCACGTGGTTTTGTTTTTGGATCTGCTGTTTCGTATATATTAAAAAAACCATTTATAATGCTAAGAAAAAAAAACAAACTTCCTGCTGATGTGTACTCAGTTGATTTTGAGCTTGAATATGGAACAGCAACAATTGAAGTTCATAAAGACTCAATTTCAGAAAATGACTCTGTTCTTATAATAGATGATTTGATAGCAACAGGAGGAACTGCTGAAGCTGCAGCAGAACTTATAGAAATTTCCAAAGGTAATGTTGCAGCCTTTATATTTGTCATAAATCTTTTTGACTTAGGTGGTTGTGATAATCTATTAAAAAAAGGATATAAAGTTGAAAATTTGATGGACTTTCCAGGCCATTAATGGTTAAGATTTTTAAATGACGAAATTAATTGCAATTTTAATTTTAATCACATTTTACCAAACAATTTCACTTGCTGCGCAGTATTCTGATAAATTTGCAAATTGTCTAATGCAAAAAACTACGGAAAGAGACAAAATAGTTCTTGTGAGATGGGCATTTTCTGCAATGGCTCACCATTCAGCTTTGAAAGAAGAGTTTAATATTCCAAAAAGTAAATTTACAAAACACGAAATTGCAGTTGCTGATTATGTACAATATATTTTGGGAACAGTTTGTTTTAAAGAAACAAAAAACGTTTTAAAATATGAGGGAGATGAAGCTTTCTTAAAAGCTTTTGAGATGCTAGGAGAAATTGCTTTTTTATCATTGATGCAAGAAGAAAGTGTTTCAAATGCACTAGAAAATTACGTAACACATATTGATCCTGAATTTTTAAGAAAATTCGATTGATGGTAGCGGGAAGTGGGATCGAACCACTGACCTCGGGCTTATGAGTCCCGCGCTCTAACCAACTGAGCTACCCCGCCATTTTCTCCTTAACAATAACCTAAGTATTGCTCGGTTATTTATAAAGTGCCACAACATAACAAAGAGATTCTAAACTGTCTATTACTTCTTAGTGGAGCAATAGTGGAGCAGAAATCATTAATTCTAATTTAAAGACTCTGAGATTCCCAAAATTAATTCTGTAGTACCTTAAATCATATTCCATTGAAATGACTCTCTTCGAGTCTCTATGGAATCTTAAACACTATGTTTGAGGGGTATGCAGGTGACCATGGGGGTGTAGGTATACTATAGGTGCTTAAATTTTAAATTAGTAATGCAAGATGTTAACCAGATTATATTCTAACTAAATTCCTAGGTTTATATCAGGAGTGTTAACCATAACAATCTAGTTAACAGTTTTGTTCTGAGTATAGATAGGGGTACCTTATACACCCTATAACATTGCCTGGAGATACTACTTAATTAAAGGTATAGATGTAAACCTAGCTTCCTCAATAGCTTTACTCATAACATTCTTAATAAAGCTCTTATTCTTGCTCTCTACAATAAATGAGTCATGAATACTTAATACAGGTATTAATTCCCTATTACACTTACTAATAATATTGCTCGCTAACTCACTATCCTGAAACTGAAATTTTAGAGCAATCTGTTTGTAAATATAACCAGATATCTTAGGATTCATCTCCATAAATATATCTAATCTTTTCTGTATCTCTTTTTTGCTTGGTTTCTTACCAGATAACTTCCCTCTCTTATATTCTTTAACTAATGCGTAATTTAAATTTTCAAAATCCCTACAATTCAAAGCTATCTGTATTATTGCTTTATTAATCTTTCTTTCCATGTCTGGAATTCCTCTCAATAAATAGGGATCTTCAGAATAAGTATTTTCTTCAAAATAATTTAAACTCTCTTCACTATAAATTTGATGGATAATTAGTGAGGAATAATCATATTCAACAGTTTTATTTTTATTAATAGTTATAAATTGTCTTAGTTCTGAAGGTATATTAAGCCACCAAGGGCCATAGAATCTTCCTCCATGCTTAAAGTCTCCATTGAATATTCTTTGGTAACTTTTATTTTTAAAATCAATAGTTTGTTTTTTAAGATAGTCTTTGACTTGCTTATTTTTTAACACACTTATCTTATTAAAACTTAAACTATTATTATAAATTAAACATTCTCCTCTAATTTTATTGGTAAATCTATCCTCAGGATAATCTTTAAGTTGTTTATTGGAATTCCTAAGAACTATAACGTCAGAATTTTTTCTCAAGATATGCTCTCTTTTTAAATAGTGTTTCTTTAAAACTTTTAAAAACTTAGATGTATGTCTAAATCTTGAACGATAACTTAAGTATTTATCATGTCTGACATAACGTCCTTTTCTGTGATCTAAGAATTCATGCTTTATCAATAGCTCTATTATTTTCTTTATCTTTCTATTTGAAATTTTAAGGGGATTATATCTTTCTATACTTTTATAAAGATTGTTATCCCTAGAATAAAAAACAAATTCACCTCTCTTGTTTAAATATAAGAGCATTAAATTAGCTGAAATACAGGCTAAATGATCTGAGTATTTTTTATGTTTATTACCTATTAAACCTAATTCTTCTGACAAATTGTAAAGAAAGCTATTAGGATGAGACTGGCTTGATAATGAAAGGTTAATATCGAACTTAATATCATTATTGTAGTTATAGATTTCAGGAGACACATTGGAGAAATGGTGATTAAAACTAATAGTTCAATAATCTGGAAAAAATATTTTAAAGATACCCACATACCACATACCACATAAAGGGATCCTATTGATTTAGGTGTATAGCAAATCGAATAAAGACAAGACAATTGAAAATCGACTCGATATCATTCTTATTTGATAGAACTATTTAGGAGGAAAAATGGATAGATATAAAAAATTTATTCTTACAATTATCGCGGTAGGAATAATCGCTATTAATATACAATTATTTAAAAATGATATTGTTTCAAATGCTAATGCTAAAGTTGATGGAATGAATTTCATTGAGCTGGGGTTGGATATTGATTTTAAGAACGCTGTAATAAGAATAGTTGAAGACTGTAAAGTTATTGGATCAAAAATAGATTGTTATGCATTTTAAACGACGAGTACAGGACAATTGAAAACTTTTTGGCACCATAAATAATTCAATGGCTTGGTATAATATAAATTCTCAGGATAGCGTAACTGCGGAAACGTTAGAAAAAATTAGAACCGCAAGGTGTGGTTTCTGCGGACAAGAAAAACCAGTCAGAAAAAGAATGAAAATATATTTTTCAGAGTTTGAAATAGCAGAAAAACCAGTATGTCGAGATTGCTATGTTCAGAACTCTAAGAAGGCTATAGCTACATAGTTTTGTAGAATATCATACAATAAATATAGGCAGACTCATTGTTCAGGATTTGGTAGTGTTGAATTGTGAAAAAGCTTTTATTGATCGTGGTTCTTGGATTGTTTTGGTTTGTGCCAGTTAATGCAGATAACCATTGTCCTGATAAAAATCCTGAGATTATTTTAGATTTAGGAGGAACACCTGAACCAGAAAAAATTGTTTATGCTACATATAGCACTTGCTCAGGTTCACATGATTATTGTGGAACAATGGGATGTTCCGTAGAAGTATTTGATGATAAAGGTGAGAAAGCATTAGGATATATCCACCCTGCAGATTGGTTTATTAGACCTGTTAAGGTGTTAAGTAAAATACCAACATTTGAATTAGTTATGCCACTTTCTAATGGCAAGTATAGAATTGTAAAAGTCATAGATGGAAAACTTACAGCGATAGAGGAAGATAAATGAGAAGAATCTTAATATTTATAATTATATGCTTATCGTGGAGTTTGCCTGTATCTGCATTTGTTATTAACGATAAAGTTTATTTAAATGCATGTGGAAGCAATCCACAAGAATATAAAACAGATCCGTTAAATATACATAATGTAATAATAGAGGTTCCTAATAAAATAATTAGTTTAGAGAAGAGCAAATATGATAGACCCATTCAAACTTTAGCGACTTCTTCACTAAGGTTTAATGATAAAAATTATCAGATAACTGTTTCCAATTTTAGAGATTTGGTAATTAAAAATGAAAGAAATGAAATTCTGGCTGAGAGAAAAATTACTGGAGCAAGCTCAATTTATGAACTTAAACATAAAGACAAAGTTGTTGCTTGGGGTGTTGGATGGAATAAATTTTGTGGTGAAGGTTACTATGAAGATCTTGTGGATTTTTCAGTTTTAAGAATATTTGTACCATACTTAAAAAATAATAAAGTTGAAATTCAACAGCGAGTCCTTGCAATTAATACAAGTAAAACTTATTCTTCGCTTAAACCTTCTGATAATTTTGTTATTTCTACTGCTACAAAACTTTGGGGTTATAGAAATGAAGGATTTTATTTAAACCATAAATTTTATGAACTAACTGAGAGTGATGGATTGCAGTTTATTTTTCAATATGAAAATTTAATTGAGAAGGTAGATATATCTAAACTAAATCCACATGAAACAGCTATTATACTTGCTAAATACAGACAACGTACAGCTCTTGAAAAATTTACAAAAAATAATTTTGAAGAAATTCATAATGATCTTATTTCAAGATTTAATTTGGTTGAAGAAATAGCTGAGGATATTGCAAAACTTAGAAAAACTTGTTTTAGTGGGAAAAGTTTTTCCTCTATATCTGAGATAGCAGAGAATTGTTATATTCTTCCTGATTGGATTGCAGAAGCACCCATAGAAGGAGGAATGTTATTATATTATTATGCAAATTTAGAAAATCCAAATAAATTTATTTTTGGTAAAAATAAAAAAGATTTTGAAGATATAATTAAATTTGAAGTTCCAGATACTAAGATCGATTTATGGAATGAAGGTGAAAAAATATCTCTTAAAGAAGAGGTCTTAGCTTCAATTACGCATCCAGAAAACTTTCGATTAAAGATGATAGATAATGATTGGACATCTTCTGTGCAGGGATGCATGTATCAATTCTGCTCACAAAAAGTATTTATTCTGTTTGATTTAAATGTGTACGGATTGATCAGAAGAGAGGATATTAATGGAAAAGAAGATTGGGTATTTTTTTCAAGATACGAAGATTCTTATTCAGATTTACCAAAAAGATTTTTTGATGAAGTTCTTAATTGGCAAAAAGAAGCTAGTGCCTATGAAAATCAAATAAAAACACCAAATAGAATTCGCTTTATAAATGATAATAATGAGGTTGAAGATATACAAAATTTTAATCCAGATACTCTTGGCAAACCTTGGATAGGAATTAGAATTCAAAATGATGACATAGGCGTATTAATCCCCAGTGTTCATAAAGGTAGTCCTGCAGAAAAATCTGGAATAATGAAAAAAGATATTATTATTGCATTTAACAATGAAGAAGTAAAAAATATCGATGATCTAGAAAGAATAAAATCTAATACTAAAATAGGTGATGAAATAACTCTAAAAATTATAAGGGATAAGGAGATAATTGAGAAGAAGTTAATTTTAGGTGATATGCCTAGGTAATAAAAACATCTTCCCAAAAATAGAATTTTTAAATGAAAAGATTTTTTTTAATATTATTATTGAGTTTTATTTGGATTGGTTCAGCCTCTTCACAAGAAAGATTATCAGAGTGGGAGGGAAAATGTTTTATCCAATTTGAAGGAAAAGTTTTAGTTGATGATGAAATTTGCAAAATGGGCTCTGATGATATGCCAATTGACGAGAAAGATAATTTTCTTGTTGTGGTTTCTAAACCTGTTTTATGTGACGATGGAAAAGAAGGTTGTTCATATTTCTTTTATGCCCAACAAGATAAATTTTTAGGCAAATATTTTTGGGTAGTTAATTTTAATGTAAAAAAAGATGTGAAAAAAGCTGTAAAACCTTTTCGACTAGCTGATATTGATTATTATGAACCTAAAGGCGGTGGATTTGGGGTGTGTTTTATAGATGGAGAAGAGCCCATTGCTTTTAATAATAAATTTTGTTTTGAGTATTAATGAAGTATATATAAAATATTATTATTTTTTTATGGAAGAAAAAGAAAAAAAAAGACCGTTTCATGACTGGCCAAGTATGCCTGATAATTATATTGATCACCGAAAATTCGTTTACGATTTATGTAAAACAAAAGTGTCAAAACCATTTCATTCAACAGAATTTAATGAAGTAAAAGAAATGTGGTCAGTAGTTCAATATCGAAATGTAAGACCACCTCGTATAGTTAATGTTTGGAATTTTAATAAAAAAGAAGAAGCAGAGTTTTTCATGAAAAAAAATGAATTTATTTTAACAAAAAAACAAAATTGAATGAAAAAAATTTTATTTATAATAACAATTTTATATCTTGGTTTACTAACATCTTCTCATTCACAAGATTTTAATTGTGTTTATTCGTTTGGAGGAAAGCAATACCCTATAAAACTAATACAAAAAGATAATTATACTTATATTTTTAAACAAAATTTCGAAAGTGAAGAGGGAGTTTTAGCAAGAAATGACGAAGTTTTAATAATTGGTAACCCTTTATATGTAGAGGGTAAAAAAACTGCTTTTAGAGTAATTATAGTCGATAAAGTAAAAAAATTGTTTAACATTACTACTTTAATAGAGCCAAGCATGAAGGATAAATATCCAAATAATATTTGGGGTCATGCATCAGGGACTTGTGATTAAGTGAAAAAGTTTTGTACAGTTCTCTTTCTTTGCGTAACTTTGAACGTTACTTATGTGATCTGTGAATTATAATAAATTTAAAGAATTGGTATCAGATGGAAAGTTAGAGGTTGGATCACTATGGAATGGAGATCCAAGAAAAAACCATATAATCAAACACTTCGGTGAAAAACATAAAATAGGATTTTTTGAGAGTATTCATAAATTATGCATGAGAGCTGCATTAGAGGATGAAGAAACATTTAACGAATTGTATAGACAAAAACTTATAGTCATAAGAAATGTAGAAACTAATGAAGAATTTCGTGCTCAAAGTGCAATTGTATCAAGTTTTGATCTTGATGATTTTTATGAAGGAATAAAAAAATTATAATTTTAAATTATGAAAAAAAATGATTTTAAAATAGGGAGTAAATATTTAATACTCTATTCGCCCAGAATTAGTAGATACATGTGGTTTAGAGATATTGTCGTGACAGGAATAGAAGATAAAATAATTAAAGCTCATGACAGCTATAACAATAACGAAATTAGGTCTTTTGCTAAAAAATACATGACTGTATTTAAAAAATACTGAGAAAATGAAAAAACTATCTCTGTTTTAATTTATCCGCCAAATACTCAGGTTTTAAATGAGTATACCTTTTTAAAACTCTGAGCTCCTTCCACCCACCTTGTTGTGCTATTTCTACTATAGACCATCCTTTCATAGCAGCTCTTGATGCAAAAGTATGACGTGTTGAATGAAATGTTTTGTTTACCTTTGACCATTTCTTAAGTTGCATCCAATAGAATTTAAAATTATCTCCATTACTACTGTTTATTAATCTGCCATTAATATTAAGAGGTAAGTTATTTATTTCTTTCATCACTCTTTGGGATAACCCTATAGATCTACTAGTGCCATTCTTGGTATCTCTTAGAATGCATGTAGAGTTTAAAAAATTAATATCCTCTCTATTAAGTTTAAGGATCTCTCCTCTTCTTAAACCACAATCAATTCCAAGCATAATACCTAATGCTATCCAGTTCGCTTTTGATCTTTTTGCATTCTTTAAAAGTCTTTCTTCTTCTTCATAAGTAATAACTTCACCTTGAAACTCTGGTTCTTTAAGTCTTTTAATAAATTCACAAGGATTGTTTGGTATATAAATCCCAAGTATCTGTCGTGCATATTTAATAGAAACATTAATGAGAGTTGTATATTTATTGACTGTGCTAGGGTTTAAGTCCTGACTGATCTCTTCCCTAAAATTTAAGATTAACAATGGTGTAAGTTTTGCAAGTTTAGTCTTTGCAATATCATGTCTACAAAGTTTATTAATCTTGTATTTCTCAGTTCTCCACCCTTTCTTCTTCATGGTAACTTGAGCCAAGTATTCTTGTAGAATTTCTTTTAAAGAAATAGAGTTTGCCTGACTAAGATCTTCAAATATTCCTTTCTCAATTTTTAGTTCAATTTCTTTTGCCCATCGAATTGCATTCTTCTTTGACCTAAATGTCTTTGTAATAACTTTATTATTCTTTCTTACTCTTGCATGCCAGTTGTTGTACCTTTTGCTAAACGTTGCCATTTATTCCTCCTTAGTGGAGCAATACTGGAGCAGTATGAGTTCATGCTTTAAATTGTTAAGGAAATACTTATGGAATAACCACTGACCTCGGGCTTATGAGTCCCGCGCTCTAACCAACTGAGCTACCCCGCCATTAACAATTGGTGGTTTATACTACTTTTATTTTTTGTTGCAAACAAGTTTTGATTAAAAACCTAATTTAATATTTACAAACCATTGGTGCTGTATTTAATTTTAAACTATCTAATAATTTTATTCTATTAGGAATTCCTTCAAGAATTTTTTTTTTATGTTTTTTTGAGGTTTTCTCCATACATCTTAAAGCAACCCATGCTACTGCTGTTTCTGCGAGATCTTCACCAGTATTTTTACCTGAATAATTTGTTATGTGAGTATATTCATCGCTAATTGATAAATTTCCCCAATTACCTTTGGGCAATAGACTATCCAATGAAACATGGGCCATTTCATGAACTAAGACAATCCATCTAAAATTTTCTGATATTTTATTTAAATTATCTGGATATATTATAAACCAATTTTCTTTTGGCCTAGCGAACATATACCTTACACCTTTATCAATTCTTATTTTGTTTACACCTTTTGTACAACTAGGGTCAGAAAAACCATCAGGTGAAAGGCTTTTGTTATAAATTTTTAAACAATAACCATTAATTAAGAAACTTGGAACCTGACCTATCTTTGTTGCATATTTTAAAACCAATTTTTCTGCTCTTTTTTTTTTATATCGATCATCAACAACAAACTCTATTTGTTTTCCAGAGGCGTAAGTTGCTAAAAAAATATGTGCATCATACTGTTTTGTTTCGGGAGAGCATGCATGTTTTTGAAATAAACAACCCATTTGACCAGATAATGAGTTATTTTCTGTGGTTTTAAGGTATTCTAACTTTCTAAACAAAGTTGGATCTTTTTTTTTCATCTTAAAGTTTCTTAAACTGTCAGAAAAATTTTTAAAAACATATTTTTTTTCATTGGTTTTTAAATTTTTATATTTAACTTTTTTAGTTTTAATTTCTGAACCTTTTTTAGCTATACACTTTGCCTGAGTTTGAGAAGCAGGACTTGCGCGCGAAACTAACAATTCGTTTGATCCATAACTAAAATTGTATGTATTAGTATCTCCAGGAAATTGATAAGTTAAAAATGTTCCAGATTGTTTTATTACAATAGGGTTAAATCTTTTTGCTTTCTGACCATCAAGTTTAGATGAAATTTTAATATTAATTTTATTAGTATCCACCTCAATTATAATGTATTTAAATTCTTTCTTCTTGTCGTTTTTATAACCTACAAATCCTGCATCTGTATTTTGGAAATTATCACACTCAAACTTTCTTACCTCAGCTTGTGCATTAATATTTATTATGAAAAAAATAATTATTAGCCCAATGATTTTTCTCATTTAACTCTTGATGCTATAAAATCTAATATTTGAGGATAATAAGAGTCGAAACACTCTCTATATAACATATTGTGACCTTTAGCCTTTTTCTTCATTTCTTTTTTTTCTTTTTTATCTACTGCAATAAATTTTTTCGCACTTCTGAGTTTCTTTTTTCCCTCAGGCCAAACTTCTTCCCATCCACCATGCATTCGTGGCAAATTTTCACAAAGCTTTCCATCAACTGATATTTCCTTACCATCTTTTGCATTATGACCCGGTAATTTAATCATTTTTGCACCAGGTATATCGCCTATCCATTTTAAATCTTGGTAACTTGCTTTCCAATCTTCACCTCCATCGACTGGGCTTGAATAAATTATTGCATCAAGCTTTTTAAAAGTTTTCATTTCATCAATTAATGTTTTTCTTACAAGTCCATTTGGTCTTCTATCCCAACAATTAGGCATATAAGAAATTGCAGCGTTAAATGCATCAGGATATTTCCCCTCTATTCTTAATGCATTCCATCCTCCGCAAGAATGACCTGATAAAAATATTTGATTTCGAGGTGTTCCTTTATCTGCAAAATAATTAACAATGTCTATAGTTCTTTTTTCTCTTAAATAGGTGGGAAAGTCATTTAAAATACACTCATGCCATTCTTGATGCCACGCGCCCTTTAACTTCCACCCACAAGCATATCCAATTTCTTTACCTTTATAGGGATCATTTTTTTTATCTATCAAACTTCCATTCATCCATAATACAATTTCTTTTCCATTTATTTTTTTTCCTGAAAGTTGTGGTGCCATAAGTTTTGCTAAATAAAGATCCCAGCCTGGGCCCCAGCCTTTGTTCCATCCCCAACCACCGTGATTATATATAACGATAATTTTATCTTTTGGATTGTCTATATCTCTACCTTTGATAATTTTAAGTTTTTTACCTTCGTCCCAAATAAATGCATCAAAAGGTTTGGGTTTGCTGAAACTATTTTCATTTAAAGAAATAAATTCAAATTCTTGAGCAATTGATTTTTGAAACATTAAGAAGTTCAAAAATACTAAAAAAAGAAAAATTATTTTCACAAAATATATTATGTTTTTTTAACTCCAGTTGGATGAGGGATGCCATCTATTACTAATTTTGGTTCGACACTGACATCAATCAATTTTGGTCTCTTTTCTAAATAATTTAGTATACTTTCAATTGACATCATGTTCTCAAGAAATTTTTCTAATCTAGGAAATTTTTTTATCAATGATGGATCTAACAATTTAGATAAATCTAAATGATGAAAAGTGACAAAATCACATGCTCTTGGCTCATCATAAATAAAGAATTTTTTATTATTTTCTTTTATTGCTTTCTCAAGGTCCTCAAATCTTGATATTAAAAAAGGCATCATATCATCTCTTTTTTTTATAAATTTTTCTCCGGATGCAAAATTGACTGTTGGATTCAGTGGCATAAATAACTCTTGGGCGCTTTGCATGATTGCGTTTGCTTTTGCATTTAATATTGGATCGGTAATATTAATGCCTGCCAAATTTTCTATAAAAGACATTATTGCAATACTTTGACAAATTTCATATTTTTTATCGATCACTAACATGGGTAATTGTTTAAAAGGAATATTTGGTTTTACCTCGGACCAATCCTTGTCATAATAATCCCAAGACATAAGATCATCATATTCAATATTGGTATAGTGAAATAATAAACGAGGTGCCTCTGCTAGCGCTCTCATTTTGAAATATATTAGTTCTAATTTATGTTTCATTTAAATTCTAAGAAGCAATCAATTTTATCAAATAATAAAGAATGCCAGTAATTATTGTTGCGTAGATAAATCCAACAACAAATAACTTTATGATAGTTTTGTTATCATCATACTTAGATTTTAAATAAACATAAATAATTGTGTATATCCCAACAATTGCAATACTCAGCAGAATATCTGTTGGGTTCATTGAATTTCCTCAAAAAATAATTTTTTTAATTTATAGGTAAAAGGATATTCTTTCCCGATTGGTTGAAATTTTGTTTTAATAACCATTAGATTTTCTTTTCCAATTTTTATTTTCCAGGTGAGTTTTATATCTCCATTAAATAGTCTTAAGGCTCCCAATTTTGAAAATCTCCATCCATCTTCTGATATGACGTCACCATTCTTATATCTTTTATAACTTTCGGTATCAAAAATATAGGTTACTTCTCCGTCAGTTCTCTCGTCTTTGAGAGTAATTGCATAATTATTTAAAAATTCAGCTGTTTGGTTTTTGCTTAATCCTCTTTTTGATACAGACTTTAAAAAATCTGTGGTTTTATCAACAGCTTCATCTATTTTAGTTTCACCATAGGAATAATTTGTAAATAAAAGAACAAAAAAAAGTAGCAGTATGCTTTTTGATAATTTGTAAATCATAGTCTCAATTAATATAACATTTGGACCTTATTATTCAATTTTATGTAGTTTTATTTTGATTGTTTTAATTATATCAAAATAATAAGATTATTAAAAAAAAGAGAGGGAAAATATGAATAAAATTAAAAATTTACCGAAAAGTTTGGTTAGCTTTTTATTAGTTATTTCATTTGTAGTTTCTTCAACTGCAGCTTTTGCTGAGATTGTTGGACGTCTATCTGTTCATTGGAGTCCAAAACATCATAGTGCAAAGCATGCTCAAATTTTTGCAGATGAAGTAAATAAAAGAGCAAATGGAAAACTTAAAATAGAGGTATATCCATCTAAACAACTTTTTGGAATAAGAGAAGTAATGGGTGCAGTAACGTCAGGAGCTGTTGAATTAGGGGGAATTGTTGGTGTTGTAAGTTTTCCACCAATTAATAAGAACTTTAATGTTGCCTCTTTTCCAGGACTATTTAATTCTTGGCAACAACAAAGAGGTTTTTTTCAGAATTCATCAAAAGGAAAAGAAATTTGGGGTGAATTAACAAAAAAAACAAATTCAACTTTAGTCATGTACAACCCAGTTGGACCTGTAATGTCAATTTCAAGTGCGAGAGAATTAACAGGTATTGATGCTATGAAAGGTCTTAAAGCTAGAAGACTGCTTAAAAGCGAAGAACCTATGTGGGACGCTCTTGGAGCAAACCGTGTATCTTTAAAAACTGGAGAAGTATATAATGCATTACAGTCTGGAATGATTGACACGATAAATAGTCCTCCAGGAAGTATAAAAGCATACAGTTGGTGGGAATTTTTAAAATATGCACAAAAACCTTACCAATACTATGCAGATGCATACATAATGGCTAACACTACTTGGTTTAATAGTCTACCTGATGATTTACAGAAAATAATAATGGATGTTGGTAAAGAAGTGGGAACACTTTCAACAGATAGAATTATGGATCATGGTGAAACTGTTCTTAAAGAATTCCAAGACAGAGGCGGTGTAGTAACAACACTTTCAGGAGCTGAAAAAGCTAAATTTGATAAGCTAATGAAGGATAAAGTTATGCCTGCCATGGCTAAAATGATTGATGCTGATGCTTTGAAAGCAGCACAAGATTACGCAAATAATAATTAGAAGAAGTTTTTGCTTAATCAAAAAAAATGAAAGCGTTGCGAGCAGTTAATAATTATCTAGCCTCGGCTTCATTAGCTCTCGCAATGTTAATCATTTTTATAATGGTTGCTGCTTTATTTTTAAGTGCAGCAACACGTTTCATAACAGGGACTGGATTTGCTTGGTTTATAGAATTACCACCTGTTTTAGTTAGTTGGTTAGTATTTCCATTATTAGGACCTCTTTTAAAAAAAGGACAACATATAAAAGTTGATTTTTTAACTCCTATATTGTCGAAGAAGAATAAGGAAATTTTGTTTTTAATTGTAAATATAGTTGCACTTATATCCGCCTGTATATTCTTTAAAGCTGGTCTTGATGCAACAATAATGTATTTCAATTTAGGTCAAGTCATGGAAATTGAAATTAGCATTCCTATATGGTGGATGTTTTTAGCATTTCCTGTTGGTTTTTTAATATTAGCTCTAACATCATTAGAATTATTATTCGACAACATTATAAATTTGATAAGAAATTAAATGTTTGTATTAGCGTCTATATTATCTTTAGTAGCATTAATAATTTCAGTTCCAATTTTTTTAGTTTTTGGTCTAGGTAGCTCAATAGCTGCTATTGGGGGACTAAATCTTCCTTGGTCTGTTTTAATTCAAGTGTCTTTTGGGGCTCTAACAAAACATGTCCTTATAGCAGTGCCATTGTTTATATTCAGTGGAATGGCAATGCTTAAAGGTGGAGCAGCACTTAGACTTGTAAGATTTGCAACAACTTTAGTTGGACATTGGCCTGGAGGTTTAGGTGTTGCAATGGTTATTGCGATGGGATTCTTTGCTGCATTCTGCGGATCGATATTGGCCGCAATTACAGCAGTTGGAACAATTATGATGCCCAAAATGATTGAGCAGGGTTACCCTACTCCGTTTGTTGTGGTTTTAGCTGCATCAGCTGCACTACTTGAGGCTTTAATACCTCCATCAAATGCTGCTATTTTATTTAGTGCTCTTACTTATGTTCCTGTCTCCAAAACATTTGCTGCCGGTGTAATACCAGGAGTCATACTTTTAATTTTAATGGTTCTTTTGGTTTTGTTTAAATGTAGACATATAAGAGCTGACAAAAAAGCTACATTTAAAGACAGATTAAGTTCTTTTATTGCAGCTCTTCCAGCTTTGATAACGCCAGTTATAATTTTGGGTGGAATATATGCAGGTTTTTTAACTCCATCTGAGTCTGCTGCGATTGCAGGGGTTTATGCTGTAGCTATAGGTTTTCTAATTTATAGAGAATTAACATTTTCATCTTTACTGAGTTGCTTAAAAGATACAGCAATAATTACTGCTGTTATATTTTCAATTATTGCAACAGCAACTTTTTTAAGTGTTGTTCTTACTTACACTCAAGCACCTCAGAAAATTATAACTTATTTTACAGATATGGGAGTAAGTGTGAATTTATTTTGGATAATGTTAGGAACTATATGTTTAATTTTAGGAACATTTATAGAAATAGTTCCAGTATTTTATTTAACTGTTCCAATTTTTGCAGCTTTAACATTATCTTTTGATCAAAGCTTACTTCATTTATACGTAGTTTTTGTTGCTTTTGCTGGAATAGGAATGATAACTCCTCCTGTTTGTGTTGGAATATACACGGCTGCGGGTGTAATTAAAGAAAATCCAGCTAACGCATTTAAAGAGGTTCCTTTATTTACTACAGTAGGTATTGTTTATGGAATATTAATGATTTTATTTCCGATTTTTTCAACTTGGTTACCAAGTCTCCTTTGATTATTCCAATTGCTCTCTAATCTCTTTTTCACAAATAATTCTAGCTTCTTGTGGCGCAATTTCTTTAAGTATTTTACCTTTGGCTATAACACAAGCTGATATAGATTTTTGAAGACTAAATTCCTCATATTTTCCTACACTTAAATAAAGAAAAATTATTGCTGCCCCTAAAAATAACAACAATTTATAATTTTTATACATTAAGAGGCTTGTTGCTCTGGTAAAGAAATATCTAAATGATAATTTGGTTCATCTCTTTGTTTTTTAAGAGCTGGAATTATTTCTTTATAAGTTTCAAATAATCCATCTTTAATTTCAGGCAATTGATCTTTCAAATGATAGTGTAATTTTTCTAGGTTGTAGGCTGGAACAGTTGGAAACATATGGTGCACGCAATGATATTCCATTTTCCAATATAAAAAACTTAAAATTGGATTTAATTTCATATCTCTTGCTGACAGTCTATGATCTTTTACATCTCTTGCTAAACCAGCATGTTGAGTAAAAGCAACTAATTTATGTAGTCCTTTTCCGTAATAGTGTGGCAATAAAAGATATAATGCTGGTAACCAAGACGATATCAGTAAACACCAGATAATTATGGATAACCATATACAAACATATATTCTTGATATCAATCTAGCTCTTGGTCTTGCATTTTCTGGAATACTATCAATCATAACTTTAGTTCTTATCCCAAAAGCATGTTTTATAACTTCAAAAGCTATGCTTTTTTTGAAAAATAACAATTCTCCAAAAGGAATTAAATTCATAATTAATTTTTTAGGAGTATCTTTTAAATTATTGTCATATTCAATTTCATGATCATAAGGATTTTTTGTAGAGTAAGTATTTCCATGGTGAACAAAATGTGTAAATCTCCATCTTGTAGGTTCAAAGTATGCCATGAAACATGAGATGTAATAAAATATTTCATTTAAAAATTTAGTCTTGAATGCGGTTTTATGGCCAGTTTCATGCCAAATTGGATTACAAAAACAAAAAATATTTCCGTAAATGTAAAACCATAGTACTGACCACCAGGTACCCCAAGTTAAATATGCTAAATATCCAACAATGCTTAGTAAGCTAAAAAAAATACTCACATGTATTAACCCTTTGATATCAGATTTTTTTGTAAGTTCTCTTAAGACTTCTTTATCAATATTAGGTCTAAACCACTTTTCTAATTTAACATCCATAAATTATAGTATGATTGAACATCATACATATATTTATTTAACCTACCAATGATTTTTGAGGTTTCATATCACCTTTTTCAATTCCTGCTACTTCTACAGGTTTCTTCATAGCATCTCTTCTAAATGGTTCACCTAATTCTTGGTTCAAGATTACCTCTATAAATGTTGTAATTCCTTTTTTTTGATCTTCGCATGATTGCTTAATTGCTTTAGTTGTTTCTTCCATAGTTTTAACTGCAATACCCTTTAAACCACAAGCATTAGCAACTTTGGCATAGCTTAGTTCAGGATCTAATTCTGTTCCAATAAAATTATCGTCAAACCATAAAATAGAATTTCTCTTTTCTGCTCCCCATTGGTAATTTCTGAATATTACCATGGTAATCGCAGGCCATTCTTCCCGTGCACAAGAACTCATTTCATTCATACTTATTCCAAAAGCACCGTCACCTGCAAAACCAATTACTGGTGTATCTGGACACCCTATTTTTGCTCCAAGTATTGATGGAAAACCATAACCACATGGACCAAACAAACCTGGTGCTAAATATTTTCTTGGTTTCTCAAAAGTTGGATATGCATTGCCTATTGCACAATTATTTCCAATATCACTTGAAATAATTACATCCTCAGGCATTCCAGCTTGTATTGCTCTCCAAGCTTGTCTTGGGGACATTCTATCTGCGTCTCTTTCTCTAGCTTCTTTATTCCAAACTGTCCCTGGATCATCATCTTCATGATCTAAACTTGTAAGTGTTTGTAGCCAAGCTGATTTTGTTTGATGAATTAAATTTTTTCTGTCATCTCTACCATTATCTCCAGCTGTTGGTGAAAGTTTTTCTAAAATCTGTTGTGAAACCATCTTAGCATCTCCACAAATACCAACTGTTACTTTTTTTGTAAGTCCAATTCTGTCTGGATTCATGTCTACTTGAATAATAGTTGCATCTTTTGGCCAATAATCAATTCCGTATCCAGGTAAAGTTGAAAAAGGATTTAATCTTGTTCCTAAAGCTAAAACTACATCTGCTTTTGAAATTAACTCCATACCAGCTTTAGATCCATTATATCCTAATGGTCCCACTGCTAATGGATGACTTCCTGGAAAACTATCATTATGTTGATATCCATTACATACTGGAGCATCTAACTTCTCAGCTAACTTTTTACATTCATCAATTGCATTACCAATTACTACACCTGCTCCGGATAATATTACCGGAAAGTTTGCATCTGATAAAAGTTTTGCAGCTTTTTCAATTGCCTCTTTTCCTCCGCCTTGTCTTTCAAATCTTACAATTGGTGGTAAATCAATATCTATTACTTGTGTCCAATAATCTCTAGGCACATTTATTTGTGCTGGTGCAGAACCTCTAAATGCTTTTTCTATTACTCTATTTAACACTTCTGCCATCCTTGAAGGGTCTCTAACCTCTTCTTGATAACAAACCATATCTTTAAATAAATTCATCTGCTCTACTTCTTGAAAGCCACCTTGACCCATAGTTTTATTCGCTGCTTGAGGAGTAACTAATAATAATGGTGTATGATTCCAATAAGCTGTTTTAATTGGTGTAACTAATCCAGTTATCCCTGGACCATTCTGAGCAATAACCATTGACATTTTTCCGGTTGCTCTTGTGTAACCATCAGCAATTAAACCACCATTAGTCTCATGAGCAACATCCCAAAAGGTAATTCCTGCCTTAGGAAACAAATCAGATATTGCCATGAAAGCTGATCCTATTATTCCAAACGAATGTTCAATCCCGTGCATTTGAAGAACTTTTATGAATGCTTCTTCTGTTGTCATTTTAGTCATAGTTCAGCCTTTCTAATTCTTTTTTTTATTTGTCAAAGAGCCCGATTAATATATAAGATTTATCGAATTTCAAATAAAGAAATCGTCACAATGTCAAATACTGATATAATAATACATGATGAAAAAGACAACGTTGGCGTAGTTGTTATAAAAAAAATAACCCCAGAACAAAATTGTAATTGTTGGATAATGGAAAACGATAAGTCTGTTTCAATACAATCAAAAGACGAAATACAATTGGGTCATAAGATTGCAATGGCAGATCTAAATGAAGGTGACACTATTTTGAAATATGGTCATGATATTGGGAAAGTAGTTAAAAATATTAAAAAAGGTGAACATGTTCATGTTCATAACGTAAAAACAAAAAAGTGGTAATAAATGGAAATTCCAGATAGTTTTTTAGGATATAAAAGAGAAAATGGTCGTGCTGGAACACGTAATCACGTTATTATTCTTCCTGTAGACGATATTTCAAATGCATGTGCAGAAGCAGTAGCAAATAACATTAAAGGTACAATAGCTCTACCTCACTCTTATGGGCGACTGCAGTTTGGTGCAGATTTAGAACTTCATTTTAGAACAATGATTGGTACAGGTAAAAATCCTAATGTTGCAGCTGTTATAGTTGTAGGTATTGAACCTAAATGGACAAAAAGGATTGTTGATGCAATTGCAACAACTGGCAAACCAGTTGAAGGTTTTAGTATAGAAGGAGTTGGAGATATAGATACTATTGCTAAAGTTTCAAAAAAAGCACAAGAGTTTTCAATGTGGGCTTCTGAAAAACAAAGAGAAGAGTGTCCAATAAGTGATTTATGGATTTCAGTAAAATGTGGAGAGTCTGATACAACTTCAGGATTAGCATCTAATCCTACTGTTGGAAATCTTATGGATAAATTAGAACCACTTGGTGTTCATTTATGTTTTGGTGAGACTTCTGAGCTTACAGGAGCTGAAACAGTTTGCGAAAAAAGAGGCAAAACACCGGAGGCTCAAGCAAAGTTTAAAAAGACATGGAATGATTATAATGATTTTATTCTTAAAGAAGCAACAGATGATTTATCAGAAAGTCAACCAACTGCAGGTAACATTGCTGGTGGATTAACTACTATTGAAGAAAAGGCATTTGGTAATTTTCAGAAAATTGGAGGATGTCAGTTTATTGATGTTCTAGAGCCAGCCGAGGAACCGACAAAAGGTGCTGGATTGTACTTCATGGATACTTCTTCAGCAGCAGCAGAATGTGTTACTTTACAAGCTGCAGGAGGTTTTAATATCCATTTATTCCCAACTGGACAAGGCAATATTATAGGAAATCCTATAGAGCCTGTGATTAAATTGACAGCTAATCCTCTTACAGCAAAAGCTATGAGTGAACATATTGATGTGGACGTTTCTAAAATTTTATCTAGAGAAATGAATTTGAGCCAAGCAGGAGATGAGTTAATCAAATCAACTTTAAGGGTTGCTAATGGAAGATTAACTTGTGCTGAAGCTCTTGGTCATAAAGAGTTTGTTATGACTAAATTATATAGAAGCGCCTAATTATTTTTTTAATTTTGCTAATCTTTTATCATCCCAATTAGAATAAACTCTTCTAATCATTGCAGCTCCAACTCCGAGTACTACTGCAAGTAAAACTGAGGTTAGACCATAAAATACTGGTAAATCTCTTGAAAAATTTAATATAAATTCACTTAATGGTCCTAAATTATCTGTAACATTAACAATAACAATTGTTGTTTTTTCATCTTTGATAAATGTATCATAAGCAATTGCTATACCAACTAATAGTAATAATATTGCTAAAATAGTTTTAAATTCTGAGCTATCAATTTTTTCTCCAATTTTTTGTCCAAACTGTACACCTATTATTGAACCTAAAATTAAAACAGTAACTAATATTAAATCTATGGTTCCATAATTCAACGCATGCAAAATTGTAACTATCGCACTGATAAATATAGTTACAAAAAGGGAAGTACCTGGAATTAATCTTGTTGGCATCCCAATAATATAAATCATTGCTGGTACTAAAATGAAAGCACCACCTATTCCCATAATTGCAGCGACGAAACCAACTATGAGACCGATTATTATTGGTGTAAATGCACTTTCATAAAGTTGCGACTTTTTAAAACGCATTCTTAAAGGAAGACCGTGTATCCAATAATGTTTATGTAGTTTTTTTTTTTCAGTTATTTTTTTTCTTGCTCTATCAATTTCTGATACACCTTGAATAAGCATAAAGGTTCCTAAAATTGCAAGGATATACATATAAGCTAAAGATATAACTACATTGATTTTTCCAATATCTTTGAAATATGAAAAAGTTATAATTCCAAGTATTGTTCCGATAGCTCCTCCAATGACAATCATGAAACCTATTTTGTAATCGAGTGTTCCTTTAAGATAATGAGTTGTAGATCCAGAGACTGAAGTTCCTAAAATATTACTGGCTTCATTGGGAACTGCATAAATAGGAGGTACACCTAAAAAAATTAAAAAAGGTGTCATCAAAAATCCTCCACCTACTCCAAACAAGCCAGATAAAATTCCTACAACTAAACTTAGACCAAATATAAAAAGTAAATTTATTTCGACTTGTGCAATTGGAAGAAAATACTCCATTTAAAGTAATTATTCCTCTAAGAATATAAAGTCAATAAATATGAATGTTTTTTTAAATAAAATTCTGTGCAGTACTTAGAAGAATTATACCCCAAGCAAAGAAGATAAAAAGATATAAAAATGATTTAATTATTTTACTTAGTTGATTTTCAAAGAATAAAGGAAGTTTTTTTAAATTATGATTTATTATTTGAAACATACTCGCGGAATATCACAAGTTGTAATAAATGCAAATATTTTTTAAAAATATTTAGAAAATTGTTGCACCGAAGACTTTGACCTCATCTCCCTCTTCTCCAAGAACTAGTCTTCCCAAAAAGTCTCCAGGGATCTTTGTGCTAGTCTGTTTATATAAGACTGTTATGTAAAGACCTCTTCTAAGACAGCCGATTGCCTTACATCCTTCAGCTAAACTTGAAATCAACTCATTATTTGCCCATTGTTTTCCAAGTTCGACTTCATTAGCTCCGTACATCATTTGAGATGACAAATCTCGAGTAAAGCCACCGTAATCTTTGATATTAGAGGATTTTACTAAGTTGGCCCACATTGGTTCAGCAATTTTAATAATTTCCTCGTCGGATTTATCTAAAAGGGCCATTTCTGTTTTAATTCAATTAAGAAGCTTCTTTTTTCTTCTCGTTCTCATCTACGATATGGTAAACGGGCACTTTTTCTAAAGTAAACTTACCAGTTTTAGGATCTCTTCTAGAAACTGTTAAACAATGCCAATTATCATCGTCAAGCTTCATATGATCACCTCTATAATAATAGCCCGGCCATCTAGTTTCTTCTCTAAACATAGTATGTTCTGTTACACACTGAGATGTTAAAGCTCTATGCTTAAGCTCCCAAGCTCTCATTAGCTGATGGTAGTCCTCTGCTCCAACATTTTCTAAATCCTCTTCAAGCCATTTAAGCAATTCCAGACCTTTTTTCAGCATATTCGCGTTAGTCATGTAGTTTGTTGCAATTCCTCCAACATACTCATCCATAATTCTTTGTAATCTTTGAAGGCCTTGAATCGGAGAGATATAACTAGGTGAAACAGTTCCTCCAGTTATCTCGTTTCTTCCAACAGTATAATTTTCAAGTGGTTTATAAACAGCTGTTTTAAAGTCTTCACATTGTTTATCGCTAACTTTAATATCATTAGCTTTTTGGTCTTCAATATATTTAACTGCTGCTTTTGCTGCTAAACGACCTTCTGTAAATGATCCTGATGAAAATTTATGTGCGCTACCTCCAACAGTATCTCCAGCTCCAAAAAGTCCCTCGATTGTTAACATTCTGTTGTAACCCCAGAAATATTCTGGTGGTGATAGATCTTCTGGTCCGCTTACCCATGCTCCTGAACATGTAGCATGTGAACCCATAACGTAAGGCTCCGATGTAGTAAGTTCTGGATTTGTATATTTAGGATCAATATTCTGTGATGCCCAAACAACAGCTTGACCAACTGTCATTCCTAAGAAGTTTTCCCAACCAACAGTTTCTAAATGTGGATCTTGGAAAGCCTCTGTAGTGACCATATGAATTGGGCCTCCACCTGCCATAGTTTCTTGAATAAATGCATGATTTCTTAAACATGTAGGGGTTGGGTGATGGTCTATATATTCACCAACCAATTCTTTAGTTTGTTCATACCATTTCTTTTCATAGTTTTCCCCATTAGCATTTTGAGTATAGGTTTTTAAATGTAGGAAATATGCTCCAACTGGGCCATATCCATCTTTAAATCTACATAACACTATTCTATTTTCCATTTGAGTCATTTTTGCTCCAGCAGCAATTGGTAGTGCATAAGCTGAACCGTTACTCCAAGGAGCATACCAAGTTCTTCCCATACCTTCTCCAACAGCTCTCGGCTTAAATATATGAGATGCACCGCCTGCTGCAACTATAACTGTTTTTGCTCTGAAAACATGAAAATCACCTGTTCTCATATTAAACCCAACAGCTCCACCTACTCTATTTTCTTTTTCTTCGTCCATCAAAAGATGAGTGATCATTATTCTATTGTAAATTTTATCAGCTGATTTTTTAGCAGCTTCAGCAACTATCGGCTTATAGCTTTCACCATGAATCATAATTTGCCATTTACCTTCTCTTAAGTAACGACCAGTTTTTTCATTTTTCATCATTGGTAGTCCCCACTCATCAAACATGTGAACTGTTGAGTCTACGTGACGTGCCATATCATAACCTAAATCTTCTCTCACCATTCCCATTAAGTCATTACGTGCGTATCTGACATGATCTTCAGGTTGGTTCTCTCCCCATTGCATACCCATATAGCAGTTAATTGCGTACAATCCTTGGGCAACTGCACCACTTCTATCTATGTTTGCTTTTTCTACACAAACAATTTTCAAATCTCTACCCCAGTGCCTTGCTTCAAAAGCAGCACCGGTTCCAGCCATTCCACCTCCAACTACTAGAACATCACAATCTTCGAAATGTGTTTTATGTTTAGCCATTAATAATAAACTCCCTTTTTGAAAGTTTCTTTGGGAACTGATGGTAGTTCTCCATCAATATTTAAACCTTCTGGCTCAGTATATAATCTTTGAGAATTAATCTCTCCTTGATTTGGCTTATCTCCTTCTGCGAGTTTTGGAATAAATTTTCCCCATGGTTTAGTTGTAATTGGAGATACAAAATCTTTCGTAGTTCCATTTCTAAATTTTATCTTCCATGAGATAGTTCCTTTTTCTTCTTCACGTCTAACTCTTACGCTGTGTCCCATTGGTGCAAAATCAGCATAACCTCTTACATCAATTGCATGATTAGGGCACGCCTTAACACATGAATAGCACTCCCAACAAAAGTTTGGTTCAATATTCTTTGCTCTTCTTATTGTTTCATCGATATGCATTATATCCGATGGACAAATATCTACGCAGTGACCACAGCCATCGCAACGTGTCATATATACAAAAGTTGACATAATTTAATTTTTCTCCTTTTTAATTTTTATCATATTAATAGTGTTTTGGCTCTTCTCTTTTTATACCTAAGCCAAATTGCTCAGGTGCATCTGCTTCTGGTGGTAGATTATCTCTAGAACCATCAGCTTCTGCTAAATTTTTTTGTAGTGCTGCACCAGGTTTGTAAAACATATGAGCAAATTTTGACCAATATACTCCACCAAATAAAACCAAATTTGCTGCAATAAATAATGTTAAGAAAACCATATCATCATATCTTCCAACAAGATTTAGTGATTGAAGATAAGACCATATCAAACCAAATAATGATGATGCTATTAATGCTAAAACAAATAAGTCAGCTTTAATCACTCTAAACCAAGGTTGTGCCTCAGAATAAACATCAACTCTTAGAAAAAACCAAAACCAAGATCCTCCTAATACAGTTAGTGCTGCTCCAACATGCCATATTATTGGCCACACTGCTGGAGTAGTGGATCCTGGGGAAGTATAAAAGAATATCATTACAACTGATCCTACCCAAAAAAGTATTGTTCCGTACATGCCCATTACATGCGCCACTCTTCTTTTACCAGCACCAAGTTCTGATGTAGTAGCAATGTCGCTTGCAATAGTTTTTGAGATTACAGATATCCTCTCTCCTGTTGATAAAGTTTTCGTAGCAGATAATTTTGCTTTTTTTGCATTATTAAAGAAATACTTCACATTTTTTTTATGAATAATATCCATAATTGTTCCAACTAGAATTAGTAAACCCATTAAAATAACAAAAGATTGCATCAAAAATGGTGGTACTATCTCAGCTAATATTAAAAATGGATTAGTTGATATCATAGTGAATTTGTTCCTTCCGCATAAGATTTCTAGTACACTTATTTAGATAGATCAACCGCGATATAATGACATTTCAACAGCTTATAAAGGTAATTATTATTTAGTTTTACGCACATAATGTTGTTTCGAGGCGATTACACTTCTCACACCGCCTTGGGGATTATCAACATCTCCGGATCTTCTCGGAATCAGATGAATGTGACAATGATTAATTGATTGTCCTGCAGTTTTACCAGAGTTTGATCCAACATTAAATCCCTCGATTGTATCATCTTTAATTTCAAGCTTCTTTTTTAGTTTTTTTAGAAGGGCGTCACAAGCTAGAACTTCCTCATTATTTAGTTCAAAATAATTTTCAACATGTCTCTTTGGAACAATTAAAGCATGATACTTTGAAACTGGGTAAGTATCATAACTCGCGTAGGCCAGTTCATTTTCTAGCTCGAATTCATTGCAGGATATATTACAAAATAGACATGGATTATTGGGATCTCTCATTTTTTAATTATAAATATATTTTTCTTTTTTAAATTCTTTTTCAAAAGTTTTGTACATTGAATTAAATATTTTGTTTTTTCTTCTCTTCCAATTGTAATCTACAATATAACTTGTGGAAACTACTCCTTTACCAGAACCAATAAGCAGGATTTCATCAAATTGATTTAATTCTTTGAAATAAATATTTTTTTTAATTATATTGAATTTTTTTTCATAAAATTTAAGATTTGTACCTCTATAGTACTTATTTTTTGGTGAATAAATTTTATTGTTTTTTACAAATAATAAATTTGATGTTCCAGTTTCAAATATTTTATCATTTACACATAAAGCAATGTCTTCTTTAGATGTATTAATTTTAGATAGATAACCTAAAATTTTTTTGTATTTTAAATTTTTATATTCAGGTTTCACTCTTTCATAATTGACTAATTTAATACCAAATCTTTGCTTGGTTTTAACTCTATCTCTTAGTGATATTGAAACAGTTTTTTTATTTAAAGCAACTCTAAGTAAATGATTATATGATTTTGTTTTATCTATATTTTCACTTATTAATTTTAATATTTTATTTTTTATTCCTTTTTCATAGATCTTATAAGCCTTTAATGATTTTATTAAATTATCAATGTGTGTTCTAAAAAAAAGGATTTTAGGTGGATTATTATAGATCCACATTGTTGTAAAAACTCCATCCTTATTCCATAGATTATCAAACTCGATTTCTTTAAAGTCTTTACGCTGATAAGATTTTTTTAATAAGTATTTTGCCATTATTTGTCAAAAAAGATTCTGGATGGAACTGAAAACCATATACATCATCTTGAGTATTTTCGAAACCCATTGCTATATCAGATTTGGTACATCTCATTGTGATATTAAAGTTTTTTCTCATAAAAGGTTCTTTTAACTTGAGCGAATGGTACCTGCCAACTTTAAAAATTGAATTTTTTTTAAAAATAGAGTGATTACTTGTGACTTTAACAGTTGATTGAAAACCATGGTAAATTTTTTTTTGCTGAATAATTTTTCCATTTTCACTGTGTAAGATCAATTGATAACCAAGACAAATACCAATAATTTTTTTTGCTCCTTTGAATTTATTATAAATCTTTATCGATGTTGGGTAATCTTCTGGTGAACCTGGTCCAGGAGAAAATACAATTGTTTCACATTGATCTAGTAATTTTTTATTTATATCAAAGTAATTTGAACAATATACTTCATCAAATTCAGAAAATTGATGAACTACATTCCAGGTAAATGAATCTTGATGATCAATAATATAAATCATTTAAATAATTCCAAAAGTGATTTTGCCTTGATAAAGTTTTCATTGAATTCTTTCTTTGGATTGCTATCCAACACAACTCCAGATGCAGCAGATATTTCTGATCTATTTTTAAAATTTAAAATTGATCTTATAATTAAATTAAATCTCATATCTTCATTAAATTTTATATACCCAAAACTCCCAGTAAAAATATTTCTATCTTCCTTTTCTTGTGAATTTAGTAATTCCAATGTTCTTATTTTAGGACAACCAATTACAGATCCACCTGGCATCATTGACTTAATTATTTCTATAACAGATGTTTTTTGATTTAATTTTCCAATAATGCTAGTCACGTAATGATATAGGTGCTTATATTCCTCTACATATTTTTGTTTTTTGATTTTTACTGTACCTGGCTTACATATTCTAGATAAATCATTTCTTTCAAGATCAACAATCATATTATGTTCTTTAGTTTCTTTGATGTTATTTCTAAAGAATTTGAGAGCTTTAGATTTTGTTGTATATTTATTTTTTTTTAAGGTACCAGCAATAGGTTTAGTATTTATAAAATTACCAACTCGATTGATTAAAGTCTCAGGAGAACAGCTAACTATTGAATAGTCTTTATCTCTAATCATAAATGATTCAGGTGAAGAGTTAATCTTCATTAGTTTCCAAAAGAAATTTACCGAATTAATTGTAGATTTATTTTTGTACTTTGTGCATATTTTAATTTGGTACGTTTCACCCTCTTTAATTTTTCTTGAAAATGTATCAAATATTTTTTGATATTTGCTAAAATCTAAATTGAGCTTAAAAGGGCTTAGAATTTTGGTTTTTTGAAAGACTTCATTGAATTGAGCTCTTTTTACATTTGAATGAATAGTAATTTTTTTTCTTATTTTAATTAATGTTTCAGGTTTATAAAAAATACCCTTGTGAAATTTTAAATTTTTTTGGTTTTTTATAGATAAATTTAAAAGATTACATAAAATCTCATAACCAAAAAATCCCACATATAAGTCGGTTTCTTTTCTATATTTTTTCGAAGAAAAGCTATGTAAAAATTTTGCAATATTATTTTTGTTAAGCGTTATCTTCTTTGAAAAATCAGTATAAATATTATAACCCCCGTCAACTTTATAAATAACAATGGGCTTATTAGACTGATAAAGTTTTTCTAAATATTTATTAAACTTAAGTTTATGCTGTCTGAACTCGTTCAATTGTTTTCTCTTTTATAGGTAAGTGTATCACACCAGCAAAAATAGAAAGTGCGATAGATGCGTACCAAGCATAATCAAAGTTACCATGCATTTCATAAAAAACTCCACCTAGATATGCTCCAAGAAAGGATCCTACCTGATGACTGACAAATACAATACCATATAAAAGACCTAGATGTTTTGTTCCAAATATATGCCCCACTATTCCATTAGTTGGAGGTACAGTTGAAAGCCACAGAAGCCCAAATGTTACTCCAAATACTATACAATTTAATACGCTCGGAGGTAAAAATATAAAATAAATTAATGATACACCTCTTAAAAAATAAATTGCACTTAAAACTTTCTTTTTGCTAAATCTAGTTGCTAAATAACCTGCACCAATTGTACCAATCATATTAAAAACACCAACTAGAGCTAATATCATTGCTGCTGTCCAATCGGGTAGCCCTCTATCCATCATATAAGTTGGGATATGTGTAGCCACTAAAGCAATATGCCAACCACAAACAAAAAAACCAAGAGTTAAAAATATGAAACTTTTATTTCCAAAAGCCTCTCTTAAAGCTTCTGATGCTGTTTGATTGTTATCTAAATTACTACTTCCAACTGGAATTTTTGGTGTATTTACAAATAAAGCAACAATTAATCCAATTCCTAATAGAAAACAAAAATATAAAATTGTAATTTCCCACCCCATTTCAATTAATGAGTATCTAACCAATAAAGGTGAAACAAAAAAACCAAAAGATCCTGCACATGTAACAATACCTGTTGCTATTGTTCTATTAGAAGCAGGAAAATGTTTAGCAACAACTGATACTGGGATACTTATAGCAGTACCACCTAATCCTATACCTATCAATATTCCAATCGTTAGAGTAAAGTAGTGTCCAGTATTAAGTCCTGAGTAGAAAAGTAATAGTCCTGATAAAAAAAATAAAAAACCCACAAATATTGCTGTTGCACCTCCATATTTATCAGTTATGAAACCAAAAACTGGACTGAAGATTCCCCACATTAAAAGTTGCAAACCTATTACAAAACCAAAATGTGAGATAGAAATATTCAGATCTGTATTAAAATCAAAAAAAAATAAGCCAAATGTTTGCCTTATACCCATTGCAAAAATAACTGTTAATGAAGCTGCAATAAGGGTAACCAGTGCCTTTTTACTAGTGAAAAATTTTACTTTGCTCATTTAATGAGCATAAGGCTTTTTCTTATATCTGCAATTAAATCTTTTGGGTCTTCTAGTCCTATATGTAATCTTACCAAGTGTTCATTTTTATCTAAATTTAGGAATTTTCTATCACCCATCTCAATATTACTTTGCAGCAATGCTAAACTTTCAAACCCACCCCAACTATAACCATGACCAAATAATTTTAACGAATTTACAAATTTCAAAACAGATTTTCTGCTTTTAGATCTTATAATTAATCCCATAAGACCTGATGAGCCAGAGTAGTATTTTTTCCACATTCTAAAATTGAAAGAGTTTTTTTTATAAGGATACAAAAGTTTTACTTTTTTGCTTTTGGAAAGAAATTTACAGACTTCTTTAGCATTAGACTCATGTTTATCTAATCTAATATCTAAAGTTCTTAAGCCTCTTGTTATTAAATAAGCATCATCAGGACCCAATCTTAAACCCAAAACATCATCTGCTTTTTTGACGTGTTTATATACTTTTTTGTTAACAGCTAAACTTCCACCCATCACATCGGAATGTCCTGAATAATATTTTGTTGCTGATACTATTGACATATCAAAACCCAATTTAATGGGTTTAAAAAAATATGGTGTTGCCCAGGTATTATCTATTGCAGTAAATATTTTATTTTTTTTTGCAATAGAAATAACTTTTTTTAGATCTTGGAATTCAAAAGTATTACTTCCAGGGCACTCAACGTAAATTAGTTTAGTTTTACTTGTTATGCCTTTTTCTAGAGACTTTAAATCATGAGGGTTATAAAATTTTGTTTTAATTCCAAATTCTTTAAGATATTTTTCACTTAAATTTCTTGTTGGATTGTAAAGTGGGTCTGAAACTATTATCTCATCTCCTGGTCTTGTTACACTAAATACTGATAGAAATACCGATCCAAATCCAGTTGGAGTTAAAAATACATTGTATGATTCCTCTAGTTTGGTAAGAATTTTTTGTAATATGAAAGTAGTTGATGTGCCTTTTCTACCGTAATCATAATGTCCACCTAATGGTTTTTTTAAAGCCATTCTTTGCATTTTTCTTAAATCTTGCATTGATTTAAAAATAATTGTGGATGCCCTTACAACCGGTGGATTGACAGAATGGTTGTGAAAATCTTTAGCTGTATGCTTTAAAAAAGTTTTAAAGGAATAATCCATAAAAAATTTGATATGTACTTAGGACAATGCTATATCCACCAAATAAGTCAATAAAATAGTAAAACTAAGGAGATTATGGGATACCCAAAAAAACATAGAGGCCGAAGAAAAATGGGCTCTAAAAAGAGAAGAGCCAGAAAAAAAAATAAAAAGAAATAGAAATTTTAATCTTTAATCCAACCACCACCTAAAACTTTGTGACCAAATTGGTCTTTTTTGTAAAATACACAAGCTTGGCCGGGAGATATTCCGTATTCTGGTTTTAGAAGGTTTACTTTAACATTTTCATTATCTTCTATATCAACTTTTGCATCTAAAAGTTTGCCAGTAGACCTTACTTTAACCAATACATTTTTGCTTAATTCTTTTTTATCTGTTAGTAAATTTACGTTTTTTAAATTTATATTACTTCTTGCCAGCTCTTCTTTTGGACCAATGTAAATTTCATTTTTCTCAGCATCAATTTTAATTACATAAAATGGCTCTTCATTTGAGACTTTAATTCCTTTTCTTTGTCCAATAGTAAAATTAACAATTCCATCATGTACTCCAACCACTTTACCATCCAAATTTTTTATATTTCCTTTCTTGTACGATTCTGGTTTAAATTTTTTTATTACAGAAGCATAATCTCCATTGGGCACAAAACATATATCTTGACTATCTGGTTTATCAGCAACATTTAAATTTAGATTTTTTGCAATTTCTCTTGTTTTATCTTTAAGAAGTCCACCTAGTGGAAATCTTATATAATTTAATTGCTCTCTTGTAGTATTAAATAAAAAATAACTTTGATCTCTATTTTCATCAATTGCTTGGTACATATTAGTTAAGTTATTTTGTGTTAAACTTTTTACATAATGACCTGTAATTAGCGCATCAGCATTTAAATCTTTCGAAAATTCAAATAAATCTTTAAATTTAACTGTCTGGTTGCATTGTACACATGGTATTGGTGTCTCGCCCTTTAAATAACTTTCAACGAAGTTATCGATAACACCTTGTTTAAACTTATCTTGGTAATATAAAATCTTATGTTCAATATCTAATTTATGCGCAACTCTTTTTGCATCCATAATATCTTGACCTGAGCAGCACTGTTTTGAAGCAGCAACTTCTTTGCCATCATTGTAAAGTTTTAAAGTAATTCCAATTACATTATAACCTTCTTGTTTCATCATCCCCGCAACAGTTGACGAGTCTACACCTCCAGACATTGCTACCACTACCGTAGTTTCTGACGGTTTTTTATTAAATCCTAATGAGTTAGTTTCTAAATTCATTTGATGGTATTTATACTTATTTCCATTATAAGTTAAATTAAATGATTTTAGATTTTGAACCAGGTGACAAAGTTATTAATCCAGCTAATAAAAGTTGGGGTATTGGTCAAGTTCAGTCTATTATTAATGACAAAGTAACTGTTAATTTCCAAAATGTTGGAAAAAAAGTAATAAATGCAAATAATATTGAACTCGAAAGAATTGATAATAATGGATGAAAGTAAAATTAAGAGTGTTGTCAAAGATTTAATTAATACTTTTCTAATGGCTGGAGAAGTTTCGATTAATTTAAGATATGAGGGTTTAAATAAGGAAATCAAATCAGACAATACCCCTGTAAGCAATGGTGATCTTGAGGTAAATAAAATTATCACAAAAAAATTGCTAGAGTTGACGCCAGATATACCCATTGTTTCTGAAGAAGCTTCTCACAATAAATCTAAAAATAATTTAAAAAATTTCTGGCTAGTTGATCCAATTGACGGAACATACGACTATATAAATAATGGTGAGGAATTCACTATTAACGCTGGATTAATATTAAATGGAAAAGCTGTTGCCGGTTTAATTAATGTGCCTGCAAAAAAAAGGATGTTTTATAGTTTTGGAAAAGGTCAATCATATGAAATTACTTTTAACAAAACTATAAAATTAGACTGTAAAAAAATTTCTCCTAAAGGTTCAATAAAAGTAGTTTCGTATTCAAACAAACTAAAACCTGAAATTGAAAAAATTCATAAAGATTTAGGAGTTACGCAGTACGTTCGAATGAAAAGCTCTCTTAAATTTTGTGTAATAGCTGCAGGAGAATTTGACGGATATGTTGCAGAGCCAAGAGCTTGTGAATGGGATATAGCTGCTGGGCATGCTATACTTGAAAACGCAGGGGGAATAGTAACTGACTTTAATGGCAACGAAATTACTTATGGTAAAAAAGATTTTAAAAATCCAAGTATAATTTTAAAGAGAAGTAAAAATTTATAATGAGTGAACAATTAAGAATAATTTTAATTATAATTGTATCTGTATCAATATTTGGTTTAATTGTATTTGTGATGGTTAAAAATTATATTAGAAATAAAATTCAATACTATTTAGAAGAAAAAAATAAAAAAACTAAAGAAGATTAATTATTTTTAAATATTCATCTTTTTCAAGATCCATAACTCTTCTTGAAACTTCAAAATCAAAACCTGAGCGAGCTAATACTCCTATATCTTTTTTGTAAAACAAAGGTCGATTGTCTTCTTGTCTTGATGGTCCAATTCTTTTCTTTTTACAGATTTTTATGGCTGAAAAAAAATCCTGATCCTCATTCTTATCTTTTATTTGTTCAATAGTATTTTTAATATATTTTTCACCTACACCTTTATTCATTAAGTAATTTCTTATTTTGTTTATAGATGATCCTCTTTGTATTAAACTTTTTGCTTTAGACTCTGAATAAAACTTATCGTTTATAAACTTTGATTTCTCTAAATCCTCAAGAACAATATCTATAAGGTTAGAAACATCGTTTTTTTTTATATTAGGGGTCCTTGATGTTAAATATTTTTTTAATAAATAAGTTCTTAATTGTTGTTTAGATGGTGCAAATTTTTCCACATAATTAAGTGCAAAATTCGTCATCTCATCAACAGTTACTTCTAAAGTCTTTTTTTTATTTTTTATGGGAATCATTGTTTTATTTAATATAATATAAAAATAATATGATTGAACAAATAGTAGGTTTTTTTACCATAGAGATGATTTATTTATGGTTAAATATAGGTGTAATACCCTTCTGGTTAATTCTGATTATTTTTCCACAGTCAAAGATTTGTGGATTATTGGTTACTTCTGTGTTCCCATTTTTTATTTTAACAGCTATCTATGTTTATCTAGGTTATTATTTCTACATTTCTGGATATGATTTTGATTATAATTTTACGTTATACCTTGGTCTGTATGACTTGAGAAATCTTTTTGAAGCTGAAGCTTTTTTAATAATGTTTTGGACACACTTTTTAGCAATAAACTTATTTTGTGGAGCGTGGATCATGAAAGATAGTCAAAAATTATTTATGTCCAGATATATAGTCTTCGTTCCAATAATAATAACTTATTTTATTGGTCCCTTAGGTTTAGTTATTTATTGGATAATAAGAATGTTCTACGCTAAAAGAATTAATTTGTTAGATTAAAAAGCTAAACTACTTTACTACTTTAAAACCTGAATTTTGCATTGATCCAAAACCACCATCTACATGGCAAATATTTTTAAAACCCATGCTTTGTAAAGTTTTTGTTGCTAATGCTGATCTTAGACCGCCAGCACAAAAAAGAACCATTTCCTTATTCATATCGATTTTACCATCTTTAAAATATTGGCTATCTGGATCCATCCAAAATTCCAGCATTCCTCTTGGTATGTGAGAAGACTTTTCTATTCTTCCTAATCTTTCTAGTTCTCTCACATCTCTGATATCGATGAGGTTACAAGTATTGTTATTTAATTTTTCTAGAGCTTCCGCTGGTGATATTGTTTTAATTTCTTTTAAAGCTTCTGATACTAAAGTTGATGCAGATTTAATATTCATATAAGTATATCTTATATTGTGAAACAATTAGAAATAAAGAAAAAAAATTCATTTTTAAAAAAATTTTTAATAAAAATTAATAGGTTTTTTGGTTTTGAAATAGTTGATCAAAGTAATTATTCATTATCATCTCTTGATAAATATGGTTACGAGAACTTATCTAAAATTGGTGACAGATCAATTACCTTGCCATTAGGCGAATATAAAATTACTAGAAAAGTAAATTCACTACATATAATTTTAAGAAGTTGTGCCTCTGTAAAAATGCTTAGCCAATCAAAAGACCGGATTTTTAGCAAGGAAAAATATGAATATTCCATTAGAACTTTAAACTCTATTGTAAAGTGTTTAAATTATTCAAAAATATTATTTAATAAAATCGATTTAAAATTAACGATAATAGACCATGATTCGAATATAGAAGTAATTAAGAACTATAAGAAAATTCTAGATAATCAATTTTTCGATTTTGAAATTAAAGAATTAAATTATGACAAATACAAATTAAATATTAAGAATATTAATGAAGATAATAAAAGCGTTTCTGAAAATCAAAAATCTAACATGTCAAACATAGGTCAATCTTTAGATATTGCATTTGACTCGAATGATCTAGTATATTTTGTAGAAGATGATTATTTGCATAAATTAAATTCTATTGAAGAAATGATTTATACTTATGAGAAATTTTCAAGTTTACTTAATGATGAATTGTTTATTTGCCCAACCGACTATCCCTACTTATATACCAATCCAACCAATACTAATATTCTTATTGGTAATAGTTCTCATTGGAGGCGTGTTGATCAAACATTATGTACATTTTTAACAAGTAAGAAAATGATCCAAAAATACTTTAATCTTTTAAAAACCATGTCTACCGTAGAACATTTGCCTTTTGAGAAACCGTTACACGATATTTATAAAAAAGAGTTTTGTTTTAGCCCAATACCATCTCTAGCTATACATTTTACTAACATAAATTCAATTTATGGTGTATCACCTAACGAAAATCTAAATAAATTATGGAATGAAAGTGAGTTTGTTAAATAAAAAATCACCAAATTTTAAACTACAGTCAACTTCTGGTAAAACTGTTGAATTAAGTAAAGTAAAATCAAAATTTATCATCATCTATTTCTATCCGAAAGATAATACAAGTGGATGTACAATTGAAACAAATGATTTTAATAAACTTTCAAGTAAATTTGAGAAACTTGGATGCACTATTTTTGGAATATCGAAAGATAGTTTAGAAAGTCACGAAAAATGGAGTAAAAAACTTAATTTAAAATTTGAACTGTTGGCAGACGAAGATAAAATCTCTTTAAAAGCTTACAAAGCTTGGACCAAAAAGAAATTTATGGGTCGAGAATTTATGGGTACAATAAGAAGTACTTTTATTATTGAGAAAAATAAAATTATTAAGGAATGGAGAAACGTTAAGGCAGCAGGCCATGCTGCAGAAGTTTTAGACTTCATAAAAAATAACTAAAAAAAAGGCCCCAGTTAAGGGGCCTTTTATCAACTATAGAGAGAGAGAGATAGTTATTCTTTAGTCTCTTATTGCGTATGCGATTACTCCAGACTCTGTAACATCTGTACCAAGTCTTTCTGCTTCTTTGCTCAATCTAATACCCATTGTACCCTTCATAATTCCCCATACTATTAGAGATACTACAAATACAAATGCATTGATTGAAATTACTCCTAGAAGCTGCGCTCCGAATGATGCATCACCGTTAGTTAGTGGAACTGCTAAAGTTCCCCAAATTCCAGCGAACAAGTGAGCAGGTACTGCACCTACTACATCATCGATTTTTAGTGAGAATAATAATTTAGTTCCGAAGACAACTATTATTCCACCGATCGCACCTATAAGAATTGCTGCTAGCGGTGAAGGCATTAATGGTTCAGCTGTAATTGCAACAAGACCACCAATTGCTCCGTTAAGCATTTGAATAACATCAGTTTTACCCGACATTAATCTTGTTATTGCACCAGCTGCTAATACACCACCACAGGCTGCTAAGTTTGTATTAATGAAAATATTTGAAACTGCTACTGCATCATCAAATGTTCCCATTGCTAATTGTGATCCACCATTGAATCCGAACCAACCTAGCCATAAAATAAATACACCAACTGTTACCAATGGTACAGAAGAAGCTGCAAATGGCTTCATAGGTTTAGCTGCTCCAGATTTATCAAATCTACCAGTTCTAGCTCCTAAAAGAATTGCTCCAGCTAATGCTGCTGCACCTCCAGTTGAGTGAACAAGTGTTGAACCAGCAAAGTCGGAGAAACCAGCAGCTGCTAACCAGCCACCTCCCCACTGCCAACCCATAACGATTGGATAGATAATTCCTGATAGAATAGCCGCAAATAAAAAGAACGGCCATAATTTAATTCTCTCAGCTAATGTTCCAGATACAATTGAAACTGTCGTTGCACAGAATACCATTTGGAAATACCAATCAGATCCATCAGCATATCCAGTATCAACTGAACTTGCATCAGACCATGGTGTAAAGCTTCCAATGTATCCACCTTCTGGAATTCCGTATGCTAAATTATATCCAACCATCCAGAACATAATTCCAGCTATTGAAAATAATCCGATATTTTTGGCACATATTACTGATACACTTTTTGATGTTACCATCCCTGATTCGAGCATGGCAAAACCTGCTGCCATAAACATTACTAAGAAACCACAAACCAAGAAAAGAAATGTATTGAATATGAAACCAACTTCAGCTGAAACTGTAGTTTCAGCATAACCTGCACTAGTCATATTTAGTAAGAAAAATAAACTTACTAATGGACCAGCCAGTTTTTTTAAAAGTTTAACCATTTCACCTCCGTTTAATTAAAGAGATTGTTATAGATTTAATAAAACTAAAAACTATTGATTGTTATTTAAATGAGATATGCAGTATTTGCATGTAGTACACGGGATAATTGTAAAAAAACAGCCTTTATAAAATTCTAATTTTTAATAAAGGCTGTTTTAAAAAGTTTATTTATTGAAAACTTCTTTAAGCGCTTTTGCAGGTAAAAACTTTACCTTTTGAGAAGCAGCGATTTGGATTTGTTCTCCAGTTCTTGGATTTCGCCCAATTCGAGCTTTTCTTTTAGCCACTTTATATGTTCCAAAACCAGCAATTTTAACATTATCGTCGCCTTTTAAAGCGTCCAAAATAGTGTTGGTAATCGTATCAAATGTACGCTCAGCATCAGCTTTACTTTGATTTAATGACCCTGCTAATTTTGCTATAAGTTGTTTTTTGTTCATTTTAGCTCCGGTTTTAAAGGTTATAAATATATACTTAACAAAATCGTTGATAATTCAAGCTTTTTTTTTGTGTCTCTAATTAAATTTACCACTACATATAGTTATAAATAAGTATTGATTTATATAGCTTTTTTGACGTTAGAAAATCCCTTTAAAATAAGCCTAAATCTTTAAGGTCATTGAATGTTGCAAAAAACATCAAAGTTAACAATAAAAACATTCCGATTCGAAAAAAACCCTCCTGTGTTTTTTGACTTAATGGCTTTCCTAAAACCTTTTCAAATGCATAAAACATTAAATGACCCCCATCTAAAAGAGGAATTGGAAATAGGTTAATTAGGCCTAAACTTATTGATATATAGGCCATCATACTAATAAATGGCAATATTCCAAATTCAGCCACTTGTCCTGAAATCTTTGCTATTCTAATTGGCCCACCTAATTGTGAGCTATCTCCAGATCCAGTAAGCATTGAACCCATATATTTAAGAGACGATGTAGTTACAAAATATACTTCTTTAACAGACTCTATTAATGCATTTGCTGGACCTAATCGTTTATGATTTATTTCATTGTTATATGGACTTAGTTTAATACCAACTATTCTTTTATTAATTTTATTTCCTAAATTATCAACACCTGCAACAATTTTAGGTTTAACCTTTAATAATATCTCTTGATCATATCTATAAATTTTGAAATCAACTATCTCAGAGGTTGACATTAATATCAGCTTAGAAACATCAAGAATACTCTCAACTTTATTGTTATCTATTTCAAGTATCACATCATTTTTTTGCATTCCCGCCACTTCTGCTGGACTATCTTTTTGAACCTCATCAATAACTGCTGGAGTAAAATCTTTTCCAGCAAACATGTATATGAGTAAAAAAATGAATATTGCTAAAACAAAATTTGCTATTGGACCACCTGCAACGATTAAAGATCTTTGGTAAAGTGGTTTCGTTACAAATAGCTTTTCTTGGTCTTCTTTATTATATTTTTTTAACAATTCTTCTTGATCGGCTTGAGAAAATACATTTCTATCACCAAAAAATTTTACATAACCTCCAAGAGGTATCCAGCAAATTTTCCATCTAGTTCCCGATTTATCATTCCAACCGAACAATTCTTTACCAAAACCAATAGAAAAATCTGTTACCCCAACACCATATTTTTTTGCAAAATAGTAATGTCCATATTCATGTATAAATACAACTACAATAATTAATATTATAAATGGCAAAATAAAACTCATAATTGTTTTACAATATATTTATATTAACAAGATGTAAATCATGGTTTACTTTAGTTTCCAAGTTAAAATGGGTAAAAATGTTGCAACTACAAAAGAGCAAAACAGTAAGGATTGAGAGACAAATGCCGGTAAAAAATCTATTGGCAGTATTATTCCAACTAAAATTGATTTTGAAAAGTCTGGACTTGGAAATAAAATAATTCCTCCGATCAAGCCAACTAAAATTGATACATATGCATTTTTTTCATTAAATGTTTTAGAATAAAACCCAAAAAATATACTTAGTACTGCTGCGCAACAAAATAAATCAGCCAGTAAAAATAAATATAAAATACTCAATCCTTTTGATGCTACAAATAATGAAATTATAGAGATTAATATTATTATTTGCTTTGAAAGTTTTAAGTAATCACCTTTAGATTTTAAGACTTTATTCCCATCGACAATTATTAGGCTTGAAATAGCGTTTACTAAAGTATCTATACTGCTTACTGTTAAAGAAATTGCTAAAACGATTATTATAACTGATAGATAAACAACATTATCTTTCAGCAATAGAGAAAAAAATGCAAGATCTGGAATAACATTTGAGTTTTGAGAAGTTGCAATTAACCCTGAAAAACCCATCATAAATACTATCGGTATGATTATTAAAAATGAGATAATTAAACTATTCTTTAAAACTCTATTATCTTTAGCAGCATAAACTCTTTGCCAATTTCCCTGATGAAAAAGATTGGTTGCGGCAACAGCTATAAAAAAAGTTAAGCCAGCAGTGAAATTTGGTAAGTAACCTGGGCTTAGTAAATTTGGTTTGTTCTGTTTTATAAATTCGAAACTAAACTCATTTGAGTTAAAGGAGATTAAATATGAAAATGATATCAACAATAACAGACCAAATACTATGAATTGAATATTATCTGTAAAAATTGAAGCTCTTAACCCGCCGTACAAAGTATATATGAGTGAACTTATGATTACGATTGATGCTGTAATCCATAAGTCTGTTCCTGAAATATAGTTTATTAAAATTGAAACTGCAGTAACCTCTGCTATTAAAAAAATCGACATATAAAAAATAGATAAAAACAAAATCAGTTTAAATAATTGTGAGCCAAATCTAGATCTTACAACCTCAATTAAAGATTTTCCTCTTGGATAGTTATCTCTAAATTTTTTTCCCAAATAAGTTAAGATAAAAAGAGGGAATGCAGTTCCTAGAGAATATCCAATAACAGCCCCTATTCCTCCCCATGTTGCCGCTGATGCAGGCCCAAATAATATCCATGCTCCTAATGCAGATGCAACTAAACTAGTTGTTAAAGAAAAAGTACCTACTGATCTACTTGCGACTAAATAATTGTTAAGTCCTTGATATTTTTTTGAATATACAAGTCCAATAATGACAAAAATTATACTTATGCTTAAGGTTAATAATATTGCAGATAATTGATTTAATATATTAATGTTATCCATTCTTCCCTTTCTGAATTACCGGACAGGTTCAACGGGTATATCTCAGCCTATATGGCACCCCATAAAGTAATTTAAGCCATAGTTTAAATAAGTAAAGTGCCATTTTTGAACATATATACAGATTACACATAGCTAATATTCATAAGTAACGCTGTATCAAATGGATACACTTAATTATTATTAAACATCTCTCTCTTATTATAAGTTAATTATAATACTAGGCTTCGCTAACTAGAAGCCTAGAAAAAACAAATTTTCCTTTACTAGATAAATTTAAGCTTACATGTGTCACTATAATCAATGTTCATCTATTGATTTAATCATGTAAAATTAAAAAAAACTATGAAAAATTTAATTGTCTTTATGATTTGTTTGTTTGCATTTAGTGCAAATGCAATGGAAAAGAAGACTACATTTGATAAAGCACTATTTGAGAAAGCACAGTCTGAAGGTAAGTTAATAGTTATTAGTTCTTGGATAGAGTACTGTGGATCATGTGCAAATCAGATGAAAGTTTTACAAACAGCAAAAAAAAAAGGTGAATTGTCTGATATTAAATTTGATAACATTGAATATTTTTCATTTGATGTAACAAATAGAGATATAGCTGACTCATTTAATGTACTATATCAAACCACTCTATTGATTTTTAAGGGTGATAAAGAAGTTTATAGAAGTATAGGGGAAACTACAGAAGATTTAATTTACGAAGCTTTAAAAACTTCAATAAAAAGTTAATAAAATTATTTAAACTTACTCATTTCTTACAAGTGGATATACTTTTGGACTTAAATACCTAAAGTTTGTAATTATAATTAGGGCAAGTGTTGCTACACCAACTCCAATAGTAACATAAAAAAATATATTTATTTCAAATAACCATTTAAGTTGAAAAATATTTTCTATGATAAACTTTGATGCTAATACTGCAAAAATAGTTGAAAAAAATATAATAGACAAAAAGGAAATTATAAATTCAATAATTGAAGACATTATAATTTCCTTCTTAGAAAAACCTAAAATTTTAAAAACCAGATTTTGAAAAATTTTAATTTTTCCTTGAACAATTATCGCGCTTGAGATTACAACTAAGCCAATAATAACTGTTACAGCTGATATAATGCTGACTGCTATAAAAACTTTATTTAGAACATCGGTAACTTTTGATAAATAATCTGAAATTTTTATTATCGATATACTTGGAAATTTATCTAAGAAATTAACTTCATTAAAGCTTTTAATATTTTTAAATTTTATTGTAGAGAGATATTCGTGTGGAATATTTTCTGCGAATTGTGGATTTAGTAACATTGCAAAATTGATACTTAAATCTTGATAGTTAACCAATCTAAAATTTACTACTTCTCCTTCAATTTCTCTTCCATAAATTCTAAGTGTAAATTTGTCACCTATACTTACTCCCAAGTCTTTTGCAACTTTACTATCCAGTGATATTTGTAACTTATTTGGTTTTGAAGTATCCCACCAACTGCCTTCTAAAATAGGATTATCTTTTGGAATTGTATTAACCCATGAAACTCTTCTATCATTCATGATTACCCAATAACTATCATTAGAATTTGAAATATATGTATTTGGATCTATTCCATTAATTTTTACAAGACCTGCTGATACCATAGGAACGATTTCCATAACTGCCTCTTGATCAGAATCAATAATTATTTTTTTAAACAAATTTTTTTGATTATTTTGGATACCTAAAAAAAAATAGTCTGGAGCAATTTCTGGAATTGATTTTGCTATTTCTCTTTTAAAATTAGAGCCTACGAATGCTAGCGTAAGTAACAATGTCATACCTAGTCCAAGTGACATCACAGTTATAGGTGTTATGCTTTTTGATTGTGTAATATTTTTAATTGCTATTTTTGATGAAATACCAAAATTAAATAGATTGTTTCTCAATAATAATATTATAAAACGGGAAACATAAAAAAAGACGGCTAGACATACAAAGAACGAAGCAAAATATATAAAACTATAAGTAGGTATCGAAGACCTAAAAGCAAACAAGCTGATTAAAATGGTAAGCAGTAACAAACTTAAGCTAATTGATAATTTTGAATATTTAAACTGCAAACTTTGAAAAACATTTCTAAATAAACTAGAAGCTTTAATTTGATCAATTGAATTAACAGTTGGGATTGAAAATATTATAATAACTAACAATCCAACCAAAAAAACAATAAATAAATTTGTTAAAGAAAATGATGCCTGAATATTTAATCCAAGTCCATCTGATATATATTTATCAACAACTGGGACCAAGAAAAAACTAAGTCCATAAGCAACTAAAGAAATAAATATTAAACTAATTAGCAGCTGTAAATAATAAATAGTTTTAATATTTCCTGAATTAATTCCAATTGCTTTTTGAACAGCGATTGATGAGTTCTTTTGATTGATAAAAGAAAGAAGAGTATTAGCAATTCCTATACCAGCAATTAACATAGCACTTATTGAAACTAGTGACAAAAATTGTGAAAAATTATCAATAATTCTTTTTATGCCTCCTGCAGAATTCTCTGGATATCGTATTTTTACCTTATCATTATTTTTAAAAATTTTTTTAATTTCAATTATTTTTTTATCTTTATTTTTATAATCATCAAATTTAATTTTGTATTCATAATTTAAGAAACTTCCTAATGTATTTAATTCTAGTTTATCTAATGTTTTTTTTCCTGTTAATGCAAAATCACCAAATACAAATGCTCCACCAATATCTGGTAGAGCTTTTACAACACCAATAACTTTAAATTTTATATTCTGTACTTTTACAATATCATTAATTTTAAGGTTCAAATTTTTAAAAATATTTTCATTTACCAGAATAGTATTGTCGATTTCATTTAATTTTTTTAATGACCCAGCTGGTTCAAAAATTACATCTCCATACAATGGGTAATTTTGATCTATCGCTTTTATTCTAGTAAATGACGTCTTATTGTGTTTTTTTTCAATAGTTGAAATCATCGTGCTGAATTCAACTATTTGAGATACTGTTGAAATATTTTTAACCTGTTTTATTAAATTCCTATCTCCTTCTCTATTATTATAATCAATTTCTAAATCTCCTCCTAAAAGAACTTTTGAATTTTCGTTAAGTTCATTCTCTAAACTGTCTTCGATGGTTAAGATAGCACTAAGTATAAATAGACTAATTAATAAAGTTATTATTATACTTAAAATTTTAGAATAACTTCTAATTAAATCACGAAATGCATATTTAGAATAAAGACTTAAATCATTGATTTTCACTAATCACTCCATCTTTAATAGTTATTTTTCTTTTAGTTAAATTAGCTAAATTATTGTCGTGAGTGACCATTATTAAGCTAGCGTTTTCATCTTTTATATAATTAAAAAGTAAACTAGAAATATTCTCTGTATTTTCACTATCTAAATTGCCAGTTGGCTCATCAGCTAAAATAAGCTCTGGTTTCATTACAACAGATCTTGCAATAGCTACTCTCTGTTGTTCACCTCCTGATAGTTGACTAGGGAGATTGTTAAATCTATTGCTCAATCCAAATCTATCCAAAATTTCTTTAGCTTTTTGTGTTGCATTATCTAGTTTATTTATTTCAAGAGATAGGCTCACATTTTCTAGTGCGGTGTAATTTGGTATCAAATAAAATGATTGAAATACTATTCCAATATTTTTTCTTCTGATTTCAGAAATTTCATCCTCAGTCATATTGGATATTTCTAAGTCCTTAAAAAAAATATTTCCTGCAGAAATCTTTTCGAGTCCTCCAATTAACATGATTAAACTTGTTTTACCTGAACCGCTTTCTCCAACTATTGAAATAGTTTCTTTGTAGTCTACTTCAAAGCTAATATTTTTTAAAATATTTATAGAGTTGTTATCTATGGTATAATTTAAACTAACATTAGATAATTTTAAAAGTTTATTCATGATAAAAAAATTAATTATAAAAATAATTATTTTATTAATAACAGGATTTGCGGCTAAAGCCGATTACAAAGTTGTCTTATTCGGTGATAGTCTTATGGCGGGATATGGTTTAGATAAAAAATATCATCTATCTTCAGTGCTTGAGAATAATTTAAATAAAAATGGTTTAAAAGTTAAGGTAATCAATGCAAGTGTATCAGGCGATACATCTGCAGCTGGTTTAAACAGAATAGAATGGACAATTGCCGAAAAAAATATCGATTTAATTTTAATTGGTCTTGGTGCAAATGATATGTTGCGTGGTATTAGTCCAAATGAAACTGAGAAAAATTTGGAGAAAACTATAAAAAAGATATTAAACAAAAAAATTCAAATAATTTTAGCAGGAATGGTAGCACCAGATAGTCACGGAAAAGATTATAAAAATGAATTTGATCAAATTTATAAAAAACTATCTGATAAATATGACTTAAATTTAATTCCTTTTTTGCTTGATGGAGTTGCTTTAAATCCTGAATTAAATTTAGACGATGGAATGCATCCTAATGAAAAAGGAATTATAATTATAAGTGGTAATATTGAAAAAAAAATAAAAAAAATTCTTAATTAATTTAATGCATCTCTTGCGGTTAAATAATCATATCCAAAGACATCTGCAACTGCTTTGTATGTTACTTCACCCTTATGGACATTCAAGCCAGCTAAGAAATTTGGATCGTCTTTTAAAGCTTTGTAATAACCATCGCTAGCTAATTTGTTTAAAAAGGGAAGCGTAGCCTTGTTTAAAGCTATGGTTGAAGTTCTAGGTACACCACCGGGCATATTTGCTACACAATAATGAACAATATCATCTACAATGTATGTTGGTTCAGCGAATGTGGTCGGTTTACTTGTTTCAACGCATCCTCCTTGATCAATTGCTACATCAACTATTACTGATCCTCTTTTCATATTTTTAAGCATT